>JAGDZK010000009.1:0-46681 GCA_049115935.1 Bermanella sp. | reverse complement strand
TCGGTTTCAACGGTGGTTCTGTACTTAAGCTTGGCGATATCGCTAACGCTCACGCAGTAGCGGTTGTGTTCACTAATACTAACGCGGCTGCTGCCGGTGGTTTGATTGGTGCACTGATCCTAGCGCGTATCTTATTCAAGAAAGCGGATCTTACAATGGCCCTTAACGGTGCTCTTGCTGGTCTAGTAGCGATTACCGCTGAACCTTCAACGCCTACCCCATTCGAAGCCACCATCATTGGTGCCATCGGTGGTCTAATCGTTGTGCTTTCTATCCTGACTCTAGACAAGATGAAAATCGACGATCCTGTGGGCGCCATCTCTGTTCACGGTGTGGTAGGTTTATTTGGTCTACTCGTTGTGCCATTCACTAACTCAGGCACCACCATTGGTGGTCAGTTAATGGGTGCAGTGACTATCTTTGTTTGGGTATTCGTAGCCAGCTTCATTGTTTGGGGCATCATCAAAGCTGTGATGGGTGTACGAGTAACAGAAGAAGAAGAGTACGAAGGTGTTGACCTTGCCGAGTGTGGCATGGAAGCTTACCCAGAGTTCACTTCTAAGTAATTGCTTAGCTTAAACTAAGCGGGAGACGTAAGGCGCTTTTAAAGTGATCGAGCGTTTATCAAGAAAGCCTCAATGTGAAAGCATTGGGGCTTTTTTTATTTGTGAGTACGAACCCGCACCTGAGGGTGAATGGCTTATCGCTCGCAGGTGCAAGCTCGGACATGTTCGCAAGAACGCATCGCCTTGGTAGGGTGGGTTAGCGAAGCGTAACCCATCAATATCAGCTTCATGATTACATGCAAATATACATGTATTTTTATAACCCGTTAAATGCTAGTAGCTTGAGAGGGTGTTGTTTGAACGCAACAGGTGCAGATGGGTTACGACCTCGCTGCGCTCAATCTAACCCATCCTACCAATCTGAAAAGGTTAGCTTGGCATCAGCTTGAAAAATCTGAAATACATACGAACCCGCACCTGCGGGTGAATGGCTTATCACTCGCAGGTGCGAGTTCGTACATGTGTTTGCTGTTGCGTTAAAAAGTAAACAACCATTTACCGTAAAGCTCAACAACCCCACCTCCTGTCAGCGGAACCTTTTTAATTTTCCCTTATCCAATCCCTAACATTCCATGCCTAGCCAAGACTTGCTATAGTGCGCGGCAATCATTACCTCTAAGAATAAAGTTAAATGTCTAAGTATTTACTTGTATTAGCGGCCTTCATTATGGCCACCCCCGTTTACGCTGAGCTAACCACAAACATGGGGTCAGCCACTAAATATATGTTTCGTGGTGTGAAACAAAGTGATGCCGATATCGTGATTAACGGTGGTATCGACTATACCGGTCCATTTGGTTTTTATGCCGGTGCTTGGGGTTACACAGGTAGCATTGAAGATTTTGATACATCAGAAGTGAATGCTTATGGTGGTTTTGCTTACAGTTTAGGTAATGTGGCTTTAGGCGGTGGTGTCATTGGTTATGAGCGCGGCGGTGATAAAAAAGAAAACACTGAATACAATATGAATGTGGCTTGGCGTGATTACCGCTTAAGTGTTTATCAAGATGATAAAGACACCTATGAATATAAAGAGCTGGCTGCCAATTATGAGTTTTGGGATGATGCCGGTATGGCATTTACCGCGGGTTTGTTAACCCCAGATGATTCAAAAGAGTTATGGGATTATTCGGTATCGGTTGTGTTAGCCATGCCTTCTAAAGTTGATTTTGAAGTACTGCTGACCAACCAACAAAAGAAAGGTTATTCTTTGGTGTTGGGCATTAGTCAGCAATTTGATTGGTAATTTGAGCATGAATGTAAAGGGAGCTTAGGCTCCCTTTTTTGTGCCCAATGCTTTTACCCAATACGGAGTGTGGCTATCTAGACTGGACTATATTTTGCGAATATTGGGGTAAAACTATAAATATCTTGATGTGCAGGCAATGATGAATAAAATGCGCCAGCATTGTTGCTAGACTATGATCAGGAGGCAAAGCTAGATCGGTAAACCAATCTAGCTCTGTCACCTAATGCGGGGGACAGATACCTTACTCAATTTTATTCAGTTGGAAAAGGGTATTTGCCGCAATTAAGGGCAATTTTTTTAACCTGTGCAAACTTTTAGTGCAGTACCCATAAGCTAAGGTGGATTACATAATATGCAAACGGATGCCCAACAAGCACGTGATGTTTACAATATCGAACATTGGAGCGAAGGCTTTTTTGATGTAAATCCACAAGGTGATGTGGTGGTTAGCCCGTTTGATGATGTTAAGGTCAGTTTTAAGGATTTAATCGATCAGGCTCGAGCAGATGGTTTAGAGTTGCCATTATTAATGCGCTTTCCTGCCATTTTGCATGATCGCGTGCGTGCTATTAACGAGGCGTTTCGTAATGCCAGCCAACTGCATGGTTATGAGGGTTCTTATACCAGTGTTTACCCTATTAAGGTGAACCAGCAGCGCCGCGTGGTTGAAGAGTTAATTAACGGTCAGCAGCAGCAAGGTCAATCCATCGGTCTAGAAGCAGGCAGTAAGCCTGAGTTGATGGCGGTGCTGGGTATGGCTGGTCAAAGTAAAGCCACCATTGTGTGCAACGGCTATAAAGACCGTCACTACATTCGTTTAGCACTTTTGGGCGAAAAGCTAGGACATAAGGTTTACCTGGTGGTTGAAAAAGTCTCTGAGTTGGACTTAATCCTAGAAGAAGCAAAAGCACTGGATGTCATTCCTCGTTTAGGAGTTCGCGCCCGTTTAGCGTCGGTAGGCAAGGGCAACTGGCAGAATACCGGTGGCGAAAAATCTAAGTTTGGTTTATCCGCTAATCAAATTTTGCAAGTATTCGAACAAGTAAAAGCGCAAGGCAGTTTATCCAGTTTGCAGCTTTTGCATTTTCACCTGGGTAGCCAAATCGCCAATATCCGTGATATTCAAAGCGGTTTACGTGAGTGTGGTCGTATTTATACTGAGCTTTGCTTGTTAGGGGCCAATATTAATGTGGTGGATGTGGGTGGTGGTTTGGGTGTGGATTATGAAGGTACCCGCTCACGCAGTTTTTGCTCGATGAATTACAGCATGGCTGAGTACGCCAACAATGTGGTTTACGCGTTTAATGAAGCGGCTAATCAAGCGGACTTAAAGCACCCTGACATTATCACGGAGTCTGGTCGTGCCATGACCGCTCACCATGCTGTGTTGCTCACCAATGTAATTGATTGGGAGCAGCCAATGACAGATGAAGTACAGCCGCCATTAGAAGAAGAATCGCCACTGGTACATCACATGTGGGATGTGTATCAGCGCATTATTAATCCTAGTAAGCGCTCATTACTTGAAGCCTATCATGATGTGCAGCATGACCTAGCGGATAGCCAAAGCGCTTTCTTGCAAGGCAATATTGGGCTTAAAGAGCGTGCCAAAATCGAAGCGTATTCGAACACGATTAATCAATGTTTGTCCCAACAGTTATCAACCAGTGCTAAAGGGCAAGCCCAAGTACTGGATCGCATTCAAGAGACTCAGGCGGATAAGTTATTTGTGAACTTTTCATTGTTTCAGTCCATTCCTGATGCATGGGGGATTGATCAGATTTTCCCAATATTGCCATTAACCGGTTTAAATCGACCAGTTGAGCGCCGCGCGGTTATTCAAGATATAACCTGTGACAGTGATGGCCGTGTTGAGCAATACATTGAGGGTGACAGCTTAGAAACCACTTTACCGATGCCAAGTTATGCTGACCACGAAGATATCCTGATGGGATTTTTCATGGTTGGGGCCTACCAAGAAATCTTGGGAGATTTGCACAACTTGTTCGGTGATACAGATTCTGTTGACGTTTATATTGATGATAGCGGCAAGGTGGCCCTTCAATCGGCCCAGCAAGGGGATACGGTTGCCAAGGTATTGCAATATGTGAACTTTGATATTCCGAAGCTTCAGCAGGCGTACAGCGATATTCTGCAAGGGTCTGATCTAGGGGCTGAAGAGAAAGAATTATTCTTAGCAGAATTAGAGAAAACCCTAGTGTCTCCTACTTACTTGCATATCTGATATGCGAAAAAGGAGCCTAAAAGGGTTTATTAATAGCAATTAGGTATAGCTAAATATCTGACAGATACGCTCCCCTGAACTATAAATTTCTACGCAGCGTTTATTGCTCATGGAACTTAAGGATGGGAGAGCTATTATGCCTAAATCTAAAAAAGCCCCAAAGGTCGAGATAAATGATGATACTGACGATAGTGTCGGTGTAGTCGATGAGCCAGATATGGCGTTTATTGGCAGTGCAGAAGAAGGGGTTTTGCGATCCATCGCGTCACGCCAGAAATTGCGCAGCAAAATGGACAATGAAATAGAGGCCTTTTTGCAAAAAGGTGGCGCAATTAATGAAATTGAGCCGAATGTCATGGCGGATCCGCCGCGTAAACCGACCTCAAACTATGGTTCACGTCCTATTTAAGGGTTGTGAACGTCAAAATAAACCCAGCAATATTGTTGGGTTTTTTTATGCCTATTGAAAAGAAAATAGATCCGCATCTTAAAAGTCGAAAATAGTTTAGTCAGAAGCTGACAGCGGTTTTAAGTTGTCTTAGTTGGCTATTGCGCGTACTCAGCTGCAAGTCTAAGGTGCACCCTGAAAAATAATAAAAATAAAATAGAGGTCGCGGATGAAGCGTTCCATCACAGTCTTATTGGCGTTACTTGCCATGCACAGTGCTGCAAAACCGTTATTAATTGAAGGCAATCTTGATAACTGGAGTCGTGTGATATTCAGCGGCGAAACTCAATATCAACCCATTATGGATATGGAGCAGGGGGTTGTTTTACGTGCAGAAAGCGTCAAATCCGCATCCGGTTATGAATATTCACGCACCATCAATCTTGAGAAAACCCCAGTATTGCAATGGCAATGGACAGCAGAACTGACCCCTTATGCTCTGGCAATGGATAATCAAGGGATTGAAACCAAACAATATGAATTTGATGAACGTGAAGCTCAAGGTAATGACTTTGTATTACGCGTTATTGTCAGTCGTAAACCCATGTTTGGCGATGCAAAGTCTATTCATTATGTGTGGTCCCATTCTCAGCCCATTGATAGTGACTGGGCAATTGATGAAAACAATAAAGTCATCGTAGCAAGTGGCGATGGCCAAACCACTATGAAGTGGCAAACCCTGCATCGGCATATTCAGAAGGATTGGCAGCGAGTATTTGGTGAAAACATCAAAGAGGTTAATCGCATTATGTTTATGACTGACAGCGATGCCATTGGCGGTCATGCCATTGGTTATTATGGTGATATGCGTACATTAGCCACAAAAGCGATGGCAAAGAGCGAGCCTTAATATTCAGCATTCCTATATGAATACCCACAAAAAAGCCCACGTTCATGTGGGCTTTTTTACGGGTATCAATTGCAAATATGAGGATTAATCGATTTCATACTCGATTAAGGTAGCGCCGTGTTGCCCCCAAATCGGATCACGTAATACCTTTGCATCCACCACAAATTGGCGCAGTTCAGGTGTGCAAATTTGGTAATCTAAGCGCCAGCCATTTTGATTACGGCGAGCTGACTCAGCATCTGGCCACCAAGTAAATTGGTTCTCACCAAAATTGGCTTCACGAAAGGCATCCACAAATTCTAATGGACCGGTGACTTGATCCATAAAGGCTTGCTCTTCTGGGAGAAAGCCAGGTTTGTTTTGTGCGGCTTTCCAGTCGGCAATATCCACAGACTTATGGGCCACACCAAAGAAACCTGCAAAAATAAATTCACGACGCTTGCGTTTGGTTTTCTTTAGGTGCTCGATAAATTGCTGCTGAAACGTTAACTTGTCCTCAAGGCTATTATGCTCATCTTCAATTGGAAATAAGATGGAACCAATGGAAACTTGCTCAAAATCCGCTTGAATATAACGACCAAAGCGATCGCAAGATTCAAATGCCAAACCCGTCATAATGGCTTTAGGCATGTCACGAGTTAAAATAGCGACGCCACTGTAGTTGTCTGGCTCACCATCAAAGAAGTAAGCGTTGAAGTTTTCAGGGTAAAGCACCGCATCGCTTAGTTGATATTCTTTTGCTTTCAGGTTTTGTACACAGACAACGTCCGCATCATGCTCAGCTAGCCAATCATAAAAGCCATCGGCGACGGCGGCTTCTAGTCCGTTAACTTGTACGTTTATAACCTTCATAAAGGCTCCCTGTTTTTCGAGGCGGCTATGATACTCAGTTTTGATTAGGCTAACATCTCTAAAACGGACTTTTTCGCGAATTAACTATTCCGCTAGAACGATCACGTGTGAATCGTACAAAAAGTGGTTTAAATCAAACGGTAACAAGGCCTTAGGCGATTTTTGTGCTTATTTTTGCAGTCTATGATGGGAATTATAGTATTAGCCGTTAAAATACCCGAATTTGTGCCAAGCGATTAGCACAGATAGACCAAAATTGGCGGACTTCAGCTAAGCTGAAGTCACATAACTTAAGTTTAGACAGTGGTTGAGATTATGCAGGATTATCAAAAGGCGTTTATTGAATTTGCCATCGAGCAAGGTGTATTGAAGTTTGGTGAGTTCGAATTAAAGTCTGGCCGCATAAGCCCATACTTCTTTAATGCAGGCCTGTTTAATAGTGGCAAGGCCATGTCGACGCTAGCCAGAAGTTATGCCGCTGCCATAGTGAATTCTGGCGTAAACATGGATGTGCTCTTTGGCCCTGCATATAAAGGCATCCCTTTAGCCGCCACAACGGCCATGAGCCTGTCTGAAAACTTTGACCGTGAAACCCCTTATGCGTTTAACCGCAAAGAGAAAAAAGCGCACGGCGAAGGCGGAACACTAGTGGGTGCTGCATTAGAAGGTAATATCCTAATCATTGATGATGTGATCACAGCAGGCACCGCTATTCGTGAAGTGATGGCATTACTTGAAGAGCAGCCCAATGCAAAACCCGCCGGTGTGGTGATTGCGCTAGATCGCCAAGAGAAAGGTAAAGGTGAGTTGTCTGCCATTCAAGAAGTGGAGCGCGATTATGGTATTCCTGTTATCAGCATTGTGAAACTTGAGCAGGTAATGGAGTTTGTGGGACAGCAAGAAGACTTTAAGCAATACTTCCCTGCCATCAAGGCTTACCGTGATGAGTATGGTGTGTAGTTAATTTTACTCACCAAATACCCAAATAAAAAAACCAGAGCATGCTCTGGTTTTTTTGGCTTTGCTTTTTAAGGGCTAGGCTTAAACCGGTGCCGCTTGGCGTTGATCAACCAATAGGCTTGCCGCAAGAAATTCCCACTGTTGGCTCCAATGTGTTAATGGCAGTGTTTTAAATTCAGTGCGAACGTATTGGCGAATACGACCTTCAATGATTGCCAGCAACATGTTGGCGCAAGGGCCATCTTCAATGCGTGACATCTTGTTATCGCGCAATTCACTTTCACGTAAGATTTGCTTTAGTTGTGTTTCTAGACGTTCGAAAAATTGAGCAACACGTGCACGTAAACGCTCGGTTTCACCTGATAGTGCATCACCCGTTAGAATGCGGCACATGCCTGGATTCTTTTCAGAAAAGGTTAAAATCAATGTCATGGCATGTTCAAGACGTGACAAAGTGCTGTCATGCTCGGTGCGAATGCGATTGATGCGAGTGAAGATGGTGGCTTCGATAAATTCGATTAAGCCTTCAAACATTTTTGCTTTGCTTGGGAAGTGGCGATATAAAGCCGCTTCACTAACACCCACTTCTTTTGCAAGATTGGCGGTTGTTATACGAGCGCCAGGGTTCATTTCAAGCATGTGCGCGAGCGCTTGCAAAATTTGCTGTTTACGAGATGGTTTTTGTGGGGATTCCGTCATACGTATATTTTGCTTGAATCACAAAGAAGTCCAATCCTAATGCCCTCACAACTAACTCGCAATGGCTAATGGTAATTTTCGTGATCTGGTTGTGGTTAAGTGGAAAACTAAACCGGTTAATGGTTCGTTTTCCACCCTAAAGGATCGCAATCAGGATAAAGGTGTTAATCGTTTGTGATTAATGTACCTACACCTTCATCGGTAAAAATTTCAAGCATGGTGCTATGACTCACACGACCATCGATAATGTGGGCGCTGGTGACACCGCCTTTAACCGCATCAAGCGCACACTGAATCTTTGGTAACATGCCACCGTAAATGGTGCCATCTTCAATTAAGCCATCCACTTGTTCAGTGGTAAGGCCGGTCAAGATCTGGCCGTCCTTGTCCATTAAGCCTGCAATATTGGTTAGCAATAATAATTTTTCTGCTTTTACCGCTTCGGCTACTTTACCCGCAACAAGATCCGCGTTGATATTGTAAGACTCACCGTTTTCACCCACACCGATTGGTGCAATCACCGGAATGATATCCGAGTTGGCTAGCATTTCTAAAACCTTTGTATTGATCTTAGCCACTTCACCGACATGACCGATGTCGATAATTTCAGGTGTCTGCATTTCAGGTGTTTTATGCGTAACTTTTAGTTTTTTCGCTTTTATTAATTGACCATCTTTACCGGTTAAGCCAATCGCCTGACCACCATTTTGGTTAATTAAATTTACGATGTCTTTGTTCACCAAGCCGCCTAATACCATTTCTACAACGTCCATGGCTTGACTAGTAGTGACACGCATACCGTTAACAAAATGACTTTCAATTTTCAGCTTATCTAATAAGTCACCAATTTGAGGGCCGCCACCATGAACAACGATCGGATTAATACCAATCAGTTTTAACATGACCATGTCACGTGCAAAACTGTTTTTTAAATCGTCTTCTGTCATGGCGTTGCCGCCGTATTTCACGACGATGGTTTTACCCACAAAACGTTGAATATAAGGAAGGGCTTCGCTTAATACTTTAGCGATATTAAAGGCGTCATCACGAGTTAAAGGCATGGCAAATCGCATTAGCTGAAAGTTAAATGGTGGTTAGTGTGATTGATTATACCTAGGGTATGGCTAAATCACACCTGCTTAATTGAATGGCTAAATGTTTGATGTAAGGGCAAGGTCTTTTAGTTCAGACAAATCTAATTGTGGCACGTGGGCGTGCAATTCATTGATGGTCAGTTCAATGAGAGGGGCTAACGCCTCAGGTTTTGCCACCTCGAAGCGAACCGTTAAGCATGATGTGGTGTTACTGGCACGCACCAATACCCAGCCTTGTGGAAAACGAACACGCAAACCGTCAATGTCCGAGATGTCGTGATCTTTAAAACAACTGCCTTGAAGTATGTTCATGATCGAAAACTTTTCGTCACTTTTTACAGGTACTTGAATTTCTTCAGTGGCAGTGGGGTGAGGCAAGGCATTAAGTCGTTCGTGTAAACTTAAATCACTCTGGCTGATTAAATGACAAATGCGAAGGCCTGCATAAATACCATCGTCGACACCAATGCCGTGTTCATCATTAAATAAAATGTGGCCACTTAATTCAGTGGCAAAGGCGGCGTTTGTTTCTTTAATGGCGCGCTTCATGCTGGTGTGACCTGTGGCGATCATTTTAGGTATGCCGCCCCATTGTTGGGTATAAGTTGTGAGCAGTTCCGTACACTTCACATCAAATAAAATGGTTTGTTTGCCTTCACGCTTTAGGATGTCTTCAACAAATAATAAGCTTAAGCGGTCCGGCAAAATGGCTTGGCCAGTATGGTCAACAATACCAACACGATCCGCATCACCATCTAAAGCAATGCCTAGATCTGCATTATTTTCTTTAACGGCATTTTGTAGCCAAGTTAAGTTTTTTAATTTAGCGGGGTCAGGGTGATGCAGTGGGAAGTTGCCATCAATATCACATGCGATTTCGATTACCTGCGCGCCAATTTGTGTTAACGCTTCGCTGGCGATAGGGCCGCCAACGCCATTGCCTGCATCTAATACCACTTTTAATGGTCGCTTTAACTCTAAGTTTTGAATAAGGCGTTGTTGATAGTCATCAATTAAATGGCTGGCATCATTAATATGGCCTTGGCCAGTTTTAAATAAATTTAATTTGATGCGAGAAAGTAAAACCTGGATATCTTCGCCACTGCGAGGGCTGCCAGCTACGGCAATTTTAATGCCGTTGTCCTGCTTAGGATTGTGGCTGCCAGTGATCATGGCGCAGCTTTGACCATTGTGTTTGATGGTCCAAAAACAAACGGCAGTGGGGCACAGCCCGATAATATTAACGTTACAGCCCGTGCTGCAAATGCCACTTACCAGTGCATCACGCAATGACGGACTAGAGAGACGACCATCCCATGCGATGTAACATTGCTGTTGTCCGGCTTGAATGATTTCACTGCCCAAGGCTTGGCCAATTAAGTGCGCGGTGCGCTCATTTAATTGAGTTGGGTATTCACCGCGAATGTCATATTCGCGGAAGATGTCTTGGGCAATGGGATTCATATGCGTCCTGCAAATGGTTTATTTTGTGCCGGTAGAACCGAAGCCGCCTTCACCACGATCGGTTGCTTCAAACTCGCTGACTAAATCAAACTCAGCTTGTACCACAGGTACAATTACAAGTTGTGCGATACGCTCGCCCACTTCCATGGTGAAAGCTGTATCGCTGCGGTTCCAGCAACTTACCATGAGTTCACCTTGGTAATCACTATCAATTAAACCCACAAGGTTACCAAGTACAATACCGTGTTTATGACCTAAACCACTGCGCGGAAGAATCATGGCAGCAAGGCCATTGTCTTCGATGTAAATAGACATGCCGGTTGGAATCAGTTTGGTTTCACCAGGCTGCAAGACTAGGGTTTCTTCTAAACAAGCGCGAAGGTCCAAACCTGCGCTGCCGTCTGTGCCGTAATGGGGTAGCGGGATGTCATTACCAAGACGTTTATCTAATAATTTAACTTGAAAGCGTTTTTTCATGATGATTCCTAAATGTCTTTTGGCAGCTTAGCGGCAATGTGTTCGATAATTTTTTGCGAAAGCACGTATTTACTGGCTTGCCCGTATTCGGTTGAAGTGTCTTGATCAATGATGATAATGGCATTGTCATCACTATTAAATCCAATATGTTGAGAGCTGACGTCATTAGCCACAACCATATTGAGTTTTTTCTTTTCTAATTTACCACGGGCATAAGTCACCACGTCTTGAGTCTCGGCGGCAAATCCCACACAAAATGGTCGTTTATCTTGAGCGGCGACGGTGGCAATGATGTCTGGGTTTTTCACTAGATGAATATGCATATCATCTTGGTTCTTTTTAATCTTTTGATCACTTACGTCAGCGGGGCGATAGTCGGCCACAGCGGCAGCACCAATAAATATGTCGGTTTCTGGCAATATGGCTATGACAGCATCCAACATGTTTTGGGCGCTTTCAACATCGGTGCGATGCACGCGCTCAGGGGTGGGCAAATGAACTGGCCCGCTGATTAAATTGACTTTGGCGCCCGCTTCTTGTGCCGCACGAGCAAGAGCAAAACCCATCTTGCCACTACTGTGGTTACTGATATAACGCACAGGATCAATGGCTTCACGGGTTGGGCCGGCGGTGATGGTGATGGTTTTGCCCGATAGAATTTTGCGCTCAAATTGTTCGGATAAAC
The DNA here is from genome assembly GCA_049115935.1 of Bermanella sp. Lineage (GTDB taxonomy): Bacteria > Pseudomonadota > Gammaproteobacteria > Pseudomonadales > Oceanobacteraceae > Bermanella. The sequence goes on along the minus strand of JAGDZK010000009.1, from coordinate 35,092 downwards.
GGCGTGCTAGCTCTAATGGCTCTAACATACGACCAGGGCCCACATCGCCACAAGCTTGCTCCCCTTGATCGGGTCCCCAAATTTGCACCGTTTTTAAGCTTTGTAGCTGTTTAAGGTTATTTTGGATGATCTCATCTGCCCACATGGCTTGGTTCATGGCTGGGGCAATGGCAAGTGGCGCAATGCTGGCAAGACAAAGGGTGGTGAGTAAATCATTGCCCATGCCAGAGGTCATACGTGCAATGAAATTCGCACTGGCAGGGGCCACCAATATAAAGTCAGCCCACTTGGCTAGTTCAATATGTCCCATACCCGCTTCGGCTTCTGGGTCGAGCAAGCTATGGTGAACTGGATTACCAGAAAGTGCTTGTAACGTTAGCGGTGTAATAAACTCTTTTGCACCATCCGTCATGACCACGCGTACCTGGGCACCATTAGTCACTAAGGCGCGAACAAGTTCGGCGGTTTTATAGGCCGCAATTCCGCCTGTTATACCCAGTAAAATTCGTTTGTTGGTTAGCCTTTGCATACTTGCTCCTTGAACCTTGGCGCAGTATAACAACAAACTGATTCATGGATGAACAGGTGAGACGATATGGCCATCACAGATTGGCCTGTGGATGAACGACCACGGGAAAAATTGCTCATAAAAGGGCCTGAGGCATTAAGTGATGCTGAATTATTAGCCATTTTTTTGCGCACAGGCATAACCGGCATGACAGCGGTGGATTTATCAAGGCACTTATTAACCCGCTTTAATGGCCTAAGGCCCTTATTAGAAGCGAGCCAAGCGGAGTTTTGTGAGCACCTAGGGCTTGGGCCTGCCAAGTTTGCGCAATTGCAGGCGGTACTTGAAATGGGTCGGCGGCACTTGCAACAAACCCTTGATAAACCAAATGCTTTTACCGACCCCAATACGGTGCGCCAATACTTGAGCAGCCGCTTGCGGCATTTACCCCATGAAGTGTTTGCGTGTTTGTTTTTAGATAACCAACATCGCTTGATTACCTATGAAGAGCTGTTTCGTGGCACAATAGACGGCGCGAGAGTTTACCCGCGAGAAGTGGTTAAAAAAGTGCTCTCGTATAACGCAGCTGCGGTGATATTTGCCCATAACCATCCATCAGGGGTGGCTGAGCCCAGTAACAGTGATGAGCGCATCACTCACAAACTGCAGCAGGCACTTCAATTAGTAGATGTTCGCGTACTAGATCACTTTATAGTGGGCGATAATGACGTACTCTCAATGGCGGAGCGTGGTTTGTTAATGTAATCACAGGTCAACGGAATTGAGATTTAGCTGTAACAGGCAGAAAAGGAAGTATTCGAGTTTATGTTGTCACGAATTTTATGCCTGTTTAGCTGGCTGCTGTTCTCTACAGGCTTGCAGGCCTCGACGGAGTCGATTCAAGTTGAATCGGCTTATCTTTACAGTGAGCAACCCCTTTCATTTTCCACGGTTCAGTCACAAAAAGAATCAAGTTGGCATCATGTCAGTGCGTTTGGCAGTCATGGTTTTTTAAGTGGTGAATTTTGGTTGCGCACACGCTTACAAAATACCAGTGATACATCTCAATCCGTGGTGCTGCGTTTTACCTACCCCTCCCATGATGAAGTAGATTTCTATGAGTTAGATAAAGACGCGCGGTTACTGCAATCATGGCAAATGGGTGATATGCGTGACCAATCTGACTTGCAGTCAATGGATAAACATCCTGCCATAAAAGTTAATTTATCAAAAAAAGAAGAGAAGTGGGTTTATGCTCGAGTGAAAAGCATGAATACCATGGTATTGAATCTAGATATTTTCAGTGAAAAAGAACATCAAAATAGCATTCATTTACAAACCATTTTGTCTGGTCTTATTTATGGTGTGTTATTGGTTATGGCGTTATATAACTTTGTCTTAGCAGTGAGTATGCGAGATAAAGCGTATTATGTTTATGTATTATATGTCGTGACGTTTTTAAGTTTTGTTTTGGTTTTAAATGGGGATGGGTATTTTTACTTATGGTCTGACTTCCCTGAACTTAATCAAATGCTACTGCCGATATTGGCTGGGTTTTTAATAATCCCCTCGTTAGCGTTTCCTTATTATCTGTTAGATATCAAAAAACAAGCGCCCAGTGTTATGTGGGTTTATCGACTGTCGGCCATTGTAGCGTGCACTTTTTTACTGATGATCCCAGTACTTGGGATTGCGAAATCAATTATTTTAGTAAATGCCTTGAGTGTCGCGTTATCAATTTCAATGCTGGCGATTGGTTTGTATCTGTCATTCAAAAAAATACCATTTGCAAGAACCTACACCCTTGCATGGTTTATTCTACTACTTGGTTTGGCCGTATTGTCCCTGGCTTCTTTGGGTGTGATCGATAGCAACTTAATGACTCGAAATGCGGGTTTGCTCGGTGGTGTTGCTGAAGTGATTATTTTATCTCTCGTATTGTCACAGCATATTTCGCAAGAGCGTAATGCAAAGTTACAAGCGGTTAAAGATGCTATGCGAAATCGAAAGTTGTTTCAGGAATTATTTGATCAAGCGCCTATCGGCATCGTGCGATTTGACTTAAATGGGACAATAGTTACGATTAACCCAATGTTGACTCGAATGCTGGGTTTTAAAAACAAAGAGCAAGCACTAGAACAAATTAATGTATTAAAGAATGTCATAACCAATCATAAATTGGTGCGTGAGCAATTAATTGAAAATAAAAAAGTGCTGGATAAGCAAATGGAGCTTAGAACAGCAGTAGGTGATCGTATACCTTGTTCGGTGAGTTTGCACTTTTATGAGGAGTCTGGAAATCAATACATAGAAGCCTATATAACGGATATTAGAGAACGGATTGAAGCACAAAATATTCGTGAATATATGGAACAAGAACGCCTGGCATCAATAGAACAATTGGTAACAGGTGTGGCCCATGAAATTAACACCCCGTTGGGCGTTAACATTACTTCGGTTAGCCATATTAAAGAAATTATTGATGAGGTAGACGGCGAGATGGAGCGCCGCAGTTTAACTCGAAATCGTTTTGTTCAGTTTATTAGTGATAGTCAACAGCTTCTGGAAATCGTCACGCATAACCTACAAAAGATATCTAATTTAGTACGCCGCTTTAAATTAGTTTCGGTGAGTCATGCCGATAAAGTGATGATGAACCTAAAACAGCATTTAGAGTTGAGTTTGCATAGCCATTTATTTATTGGTCAAGATGTTGAAATAGAACTTAACTGCGATAACGATGTAAATATTCAAAGTTATCCTGCGGCTTGGAATATTATTATAGAGCAGTTAATAGAGAACAGTATGGTGCATGGGTTTACACCAGAACAGGGGCATAAAAAAATCACGATCTACATTAGTCAGTTTGGCGACAATGAATGGCGTTTTGACTATAAAGATAATGGCCAAGGCCTAACAAAAGATCTTGCTAATAGGGTGTTCGATCCGTTCGTTACAACAAAGCGTGGTAGTAGTGATCACGCGGGTTTAGGTTTATACCGAATTTTTAATCTTGTTCATCGAGTATTCGAAGGCGAGGTGGTTGTCAAAAGTGGCCCAGGCTTTCACCTGACTTTGATCTTTCAGGTTGATGAAGAGACGCAAACTGCAATAGCCTAGGCTTAAAAACCTAGGCTATTGTTTTTTTATTTTGCAAGCTCCTTGCTAAGTTCGATGCTGCGATTAAACGCCGCCTCCATTGCCGTTTTTACGCTTGCTTCTAAGCCTTGCTTTTGGAAGCTTAAAATAGCTTGCTCGGTGGTACCGTTTGGTGATGTGACATTCTTGCGAAGTTGGGCAGGTTCAAGCTCACTTTTATTTGCCATGGTTGCCGCGCCAAGCGCTGTTTGCAATGCTAACTGTTTTGCAGTTTCTCCGGTTAAACCAAGTTGCTCACCAGCGCTAATCATTGATTCAATAAACAAAAAGAAATATGCCGGACCACTACCAGATAACGCCGTAACCGCATCAAGTTCACGTTCACTATTTACCCAAACGCTGATGCCCACTGCACTTAAAATCGAATTGGTTAATTCTTTTTCACTATTGCTAACATTTTTATTGGCTAATAATCCACTGGCACCTTGTTGCACTAATGCGGGGGTGTTTGGCATACAGCGCACGATGGATAAATCGGAGCTGGTCCAAGCACTCAAACTCTCAAGGCTGATACCTGCTGCAACTGAAATAATCAACGGCTTCTTTTTATCCAGTGTTGATTTTAACGGTGCAATCACTTGCTGCATCACTTGTGGTTTGACCGCTAGTATTACAACGTCGGCTTGAGCGATAACCGTTTCGTTATTGCTGTTGGTATTAATGTTAAATTGCTTGGCTAGTTTATCTAACTTTTCTTGGCTTGGGTCGCTGACAAAAATGGATTGACTGTCGTAACCATTTTCAATTAGCCCACCTAAAATGGCGCTGGCCATGTTGCCGCCACCAATAAATGCAATTGTTGTCATGTCTCATCCTTATTTATAAATTAGTTTCGTTGACCAAAAATAGCCGTGCCAATGCGAACCATGTTGCTGCCACAAGCAATGGCAAGTTCAAGATCACCACTCATGCCCATGGATAACGTATCAACATCATCATATTGCTGTTGCAAATGTTCATAGGCTCGAGACATGGCAGTAAATTCATTTTTTAATTGAGCTTCATCTTGCAAAGCGGGTATGCACATTAGTCCACGCAAAGTGAGATTAGGCTGTTGGTTTATCATGCTGGCTAATTCAGCTACTTCATTTAGTTTGATACCAGACTTACTGTTTTCATCACTAATATTTACTTGGATCAATACATTTAACGCAGGTAAATGAGCAGGACGGTGGTCGTTTAGGCGCTGTGCAATTTTATCTCTGTCTATGGTGTGCACCCAAGAAAAATGCTCGCTTACTAAGCGGGTTTTATTGGATTGGATAGGGCCAATAAAATGCCACTGTATATCTAGATCGTGTAGGGCGTTTACTTTGTCGACCCCTTCTTGCACATAGTTTTCCCCAAAGCAGCGTTGACCTTGTTGATAAACCGCGGTAATGGATTCACTAGTGTGTTTTTTCGAAACCGCTAAAAGTGTAACCGCCTGTTTGTGCTGCTTTGCCAGTGCGTCTACTTCAGTGCGAACCGCTTGATAACGCTGAATTAAATTGTTGCTAGATACTAAATCTGTCATGGTTTTATTTTCAGGTCTGGTTACAATGTTGGGCTAAATTAATCATAAAAATAATGACGGCCAGCAGGATGTCGGCCCATTTTACGCATTATCGCACGTACAGGATTCAGGATGAACTAAACTAAGTCTGTTTAGCGATCACATAGCGGAGCATCAGTTTCATGGATATCACGGAATTACTCGCCTTTTCGGCCAAACAAGGGGCGTCTGACTTACATTTATCGGCCGGTTTACCACCTATGATCCGTGTAGACGGCGAAGTTCGCCGCATCAATTTACCTTCCCTTAGCCATAAAGAAGTGCACTCTTTAGTGTATGACATTATGAACGATAAGCAGCGTAAAGATTTCGAAGAGTTTCTTGAAACCGATTATTCGTTTGAAGTACCCGGTGTCGCACGTTTCCGTGTTAACGCGTTTAACCACAATCGTGGTGCGGGTGCGGTATTTCGTACCATCCCATCTAAAGTGCTGACCTGTGATGACCTAGGTATGGGACAAATATTTAAAGATCTAGCGGTTAAGCCCCGTGGTTTAGTATTGGTAACCGGCCCAACCGGTTCGGGTAAGTCAACCACGCTGGCGGCTATGCTTGATTATCTAAATGATAGTTTCTATAAGCACATTTTGACCGTTGAAGACCCAATCGAATTTGTACACCAAAGCAAAAAATCCCTGATTAACCAGCGAGAAGTACACCGTGATACGTTAGGCTTTAACGAAGCATTACGTTCAGCATTACGTGAAGACCCTGATGTGATCCTAGTTGGTGAGATGCGTGATTTAGAAACCATTCGTTTAGCACTAACCGCAGCAGAAACCGGCCACTGTGTATTTGGTACTCTGCACACCACCAGTGCGGCAAAAACCATTGACCGTATTGTGGATGTATTTCCTGCTGAAGAGAAAGCCATGGTGCGCTCCATGTTGTCTGAATCCTTACAAGGGGTTATCTCCCAGTGCCTGCTGAAGAAAAAAGGCGGCGGTCGTGTGGCGGCCCATGAAATTATGGTGGGCACACCTGCGATTCGTAACTTGATTCGTGAAGATAAGGTGGCGCAAATGTACAGTGCCATTCAAACCGGTAGCGCCCTTGGCATGATCACCATGGATCAAAGCCTTAAAAACCTTGTACAAAAAGGTATCGTGACCCCAGAAGCGGCCCGTGAAAAAGCGAAGAGCCCTGAACAATTCTAATAATGATCAGTACTCATGGCGAAAGCCATGAGAAGGACAAACAATGGAACTCGATAAGTTATTGCGTTTAATGGTTGAAAAAAGCGCATCGGATTTGTTCATTACTGCGGGCATGCCTCCAAGCATGAAAGTGCATGGTCGCATTCACGCTGTGACCAAAAATCCACTGAGCCCGGAACAAACCAAAGAAATCATTTACGGCATGATGAGCCGTGATCAAATTGAAGAATTTGAAGGCAAGAAAGAACTGAACTTTGCGGTGAGTGCCAGCGGCATTGGGCGATTTCGTGCCAGTGCGTTTTTTCAGCGCAATTTAGCGGGTGTGGTTCTGCGTCGAATTGAAACCCGCATTCCTCAAATTGAACAACTAGGTCTGCCAGACATTATCAAAGAGATCGCCATGAGTAAGCGTGGCTTAGTGCTTTTTGTTGGGGCAACCGGTGCGGGTAAGTCCACATCCCTTGCCTCTATGATTGGTTATCGCAATCAAAATAGCCGTGGTCATATTATTTCTATTGAAGATCCAATCGAATATATGCACCAACATCAGGGCTGTATTGTTACTCAGCGCGAAGTAGGGTTAGACACAGAAAGTTTTGAAATAGCGCTTAAAAATACCTTACGCCAAGCCCCTGATGTGATCATGATTGGTGAGGTACGAAGTGCACAAACCATGAATCACGCGGTGACGTTCGCAGAAACAGGCCATTTATGTTTGGCCACATTACACGCAAACAATGCTAACCAAGCATTAGATCGAGTCATTCACTTTTTCCCATCGGATCAACATGCGCAGATTTGGATGGATTTATCACTTAACTTAAAAGCCATTGTGGCTCAGCAATTAATTCCTACCCCAGATGGGAAAGGTCGTCGCGCGGTAGTAGAGGTGTTGATAAATACACCGTTAGTACAAGACCTTATTCGTAAGGGTGAAGTGCATGAATTAAAACCATTGATGAGTAAATCAACAGAGCTGGGTATGCAGACCTTTGACCAAGGTTTATATAACTTATATCAGGCTGGTGAAATCACTTACGAAGATGCGCTTAACCATGCAGACAGTGCAAATGATTTACGCTTGATGATTAAGTTGGCGTCAGAAGATGTGGATCAGTTATCTACTGCAACTCAAGGGTTAACCTTACAGCGCGATTAATTTTTATACATAACCACTGTTAGAAAATCAAACATGTTGTTTGTTTTTCTTCGGTGGTTTTTTATTGCTTAAAAATAGAGATATAAAATGAATAAACTGGTAACGGCTCTGGTGGTAATGTTAGTGGTAGCTATGGGTTATGTGTTTTATCAATACCAAATCATAGCATCAGAAGCAGATGAGCAAGTTGAAAAGGACATTGCGTTTTTAGAAAAAACATTTCGTGAAAGAACGAGTCAGGCGTTAAGTGGCGATCATGAAAAAGAAAAATACATCCAAACAGCGCTGATGTTTCAAAGCGTAAATGACCAACAGCAATTTGTGCGACACTACCATAGTTTGTTTATTGAAAATGGTGTGCGTAACTGCTTAAAGTCCCAAATTGTGTATTTACAAAAACAGGCAACCATACTTGAGCAAACTTGGTTGCAAGATTCAGAAGCCTGCTTGCCATAACAAAAAAAAGCCAAGCATTGCATCAGCAATACTTGGCTTTTGTTAAATAGAAAATACTTAAGCGCTATACACTAAATGACCGCCATTAATGGTGTGAGTCACTTTGCCAGTAAACGTTTTTCCTATCCATGGGTTGTTGCTGCCTTTCGATACAAGCGTTTCGCTCGACACACTTGATGCTTGCTGCATATCCACAATGCACAAGTCAGCACGCTCTTCGATAACAATCCCCCCCAACTTTTTATTAATAACGGCAGCAGGCAATGCGGTGATTGCCTTTATTGCGGCGGTTAAGGTTAGCTCTTGTTTTTCAACCAAGCCCAGTAGTACCTGAGTAAAACTATCAAGGCTATTAATACCCACTTCACTGGCAGAGAACGGCGCCATTTTTGAAGCGCGATCTTGCGGTAAGTGATTTGAGCAAATGGATAGTTGGCCATTATTAACGCCGGCTAACAACGCTTTGCGATCCGCTTCGCTGCGATAAACAGGTGATACGTGCATTAGGCTGTCGTAACCGCGACAGTTCTCATCAGTAAAGACTAAGTTGCCCAGCGCCACATCGGCGGTGACGGGTAAACCATTTTGTTGAGCTTCAATGATCATGTTTAATGCACGAGCACTACTAACACGACTTATGTGTAGGCGAACCCCTGTTTCTTCACAAAGAATGAGATGCTGCGCCAATGCCGATGTTTCAGCGCTCACGGGCAAACCAGCTAAGCCCATTTGAGTGCTTGCGGGGCCTTCGTGCATACAGCCGCCATGGGCAAGGGCGTTATCAATGGGTGTGACCATGGCGGTGATGTTAAAACCCGCTGCATAGTTGTAACACTGCTTGATTACGTGGCTGTCTTTAAAGACCAAATCTAAATTGCTTAACGCCACACACCCAGCTTCTTTTAGGCCAGACATATTGCTTAGCTGCTCGCCTTCTAAATTTGCAGTGAGCGCGCCTAATGTTAGAACGGTGCAGTGGCCTGCTTTTTTTGCTTTTTCTTGAATAAGTGCGGCAACGGCTGGGCTATCAATGACGGGTTTTGTATTAGGCGTACAGCAAACCGTGGTGAAGCCGGATTGAGCTGCGGCTTTTGTTTCGCTGGCGATAGAACCTTTTTGACTAAAACCAGGTTCTGCAAGAAAGCTGTGTAAATCAATAAATCCTGGAAATATTTTTTTACCACTGGCATCAATGGTTGTGTCAGCGGTAAACCCTTGTGGTGCTGAGCCCAAGGCGACAATGCGCTCGTTTTCGATATAAATATCTAACACGCCATCAATGTTTTGTGCTGGATCAAAAACATGACCGCCACTGATGCATAATTTATGTTGAGGCTGAAGCTGCATAATTATTTCGCCCCTTGTTGGCTTTGTTCTTGTAACGTTTGTTCTTGGTTTTGTCCGCCCATGGCCATAGCCATCACCGCCATGCGCATAGGGATACCATTACTCACTTGTTTTAAGATGACACTTTGTGGGCCGTCGGCCACGGCGCTTTCAATTTCGACACCGCGGTTGATTGGTCCTGGGTGCATAACGATAGCGTCAGTGTTGGCATAGGCCAGTTTTTCAGTATTTAAACCGTACAAGCGATAATACTCAGATTCGCTTGGCAGAAGTGCCGTTTGCATGCGTTCTTTTTGCAGGCGCAACATGATGACCACATCAACACCCTTTAAACCTTGTTTCATATTATTAAAAGCACGTACGCCTAAACTTTCGATGTCTTTTGGGATTAATGTGTTAGGACCAATGACGCGAACATCATTACAACCAAGTGTTTTTAATGCGTAAATTTGTGAGCGCGCAACACGGCTATGTAAAATATCTCCCACAATGGCCACGGATAAATTTTCAAATCCGCTTTTTTCACGGTGAATGGTTAACATGTCGAGCATGGCTTGAGTAGGGTGTGCGTGACGGCCATCACCTGCGTTAATCACCGCAACGTTTGGTGTCACATGTTGTGCAATGAAGTGGGCGGCACCAGAATCCGCATGGCGCACGACAAACATGTCGGAGTACATGGATTCTAAATTCCACAAAGTGTCCATTAAGGTTTCACCTTTGCTGGTGGCACTTCGGGCAATGTCTAAATTTAATATGTTGGCGCTTAAGCGTTTTGCAGCAAGCTCAAAGGTAGAGCGAGTACGGGTTGAGTTTTCAAAAAATAAATTCACCACGGTTTTACCGCGCAACAACGGCACGGTTTTAACACTGCGCTCTTGCGTGCTAATAAAACTGTTAGCGGTATCAATGATTTCGGTTAAGATTTCTTTACTTAAACCTTCTGTGGTTAAGAAGTGTTTTAAGCGACCTTCTTGGTTAAGTTGAATCTGGCTTGGATCGTTTGGCTGCATGCTCATAACCTTTTATTTCAGATTCACAGTGGTCAGAACCAACGGCGTTGGCCCGGTTAATTTGATGCGCTGATTGGCAGGGCGTTCCACTTTTTCACCTACCACATCCGCTTGTATCGGTAGCTGACGATGACCCACATCCAGTAAACACGCCAATACAATCTTGTTAGGGCGGCCATAGTCAAATAACTCGTTCATGGCGGCGCGGATGGTGCGGCCTGACATAATGACGTCATCGACCAAAATAACCGTCTTGTTTTCGATTTCAGGCAGTTGCGAGCCTTTTACTTTAGGATGTAGCCCGTTTTGGCTGAAGTCATCGCGATAAAAACTGATGTCCAATAAACCCAGTTCACTTTGTAAATCAAGCTGCTCATGCAGCTGCTTGGCAACCCATGCCCCGCCAGTATGAATGCCCACCATGACGGTGTCTTCTTGTTGGGCGAGATCGCGCAGATCAGCGGCCATTTTGGCAATGAGTTGTTCTGGTTGAGGCAGCGGCATGTGTTCTCCTAAATCCTGCGCAATTGGATGCGCGGATCGAAAGCAATAATCAAGTTGTTAGATGCGCTTGGCGTTGACGCCGTTGTTATTCGCAAGCATCTAAGGGGTGTTCATAAAACCAAGATTCTAAAATAAATTGCGCAGCAAGGGCATCCACAGGATCAGATTTATAATGACCTTTGTGTCCTTGGGCTTTGGCTTCTTCTTTGGCCGCAAAGGTACTTAAGCGCTCATCAATAGTAAAGCTTGGTCTGGCATAGCGTGCGCATAAGCGATTGCTGAACTTATTAGCACGGCGGGACATCTCGCTCACGCTGCCGTCCATATTAAGAGGTAGGCCCACCACGAACGCTTGGGGTTGCCATTCCTCAACTAGTTTATCGAGTTGTTCCCAATTAGGAATGCCATCGCGAGCGTTGATACATCCGATGCCATTGGCGGTTTGGGTGATGCGCTGTCCCATGGCAATACCGGTGCGCTTGGTGCCAAAGTCAAAGGCCATGATGGATTGATATTTGTTGGTAACGGGCGTGGACATGACGGCCTTTTATCTATGGGTTATGCGTGACCGGATTGACCACTTAACAAGCTTAAGTTAATGCCGAGTTTATTTGCGGCTTTGGCAGCCAATTGTTCGCTGTCAGTATGAAACAGCAGGTCGCTATCGGCTGGGATTGTCAGCCAGCTATTGTTAGCTATTTCATCTTCTAATTGCCCTGCATCCCAGCCGGCATAGCCTAAGCAAATTAAAGTATCGGATGGGCCGTCACCGCTGGCAATAATGCTTAAAATATCTTTCGAGGTGGTCAGGCGCACTTGTTCGCTGACAGCCATGTTTTGAATGTCTTGATTGTCACCTTGATACAATACAAACCCTTGCTCAGGGGAAACAGGTCCGCCTTGCATGATGTTTGGGTTTTGTTCTTGGTTTGGATTGATGTTCAGCTCATCCAGAATATCGTTAAGCTGGATGCCCATGGGTTTGTTAATAATCAGCCCCATGGCACCTTCTTCGTTGTGTTCACATATATAACACACACTATGTTTAAACCATGGGTCATCAAGCAGTGGCATGGCCAATAATAAGTGGTGTTTTAAATCAATTGATTGGGGCATTGATCAGCTATCGGTTGAGAATTGGGTTTGTTCAAACTGCCAAGTGCGGATGATTTCTAAAATATCGGCTTGTTTGCGCATCTCTTCAGAGAATGGAGCAAATGGCGCGGATAGCCGCACAATATGTTTGGCTGCATCATCCAGTACTTTATGTCCTGAGCTTTCCATCACTTTAAGCTCATGGATGGTGCCGTCCGCTCGTACCGCTACCATTAAGCGTAGACTGCCGCTGATGTTTTGTCGTTTAGCTTCATTTGGGTAATTTAAGTTGCCGATTCGCTCGATCTTATGAAGCCATTGATTCATATAAAGCGCATCGCTGCTTTGACGGGTTGATGTGGCCGTTAAGCGACGTGTACGTGGTGCTTTGGTCAGGGTTTGACGCTGATAATCTAGCTTAGCTTCTAGGCTTGCGATTTCTAAGCTGCGCTCAAGTAGGGTTTTGGTATCCCCCTCTGGTAGCTGAAGTGCTTTTAATTCTTGTTCTAGCTTATGGCTTTGAATATCAAAGTCAGACAGTAATGTGGTAATGCTTTGGAAGTTTTGATCGCTGGGTTTAGGGGCGCTGGCGGTTTGCTGTACACGTTGTGTTTTACGGATGTCTTCTGCTGCGTAGTCGGCGATTTCCGTGGTGGTCATTTCGGCGCGCTCACTTAATGTACCACTACCTTGCTGGTTGGCTTGGGCTAAAAAATCCGCTTCTTCTGGCGCTTTGCTATCGGCAGATTGTGCAAGGGTAATGTCTAACGTAGTGGCGCTGTTGTGTTTCTCAGGCAGTGAGAAGCCAATACCAAATATGATTAATAGATGCACCAGCAGCGCCACAAAGACGGCAAAGCTAAAACGGTCATAATCATTTACTGCAGCGGCTTGACTCATGAATTACAGGCTCAATCAATTTCGGCTATTTTGCCTTAAGGCCAACGCAAAGGCTATGTGCAGTTGGCCAAAAGCAGGGTTTAATTTATAACGCTAAGCCTTGGCGCTTAAGCGTTTCTCGATGGCATCCATTAACATCATGGCCACATCTTGTTTGCTGTCACGGCTAATTTCTCGCACACACGTTGGGCTGGTGACATTGATTTCGGTTAGATAATCACCGATCACATCAAGGCCGACAAAAATAAGCCCTTTTTCTTTAAGTACGGGTCCAATTTCATTGGCGATCCAAAGATCACGCTCACTTAGCTCTTGGGTGACACCGCGACCACCGGCGGCAAGATTACCACGGGTTTCTCCCTGTGCGGGAATACGCGCTAAACAATGTGAAACAGGCACGCCATCAATCATTAAAATACGCTTATCCCCTTGTTTAATCTCAGGAAGGTACTTCTGCGCCATGATACTTTCGTTGCCATGATTGGTGAGTGTTTCGATGATCACACTGACATTTGGGTCGTCTGCTTTTAAGCGGAAGATAGACGAGCCGCCCATGCCATCTAAAGGTTTGAAGATGACATCGCCGTGTTTCTTATGAAACGCTTTAAGGCGTTCTGCGCTTTGGGTAACTAGAACTTCAGGTGAGCACTGAGGGAAAGCCGTGGCAAACACTTTTTCATTACAATCACGCAGACTTTGCGGTTTGTTTACAATTAGGGTGCCTTGTTGCTCTGCGCGCTCGAGAATATAGGTGTTGTAGATATATTCATTATCAAATGGTGGATCTTTACGCATGAGCACGACATCAAGATCTGCCAGTGGCTGCCAGCTGGCATCGCCTTTGGTAAACCAATTTTCAGGGTCCATTTTTACCGTCAGTGGCGCCATATTCGCCACAGCTACGCCGTTTTCTAATGCAAGATCCTTGTCTTCCATGTAGAACAATTGCCAGCCTTTACGTTGAGCGGCGTCAAGCAAGGCCAGAGAAGTATCTTTTTTAAAGCTGATGGACTCGATTGGGTCCATGACAATGCCAACTTTGATCGTCATTTTTAGCGCACTCTAACGGTTGAATTTTCCCCATTGTACATTGAAAATAAACAAAAATGTTCCGACAAGTAGTTCGCATTCGGTCTAAGTGCCTATAGAATGCGATGCACGAGTATGGTACAAAGACCTGCTATGTGACTATCAGGCTGGTCACAGACAATAAGAATACAAATGACCTGCAATAGGCTGATTTATGGCGGACAATTTCGAAAATATTAAAGTGATGGTGATTGATGATAGTAAAACCATCCGCCGCACCGCTGAGACCCTACTAAAAAAAGTAGGTTGCAACGTGATCACGGCTACCGATGGTTTCGATGCATTAGCAAAAATTGCTGATAATCATCCAAATATCATTTTTGTAGATATTATGATGCCCCGTTTGGATGGTTATCAAACATGTGCCTTGATTAAAAATAATTCAAATTTCAAAGACACACCTGTGGTAATGCTATCAAGCAAGGACGGACTGTTTGATAAGGCAAAAGGGAGAATAGTTGGATCTGATCAGTATCTGACCAAGCCTTTTAGTAAAGATGAATTATTAGGTGCTATTCGCAATCACGTGAAGTAACGTGGCGAACGCCTAGTGTAAATAATTAGTTAGATATGAAATTGAGGTTCTTATGGCGCGCGTATTGATTGTTGATGATTCGCCCACTGAAACATTTACTCTAAAGTCCATGCTTGAGGCAAAAGGCTTTGAGGTGTTGACCGCAGAAAATGGAGCAGATGGTGTGGCATTGGCGCGTGAAGAGCTGCCAGACGCGGTGCTGATGGATATTGTAATGCCTGGTTTGAATGGCTTTCAGGCGACTCGTCAATTAAGTAAAGATGAGAAAACGGCACACATTCCAGTTGTTATCGTGACCACTAAAGATCAGGAAACCGATAAGGTTTGGGGTCAGCGTCAAGGTGCAAAAGGTTACCTAGTTAAGCCAGTATCTGAAGAAGTATTGGCGCAAACTATTCAAGGTGTAATCGACGAGGCTTAATGATGACACCTTTTGAACTACTCCAAGACATTGCTTCTCGTTGCCGCTCACACGCGGCTGAATTGCCTTCAAGAATTGAAGCGGTTGAGAACTGGCGTGGAGTGGGTTTTATTTTGGCTGGGCGCCGCTATGTAGCGCCTATGTCAGATGTAAGTGAGATTTTAACCGCGCCGAAATTAACACAAGTGCCAGGTGTAAAACACTGGGTACAAGGTGTTGCTAACGTGCGTGGTCGCTTGATTCCTGTTATGGATCTGGCCGCATTTTTAGGTGGTCGCTCTACGGCAGGGCGTAATAAGCGTACCTTGATTATTGAAAAGGGCGATCTACTGAATGGTTTAACCGTAGACGCTGTTTTGGGTATGCAATACTTTCCAGTAGAAAGTAAACAAGATTCTTCTGATCTGGGTGTTCCGGACCAGGCAAAGGCTTTTATTTCTGGGGCTTACCTCAGAGATGGAGAGTTATGGCCAGTTTTTAGCTTTGATGAGCTGGCTAATGATCAAAACTATATGGATATTGCTGTATAGTAAGTACCTACTACATAATGTAGTTATAAAACTAGAATAATTAGCAAGTAACGATTGCGGAGAGTTTATACATGAAAGCGAGTGCGGGCAGTGCAATCCTGTCGACTTTACTGAATAACACTGCACGACTGGGTTTTATCGCAGCCTTCGTAGTATTTATCTTGGCGTTCCTTGGTATCACCATTTTCGTTCAGTATAAGTCGGATCAAGATAAACAATACATTTCTCACTCAGGTGAGTTACGGGTACTTTCTCAGCAGATAGCGAAAAACGCCGTCGAAGCTGCAGCAGGTAAAGAAGAGGCCTTTAAATTGCTTGCTTCTGCTCGTACCAACTTTGAGACTCGCTGGGGTTATATCTCTACCGGTAATGCTGAGACGGGTCTACCGGCTAGTCCAGTTGAAGGTATTGCTGAAATGCAATCGCTTTGGGATGACGTACGTGACAGTGCTGACCGAATTGTTGAAACCCGCGACACGGTATTATCGTTACACGAAGTGGCCGCGACACTATCTGAAACCATTCCCCAACTACAAGTCGAATATGACGAAGTTGTAGAAATCTTGCTTGATAATGACGCACCCGCTGAACAGGTTGCGGTTGCACAGCGTCAGTCTTGGTTAGCGGAACGTATCGTACGTTCGGTTAACAAAGTATTGTCCGGTGGTGACGATGCGGTAATGGCAGCAGACAGTTTTGGCCGAGATGCTAACTTATTTGGTCGTGTACTTAGCGGTATGATCGAAGGTAACGTGGCCATGAATATTCAGCCCGTTAAAGATGGCGAAGCGATCGACTCCCTTGCTGAAATCTCTGAATTGTTCGAATTCGTAGCCGGTTCCGTGGACGAAATTCTAGAAACGTCGCCTGAGTTATTCCAGGTACGTGAATCTGCGAACAACATCTTCAACTTATCTCAAGCGCTTTTGGGTAAATCATCTCAGTTAACGGTTCTGCATGCTGATCGTGCATCGTCATGGGGTATTTTACAGTTTACCGGTTACGTATTAGTGGTATTAGCACTTGCGATGTTGGGTGCGGTTGGTTTCATTACATATAGAGAAACGCAAAGTACACTTAAAGAAGAAGAAACCAAAAACGAAGCCAACCAGATGGCAATCCTGCGTCTACTTGATGAACTAGCTGACCTTGCAGACGGTGACTTGACTACTCAGGCAACGGTAACCGAAGACTTCACGGGTGCGATTGCTGACTCCATCAACTTCGCGATCGACCAAATGCGTGCGCTGGTAACGGCGATTAACGAAACAGCGGTACAGGTTGCATCGGCTGCACAAGAAACACAGTCTACAGCGATGCACCTTGCAGACGCTGCAGAACACCAAGCACAAGAAATTGCCGGCGCATCTGCCGCGATCAATGAGATGGCGGTGTCCATCGACCAAGTATCTTCAAACGCATCTGAGTCCACCTCGGTGGCAGAGCGATCAGTAACGATCGCAAACAAAGGTGCTGAAGTGGTACAGGCAACCATCAACGGCATGGATAACATCCGTGAGCAGATTCAAGAAACCTCTAAGCGTATCAAGCGTCTGGGTGAATCTTCGCAGGAAATCGGTGACATCATTTCCTTGATCAACGACATCGCCGACCAAACCAACATTCTATCTCTTAACGCCGCTATTCAGGCATCCATGGCCGGTGACGCTGGTCGAGGCTTCGCAGTTGTTGCGGATGAGGTACAGCGACTAGCAGAACGTTCAGCCGCTGCAACCAAGCAGATCGAAGCACTGGTTAAAACCATCCAGAATGATACAAACGAAGCCGTTATCTCGATGGAACATACAACCGCTGAGGTGGTACGTGGTGCTCGCTTAGCACAGGATGCGGGTGTGGCACTTGAAGAGATCGAAACCGTATCTAAAAACCTTGCAGACTTGATCCAAAACATCTCCAATGCTGCTCGTCAGCAGGCATCATCTGCAGGCCACATCTCTAATACGATGAACGTAATTCAAGAAATTACATCGCAAACCTCTGCTGGTACAACCGCGACTGCCAAGTCCATCGGTAACCTTGCAGAAATGGCGACGAAATTACGTGAATCTGTAGCCGGCTTTAAGCTACCTGAATCTAACGTGTAATAGGTGACGGGTGTGTCGCAGACAGGGTGGACGTTAAAAGCCCTGCCGGAAATGACCGAACAACAGTTCTCCCTTTGGCGAGAACTGTTGGAAGCAAGAACCGGCATATATGTCACAGAGCAGCGTAAATCTTATTTGCAGTCGAGCTTAATGCAGCGAATGCGAGAAGTGTCCTGTGATAATTATCAAGAATATTATGAGCGTATTGTCCACGGTCCTATGGGAAACATAGAGTGGGCAAAACTGGTTGATCGTTTAACGGTTCAAGAAACCCGTTTTTATCGTGACCCAGCTGCGTTTGAATATGTGGGTAAGTATATCAATACCCACTTAGCTAAATTTACCAAAAAGAATCCGCTCGATATTTGGAGTGTTGGTTGCTCCAGTGGTGAAGAGGTCTATACCTTAGCCATGCTTGCCCATGAACAGTTGGGTGAAGAAAAGCGTGATTACTTTATGGTAACTGGCACGGATATTAGCGTGCCGGTATTAAATAAAGCTCGTCAAGGTGTGTTTGACCAAAGACGGTTAGCCACCTTACCAGAGGCATATCAGGCAAAGTATTTTCAACCTAATGAAGATAAAAAGTTTGGCGTGACTTCTGAGATAAAGAAAAATACCTGTTTCGCACAGGTGAATATTTTGCAGTTAGATAAAGTCGCCAAAAGTACAAGGCATATTATTTATTGTCAGAATGTTCTTATTTATTTTCGCCACTGGCGCCGTCAGGAAATACTCAATCACTTAGTTGATCGATTAGCTCCAGGGGGGTTACTTTTAATCGGTATGGGTGAGATGTTGGATTGGCAGCATCCAGACTTAACACCGGTTAAAGGTGAACAAATCACCGCGTTTATTAAGCGTGTTTAAGTAAAAGAATAACTAGGATGCGGAGCCACTATGGGCGATCGCCATGATTACGTAGCCCTTGACTGGGTTAAAGGCGAAATTGAAGAAGTCTTAAAGCAGGCTCAGTACGAATTAGAAGCTTATGTAGAAGCTCCTGATGATACTGCGCGCCTAAAGTTTTGTTTAACCTACTTGCATCAGGTGCGCGGCACCTTGCAGATGGTTGAATTTTACGGCGCGGCCATGCTGGCTGAAGAAATGGAAGCTGTTGTGCAAGCCATGTTGGATGACAATGTTAGTCATGCAGCAGAGGCGCGCGAAGTATTAATGCAGGCAATACTTCAATTGCCTAACTACCTCGATCACATCAAACTTGGTCGTCGTGATTTGCCAGTTGTATTGCTGCCGGTATTAAATGATTTACGCGGTGCACGTGGCGAGAGTCTGCTGTCTGAAACTTCATTATTTCAACCGACTTTAAAGTCAGTTGAGCCCTTAAGCGATAAGCAATTACGCCAGTTTTCCGATAAGCAATTTTTAGATATTTTAAGAAAACTTCGCCAGATGTATCAGGTGGCGTTACTAGGTGTGCTTAAAGGTAAAGATACTCAGCACAACTTAGAATATTTGCAAAAAGTAAGTACCCGCCTTGCAAAATTATTTGCAAACACCCCTGCCGAGTCTTTATGGAGCGTTGCCAGTGCCGTACTTGATGGGTTGCTGCAAGGTGGCATTCGTCTAAACAGTGCCGTTAAAGAATTATTAAAGCAACTTGAGCCAGAACTGAAAAATGTTGTTAGCAATGGCGCGTCGGCTATCGAAGAGCAGTCAGAAGACCTGCTTAAAAACTTACTATTTTATGTGGCGCGTTCTGAAAAAGTCAGCGATCGAATTACGCAAGTTCGCAATGACTATAAATTAAGTGACGCATTGCCTTCTAGCAGTGAAGTAGATGAAGATCGTAAGGCGCTTGGCGGCCCAGATAAAGCCACTATGGGCTCTGTTGCATCTGCATTAATTGAAGAAATCACCCGGTTAAAAGAAGAGCTTGATCAACTAGTGCAAGATAAAGTTGCTCAACCTTCGCAGCTTGCTGGTTTAGTGCCAGGCTTTAAACAAATTAGCGATACCATGGGCATGCTTGGTTTAGGTGTGCCACGTAAAGTTATTCAAGATCAGTTTGAAATTGTTAAGGGTTTTGTTGATAACAATAAAACCGCAGACAATACGCAGCTAATGGATATCGCAGGTGCATTGTTATACGTGGAAGCGACGCTGGTTGGTTTGAGTGATCGCTTTGGTAATAACAAAAACGAATCAGCTCAAGTCCAACAACTAGGTGAAGCGCAAAAGGTTGTATTAAAAGAATCTAAAAACTTTATCGAGCAAGTGAAAGAATTAGTGGTTGAGTACGCCACTCAACAAGGTGAGCTTTCTTTGCTAGGTGAAGCCGCTGATTTACTTATGAACCTTCGTGGCACATTAATCATGGTGCCACAAATGGAAGCGGCTGATATTGCTCGCTCTTGCTCAAATATTTTACACAAACATGTGGATACTCAAGAACGCCCATCCGATGTTTTATTAGATGCTTTAGCCGAATCATTAAGTGGTATCGAATATTTCCTTGAACGCTTAGAAGAAAATAATCAGGGAGATAGTTCTGCAATTTTATTGCGTGCACGTGAAGCTATCTTGCCGTTTATGGCAACGCAAGATTTAGCACCTGATGACAGTATTCTTGATGCACAAGCAATCGAAGATGATTTAGAAGAAGTCGATTTTTCTGCACAAGACGCATTTGCTGAAGCGGAAGAAGTCGAAGCACAATCCGATGCTATTGAGTTAGATTCAGATTTCTCTTCAGAAGAAAGCATTGAATTTGGCTTGCCTGTCGAAGATGAAGCGCAATCCTCAGTCATAAACGATGAGTTATCTTTTGAACTAGAAGATATCAATGATTTTGAAAGTGCCGCTGACGATAATGTTGATAACGAAGTTCAAGAAGCTCAAGCACTTAACGCAGAGTTTACTGAGTCACTGCAATCTTTAGAGGAAGAACCTCAAGATGACGATGACTGGAATCTGGTTATTGATGATGCATTTGATGTTGAAGATGGAACCGTTTTAAGTGATTCCAGCGAACAAGCAGCACAAGTCGAACACGTTGCCACTGATGCAGAAATAATTGAACCTGAAGTGGTTGAAGTGAGTGCTCAACTAGAAGATGACGATGATGACCTGATTGATGATGAGATTATCGAAATCTTCTTAGAAGAAGCTCAAGAAGTACTAGAAACCATTGAAGAATTTTGGCCTGTATTTAAAGCCAGTAATGACGACAAAGAAGCCTTAACAACCACGCGTCGTGCTTTCCATACCCTAAAAGGTAGTGGTCGTATGGTGGGTGCTGAAGATATTGGTGAAACCGCTTGGGCGATTGAAAATATGTTTAATCGCTTATTGGACAGCACAATCGCCATGAGCGATTCGTTTGTTGATATCGTTGATTTTGTTGTGACTCAAATTCCACAGCTTATCAGTAACTTCGAAAAACGTCAGCCAAGTGATATAGACGTTAAGTTGATTCAAGAATATGCCGATGCTATCTCTAAAGGGGAAGAGGTTGCTCCGTGTAGTGAAGTGATGTCAGCGGCTTTACATGAAGACATCGAACAAGCACAGCAAGCTCAAGATGAAGTAAGTGATGAATCAGAAGAATTAAATGAAGAGCAAAGTAATGCAAGCCTAGACCCTGCTCTACTTGAAGTATTTAGCTCAGAAATTGAATCTCATTTAAAGGTTGTTCAAGACTTTATTGATACAGAGCAAAGCAATGACTATAGCTCACCCATTACCGATGAACTCCAGCGTGCATTGCATACATTAAAAGGCAGTGCGCACATGGCGCACATTGAATCCATTGGTGATATTGCCGGGGTTCTTGAGCATTTCGCAAAAGATTTACGTGCTTATCATGTTGAAACAACCGCTGAAATTATTCATTTGTTTATTCGTGGTAAAGACCTAATCGATGAAGGTTTTGCGCAGTTAAGTACCAATCCATTTGGTAAAATTGCGGGTAGTGAAGATATAACCGCAGATGTGCAGCGTTTGAGTCATCAACTGATTCAACAGTTTCATCAAAAGCTTGGCACCAATACCAGTCGTAATAACGTAGACCCACAAGTGCTATCTATTTTCTTATCCGAAGGTATGGATATTTTAATGGATGTAGAAGAAAGCCTTGAGAACTGGGAGAACGATTCAACTAAAATTCAGCTGCTTGATGGCATCATAGATGAACTGCAAACCTTAGAAAAAGGCGCGCAAATGGCGGACTTACTGCCAATCGTAAGTTTATGTGAAGCGTTACAGCATGCTTATGGTCAAGTTGAGCAATTATCAATGGCTGCTAATGACCCATTCATTGATGTTATTAAAGAAGGTCATGAAGGCCTGCTAAACATGATGGACATGGTAGCGGCCAGTCAAGCAGTTGTGCCAGAAGCACAATTGGTCGAACGCTTAACACAAGGGTCTGAAGCTCAATCACAAGATGGGGCTGAAGTAGAATTAGATGAGCAACAACCTGAGCAAGACTTAGCAGAAAGTGAAACGATTGAGCTTGAGTTGCCAGCAGTAGATGTTGTGCCAGCACAAGCGCAAGCGGATATTGATCCTGAGCTGTTAGATATATTTCTAGAAGAAGCACAAGAGTTAATCGATTCCATTAGTACGTCGTTAGAAGCTTGGCAAAACGATAAAGACAACTTAATCCAAGTGGCTGAATTACAGCGTGACCTGCACACCTTTAAAGGTGGTGCACGCATGGCAGAAATAAACGCCATTGGTGATCTTGCCCATGAGTTAGAAGATTTATACGAAGGTTTAAGCCTTGGTCGATTATCTGCAACTGATCAGTTATTTGACTTACTGCATTTATGCCATGACCGCTTAGCAGAAATGGTGAGTGCATTAGCGAATCAACAGCCTATCAGGTCGGCTCCTGAATTAATTACCGCAATACAATTATTTATTGCCGGTGAATCATTAGAGCTACCAAGTGAAGAAATTACATTAGAACTAGAAGAGCCTGTTCAAGAATTGGCGGCTGATCAACCTGAAAGTATTTCAGTGGCTACAATGGCGTTGGATGCGGATGCCGAAGTGGTTGAAATCTTCTTAGAAGAAGCTGAAGAATTAATGGAAGAATTAGACGGTGCTATTTTGCAGTGGCAGGGTGAGCCGGAAAATTCTCAGCACAATGAATCTATTCAGCGTGTCTTGCATACCTTTAAAGGTGGTGCTCGAATTGCGGGTTTGAGTGAAATTGGTGATCTTGCTCATAATATGGAAGATGAATTGCAACGCCGCTTGGTGAAAAAACAAAGTGCCGATAGTGCTTTGTTTGCAAACTTACATCAGCAGTATGACTTGATTGCTAGTCGAATCGACAGTATCCAACTTTGGCTAAATCAAGGTGCACAAGGCCCAGTAGAAATTGAAGCGGTGATGGCGACTAACACGGCTTCTGAAACTAAAGCGCTAGATGCCGCACAAGCTCAGCCAAGTAGTAATGTGGTTTCATTACCTGTGGCGAAAGCAGCAGTTGAAGCGAAACAAGAGCAACAAGCGGCTCCAGCCCAAGCCGCTTCACAGGCACAACAAGCCCGTATTCAACCGCAAGAAATGATCAAGGTGCCGGCTGAATTATTAGACGGCCTGGTTAACTTAGCGGGTGAGACGTCCATTAGTCGTGGTCGATTAGAAAACCAAGTAACGGACTTCTCTTATACCCTTGAAGAGATGGATTCGACGCTAGATCGTCTTAAAGATCAGCTGCGTCGTTTGGATATCGAAACCGAAGCGCAAGTATTATTCCGCCGTGAACAACAAGGCCCTGATTATGAGGACTTCGATCCATTGGAAATGGACCGTTATTCTCAGCTTCAGCAGTTGTCTCGTTCACTGGTGGAATCTGCGTCGGATTTAATCGACATTAAAGCCACGCTATTAAACAAAACTAAAGATGCCGAAACCTTATTGCTACAGCAATCACGTGTAAACACCGAGCTGCAAGAAGGTTTGATGAAAACACGCATGGTGCCATTTAGCCGATTGGTGCCGCGTTTACGTCGTATCGTGCGTCAGGTTGGTCAAGAGCTTGGCAAACAAGTTGAGTTACACGTTAGCAACGCCGAAGGTGAAATGGATAGAAGCGTGCTTGAACGCTTAATCTCACCACTTGAGCACATGTTACGTAACGCAGTAGACCACGGTTTAGAAAGCCAAGAAAAACGTGCAGCGGCGGGTAAATCTGAAACCGGTAATATCTATCTTGATCTTTCCCGTGATGGTGGTGACGTTGTATTGCGTCTTGCGGATGACGGTGCAGGTGTTAATTTACAAGCGGTTCGCAACAAAGCAATCGAACGTGGTTTATTAGAAGCCAGCACTAAGCTGCCGGATCAAGAAATTCTGCAGTTCATCCTACAAGCGGGCTTTAGTACCGCAGAAAAAGTCACCCAGATCTCTGGTCGTGGCGTAGGCATGGACGTTGTAAACAGCGAAATCAAACAAGTGGGCGGTACGGTTGTTATCGACTCACAAGAAGGAAAAGGCACAGAGTTTGTTATTCGTTTGCCGTTTACTGTATCGGTAAACCGTGCATTGATGACCAAGGTAGGTGAGGCCCTATTTGCCATTCCGCTGAACAGTATCGAAGGTATTGTGCGTATCAGCGCGAAAAACTTATTAGAGTTATACAAACAAGATAAACCGGTTTACCACTACGGTGGCCGTGAGTATCAATTAGAATATTTGGGTAACTTACTACGCGATGAAAACATCGTACGTTTAGCCGATAACAACACACCAATGCCAGTGGTATTGGTGCGTGGCTCGCAACCTGCGGCGATTCAGGTGGACACCTTAATGGGCTCACGTGAAATCGTGGTGAAAACGTTAGGCCCGCAGTTTAACTCTGTACTGGGTGTATCCGGCGGTACCATTCTTGGTGACGGTAGCGTTGTTATCATTCTAGATTTGCCAAACATGATGCGTCATGTGAACAGCCTAGAATACAAACAGCATGTAGAGCTTGAGCATCAAGCGGAAGCACAACTTGAAAGCGTGAACGATGGCATTACCTCCGTACTGGTTGTGGATGACTCGGTAACGGTACGTAAGGTAACGACTCGTCTTCTTGAGCGTAATGGTATGGAAGTGCGCACTGCCAAAGACGGCATTGATGCACTTGAAGTGCTGCAAGATCATATTCCTGATGTAGTGCTACTGGATATCGAAATGCCACGTATGGATGGTTTCGAAGTGGCCACACAAATGCGTCACCATTCCGTGCTGAAAAATGTACCGATCATTATGATTACCTCCCGTACAGGTGATAAACATAAAGAACGTGCCATGAGTATTGGGGTGAATGAATACCTAGGTAAGCCATTCCAAGAAGATATCTTATTGGGTGCCATTAAAGAGATCACAGGTAAAGATCAGTGAACGAACACCGTTCGTTAAAGTTAGCGGTGGTAGCAGAGGATTCATTACATATACATCGCCTGCGCAGAGCCATAGAAGATTTTGGCTGTGAAGTGATTAGTTTGAGTCCGCAAAGCTTACAGCTGAAAGGCTTTGATTTAGACGTTGCTGCTTGGCTTGTGGATCTGCGTGACGATGACGAGCTGCTCGATGCATTTTGCGAATTAGAGCAGCCGGTTTTATTGGGCTTTGAAGCGGCCCCTTCTGCACAAACCCCAGAATACCCTCGCTGGGAAAAACGCCTATATGCCAAGTTAAAAAACTTAATAGGCAAAGACTTTATTACCGCAGGCAACACCCAAGCAAGCATCACCGCCATTGAGCAGCTGGCTCCACAATCTACCGCCATTGCATTACCTGATACATTAATTGGTGATAACGAAAAGCAAGCACAAAATATATTTGTCATTGGCAGCTCACTTGGTGGCCCTGAAGCGGTTAAAGCATTTTTAGATGCACTGCCAAAAGGTTTACCGGTAGGGTTTATTTATGGCCAACATATTGATGCTCAGTTTGTGCAAGTATTGGCTCAGGTATTAGGTCGACACGCACATTTTAAATTACGCATCGCCGAGCAAGACTCAGTGATTCGTAACGGTGAGATGATCATTGTACCGGCAGATAAAGAAGTCGGTTTTCAGCAAGGTCAGGTGCAAATCTATGATCGCCCTTGGCCAGGCCCGTATGGCCCGTCCGTTGATCAGCTTATTGTGAATACATTAAAAGGTTTCCCTCAAGCTGGGGTTATATTATTTAGCGGCATGGGGAACGATGGTGCAGAAGCGGTCTCTCAGCTGGATACAAGTCGTACCCAAATTTGGGCACAAAGCAGCGAAACCTGTGCCAGTGCCGCCATGCCAGATGCATCACGGGAAACCGGAGCGGTTAACTTTAGCGGCTCACCACAACAGTTAGCTCAACATTTAGTTGAACATATTAATCAATTAGAAACACAACGCTTGGTGGATACCTCTCATGCAATCATTGACAAGTGACCAGCAAACTAACGAAGCCTTACCTTGTTTATTAATACCAATGAAAGGTGGCCGAATTGTATTGCCTAACGTAACCATGGCAGAGCTGATTCCGTATCAAGCCCCACAAACTACGTCAGCCGAAGCACCTTGGTTGGTGGGCGTCATAGAGTGGCGTGGCACCATGATTCCGGTGATTTCATACGAAGATTTTTGTGGTCAGCGCTCAGCACCACAAGGTCAAGATTTACGGGTCGCCGTGGTGAACGCACCAAATGGTGAATCCGGTAGTTTGCGTTTTTTTGGTATTGTGACTCAAGGTATTCCAAGTTTGATTAAACTTGAGGAAGCGGCCATCAAAGAAAACCAAAACAGCAATTTATTAAAAGGTCAAAAAATGGCGGTGACACTAGAAACCGGCCATGCGGTGATTCCTGATTTGGATATGATTGAGCGAGAGATTCTTGCACAGAAGTGGCAGTAGAATTTACGCTTAATGGGAGACGCTATATTAAATTGTAGGAACCCGCACCTGCGGGTGAATAGTGTCAGATTGAATAGGATATGTTTGCTAATTCATTACATATGTTAAAAAGATAAAGCGGATATGTGAAAACATGTTCGCTTTTTTTGTTCGTAATTTAAAGGCATGACTAGTTAATTATAAAAATTAAAACCAGTTAAGTAGGATGGGTTAGATTGAGCAAAGCGAGATCGTAACCCATCAATTAAATGTTGGGTTACATTCGTGCCTCATTAACCCAACCTACGATAGATGCAGGGTTAAAATGGATTCCGATTCGCTCGCACCTAAGTTCGGAATGACGGAAAATAATCCACTTGACTTAAATGTAGCGAAGACTTTTGTCGCGTCTCCCTGATCATCCTGAGCGCGAAGCATGAGCAGTCAAAAGACAGCCCTGCGAATTAAAAATCTCCCCACCGACTCTGCAACAAAGTCACTGCCGTTAACGCTGCTGTTTCTGTTCTTAACACTCTAGGACCAATTAACTTCGCCTTAAATCCTTGATCACAAGCCAGTACAATCTCAGTTTGTGATAAACCACCCTCTGGACCAATGGCGATGACAGCTGAGTTTACAGATTCAGGGCTGGTTTGTTCGGCATTGCCTCTTGGATCAAGCACCCATTTTTCATCGGCGTTAACACTACCAATCCAATCTTGAAACTTAACCACAGGGTTTAATACAGGTAATACATCACGGCCACATTGCTCACAGGCGCTGATGATGATGCCTTGCCATTGCTTGAGTTTTTTCTCCATGCGCTCAGCATTGAGTTTTACATCACAATGTTCTGTCCATAATGGGGTGATTTCAGTGACGCCTAGTTCAACAGACTTTTGAATCACCAGCTCCATTTTGTCGCCTTTTGAAAGTGCTTGGCCAACGTGGATTGAAAGAGGAGATTCATTAGAAGATTCTACCTTGTCATTAATCTGTACGGTGACACGCTTTTTATCGCTGTGTTCAATCACGGCATTAAAGTGACAAGCATCTTGGCCATTAAATAAAATGAGCTCACGCCCAGCTTGCATACGTAATACTTTGCCCACGTGGTTGGCAGCACTGTCATCTAGGTCAACTAGGGTTGCTTCAGTCAGGGACTGGGGGGTGTAAATTCGAGGAATGCGCATAGTAGCCTGCGGTTCGTAAGATGTTAGACGAGAGAAGTAAGAAGAGATTAATACATCTCTCATCTTACGTGTCACATATAACGTATTTTATCTTGAATGACTACCATCACAAAACGGAGCTTTTTCAGTGTCTTTGCATGCGCATAAAAATTTAGCTTCGGTTTTTTCAGCGGTAAATTTCATTGGCTGGTAGGGTGTGCCTTTATGGCTGCCATCACAAAACGGTTGGGTTTGGCTGCGACCACATTCACACCAAAAATAGGTTTTACCGGCTTCTAGTTCGACTCTGATTGGTTGGCGCATAGTTACTCCGTTAGATGTGGTATGGGAGATGTAAGATGCGTGTGACATGGAATATGAGAAAAGATAGATCCATCTCTCATCTTACATGCCACATCTTACGTATTACCAAAGCCCTAAGTTTTTCCAAACATTCATGCATGGATCCGCTTGATTTAATGTGTAGAAGTGCAAACCAGGAACATCGTTTTCTACTAAGTCTTCACACATTTGTGTAATGACTTCTTCGCCAAATTTCATGATGCTTTCACTGTCATCGCCATAGGCTTCTAGTTGCTTGCGAATCCAACGTGGGATTTCAGCACCACATGAGTCACTAAAACGGGCCAGTTTGGTGTAGTTAGTGATTGGCATAATGCCCGGTACGATTGGAATATCGATGCCCATGTCTTCACAACGGTCTAAAAAGTAAAAGTAACTATCGACGTTGAAGAAGTATTGAGTGATGGCACTATCCGCACCGGCATCCACTTTACGTTTGAAGTTTAAAAGATCTTGTTCAAAGTTTTTTGCTTGTGGGTGCATTTCTGGGTAAGCCGCAACCTCTAGGTGAAAACGATCACCGTGCTCGGCTTTAATTAGTTCAACTAATTCGTTGGCGTATTTTAGTTCGCCAGCGCTGGCAGCCATGCCAGACGGTAAGTCACCACGCAGTGCTACGATACGTTCGATATCGTTTTGAGCATAGTGAGTCAGTAAATCTTTGATGTTGGCTTTGGTTTCGCCCACACACGATAAGTGTGGCGCTGTGCCAATGCCTTTTGCATTCATACCGGTTACGGTACTAATGGTGTGATCACGGGTTGAACCGCCGGCACCGTAGGTCACCGAGAAGAAGTCTGGGTTCAGTGCGGCCAGTTTGTCGCGAGTGGCGAATAACTTGGCTGTACCTTCTTCCGTTTTAGTTGGGAAGAATTCAAAGCTTAAACGGAAATTGTCCATGATGATCTCGGCAATATTTATACAGTTATTTCAGTTATACATCTCAAGGAGATGAACGATGTGAGAGCTAAGGCCATGGCCGACCTCTCACACGTTAGTAATCAAAAGAAAGGTTTGATGAATGAGAGAAGTATACGTCTTTCATCTCTCATATCACATCTCTTTGATTAGTACTTGTAGCTTTCAGGTTTGTACGGGCCGTCAACTGGCACGCTGATGTAGTCAGCTTGAGTTTGTGTCAGTTTAGTTAACACGCCACCAAAACCTTCAACCATGTCTTTTGCTACTTCTTCGTCTAATTTCTTAGGTAAGATTTTCACATAAACATTTTGCGCTTTTTCGGCTTCTGGTAGATCAGCGAATTTTTTCTCGTACAAATACATTTGCGCCAATACTTGGTTAGCGAAAGAGCCATCCATGATGCGGCTTGGGTGACCAGTCGCGTTACCTAGGTTCACAAGACGACCTTCAGAAAGCAGGATCAAGTGATCATCGCTGGCTTTGTCGCGGTAAACTTTGTGAACTTGTGGTTTGATCTCGTCCCATTCCCAGTTTTCACGCATGAACGCAGTATCGATTTCGTTATCGAAGTGACCAATGTTACAAACGACCGCGCGGCTTTTAAGGGCTTGCAGCATGTTTTTGTCGCACACGTTTACGTTACCGGTAGTGGTTACGATTAGGTCTGTGGTGCCTAATAATTCTTTGTTGATGCCTTCAAGGGTGCCAGTATTCACGCCGTTGATGAATGGTGAAACCACTTCAAAACCGTCCATGCAGGCTTGCATCGCACAGATTGGATCCACTTCGGTTACTTTTACGATCATGCCTTCTTGACGTAAAGAAGCAGCCGAGCCTTTACCTACGTCACCGTAACCTACAACCAATGCTTTTTTGCCTGAAAGAAGGTGGTCAGTACCACGTTTGATGGCATCGTTTAATGAATGACGACAGCCGTATTTGTTGTCGTTTTTCGATTTTGTTACGGCATCGTTTACGTTGATGGCAGGTACTTTTAGCTCGCCTTTTTCCATCATTTCTAATAGACGGTGAACACCTGTGGTGGTTTCTTCAGAGATACCGTGAATGTCTTTTAGAAGCTCAGGATATTTGTTGTGAACCATTTCAGTTAGGTCGCCACCATCATCCAGAATGATGTTGGCATCCCACACTTTATCGCTACCGGTTTCAGCAAGAATGGTTTGCTCGATACACCATAGGAATTCTTCTTCGGTTTCGCCTTTCCACGCGAACACAGGAATACCCGCAGCAGCAATGGCAGCCGCAGCGTGGTCTTGTGTTGAGAAAATGTTACAAGAAGACCAGCGAACATCAGCACCCAAATCCACTAGGGTTTCGATTAAAACCGCAGTTTGAATGGTCATGTGAATACAACCCATGATCTTAGCGTCAGCTAAAGGTTGGGCATCTTTGTATTTACGACGAAGGGCCATTAGTGCTGGCATCTCGCCTTCGGCGATTTGAATTTCTTTACGGCCGTAAGCGGCGTCTAGGGCAAACTGCTCTGGAGTTTTGGCTGCAACTTTATAGTCTGTGAATGACATTGTAGTTCCTCTGGTAAATGTGAGACGAGAGACGTAAGACGGGCTTATTCGTAACTCGATTCGTTTTCTAATTTTCGTTTTAAGCTTCGGATTAGCGCAGATAGTTTTGCAAAGACCTTGTTACATTGGACAAAAGTCAATTCTGTTTCTGCATGGAACCCTAAGCGCTTGCATATCTTTATTTGAGTCTCTAGTTCAGCGAGTGAACCTCTAGAGATAACTAAAAACCTTAAATAATCTTTAGTTGTATCCCTTGCAGCTCCTTCTGCGATATTAGATGGGATACTGACAGCTGCGCGCTGCATTTGTGAAATGAGACCAAACTTTTCAGAATGGGGAATACATATACAAAATTCATAGATTATCTCTACTAATTTCATGGCGTCCTGCCAAACTTGTAAATTTTCATGTAGTCGCGGTGTCATCCTTGAACCCTCGTCTAACGTCTCTCATCTCACATCTAGCAGTTTATAGTCCAGCAGCTGCTTTCAACTCGTCAACTTTGTCTGTGCGCTCCCAAGTGAACGCAGTAAACGTTTTGGTTTTCTCTTCGCCACGATCTACATAGGTATAAGACGCTTCAAATGGTTCACGGCCAAAGTGCCCATAAGCCGCAGTGATTTGATACATCGGGTTTAATAACTCTAGCTGGTTTTGAATGGCGTATGGGCGCAAATCAAATACTTTACGAATCACTTTAGCCAGCTCGATGTCGGTTAATTTACCTGTGCCGAAAGTGTTAACAGAAATAGATGTAGGTTGTGCCACACCAATGGCGTAAGACACTTGGATTTCACAACGATCAGCAAGACCTGCTGCTACGATGTTTTTAGCAACATAACGACCCATGTATGCCGCAGAGCGGTCAACTTTTGAAGGATCTTTACCAGAGAATGCGCCGCCACCGTGACGGGCCATGCCGCCGTAGGTGTCAACGATGATTTTACGGCCAGTTAACCCCGCGTCGCCCACAGGGCCGCCGATTACAAAGTTACCGGTTGGGTTGATGTGGAATAACGTATCAGACGTCAACCAGCCATCAGGGAATACCGGTTTAATGATGTGCTCAAGCACTTCAGCGCGCAGCTCTTCTAATGAAATAGACGGGTCGTGCTGAGTAGATAATACAACGGCGTCTACTTTTGGTGAGTCGCCTTCATAGTTAATGGTCACCTGAGATTTTGCATCAGGGCGTAACCAAGAAAGAGTACCGTTACGACGCAGTTCAGACTGACGCTGTACTAATAAGTGGGCATAGTAAACCGGCGCAGGCATTAGGTTAGGGGTTTCGTTGGTGGCATAACCAAACATTAAACCTTGGTCACCAGCACCTTGGTCTTCTGGTTTGGCGCGGTCAACACCTTGGTTAATATCCACAGATTGTTTACCAATGCCGTTCAATACTGCACAAGTGGCGCCGTCAAAACCCACATCTGAGCTGTTGTAGCCAATGCCTGTGATCACGTCACGCACGATGTCTTCAAGGTCAACATAACAAGAGGTGGTGACTTCACCCGCCACAACTGCCATCCCGGTTTTTACTAGCGTTTCAACCGCTACACGGGCGTATGGGTCGCGAGCGATGATGGCGTCTAATACCGCATCACTGATTTGGTCAGCTACTTTATCTGGGTGGCCTTCGGATACGGATTCCGATGTAAATATAGAATATTCGCTCATGACATTCTCCTAAATGATTTTTCTTGTTCTAAGGTTTTTTAAATAATTGAATTTGGATTTGAAATCCGTTGCGTAAACCAACAAATACTTGATGTTGGTGAATCAAACCTGATTGTTGCGCCCAGTTTTTAATCTCTTCTGGGTCAAGGCCTAGCCAAACATCACCACAACTTTCTTTGACCCAGTTTTGATCGTGTGGGCATAGATCGGTAATAAGCAAATAGCCGTTCTTATTTAATAACTTTGCACAGGTAGTTAACACCTCTGCTGGCGCTGGAATATGGTGAAGCACCATATTAAACGCCAATAAATCCACAGTGATAGTACGCGCGACAGCATCAAGTGGTTCCCCTAAAACGAACTCTATGTTGGTTAAAGGACAATGTTGTTTCGCCAGTTCCAGCATGGCGGGCGAATTATCTAAGGCATATACCTTGGTGAAGCGCTCACTAAGTGGTTTTAAGAAACCGCCTTTGCCTGGGCCCACTTCCATGGCTTGAGCCGTATTGGCAAGCTCTATGGTTTTTAATACTTCTTCAAGGCTTTCGCCATAATGCTCGTACCCGGCAATTAAATCGGTGACCTGGGTGAACTTACCGGCATGTTTTTCAAAAAATAGCTGGCTTTGCTTTGCGCGCTCTGAATATATATTGGCTAAGCCTTTTTCTAAATCTGCATGCCAAGCCATTGCGTCAATGGCGTTAAAAATACTGCCTCGCACAGAATCAAGGGTAGCGCCATTAAGTAGTGTGCGCCGATAAAAAATTGAATTACCTTCGCGACGCGTGGTGACCAACTGGGCGCTGGCTAAAATCTTTAGGTGATGGCTCATGCGCGACTGGCTAACATTAAAAATATCGGCCAGTTCTAATACACCAAATGAATCTTGTTCGAGTAATTGCAGAATCTGTAAGCGCAGGCTGTCACCTGTTGCTTTGTTCAGCAAGGCAAGGTTATCGATGTTTGTGCTTGGGTCAGTAACAGGCACGCAGCACACCTAATGATTAACAGGTTGGCTAAGGTATCATTCTGTGCTGGCTATGCCAATATCTATATTAAAATATTTTGATATAGCTTGGTGGAGCTTAATAGCCTTTGAGTATGGTCCTAAAGGATAGGGGTTGCGGGCTTATGCGTTAAAGCTATAACTAAATGTCATTATCTCGAGCCTTAAGTGTGTGATATACATAAAGTTACGCCAGAAAAGGCCGATAATAAAAATAACAATAGAGGGATCGCCATGAACAAGAAAAACGCATTGAGCATTTTATTTTTCGCCAGCTTTTTAGCCATGGTTTTGGTGGGTATGGTGTATTTACAGCCTGAAAAACCTCAGCCACAAACTGCTGAATATGACCTGCGTGGTTTCCCTGCGTTGCCTAGCGAACGCCAGTAATTTTTAAGATATATTTAAAATAAATAGATGAAAAACGCCTCTAGAGAGGCGTTTTTTTATAAGTGATACAAATTAAAACGTTAGAAGTTTTGGCTTGTACATTTTAAGGTTTGGCATGGTCATGCCGACGCTTGCATTAATATAGGTTGGGTCAGTCACTGTGTAACGACGCCCGTTAAGCTCCCAGCTATCACCTGTGACTTTACCATTTAATGCCACGGCTGCTGCAATGTGGCCAGGGTAATCCAATAAAATGACGTCAAGTTTAAGCAGACGTTTTGTCAGCCATGCAAACAATGCCGCACGATCTTCACAATCGCTATATGGGTAGTGCAAGGTTTCTATCGGATATAAGTAATTCTCTTCGCTGAACTGTTGCTCGTCGGTTTTGTATTCAAATGCGGTTTGCACAAAGCGTAATAATAAATTCACCGCGTCTTGCTCGCTTTTCCCTTTTACCAATGGGGCAAGCTGGGTGAGTAATTCGCCAGTTGTACTTTGTGGTAAACCTTCGTGGGCATATTGGCTAATGGCCAGTTGCGGTGTAGTTTTTGCCAGCTCAATTTGGCCAAGGTCGTAGTGTAATTTGATGTTGTGGGTTTGCCCTTGGTATTGAAAGCTTAAGTCTCTTTGTTGGATGTTATCTGAAGCTAATAACTGCTGGTTGTTATTAAAATCCAGCGCAGTGTTTGCTCCTGAGTGTTTGCCATCGTAGGTGTAAGCGCGACCTGTGCTGAGTTTTTCACCATCAAGGCTCACCGCATAAAAGCGGGTGCCACTAAAAGTAAAGTAAGTCACCCCAAATAAGGCTTGCTTGGATGGCATCAGCAAAAATGCGTTTTGGTTAAACGCCACACGAGCATTAAAGCCCGCTTTCACTAATAAATACCAAGTGGTCAGTTGTTGAGCGTTACGTCCAGAGACTCCCAGCGCCTGCACATAGTGATGAAATAAAACCGCTGTGCCCCAAGGGTTGAGGTTGAGGCGTTTAGCGCTGGTGGTTAAATCATTAACGATTTTATCGTGGGGGTGGCTGGCCAGTGCGGCGTAAAAATCAGCAATGTTGTCGCTGCTCATTTTACCGCTCAAGTTTTGTTTGAGTTGACTGTCTTCAATTAAATTTAGGGTGTGGCCAAATAAATTGACCTCAACAGTATTGCTAGCAGGCTTAGGTTTAACAGGAGCTGGCTTTGGCGCTGGTTTGGGTTTAACCACCACAATAGGTTTGATCTCAGGGGTACGATCGGCCACGGGTTTGTTATCTTGTGGTTTTGGGGCTTTGGGAAGCAATACAGGCTTGGGTTTTGTATCTAATACAACGGGCTTTTTGACTTCAACCGCCTGCCATTGTTGTTTTAAAAAGCCTAAAAACGCTTTGTCTTCAGCGTCCATATAATCTTGAAATTCTTGTTTGGCATCACTCATATCCATTGAATTTTGCTTGAGCCATTCATCGTATTCACTATCGGCAAATGTGATGGCGCTGATAATACTAAGTAGGCCGAGTACTGCTGGGTATTTCATGTGCATTCCTTCGTTATTATTCTTCCTGTGCTAACACTGACTGATTCTAAGATGAAAAGCCAGATATGATCCCATCCTTCATTGATGAATGGGCTATTCTCAGGGATAATACGCC
>JAGDZK010000008.1:0-35919 GCA_049115935.1 Bermanella sp. | reverse complement strand
CACCTTCATATGCCTGAAGACGCTCACGTGTACCTTCTTTAACTTTAACTTGTACTACAACTGTATCACCAGCACCGAATGCAGGGATGTCAGCTTTTAACTGTGCAGACTCAATAGCCTGGATAATTTTGTTCTTGCTGCTCATGACTAAGCTCCTAAGTAATTTCGGATAGGTTCAAGTATCACTTGGATCTTGAACGTCTCGAATAAATTCGTGCAAAAGGGCTTGCTCTTCATCGCTGAGAGGCCTTTTTGCCAGCAAATCTGGCCTGCGTTGCCAGGTACGCCCTAGTGCCTGTTTAAGGCGCCAGCGCTTAATTTTTTTGTGATCACCACTAAGTAACACCGTTGGTACTGACTCGCCGTTGTAAACCTCAGGTCGAGTATAGTGTGGGCAATCCAATAAACCATCAACGAACGAATCTTCGACGGCACTCATGTCATGTCCCAACACCCCTGGCACTAATCGGATGATGCTATCCATCATCACCATAGCGGCCAGCTCACCACCACTTAACACGTAGTCTCCGATAGACCATTCTTCGTCTACCTGCGCTTGAATCAAACGCTCGTCTACGCCTTCGTAGCGGCCAGCTAAGAAGATTAAACCCTCTTCTTTTGCTAGGCGTTCTGCCCCCGCTTGGGTCAATTTCTGCCCTTGCGGTGACAAGTAAATTACTTTGCTGTTCGGGCCCAGTTTCGCTTTTGCAGCGCCTATGGCTTGCTCAAGCGGAGCCACCTTCATCAACATGCCAGGACCGCCGCCATAAGGGCGTTCGTCCACTGTTTGATGTTTATCGGTAGTGAAATCACGAGGATTCCAACAACTGATATCAACCAAACCTCTACTTACTGCGCGCCCGGTGACGCCGCTTGCAGTAAGCGCTTGGAACATCTCTGGAAATATGGAGATGATGCCAAACTGCATGATTAGAATTCCGGATCCCAATCAACTTCGATCATGCCTTTTTCTAGATCGATACTTTGAACGCAGTCATCGCTATACGGCAACAATCGTTCACGACCATCAATACTGTCTTTAATGGCTTTAACAACGAGTACGTCGTTAGCGCCATTATTGAACAGATGATCCACCTGACCTAAAACCACATGATCTGTGGTAACCACCAATAAATCTTTTAATTGGTGGTAATAGATTTCGCCTTCTGCCGTCTCTGGAAGTGCGTCCATTGGAATCGCAATATCACATTGGCAATACTTCTGTGCCAGAGTTCGGTCATTACAACCATCAAGCTGTGCAACTAGGCCT
The DNA here is from genome assembly GCA_049115935.1 of Bermanella sp. Taxonomy (GTDB): domain Bacteria; phylum Pseudomonadota; class Gammaproteobacteria; order Pseudomonadales; family Oceanobacteraceae; genus Bermanella. The sequence continues at coordinate 34,649 of JAGDZK010000008.1, read as the reverse complement.
TTACCTTGGGTACGCCAGTCACTCACTTTAACGGGGGTCCATTGGCCATTCATGTTTAATAGCCAATCACCATATGAGAAGACGCTCTCTTTGAGCTCAGTGTGACTAAACACTTTCACCCAACCTTTAATGCCATACACACCGGTCACTTTGCCGATAACGGTTAAATTCTCTGGTGCTTTATTCATCAAAGGATCTTAATACTCACTCAATTAAGCAGCTGTTTGCTGCTTTTTAACTTCTTTAAGAAGCTTAGCAACACGATCACTAGGCTGAGCGCCTTTGCTCATCCAGTATTCAACGCGTTCTAGATCTACACGTAGACGTTCTTCTTGACCACGAGCTACAGGGTTAAAGAAACCTACACGCTCAATGAAGCGACCGTCGCGTGGAAAACGCTGATCCGCTACAGACAAATGATAAAAAGGACGTTTTTTAGAGCCACCAAGGGCTAATCGAATTACTACCATGCGACAGTTTCTTCTCTTTTATGGGCGGGCTTTGGTATCACTCGCCGTTTAACAAAGTGCCTCCCTAAGTCAGGTTGCTACCTGAAATAGCCAGACACACTATAAGGGGCGCGTATTGTATAGGAATTAAGCGATAGAATAAAGTGCTTAAATCCCTGATTTCACCATTACAAAAGCACGCAAAATCATACAAAAAAGCCCCAATGCTTACGCATTAGGGCTTCTTTTATCTCACACCTTTAAAAAGGATGCTCGATTACTCTTCTGGTACAACGTGTACAGTAAGAGAAGTGGTCACGTCAGCGTGTACTTGCAGAGTGATTTCGAAAGTACCAGTAGTACGTAATGGACCATTTGGTAGACGAATCTCAGCTTTAGTTGCTTCGATGCCAGTAGAGCTGATTAGGTCAGCAAGGTCACGAGTACCGATAGAACCGAATAGCTTACCGTCTTCGCCCGCTTTAACCGCTAGAGTCAACTCAAGTTCTTTAAGTTGTTCTGCACGTTTTTCAGCGTTAGCTAGTTTAGCAGCGGCTTCTTTTTCAAGCTCAGCACGACGCGCTTCAAAAGTCTCAACGTTAGCAGCTGTTGCAGGAACCGCTTTCTTTTGAGGGATTAGGAAGTTACGACCGTAACCAGACTTAACCGTTACTTTGTCGCCAAGTGAACCTAATTTAGCCACTTTTTCTAATAGGATTACATCCATTTTTAAACACCTTACAGGGCAAGACTTGCGTCTTATAAGTTAACAGCTCAAACAATTGAGCCTTGAATTATGCCGTGTCTTTTAGCCGCTTGCGGAAATCAAATAAGATATCCAGCAACGCAACCAAAATTAGTAACGCGTACATATATGGCAGAAAGAACAAAAAGCTAATGTAAAACGCCATCAACCACTGTGAACTTAACTGCCCCATGGCTATAACACCATGAACCAAACTAATACCCATGATAAACAAGGGCACCAGAATCACCGGCATCAAACTCACCCAAGATGGGCCCAATGCACTAATAAAAAACACCCCTAGGGCAATCGCCACGTACCAATAAGGTAAACGCAGGGTGTGGAATTCCGCTTTAAACCCGCTAGGGTTATACAATTTTGCCTGCCAGTAACGCCCCAGCAATAAGCCACCAATGGCAAACAACTGTAACATGGCACTGATTCCACCCAATAACATGGGGAAGATCCAAGGCTGAAAGGCTTGCGCTGCTTGCGCATCCATTCGACCCTCAAGGGCTTTGCCGTATTCCTGCGCTCCTTGTTGCAATAGCTCAACCCACTGCGGGCTCAATAATGGCAACAACCAAACACAGGCTAGTCCCGCCAAGGCGGATAAACTAATGGCTTTAGGCAGTGACGCGCTCACTCTAATGACGCTGGCCATCCCGGCACTGCCTAAAATCACTATGATTGCAGTGATATCTTGCTGCGCTGCAAACCAAGCAATACCTGGTAATAACGCCGCTAACATCACATTTAAACCTTTGTTGAGGCCTTGGCTTAAAATCACCAAGGCCACAACCGCCGCACTCACCCAATACAGCAGGGGAATAGCCGCGAATAACACAGCCATAAACGCTGCCTGACGAGGTCCCTGCATACTAAAGCGTGCAATGGCTCCCATAACAGCGCTACCGATTACTTGTGTGAATCAGTGTATGGCAATAGTGCTACGTAACGAGCACGCTTGATAGCAGTTGCTAGCTGACGCTGATACTTAGCTTTAGTACCAGTGATACGGCTAGGAACGATTTTGCCAGTTTCAGTTACGTAACCTTTAAGTACATCAAGGTCTTTGTAATCGATCTCGGCAACGCCTTCAGCAGAAAAACGACAGAACTTACGACGACGGAAAAAACGAGACATAATCTATACTCCTATTATTCTGCAGCGTCATCTGCAGCAGGTGCAGCTTCAGCAGTTTCAACTTCAGCATCTTCACGACGTGGACGATCGTCACGACGGTCTTGACGGCTTTCAGCAGCTTTGATTGCAGAATCGCCAGTTACAGCATCTTTAGTACGAATAACCATGCTACGAATAACAGCATCGTTGAAACGGAAAGTGTTGTTTAACTCGGCAAGAGTTTCATTGTCACATTCGATGTTCATAAGAACGTAATGTGCTTTGTGGATCTTTTGGATTGGGTAAGCCAGGTGACGACGGCCCCAGTCTTCAAGACGGTGGATTTGACCACCTGTTTCTTTGATTGAGCCAGTGTAACGCTCGATCATTGAAGGTACTTGTTCGCTTTGATCTGGGTGAACCAGAAATACGATTTCGTAATGACGCATATAAAATGCTCCTTATGGGTTAATAGCCTTTTATCAGTGCAAAACACTGTAAAGGGCAAGGAGTCCTATCTATCCAAATACAGATAAATCAGGGGGCGCGCATTATGCACAAAAAAACACCAAAAAACAAGCATAGCGTTAAACCACCTCCATCAGCTTGAACCACCAGCCACAAGGACTGTTGGCACAAAAGGCCACCACTAATAGCCACTTTCACCATTGGCGAAACATCAAAATCCGGTAAGCTCCGCACACACAATAAAAATAACAGGTGATTTATGACACTAGGCAAGGCATTGGGCCGCTCGTTAACCGGATTAATCGTGATCGCGGTGGCAGGGGCTGCCATCTTTCACACTGAAGTGCGCCAACTTTATAATACGGTTCGCTTATTTGATGCTGACATCATCGTTGAAAACTTCTCCCACATGGATGAAGTGGCTCCCATTAAAACCCTGAAAGCCACTGATAACGTGCGCCCGCTAACCCCTGCTCCTCAACCATTACCTGAAACCTTCACTTACAAGGGTGAAACCCGCAATCTACAAGATTGGCTAAGCAACTCTAGCGCTACCGCACTGGTGGTGATTCAAGATGATAATCTTGTCTTTGAAGATTACTTTCAGGGCACACAAGCCAGCGACAAACGCATTTCTTGGTCGATGGCCAAATCATTCCTAAGTGCACTGTTTGGTATCGCCGTTAGTGAAGGCAAAATCCCAGACTTAAACGCAGCGGTCACCGACTATGTACCCAGCCTAAAAGGCTCAGGTTATGACGGTGTTTCTATCAAGAATGTTTTACAAATGAGCAGCGGCGTTTACTTTAATGAAGACTACGGCGACTTTAACAGTGACATAAACCGCTTTGGTCGCGTGATGGCATTGGGTGGCAGCTTTGATGATTTTGCTGCATCTTTAAACCAAGACCCAAAACATGAGCAAGGCACCTTCATGCATTATGTGAGTATTGATACTCATGTGATAGGCATGGTGCTGCGCGCTGCAACAGGCAAAACCATTATGGAGTACTTCCAAGAAAAACTCTGGAACAAACTTGGCACAGAAGAAGATGCTTTTTATATTACCGATACCACTGGCGAGCCAATGGTACTAGGTGGGTTAAATATGCTAAGCCGTGACTATGCCCGCATGGGTATGTTGTATCGTGATGGCGGCATGTATAACGGCGAACAAATTGTACCGGCAAAGTGGATAGAAGACAGCATCACCCCAGACGCGCCTCACTTAATGCCAGGCAAACGCGATAATGCTAACACTAATTTTGGTTATGGCTATCAATGGTGGTTACCGGAAAACCCAGACCAAGAATTTTTAGCCATTGGTATTTATGGCCAATACATTTTCATTGATCGCAAAACTAATACTGTGATTGTGAAAAACAGTGCAGATCGAGGTTTTATGGATAACGGTTACGAAAGCAAAGATATTGCCGTGGCTGCGTTTCGAGCCATCGCGCAAAGTTTAGAAAAAACCAATAGCCAAGCACAAGCAACCGCACAAACAAATTAATTAACACCAAATAAAAATCTAAATCCCCCTTTAGTGTGAGCACGAAAGGGGGATTTATTTATACGCTAAAAATACTTACTTATTTAAATCACGAACTAATTTTTTAAACTTTAAACGCTCAAACGGATTAGCCGTTAAGCTCACATCAATCGGCACAATGGTGACATTGCCCTTAGCATAGTCGGTTGTATCCGCATGAAATTTTTCATTCACATTCTCAATAACAGGGTTGCCGGTAATACCACCGTAACTGACGCTACCCACTTCTGTATTAACACAATCACCGTAACAGCCAATCGGTAATGCAACTGGCAAATTACCAATAGAAGGCAATTTACCCTGCACGTTTAACGTCACACCGGTAATCTCTTCTAAATAAGAATATTCAGGCTCACCTTCGTCGTCATAACCACTAATGGTATGGGTTGGGTAATTAATATTAAGCGCGATACCTTCAGGTAAAAGCTGATCTTCATAACCTAACCAACCAGGCTTACCTTCTAACTCAGCAATGAAATCAACCATCCAAGTGGCTACTTTTTTAAAGTGTACGTAATTGGCATATGCACATGATGCTTCCTTACCTTCAGGACAATAACGCTCAGGAATGACTTCATCAGTACTAAAAGCAATGGCCGGTACTGATACACCGTTTGCATACGATAATGCATGCACAACTGCACCCACCGTACCCGATAAATTCGTCATGGCACCTATATTACCGCCTGCATTTGTACCAGAAATTAACAAATCAACAGGCTCACCAGCTTGCTGTGCAATAGCAATCGCAACTTGCCCTGCGGTTGCCGGCTCAGCTCCATTACCATCAGCCAATGCCACAGAGTATTCATTCGCACCGGTTTCGCCATCTTGATCCGCTTGCTTAGTAATACGCAGATTGTATGTGCCTAAATTAATAGCGGCACTTGAACCACTCTGATTTTCCGATGAGCCCGCTAACGTAACGGCATGCCCTGCACTGACTAATGCTGTTTTAAGGGTTTGAATTCCAGGGGCATCCCAACCATCATCATTGGTTAATGCAATATTAAGTGCTTGACTTGCTTGCGCAGAGAATATTAGTGGGAAACTTAACGCTAAGGCACTCAAAGAAAGACGTTTGTTAATTGCTGATTGCTTCATATTTTCATCCATGTATTAAACATTACCGACACGTCATTTAAATAAATAGCGACAGAAACTTCGCATTAATTAAAAATGACGCTGGCAGTCTAAACCAGCACTCGTCCAGATAAAATAAAGCCCCAGCGCTTAAAAAATATTCAAACTAATCGCTTTTGAATACAAGATGGCTGAATCAAACTAATCTCGTTTTGATTCATTAATATTATTGCGCATCACTCATAACCAGGTAATTGAGATATGAGCATTTAGATTTTTGCCTGATATGTCTAATCACAAGCCGATGAAAAAACAAGCATTACTGATAAAAATAAGAATGAGATTAAATAAGCAGGTCAAATATATGGCCGCAATAGACTAACTCTATAATATGAGTAAGTCAGAAAAGCGGATTAAAGCGTTGAGCAAAAAACAACAACCAATCAAGATAAAAAAAGCGCCTCTATAACTAGCAAGCGCTTTTACACGTTTGAAGATACAGGGTTACTGATTAATGAGCAGAATTGTCTTTCATTCCCGTATCTTTGCGAAAGTGCTCTTTTGGCAGGGTTCCTGTTAAGGCTTGCGCCAACATCACCCAATCCGATGCAAAACTATAAAGCGGGTATTGGAATGTGGCTGGACGATTATGCTCATAGAAAAAATGACCAACCCAGGCAAAACCATAGCCAAGTACGGGCAAAAACCACAATAAACTATACTGCGCCGTCACCAATGCATAACCCAGTAACGCCAAAACAAGGGAGCTGCCAATATAGTGGAGCACACGGCATGTGGTATTACTGTGCTCTGCCAGATAAAACGGGTAAAACTCTTTAAAGCTAGTAATTCGTGTTTCTTGTGTCATGGGCCCTCTCCTACTTTTTTATTATTTATAGATGGATTATGCGCTTTAAAGTAAAAAAACCCAGTTGCATTTAAGGCCCTATGATTGCCGATAGAAGCCAAGTGCTTGTTTTATATGATATCGCGGGAACATTTATCGAAAATACGGATCATAAGCAGCTAATTTTTACCGTTTATTATCGATAAATCTGCATATACTCTTAACATCAGTTAAATAACAGGGTGTTTTTATGGATCAGTATCAAGCTTCACAAAAATGGCTGCATTGGCTCAGTGCCATTTTGATACTTGGGCTGTTTGCTTTAGGCGTGTGGATGCGCACACTGGGATACTATGATTCTTGGTACCAAACCGCGCCTCATTGGCACAAACAAATAGGCATTGTATTGCTATTTGTTATGGTGATTCGCCTGATATGGCGACTTAAGATCAAAGCCCCTGCGCCATTGATTAACCATAAAGCATGGGAGGTTAAAGTTGCTCATATTACCCATTACATTTTGTATCTAGGCATATTTACGATTATTGCCAGCGGTTATTTAATTGCCACCGCTGATAATCGCCCTATAGATGTATTTGGCTTATTTAATATGCCTGTTTTATTCACACCATTTGAAGGACAAGAAGACATTGCCGGTGATATCCATGAGTACGGAGCCTATGCATTAATGGCCGTAATCGCCTTGCATATCGCAGGCGCCATTAAACATCATGTGATTGATAAAGATTCAACGTTAAAGCGCATGCTATAGGCATGTGTTCAAACATGTTAATTTTAGAAAACACACATTTAAACCAAGGAGATCAAAATGAAAAACACGATTAAAGCATTAGGCGCAGGCCTTGTTCTGACACTTAGCAGCACCGTATTTGCCGCTGAGGATTACGTAATTGATACTAAAGGCATGCACGCTTTTATTGAATTTAAAATCAAACACCTGGGTTATAGCTGGCTAAAAGGTCGTTTTAATGATTTTGAAGGGGATTTTTCTTATGATGAAAAAAACCCAGAAAAATCAAGCGTGAACGTAACCATCAAAACAGCAAGCGTTGATTCAAACCACGCAGAGCGCGACAAGCACTTACGCGGTAGTGATTTTTTGAATGTAAGCAAATTTCCAACGGCTACATTTAAAAGCACTAAGATCGTAAGTGATGAAAAAGGCGAAGCCGATATTCATGGTAAGTTCACATTAAATGGCGTAACCAAGGATATCGTAATAGAAGCTGAAGAAATTGGTGCGGGTAATGACCCTTGGGGCGGCTTCCGTCGTGGTTTTGAGGGGACTACTGAAATCGCACTTAAAGATTACAATATCAACTTCAACCTAGGCCCAGCCTCTGAAAAAGTTGAGTTAATCTTAAACATAGAAGGCGTTCGTAAGTAATCGATTTTTAAATCATCTAGCTTACAAAAAAAGCCTCGCTCATTGATTGAGCGAGGCCTTTTTTATGAATACTAAAAAGAAAAGTTAAGCCGCTTTATTTATATCTTCATTTAAGGCTTCATCATCACTCATTATTTTACTACCACCTAGACGGGGTAAGCACAGGTTTAGAATAATGGCGGCAAGACCGCAGGTTGTGATAGCTGAACCAAATATATTTTGTACAAGCTTAGGCATTTCTTTTAATACATCAGGCACCATGGCAACCCCTAAACCCAATCCAAATGACACCGCCATAATTAACATAGTACGACGATCAAGCTCTAAACTTGCAAGAATCCGAATCCCCGCTGCTGCAACCGTGCCAAACATCACTAATGTGGCACCGCCTAATACCGGCTTTGGTAACTGCTGAAACAACGCACCAATAACAGGAAACAAACCTAAAATAATCAGCATTCCCGCTGTCCATAAGGCCACATAACGAGAAGCCATGCCCGTTAACTGAATCACACCATTATTTTGACTAAACGTAGTATTTGGAAACGTATTCATAACCGCAGCAATAAGTGAGTTAACACCATCCCCTAATACACCGTTTTTTATACGCTTAGTATACAAAGGACCCGTTATTGGTTCTTTGGATACCATGGAAGTGGCCGTTAAATCACCGGCACTCTCAATGGCCGTTATTAAATAAATAAGTGCAACCGGAATAAATGCGGCTAAATCAAAAGACATGCCGTATTTAAATGGCACAGGTAAAGTGAAAATACTTACATTAGCCAGACCGGAGTAATCCACTTTCCCCATAAAACTAGCCGCAATAAATCCGACCATCAAACCAAAAAAGATAGCACCACTGCGTAAATAAATATTTTTAAATTGGTTAAGCACCACAATGAGCACCAGCACAGACAAACCTAAACCTAGGTTTGTCAAACTACCAAAATCAGGCGCGTTAAAGCCGCCTGCTAAATCGGTCATCCCCACTTTAATCAGGTTAAAACCAATGGTTGTAATCACGATACCGGTTACTAACGGGTTAATAAAAAATTTCAGCTTATGCAAAAAACGACTCAAGAAAATTTCAATGAAAGCACCTAAGCAACACACACCAAAGATGAGACTTAAGATTTCTTCAGGACCGCCGCCCTTACCTTTTGCAATGAAGCCTGCGGCTAATATAGAGCTTAGAAACGCAAAACTGGTGCCTTGCAAAGACACTAACCCAGAGCCAACCGGACCAAACGTTTTGGCCTGAATAAATGTACCCACACCAGATACAATTAACGCCATGCTGATTAAATAAGGAATCTCACTGCCTAAACCCAGCACGCCACCAATTATCAGTGTGGGGGTAATGATTCCTACAAAACTAGCCAATACATGCTGCAAAGCAGCGAGTAAAGTTGGCCCTATGGGCGGCTTATCATTTAAGCCATAAAGCAGGTCGTTATTTAATTGCATTGTGCGCTCCACATTTTTTGTAATGTTGCCTACATGCAAAAACATGACCAACTGGTCAATTAACTCCAATCCCCTGAAGTGATGATTGATATAACTAAATCCGTATTTGAATTTGCACCATCACATAACCAGCTGCACCATAAAGAAACAGACATAAAGAAATAATCGCCACTGGTGACGATACACACCGTCTTTGCTAACATGTGGGCTTGGCAGATTAACACGCAAGTCACTGCCATGTTCCAACTCCCGTTGGTGCATGGTGGCACGTAAAACAAGCTAGCATGCATCACTATTTATTAGGAATAATGACATGCAACACGCCAAACCTTTATGGATTAAAAACCCTCTCGCCACATTCGATGGCCAACATCAAAACAGCCTGCACATTACCAATGGAATCGTTGTAGAAAACGATGTCATTATTCAATGTTTAGGTGCAGGTGAAACGCCAACCGTACAAAATCATGATGTATTTGATGCCAGTCAACACGTGCTAACCCCCGGGCTCGTCAACACCCATCATCATGTTTATCAAACACTTACTCGTGCTTGTCCTCCTGCTTTAAATAAAAAACTTTTTCCATGGCTGCAAACTCTGTATCCAATTTGGGCAGGTTTACAACCGGAACAGCACGCAGTGGCCACTGAACTTGCCATGGTTGAGTTGTTATTAAGTGGCTGCACCACCGTTAGCGATCATCATTACCTATTTCCACAAGCGTTGACTCACGCCATTGACACTCAAGTGACGGTTGCAAAATCCCTTGGCATGCGCGCCACCTTTACTCGAGGTAGCATGAGTTTAGGACAAGACCAAGGAGGATTACCGCCACAATCGGTGGTGCAAAGTGAACAAACCATTTTAGAAGACAGCGAACGCCTAATAAAAACCTATCATCAAAAAGATGATTTAATCGAAATCGCACTGGCACCGTGCTCACCGTTTTCTGTCACCACAAGTTTGATGCAAGACAGTGCTACATTAGCCAAACAATATAATGTAAACCTACATACTCACTTAGCAGAAACAGAAGATGAAAATCGTTTCTGTCTAAAGATGTTTGGCATGCGCCCATTAGATTACCTAGAAAGCGTGGGCTGGATGCACGATCGCACCTGGCTTGCCCATGGCATACATTTTAATGACGATGAAATTAAACGACTTGGACAGGCAAACGTTGGCATTACACATTGTCCGTCCTCTAACATGGTATTGGCATCAGGCATTTGCCGCATAAACGAACTCAAAGCCGCTGGTGTACGCTTAGGTTTAGGCGTAGATGGAAGCGCTAGTAATGATCACAGTAACCTTATGCAAGAAATCCGTCAGGCGTTACTCATACAACGCTTACGTTATGAAGCGGATGAATTTACTCACGAAGACGCGTTACAACTTGCCACCTCCGGATCGGCCAGTGTCTTAAACCGACACGATATCGGGACCCTCGCTGTCGGAAAAAAAGCAGACTTAGCATTATACAAACTCGATGAACCCCGCTTTTCGGGCAGTCATGACCCATTAGCAGCATTAGTATTATGTGGCGCTTACAAAGCGGACGCTGTCATGATAAACGGGCAATGGAAAGTCAAACAAGGTGAGTGGTTAGGTGGTGATATTCAAAAGCTAATGAAAAATCACACTACTTGTGCCAAAGATTTATTTAAACCATTTTAAGCTCAATTTATCGCACAGAAATAAAAATGCGAGCCTGCAAATTAAACTAAGGCATTGACCGGTATTGCAGTAACAGACCAATGATCTCATGATCACTGTTGCTGCTGGACAGGGATTCATTCATATTGGCTCTTTGCGGCAGACGAATATTAAGCTGCTCCCGCAATGCGACCTCTAATTCAGAATCTAAATTAAGATCCACAACCTTTCCTAAAAAATTACAAATTCGCGTATGTAAAAATGTTTTCATTGTCATCAAAACCTCCCTATAAACACATGGTTATTTCAAACTTATACCTGTCACCTTGATAAATAACAGGCAATAAAAAAGGGCAAACCGTGAGGTTTACCCTTTTAAAATAAACAAGGTGCTAATTAGATAGCTACAATGTTTTCTGCTTGAGGACCTTTTTGTCCTGAAGTCACTGTAAACTCTACTTTTTGGCCTTCCGCTAAGGTTTTGAAACCAGAGCTTGTAATCGCACTAAAGTGTGCAAAAACATCAGGGCCAGATTCTTGCTCAATGAAACCAAAACCTTTCGCTTCGTTGAACCACTTAACAGTACCGGTAGTTGTAGACATAATAATATCCTAAATTTTTTAATAAGTTAGTGCCTAAAAAGGCATGGATTGCATAAAGATTTTGACTGTAACTTAAAAACTGCAGGACGGAGATTAGTACGAATAAAACTGCGAAATGTAGGATATAAATATATAGACGTTCTTTCTAGCTGCCACTCACTCTATAGAGTTAACATCCATGTGTCTATGCTTATTTATAAAATAAATAAAAGCCTTGTTAAACAATCACCTAGCTTAGATGATTTAAAACAAAACTGGTTTAAGCACACTCAATACGGCTTAAACCAGTATCTAAATTATTCGCTCGCCCAGCGAATCATCTTTGTGCGTTCGTCTTCTGTCATGTTGGTCATATTGGCAAGGGGCATATAATTACTTTGTACCGCTTGCAGTATTCTGGGTTTATTCACCAATAATTCATCAAGTGTTTCTAACATAATGCCGCCAGGAGCCGCTGCAAATCCAGCCTGAGTTGGCTGCGCCGCATGACAAGATGCACAACGTTGTTTTGAAATTTCGACCACTTGTTTATCTGTGATCAACTCATCGGTCATATCCACTGGCTTTGGTAGCATGTATCCAATAATACCAAACAAGAAAACAAGCCCTGCCACTAAAATCCAAGGTTTGTTTTGTCCTTGATGTTTTAAGTTGAAGTAATGACGCACAAAAGCCGCATTAAAACTGATCAATGCCAGAATTAACCAAGCATGTTCATGACCATATGTCATTGGATAATGATTACTGATCATGATGAAAATAAGTGGCAAAGTGAAATAGTTATTATGGGTAGAGCGTAGCTTGGCAAATTGCGCTGGCCGTGCATCGGGTTTTTCACCGGCTTCTATGGCTCTCACCAATTCACGTTGAGCTGACATGATGCCAAAAAACACATTACCCGCCATAATCGTGCCGATTAATGCACCCACATGTAAATAGGCAGCGCGATCACTAAAGATTTCACCAAGCGCATACGCAGAAAACACCAAACCAGAAAATAAAATAGCGCCAAATAGTTTTGGTGAATGTTGCAAAGGGCTTTTCACAAGTAACTCATAAAAAACAAAGCCGCCCACTAAAAATCCCAAACTAATGGCTATTGCCTCAAATTGAGTTAACAGCATTTTTGTCGGGTCAATCAAGTATTGGTCCGCCCCCCAGTAATACATGATGCACAACAAGGCAAAACCCGTTAACCAGGTGGTGTACGCTTCCCACTTAAACCAGTGCAGTTTTTCTGGCATGGATTGCGGTTCAAGCTCGTACTTGGCAACCTCATAAATACCACCACCATGAATGGCCCACAAATCCCCTTTAATGCCTTTGTCTTTTTTCCACTGAGGTGGGGTTTTAAGATTTAGATCAAGCCATACAAAATAAAATGACGCGCCAATCCACGCGACACCTGCAATCACATGAAACCAGCGGAAAAATAAATTTAACCAATCAACTAAATAGGCTTCCATAATGCTCTCTATTATTAATTATTAACCAATACTGTTTATTGTTTTTTATAAACCGACTTACCCGCCACAAATGTCTCACCAATGGCACGATCATCTCCGAGTATCATCAGACTAAACAACACTTCATCTAGTGTTTTGCATGTACTTAATTTACGAGTCATTAAGTCGGTGCAGGCTAAGTCCATTACAATAAAATCAGCTTCTTTGCCTTTTTCAAAGTTACCGATTTTGTCATCCAAACTTAAGGCCTTAGCATTGCCTAAGGTAATCATGTAAAACGCATCGCGAGCTTGTAAGCTATGACCTTTTAACTGGCAAATTTTGTAGGCTTCATTCAGGGTTTGTAACATTGAAAAACTGGTACCGCCGCCTACATCCGAGGCAATACTCACAGGCACCTGATGGCTCTGGGCTTGTTGTAAATCAAATAAACCACTACCTAAAAATAAATTAGAGGTTGGACAAAATGCTATACCACTTTTTGTTTCGCTTAGTCGTTCAAAATCTTCTTGTTCTAAATGCACGCCGTGGGCAAAAACACTACGAGGGCCTAACAATCCATAATGGTCGTATACATCTAAGTAACTTTTACGCTCAGGAAAGAGTTCTTTTACGAAATTAATTTCATCTATATTTTCAGATAAATGGGTTTGCATATATACAGAAGGGTTATCCTTAAGTAACTGCCCTGCTTTCTCCAATTGCTCTGGCGTACTGGTAATGGCAAAACGTGGCGTGACGGCATACAGTTGGCGGCCATTGTTATGCCATTTGTCAATTAATTCTTGGCTATCATCAAAACTGGTTTGAGCGGTATCACATAAATCATCAGGGGCATTGCGATCCATCATTACTTTACCGCAAATCATGCGGCTGTTGTATTGCTGACTGGCATTAAAAAAGGCATTGACTGAGCTTTTATGAACCGTAGCAAACACCAACGCGGTTGTGGTGCCATTTTTAAACAATTCATTTAAAAAGAAGTGCGCAGTTTGGCTGGCCTTATCATCATCTTTAAAACTTATTTCGGTCGGGAACGTGTAATTATTAAGCCAATCTAATAATTGAGCACCATAACTGGCGATTACATCAACCTGCGGGAAGTGCACATGACTATCAATAAAACCCGGCATGATTAATTTGTTTTTATGCGTGGTGATATCCACATCTGGGTAGGCTGCCAAAATACTATTGGCGTCACCTACTGCGATAATTGAACCGCTACTATCGTCTACAAGCAGTGCGCCATCATCAAAGTGTTCTAATTGCTCCTGCGCTTTAAAATGTAAAATCTGCGCGCGGTGAATATGTTGAGCCATGTACTTATGCCATCTCTTTTATCATTTTGTTCACTGTGTCTGCATCAATAATGATGTCACAGTCATTTGAAAAATTTTGTTCTTCTAAATTATTGCCCGAACCCGCACGATCAACTACCCAAAATACATTCACATCATCTAGAGCCAACAAAGGGTGATGCCAAGTATTAGCGAGATAATTCACACCCTGCGATTTTGCCACAAACAACTTTAAGGTAGCTGGATCTGGGGCATCTTCACCTTCACATACCAATACTAAATACGGTGTATCATTACTCGGTAAAAACGCTTGGCTACCTAACGGATGACGTTCCATCATGGCGATATTCATGGGCAGAACACGCGGCTGCGCACGAAAAATACTCATGATTGCCTGCGCGGTATTTTGTCCGTCAAACTGATCTTTACCATTTAACTCAACCGTTGCCAGTTTATGAAAACGCTCAGTTGTGCCTTCATTAATCATGATTGGCTGCTTGGTTTCATCGATATCGATTACATCGCCAAACATAGAAAAACCACTTTGGGTTAATCGCTCTGGCTGCAACCTAATTACATTCGCCATTACGAACCTCGATACGTGGAATAACCATGAGCACTGATCAACAACGGTACATGGTAATGTTCATCTGGATTTTCAAGTTTAAAATCAATACTCACACTTGGATAAAAACAGCTATCACCTAGTGCTTGAAAGTAACCATCAGTATCAAATGTAATACGATAGATGCCCGCTTCTCGCTGAGCATTGCCCATCCAATCAACTATGCGGCCATCCGCATTGGTTTTACCTTCTGCCACTTTCACATGATCATCAAACTCAAGTTTAAATAACGTGACACTGACACCTACTGCAGGTTTGCCAAGATTAACATCTAAAATATGGGTCGTAATTGGGCTTTTCATATTCGTCCTTATTTTATTGTGCCAAACCAAGTAGCTTATCAATGCGTAAAGCAGTTATTTTACTTTGCTCTAAGGCTGCATTTTTAATTTCAGTCTCACGATCGTTGGGCAAACGTGTATTTAATATTTCTAACATTTGAGCAGCGCTTTTACCTGTGGCAAAAACGATAAAAATAAAACCATTTTTATCGAAATATTCGTCATTTTTTCGAGCAAGCTCAATCAAGGTTTTTTCATCGGCACTGTTAACTCCACTTTGCTCATTGGAAGCCAAGCCTTTTGTGCTGGCGTATTTTTTTCGCAAACTATTTACATCACCAATTTTTGGGTGCCCTTCAAATGCTTGCAAGTAATCTGCTTCACTTAACACAGCCCACAAGTCTAAGGCCTTTTGATGTAAGTTTTTTTCATTGGAAAATGGTCTGGCAGCAACCATTGCGTTAATCCAACCGTCACTTGAGCAACAACTGGCAAATGCCTTCTGTGCTTGTTCTATTGCTAGGTCATTAATTTCGTCAACAGTCATATTAGCCTCGCTCAGGGTAACCAATGACGCGTAAACGACTGATACCACCATCTGGGTACATGTTTAACCGTATGTGACTAAAGTGTTTGCCTGCACTCACCACTTCGTCTTTATAGAAATGTTCGGCATCGGCACTTAATTTGGTTTTGTTAATAACCGTTTGCCATTGGGTGTTTTCATCAGGCATTTTTCCTGTTTCAAGCAATACGGCTTCAAGTGTAAAGCTATCAGGAAAATTACCTTTAAAGTGGGCGGTATCCACCACAACTTTTTCTATGCTGCCCACTGCACCGAGTTTAATTATGATCCAGTCACATTCTCGTCCACCGCGGCGGCGTTTTGTTTCCCAACCGTCACCCATGTTTTTACCACGGTCAGGCATGATTAGGTTTTCCATTGATGAGAAAAACATATCACTACACGCAAGTGGGCGTGCACCATTTTTAATAAACGCTAAATCAATCGGCTCGTTTGGTAAAAACCAATCCCAATTAATGCTAGGCTCGCCGTAAACTCGTAATCGTGCTACCCCACCGTCAGGAAAAATATTTAAACGCACATGGGTCCACTCATGGGAGCTATCAATATCAAAGAAGTTATCACTATCAGGTTTCACATCTGTGGTTTCTAAAATGGTGACCCAGTCGGTATCTGCCAGTGGCGCCCCTTGAATAGAACACGCTTCAATGGATACTTTCTGCGGAGCGTTACCGGCAAAATGACGAGTACATACGTTGACACCATGAATGATACCCTGCGCACCTAGCTTGATCACACACCAGTCATAACCCACAACACGTTTACGGCGACTTTCCCAACCATCCATCCACTTTCCGCGATCTGTATACTTATCAACAATAAATACAGGTGCCTCTGGTTTTAATAGGTTTTCCATTTCGGCAAAAAAGTCATCGCTGCAATCCAGTGTTTGACCACCAAGGCGACGGCTAACTAAGTCAATCCATGTATTGTATGGGTGTTGTTCTACGTTCAATTTTTACTCCTGCCATGATGATATTCATGGTCTTAATTTTTAAAATTATTCAACTTTGTTCGGCAATGAGGACTGCACTGAACCTTTAACTAAATCTTGTTTTATGGATTTCCAGCTCACACCTTGTCGTATGTTTTTTTCGTGCTTGTGTTGCGCAAGGTGTTTTATTAATTGCGCAGAAATGGAAACCGCTACCTCCATGGGTAACTTGCCAGTAATACTCGTATCGCCTACAGGACAAATAAATCCTTGTATTTGCTCTTGATTCAACCCCTTATGCTCTAGGCGCATTTTAAAACGCTGTGCTTTTGTATCAGAACCAATGCAACCCACATAAGATAAATCCCCACGCTTCAACGCACATTCAGCCAACTCATAATCAAGTTGATGATTATGGGTTAAAATAAGCACCTGACTATTGGGGGCAACTGATTGCATGACATCTACTGGGTAATCTGTTTTGATCATTTCGACATTTTGAAATGACTCGTCGGGGAACATTCCATCACGGCTATCAACCCAGCGCACGGTTCCTGGTAATTGGGATAAAATATTCATTAATGCTTTTGCCACATGGCCTGCACCAAACACCGTTAAGTTCATGCCTTTCATTGCAAAACTTTCAAACAAGACACTGACACTACCACCGCAACACTGGCCTAAACTTGCCCCTAATGGGAAGTGTTCGATGTAATTCCCAATGGATTGATCAGCCAACAATTGCTGCGCATGTTGCACCACTTTATATTCTAAGTGGCCACCACCTAATGTGTCGTATTGCTGATCCGCTGTGATCACCATTTTACTGCCTTGATCACGGGGTACCGAACCTGCGGCACCCATAACTGTTGCCAGCACATAAGCATTGCCTTGTTGTTCACACTTAACAACTGCGTCATACCAGTGTTGTGTTTTCATGGCGTCACCTTGTACTGCTTGGCAAACATAACGGCATTTAATACACGCTCAGGTGTGGCAGGCGTGTCCATTGGTGGCGCAATTTTATAATCGGCCACACTGGCCGCTGCATCTCGCAATGCCAACCAAACGGACATACCCAACATAAGTGGCGGTTCACCCACGGCTTTTGAGTTGTAAATGGTTTGCTCGTCATTGGGTCGATCAAACAAACTCACATTAAAGATAGGTGGCATATCACTTGAGGTGGGGATTTTATAATTGGCAGGACCATTGGAAATAATACGGCCATTGTCATCCCAGTTTAATTCTTCAGTGGTTAACCAACCCATACCCTGAATAAAGCCACCTTCAATTTGCCCAATATCAATTGCGGGATTAATAGACTGCCCCACGTCTTGAATTATATCGGTGCGCAATACGGTGTACTCACCGGTTAACGTATCAACTTCAACTTCACTGCACGCGGCACCTAGCGCAAAATAAAAGAACGGACGCCCTGATGCTTTTTCTCGATCGTAATGAATTTTAGGGGTTTTATAATAACCCGTACTTGAAAGTGATACTCGATGTTCATAAGCCATTTGTACAAATGGGCCAAAACCAAATTCTTGTACTTTATCTTGGCAATGCACCATCACATGATTATTTTCAAACTGAATAGCCGACTCATCCACGTTGAATTTTTCACAAGCAAATTCAACTAATCGTTGTTTGATGGTTAAGCATGCGTTTTGTGCCGCTTTACCATTTAGGTCTGTACCTGATGATGCAGCGGTTGGTGAAGTATTGGGTACTTTTTCAGTGTTGGTGCTACTGACTTGGACGGTGTCTAAATCCACGTCAAATTCGTTAGCTACGATTTGAGCCACTTTGGTGAATAATCCTTGGCCCATTTCGGTGCCGCCATGATTCACATGAATGCTGCCATCGGTGTAAATATGCACTAAGGCACCCGCTTGATTTAAATGCTGTGCTGTAAATGAAATACCAAACTTAACTGGGGTTAAAGCAATACCACGTTTTTTATAATCATGTTGTTGATTAAACGTTGTTATGTCTTTGCGACGGACACGGTATTCACTTTCAGTTTCCAGCTGCTCAATCAACTGTGCCATATGGTAGTGCTCAATTGGCTGGCCGTAGTGTGTGGTATCACCATTTTTATATAAATTAATTTTGCGAACATCCAATGGGTCTTTACCCACTTTACGCGCAATATCATCAATAATAAGTTCGGCCACCATGGTGCCTTGCGGGCCACCAAACCCCCGAAATGCGGTATTGGATACAGTGTGAGTTTTACAGCGGTGCCCTACCACTCTAGCCGCTTGTAAGTTATAGGCATTGTCGCTGTGAAACATGGCGCGATCCACGATTGAACTAGATAGGTCTGGGCTAAAACCACACTTACCCGCCACCATAATGTCACTGCCCAGTAATTTACCTTGATCGTCGAATCCCACTGTATAACGATTTAAAAAATCATGACGCTTACCTGTCATCACCATATCGTCTTGACGAGCCAATCGTGCTTTTACTGGCTGTTGTAAACGGTTTGCTAAAATAGCCGCCATACACGCCCAAGGTGCGGCCTGTGTTTCTTTACCACCAAAACCTCCCCCCATGCGACGCACTTCAACTTGAACATAATTAATGGGTAAGTCGAGTACTTCAGAAACCAGTTTTTGCACTTCGCTTGGGTGCTGGCTTGAAGTGAATACCTTCATGCCTTTATCTTCTGTGGGCACCACATAGCTGACTTGAGTTTCAAGATAAAAATGTTCTTGGCCTTTTACATACACCTGACCTTGTAATTGATTGGGTGCGTTTTTAATGGCTTGCGCAAAATCCCCTTTGCTCATGGTATGAGTAGGGTGCACAAAAAAATCATTTTTTAATGCGTCTTCTACTTCTAAAATGGCAGGCAGTTTTTTGTATTCTACCTTGGCCAGTAACGTTGCTCGCTTAGCCGCTTCAAAGCTGGTAGCGGCCACCGCAAATAACGCCTGCCCCACGTATTCAACTTTTTCTTTTGCAAAAATAGGGTCCCCTTTAAAAACAGGACCAATATCGGTTTCACCCGGTACGTCATCAAATACAACCACATCCACAACGCCCTCAGCGGCTTTCACTGCGGATAAATCCATACTGATAATGTTTGCATGGGCTTCACTGCTTTGGCCCACCGCCATATGCAAGGTGCCTGCTAGCTCAAGCATGTCGTCAATATATATGGCATCACCGGTTACATGTTTTTCAGCACTTTCGTGTTGCTGGTCTTTACCAATCTTGCCTTTGGCTGGACGTTTACGGCGCGCTTCATAAGGCTCTAGTTTTGATGACATAAAACTCATGTTAAAGCCCTCCTAAACATTCAAGGCCAGTTTTGATAATTAAATTTTTGGCAACCTGCAAACGGTACTCTTTTGTAGCCCTGACATCTTTGATAGGTGAATAGTCTTGCACAATAACGTCACTGGCCTGCTCAAAACTACTTAGGGTATAGGGCTTACCAATTAAGGCTTGCTGCGTTTTAACTGCATACAGTGGTGTTGCCGCCATGCCGCCACAGGCAATTCGAGCATCGGTAATGACATCACCTTCATGCTCAATTACGGCCGCCAATAACACAGCGGAGATGTCATCATCTTTTCGCTTACTGACTTTAAAAACATGCAAACTTTGTTGTGCAGAAAGCTTAGGAATGGCTATGGCTTTTAAGTATTCACCTTTTTTAAGGTCCGTCTGTTTATAGCCATGATAAAAATCCTGTATCGTCATTTCTCGCTCGCCATTAATACTGGACAGTACAAGGCGCGCATTCAGTGCAAAAAAAACGGGGGGCGTATCACCAATGGGCGAACCATTGGCCACATTCCCCCCTAACGTGCCCAAGTTACGAATTTGGCGTGAGCCAATACGTTCAATAAGCTGGACAAACGAAGGAAAACTTTTTGCAAACACAGCCTCACTTTCACTGTAAGTAAGCATGGCGCCAATACGAATTTCTTTTTGTGAGTGGGTAACCGCTTTTAAAGATGAAATTTGATGCAAACTAATTATGCGATCAAATTGTTTAAACTGCTGTGTGATTTCTAAACCTAAGTCTGTGCCACCGGCCCATAATTTTGCATCCGGGTATTTTTCTAATAATTGTTGCAGTTCTTGCTCTGACTGAGGCACATATAAATGTCGCCCGTCTTTCTCTAAATACGATGTGTGGGCTTGAGTGTTACTTTTAGGATCAAATTGCATCACCGCCGTGCGATTGATCACCGCTGACTCTGACGGTGCAGGATAATCAAACATGGCATGAGCCGCGTCCATAATTGAGCGATAACCGGTACAACGACATAAATTGCCAGACAACGCGATATGAATATCGTGATCCGTCACTGGGCCTTGCTGATTATGCAAACGATTAAAATGTAATGCAGTTAAAGCGCTAACAATCCCAGGGGTACAAAACCCACATTGTGAGCCATGTTTTTCTACCATGGCTTGTTGCACCGGATGCAACTGCTCGGCTTCTTTTAAACCTTCAACGGTAACCACAAACTTACCGTGCAAACTGCCCAGTAACGCGATACAGCCATTAATAGCCTGATACTCAAATGCGCCTGTATGGGATTGCTGACCAACTAATATTGAACACGCGCCACAATCACCACCTGCGCAGCCTTCTTTAGCCGCAAGCTGCCTTTTGTTGGTGCGAAGATAACGCAATACGGTCCAGTTTGGATCAATATCATGCTCTTCAATCCAATTTCCATTTAAACAAAAGCGAATCACATTCATACCTCTTAGCTGCCCTTTTCGCGTGTTTACTGGGCTGTACCCTATACTGCATAGAGTTGCTTGCACGCTTGTGGGTTTATTAATTCACTAATCAAAGCAATAACCTGACCATTTAGTCAGAAAATTATCAGTTTGTCCAAAAATAAGTTAATACGTGGTTATTGGCAAAGTATTTGCTAACAACTTCCTGTCCAAGTAGTCAGCTTTAGTTAAAAAGGTTTACATGTTTAATCAATCAATGGTCTTAAAGTAGTATGAATCGTCTGGCATTAACAGGTATTTGCAAACAATATCCAGGCTGTAAGGCCAATGATGGTGTTGAGCTAATGGTGAGCCAAGGAGAGATCCATGCACTATTAGGTGAAAACGGCGCTGGTAAAAGCACTCTAATGAAGATCATTTACGGTGTGGTTAAACCTGATGCTGGTGAGTTTTTATGGGAAGGCAAACCCATTACCGTTAGTGGACCATCCCATGCACGCCGCCTTGGTATTGGTATGGTCTTCCAGCATTTTTCTTTATTCGAAACCCTAACGGTTGCAGAGAACATTGCCCTTAGCCTACCCAAAGATCAAAGCCGAGATATGGCTGCCCTAAGTACGCGCATCCGTGAAGTCAGCACACATTATGGTATGTCATTAGACCCACAGCGTTTTGTTCACACCTTGTCTGTTGGTGAACAACAACGGGTTGAAATTGTGCGCTGCTTATTACAAGACATAAAGCTATTGATCTTAGATGAACCAACCTCGGTACTGACACCACAAGAAGTTAAAGGCCTGTTTGCCACATTAAACCAGCTTGCCAGCGAAGGCTGCTCAATATTGTTCATTTCTCATAAATTAGATGAAGTCACAGAGCTATGCCATAACGCCACTATCTTGCGCCAGGGCAAAGTCAGTGGCCACTGTGACCCACAACAAATTAGTAGTCATGAAATCGCACGTTTAATGGTCGGTGATGACACTCCATTAAATCAAGATTACAAAAAAGTAGAAGGCGGTTCTGTTGTGTTAGACATTACGGACCTCAACTTTAAAAGCGATGACCCGTTTGCATGCAGCATTAAAAAACTAAATTTAAAAGTAAAGTCTGGTGAAATTTTAGGGGTGGCAGGTGTGGCCGGTAATGGTCAAGATGAACTCATGCGTTTATTAAGTGGCGAGCAAACCACCCATGCGGATGCTATTCGTTTATTGAATAAAAACATTGGTGATTTAGAGCCTGCCGATCGTCGCAAATTAGGATTTTCCTTTGTACCCGAAGAGCGCCTAGGCCGTGGTGCGGTACCAGATATGTCCCTAGAGCAAAACACGTTATTAACCAGCTCTCACTTAGAGCTGGTAAAAAAAGGCTGGATTAACTTCGAAAAAGTAAAACAGCTTGGCCAAAATATTTTAGATAAATATAAAGTTAAAAGCTCCGGATTGCAGTCGCAAGCAAAAAGTTTATCTGGAGGTAACTTACAAAAATTTATTTTGGGGCGTGAAATCGAACAAAACCCCATCTTACTAGCATGCTCTCATCCCACTTGGGGGGTAGACATAGGCGCCGCGGTTTTAATTCGCCATGCTTTGATTGAGCTGCGTGACAAAGGTGCCGCTATTATTGTGGTTTCGGAAGATATTGATGAACTTTACCAAATTTGTGATCGTTTATGCGCTATTTGTGATGGTGAAATCAGTCCAGTTAAAAACACACAAGATGTAAGCATCGAACAACTTGGCCAATGGATGGCAGGGCAATTTAAAAGCAGTGAAGCACCTGCAGTAGATAGTGAGCCAGCGTATGTTTAAGTTAGAAAAACGTCCTTTTGATTCTAAAACCATGAGCTACTGCTCACCGGTTATTGCACTGTGTCTTACCTTATTTTTTGGCGGTTTATTATTTTTAAGTCTGGGCCACAATCCTTTTGAGGCGCTTTATACTTTTTTCATTTTGCCATTAAGTGATGCGTATGGCTTAACCGAACTGGGGATGAAAGTCGCCCCACTTTTATTATGTGCAATGGGTTTAAGCCTATGTTTTAAAGCAAGAATCTGGAACATAGGAGCAGAAGGCCAATTTATAATGGGCGGCCTGGGTGGTGGCTTCATGGCTTTGCAGTTTTTAGATGCCCAGTCGAGTTGGGTATTGATACCCATTTTATTATTCGGTGCATTATGCGGCTTAGCTTGGGCGGCACTGGCTGCACTTTTAAAAACAAAATATCATTCTAATGAAATTTTGACTACGATCATGCTCAATTACATTGCATTAAATGCTTTGCTCTGGGCGGTGCACGGGCCACTAAAAGATCCAGAAGGATTTAATTTCCCCGAATCGGCCATGTTTGCTGATGCGGCTATTTTACCGTTACTTCACGAAGACTATCGACTCACCATCGCTATCTTTTTTGGTTTATTTGCCATGGTTGCCATCTGGACATTACTGTCGCGCAGCTGGTTAGGTTTTCAAATTCAAGTATTAGGTGAAGATAAAGCTGCTGCACACTACGCAGGTTTTAAAGAAAACAAACTGGTTTGGTTTGCCCTGCTTACCTGTGGTGCGCTTGCCGGCTTAGCCGGTGTAAGCGAAGTAGTAGGACCCATTGGGCAGCTTATTCCTTATATCTCTCCAGGCTACGGATACTCTGCCATTATTGTTGTGTTTTTAGGTCGCATGCATCCCTTAGGCATTTTACTCGCCAGTATGTTAATGGGATTAACCTATATGGGTGGTGAAATGGTGCAAATTGAAATGAGTTTACCAAAATCCATTACTGGTTTATTTCAAGGCATGTTGTTGTTCTTTTTATTAGCCAGCGACTTATTAATTAGTTATCGAATTGTTAAAAGCAAAAAAGATCAAAACGATAACCCAGCAGCCGTTTCAAGCGCTGCATAATCTCAGATTGTTAAGGTAAAAAAATGGATATCGATTTAATCACAAATATTTTATATGCCACCATACGCACCGGCACACCATTAATCTTAGTGGCCTTTGGTGAAATGGTTTGCGAAAAGTCTGGGGTACTTAACCTTGGGCAAGAAGGCATGATGTTAATGGGGGCCGTTGTCGGGTTTGCTGCCGCCGTGGTAACCGGTAGTTTAATGCTAGCAATCTTAATGGCGATTCTTGCAGGCATTTGTATGTCACTACTATTTGGATTTTTATCTATCACGTTAGTTTCAAATCAAGTGGCCAGTGGTTTAGCATTAACGATTTTTGGTGGCGGTTTAAGTGCATTTATTGGTGCCAATTATGTAGGAGTAGGCATCGAAGGGGTTCCACCACTTGTGATTCCATTGTTAAGTGATATTCCTGTTATTGGTAAAGCATTTTTTGCACAAGATCCTTTGGTGTATTTTTCATTTTTTATGGGTGGATTATTATTCTTTGTATTAACTCGTACTCGTCTCGGTTTGAAATTACGTGCGGTAGGTGAAAACCCAGAGGCTGCAAACTCAATGGGCATTCATGTGCATGGAATTCGCTACATGGCCGTCATGTTTGGTGGCGCCATGGCAGGCTTAGCAGGTGGTTATTTATCACTGGCTTATACACCACTATGGAGCGATGGTATGACAGCAGGTAAAGGCTGGATTGCTCTAGCACTGGTTGTATTTGCTAGCTGGAAAGTGGGGCGTATCATGCTTGGTGCTTATTTATTTGGTATTGCCAGTATCATGCACCTTATTCTTCAGGGCACAGGTTTTGAGATTTCACCAAGCATACTGGCCATGTTGCCTTATGTTGCCACCATTTTTGTTTTAGTGTTACTTTCAAGTAATCAAGGTAAAGCCAAACTTAACGCACCCATGTCACTGGGTGTAGCGTATCGACCACAACTATAAACAGAATTTTTTGCAAACGTAAAAAATACACAACTAAAAAGACCGGAGATAAACATGAAAAAAACATTACTAACGATTGCGAGTGCCGCTCTATTGAGCACCTCTGTTCAAGCTGAACAGTACTGGGCTGATACAAGCCTTTCTCTTCTTCAAGGCTCTGATTATGAATTCATTGATGACGACGTAACCACATTGACGGTTGAACATGTTTCAGGTCATAGCTGGGGTGGCTTATTCCTATTCAGTGACCGCCTTGTATCTGGTGACTTCAAAGAGACTTATTCTGAAGTAAGCCCTAAATTTACTTTAATGAAAATGGACGGCTTTGTTTCAAATATAAACGCAGCATTTACTTATGAGAACAGCTCTAACTCAACAGGTTTTAGTCAAGATAACTATCTATATGGTGTAGGTGCAGATTTGAATGTACCTGGTCTTAACTTTGCCAGCGCGACTCTTTATTACGCTGCAAATAAGTCTACATTTGGCTCTAACAATGATATGCAAATCACATTGACATATGGTTATTCAATGGGTGAATTTAACATCGATGGCTTCGTTGATTATTCATTTGAAAACAGCGAGGACAATGGTTTTGTCAATGTAGATAACATCCACATCAACCCTCAAATCACTTATAACGTTGGCCCACTTTTAGGTACGGCAAATAAGATTAAAGTAGGTATTGAGTATTCTTACTGGGACAACCAATTCGGTGTTGATGGTCAAGACCAAAGCGCTGTTAGCTTATTGTTAAAAACTCACCTGTAAGCCACACAAGAAGCCATACTCAGTATGGCTTCTTATCTATTGGGCATTAAATTTTGCCCTTTATGTCTATCGTTGTATCATGGACGAATGGAACTAGGAAGGCTGTACCCTGTGACAACTCAAGACGCACCAAAAAAAAGCAAAATACGTGAGCGCAATAGTCAGCAAATACTCAAAGCGGCTGAAGATGAATTTGTGTTACACGGTTATAAAGGCACCAGTATGCAGTCAATTGCTGATCGCGCTGGTCTACCAAAAGCCAATATCCATTATTATTTTAAAAATAAAGCGAATCTTTATCAGACAGTTTTAGAAGATATCATGGAAAACTGGAATCAAATTCTGGATGACATGGCACCCGAAAGCGACCCTAAAGAAGTACTAACACGCTTTATACGCAGTAAAATGCAATTATCTTACTCTAATCCAAATGGCTCAAAAATATTCGCCATGGAGATTATTCAGGGCGCACCTCATATTAAACAATACATCAGTAAAGATATGCGCTTATGGGTCAAAGAAAAGACGTCTGTTATTCAAAGCTGGATTGATCAGGGCAAAATGAAACCCATTGATCCAACCCATTTAATTTTTATGATTTGGGCAACCACTCAGCACTATGCTGATTTTAGTACACAGGTGCTTGAAGTAATGAACCGCCGTGAATATGAAAAAGAAGATATTGATCATATCACCGCATTTTTAACTAGCATGATTCTATCAGGCTGTGGGTTAGAGTAAGTTTTAAACTATTTTAACCATAAAAAAAGGTGAAGCGTGTGCTTCACCTTTTTTGTTTATCACGCATGAACCTTTAGGCTTGAGCCGCCGAATCAACTTGCTTCTTAGAGCGATTTGCCAACACCATAGCAAATACAGCCCCCGTCAAAAACATGCTCAAGCTATAACAAGTGGCAGCTATGGCCATTTCAGTATTCTCAAGTAATGTTAGGGCTATCACAATTGCCAAAGTACCGTTTTGAAAGCCTACTTCAATACCAATGGCTTTGCTTTGCGCTTCGTTTAATTGAGCCAATTTCGCTAATACATAACCCAATACCATGCTGGCAATGTTTAAAATAATCGCAGCTAAGCCTGCTTTCGCAAAATACTCGGCCATGTTATGTAAGTTATTAAATACGATCATGGCGACAATAAGAAAGAGAAAAATAATTGAAAATAGCTTAACTGGTTTGTCTGCCTTTTTAGCCCACTGAGGTCTTTTATGGTGAATATACATGCCAATTGAAATCGGCAGAATCGTAATGACCACTAATTGGATAATCGTTTTAAGAACTGGTAAATGTATGTACTCTTCTTGACCCATCAACATACTCATGAACATAACGATCATCAAAGGAACCGTAAACGGCGCAATTAGGCTAACCAGTGAGGTGAGCGTAACTGATAATGCGATATCACCTTTTGCTAAATAAGTATAAAGATTGGACGTTGTACCACCTGGGCATAAAGCTAATATCATTACCCCAACCGCCACTGCCCCTGTCATCCCAAACGCCAAAACAATTAGGTAGGCCAGTATCGGTAGCATGATCATTTGTGCAACAAGCCCTAAAGCCACTGCTTTTGGCCTAAGCATAACCATTTTAAAATCAACGGGTTTAAGTGCTAAACCCATGCCTAGCATGATAATAAATAGTGATAGTGGTAACACCACTTTGACAAGAATACTTGCTTCCATAACACCCTCTGTACATTTTTATTTTTATTGTTAACTCTATCTTTTGAGCATACTCATATCGGTGAAGGCTGCCAAGGACTTAGCTGTGTAGTGACCTAAAAGGCCATGTTTGTGTCTTAAATGGCGAAGTGGGTCTAGCGTGTCATTTTCTTTACAAATACCACCACAAAAAGTGCAAGGGTAAAACTGCCCGTAAAGGCTTCTATAGCTGCCAACATCCGACTAAACCCAATTGGTACCAGATCGCCATAACCCAAGGTAGTAAAGGTCACCACACTGAAATATAGGGTGTTTCCTAGATTGATTAGGTTTTGCTGCCATGAAGCATCCCATGCAAACTGAATCACTTGTGACCCGCCTTTTACCCCAAACAACCAAAACGCGATTGCGAAGATAAATATAAGACACAGTGAAAACCCCACTACTCGCGCAGGCTGTTCACCATAACCACAAAATAAGTCCACCGCTTTTGATAACAGCCTTTGCCATGACCATTTGGGCATTTGCCGACGGCGGTTAATCATTTCTTTAATAAAAAAGTAACCTGCTAACTCAAATAAACCTTCATACTCACTGACTTTACGCAAATGCCGACAAACCTCTTCTGCCTGCTCAAAATACACAACGGACTTATCTTGATTTTTTTGCGCGCATGCGTCAAAACCTAACGCCTCATGAAATAATATTTTACCCCAGTTTACATTTTCTATTTTTGCGCCATCAAACTTTGCGCCCAACAAGTTTGCATTTTCTAAGTTGGCATAATGAATATTGGCCTCAGAGCAATCCGCTTTCATCAATGAACTTCCAGACATATCTACTTTGAACAAGTGTGCTCTTCGTAAGCTTGCGCGGAATAAATCGGCATTGGCTAAACTATATGAGTCTTCACTGCCATGACTGACTAAATTGACACCATCCAAATTAGCGTATGCTAGGCATGCACCTTCCATTGAATGTCCAGCTCTGACTACATCACTCAGCTTCCCACCCAGTACTTCATTATTTTTTTTAATGGTTGGGTCATGCCAGTAACACAAGCCCTTGCCAGCATCCTCTAATTGGCACTGATTACCATCTTTAAACTGATATACACACATATAAAACTCCTAATTGTTTTAAGTGTAGTTCAGTTTGCTTGGTAAATTTTAAGCAAAAAAAATGGCAAGGTGATTGCTCACCTTGCCATTTTTATCATCAACACTGATTAGTGCTGGTGACCGCCTGGACCATGTACGTGGCCGTGCTCAAGCTCTTCTGCGCTAGCATCACGGATCTCTTTCACTTCACCAGAGAATGCAAGCTTAATGTCTGCCAGTGGATGGTTTGCATCAACGGTTACAACATCACCTTCAACTGCCGTTACTTCAACAACAACAGGGCCTTGTGCTCCGTCAGCAGTAAACGCCATACCCACTTGTACATTTTCGATACCTTGGAACGCTTCCATTGGTACTTCTTGTACTAGGCTTTCATCACGAACACCGTAACCTTCTTCAGGGCTAACGGTTACATCGTAGCTATCGCCAACTACTTTACCGCTTAGTTCATTTTCAAGGCCTGGTACTAGGTTATTAAAACCGTGCAAGTATACCAATGGCTCAGAATCTACTGATGTTTCAATAACTTCACCGGTTTCTGCATTTTTAACAGTAAACTCAAGAGTTACAACTTTATTTTCTGCAATGGTCATGGCTATTCCTTTTGGTTTCGCCGTATCAAATACCTATTTATATAAGTACTTAATGTGAGTGTCTTTATACAAATAAACCTACTTAAATTAAGTAGGTTTATTTTCTATCTTAAAACCAGATCCGCGCAACGTTGTTGCGCTGACGGTTTATTAAGCTTCGATGCCTTTAAGGGTTAATTTAATACGACCCTTGTTATCAACATCTAATACTTTAACTTTAATCTGCTGCCCTTCAGTCAAGTGGTCTGCCACGTTCTCAACACGCTCGTCAGAGATTTGAGAAATGTGTACTAGGCCATCTTTACCAGGCAAGATATTAACAAACGCACCGAAGTCTACGATTTTTTGTACTTTACCTTCGTAAATAGTACCCACTTCCGCTTCTGCTGTTACTGCTTCGAACATGCCTTTGGCTTTTTCGGCTGCAACTTTAGTCAGAGCGAAAATGCTGATTAGGCCTTCGTCAGAAATATCAACGTCCGCACCTGTTTCGTCACAGATACCACGGATAGTCGCGCCGCCTTTACCAATCGCTTCAGCAATTTTGTCTGAAGGGATTTTAACCGTTAGGTAAGTTGGAGCGTTATCTGGCATTTCGTCGCGGTGCGTAGGCATCACTTCATTCATTTGCTTCAAGATCGTCATACGAGCATCAAGAGCCTGCTCTAATGCAATCTCCATGATCTCTTCAGTGATACCTTGGATTTTGATATCCATTTGCAGTGCAGTGATACCTGCTTCAGAACCCGCTACTTTAAAGTCCATGTCACCTAGGTGATCTTCGTCACCCAATATGTCAGTTAGAACTGCGAATTTTTCGCCTTCTTTAACCAGACCCATGGCGATACCAGCAACCGGTGCTTTAATCGGTACGCCCGCATCCATTAATGCAAGAGATGCTGAACATACAGACGCCATTGAAGATGAACCGTTAGATTCTGTGATTTCAGATACCACACGTACTGTGTATGGGAAATCTTCTAGTTTAGGCATCATAGCTTGAACACCACGACGAGCTAAACGACCATGACCCACTTCACGACGACCAGGTGCACCCATACGACCACACTCACCTACAGAATACGGAGGGAAGTTGTAGTGGAACATGAAGTTGTCTTTTACTACTTCGTGTAAGAACTCAACGGTTTGCGCATCACGGGTAGAACCCAATGTTACGGTACCGATAGACTGAGTTTCACCACGAGTGAACAAGGCAGAACCGTGAGTACCTTTAAGAACATTGGTTTGAATGTTCAGGTCACGTACGGTTTTGTTATCACGGCCGTCGATACGAGGCTCATGATTAACGATACGCTCACGTACCACTTCTTTTTGTAGTTTTTTGAACAGTTTAGATACTTCTTCGGCGTTGTTTGTTTCGCCTTCTTCTTTTACAAACTGCTCTTTTAATTTCGCGCTGATGGCGTCAACTTGAGTGTAACGCTCCATCTTATCGCTTACTTGATACGCTGCCGCTAGCTCAGTACCAAATGCAGCTTTCATGTCTGCGTATAGTGCGTCATTAAATGCAGGTGCAGTCCATTCCCAACGCTCAGTGGCGTCAGCCGCTGCGAATTCTTTAATCGCTGCGATGACACACTGGTAACCTTCGTGTGCGAACAATACACCGCCTAACATTTCGTCTTCGCTTAGCTCAAGTGCATCTGACTCAACCATTAATACAGCGTCAGTAGTACCGGCAACCACCATGTCTAGTTCAGAGGTTTTAAGCTGTTCGAAAGTTGGGTTTAATACATAACCGCCTTCACGGGTATAACCAACACGAGCCGCACCAATTGGGCCGTCGAAAGGAATACCAGAAATAGCAAGTGCAGCTGATGCACCAATCATAGCGGCGATATCTGGATCGTTTTCAGTGTCAGCAGACATGACTTGAAGCACAACTTGTACTTCGTTCATGTAACCTTCTGGGAAAAGCGGACGAATTGGACGGTCAATAAGACGACTGGTTAGTGTCTCTTTTTCGCTTGGACGGTTTTCACGCTTGATATAACCACCAGGGATTTTACCCGCTGCGTAGTATTTCTCTTGATAGTTAACAGTCAGCGGGAAGAAGTCTTGACCCGGCTTCATGTCTTTTTTGCCGGTTACCGCAGCAAGTACTTGCACATCACCGATAGTAACAAGCACAGAACCACTTGCTTGACGCGCAATGCGTTGGGTTTCTAAAGTAACTTCTTGGTTACCAAAGGTAAAAGTTTTTGTTACAGGTGTAAGATCTAACATATGTTTCCTTTTTGTTTTAAATGGAAACCTGCTTTCTTTTTCTGTACTTCCAAGCATTGGCCCTTTCTCTGCTTAAAGTTAAGCGAAAAGGCGAATGGGTAGAAACACAGAGATTGATAAGCCAGGTTATTCCGTTTTTATTGCTGTTTTAATTTTCGTAGTATTTGTGTCAACGTTACTTTTATAAAGTTCAAAGTGACCCAAACAAATAGCAAAAACCCCCGTAAGGGGGTTTGAGCAATCTTAGCGACGTAGACCTAAACGCTTGATTAGAGAAGCGTAACGAGAAACGTCTTTGCCTTTTAGGTAATCCAACAATTTACGACGTTGGTTTACCATGCGAATCAAGCCACGACGTGAGTGGTGATCTTGCTTGTTCACTTTGAAGTGATCTTGTAGACCGTTGATGTTGTGAGTCAACAATGCTACTTGAACTTCAGGAGAACCAGTATCGCCTTCAGCAGTTTGGTATTCTTTAACGATGGCAGCTTTCGCTTGTACATCTAATGCCATGATATTTTCCTCATAGGTATATGCGTTCATTTAGGTTAAGGAAGATAATCACCGTGCATATAAACAGCGGTATCCACCTGAAAGTCCGATTAACGCTCAAATAGAGCCGTTAATTGAGGTACTTTCACAAGACGCTTTAGGGCGATTACCCCTTGGCTATCTATCTCACCAATCCCCACAAGATGGTCTTGCTGGTCGTGGCAAAGGCGCAATTGTACCTGAGGCTGAGGCTTGCCACCAGCATCTGAGACACGAATTGCTCGTCCAAATTGTAAATCTCTGGCCTGCTCAAACGTCACTTGAATAATAGGCACGCTTTCTAGTGCTGTATAGGTCGGAAGAAGCCGATCCTCGAGCGCGGTAAAGTCGTCGCAGCCCTCTGGTTTCAAGGCTATCAGCTCATCAAGGGTGATCATCATTTCAGGCTTATACGGGCCTGCGCCTAGACGTCGAAGTACCGCCACGTAGCCTAATGTACCTAACGCCTTAGCGATATCTTCAGATAAAGAACGAATATAAGTGCCTTTTGTACAGGTTACATCTAGCTCAAGAAAGTCTTCGCCAAAACTAAGCAGCTCTAGCTTCAGAATAGAGACCTGACGAGCCTTCTTTTTAATGTCGAATTCAATGCCTTCCCGTGCCAACTCATACAACTTGCGCCCTTCATGTTTAAGCGCACTGTACATTGGAGGAATTTGAGTGATTTCACCACGAAATTGGGCAAGTGCTTGCTCAATTGTTTCTGCACTCAAAGGCGGGATACTTGCGGTTTCAAGCACTTCACCCTCAATATCCGCCGTATCGCGAGACTCGCCAAGCTGCACTTTTGTCACATAACGCTTATTACTTTCTAATAAACGCTGGCTGAACTTGGTCGCTTCACCTAAACAAATAGGCAAAACACCTGTGGCGATAGGATCAAGAGCACCGGTATGACCGGCTTTTTGTGCTTGATACAGCCATTTTACTTTCTGTAAAACGCCATTGGAGGTCATGCCTGAAGGCTTATCAATGACAAGAATGCCGCTAATATCGCGGCCTTTTCTTTTGCGGTTCAAAACGTCTCTCCGCTCATAACTGAAACTTTAACTACTTTTCGTCATCTTGATTGCGGCCAGTGTCTTCACGCATAGCCTGATTGATCAAGTTAGTCAGCTTATGACCACGCTCTAAGGAGATGTCATAGTGAAAACGTGGTAGAGGGGTTATGCGTGTTTTCATAATCTGAGACAACTCAGTACGTAAAAAACCCGCCATGTCATTCAACACTTTCTCGGTTTCTTTAATGGTGTCAGCATCCGCTTCAACCATGCCTGGTTTCATTACTGTAAAGTAAATATCCGCGTAACCTAGGTCACTGGCCACTTTTACGGCATTCAGTGTCACCAAGCCTAAGCGAGGGTCTTTTACCTGAAATTGCAGCATCTGGGCAAGATCACGTTTGATTTGCTCACCCAAGCGCTGAGTACGACTGTAATCTTTCGCCATATTAAAATTCTCTTAAAACAAATAATCCCCAAGAAGCATGCTTCCTGAGGATTTGAATCTTATCCTGCCACCAAAAGGTAACAGGGTAAGTTTATAGGTTCGCGACGATTAAATCGTACGAGCAAACTCTTTAACATCAAAGACTTCGATCTGATCGCCTTCTTTAACGTCGTTGTAGCTCTTAACCGCGATACCACACTCTGTACCGGTACGAACTTCTTGTACGTCATCTTTAAAGCGACGTAGAGATTCAAGTTCACCTTCGAATACCACCACGTTATCACGCAGTACACGGATCTTCTTATTACGGTGAACCGTACCTTCGATAACCATACAGCCTGCAACCGCACCAAATTTAGGTGAACGGAATACATCACGTACTTGTGCAATACCCACGATTTCTTCACGTAGCTCAGGGGCTAACATGCCAGACATCGCTTGTTTCACATCATCAATTAGATCGTAAATGATGCTGTAATAACGCATGTCTAAACCACTGTTTTCAACCACACGCTTAGCCGAAGCATCCGCACGAACGTTGAAACCAAATAGCACAGCATTTGAAGCAGAGGCTAAGTTTGCATCTGTTTCGGTAATACCACCTACACCACTTGATACGATGGTTACTTTTACTTCATCAGTAGAAAGCTGCTCAAGAGCACCAATCAATGCTTCTAAAGAACCACGTACGTCTGTTTTCACAACGATGTTCAGGCTTGATGCTTGAGCATCACCGCTCATGCTAAATAATGCATCTAGCTTGGCCGCTTGCTGTTTCGCTTGGAACTGCTCTTTCTCTTTAGAAGAACGGATTCCCGCTACTTCACGAGCACGTTTTTCGCTTTCAGCTACCAAGAACTGATCACCCGCACCTGGAGGTGCATCCAAACCAAGAATCTCAACCGGAATCGAAGGACCCGCCATTTCAATTGGCTGACCATTTTCATCAAGTAAGGCACGAACACGACCGATAGAAGTACCAGCAAGAACAATGTCGCCTTTCTTCAACTGACCATTCTGAATCAATAACGTTGCAACTGGACCACGACCTTTATCAAGACG
>JAGDZK010000007.1:0-38376 GCA_049115935.1 Bermanella sp. | reverse complement strand
AAGGCACAAATGTGTTAAGTTACGCCCCTATCACATACTTTATATTCATAGCCCAAAAAGGCAGAGAAAATACTATGGCGCTTGATCGTTCAGATGTCACCAATATTGCGGATTTAGCCCGCTTAGCCATCGCCGAAGACAATATCGGCCAATATCAAGAAGAACTAAGCAGCATATTAGCTTTAGTTGAACAAATGAATGCCGTCAACACTGACGGCGTACAACCTCTTGCTCACCCAACCGACGCAGTACAACGTTTACGCGCCGACGCAGTGACCGAAGAGAACCAACGCGAAAAATACATGGCCAATGCTCCAGCACAAGAAAACGGCCTATTTTTAGTACCAAAAGTTGTAGAGTAATTATTCATGGCCTTGCATAACTTAACCCTTACCCAGATCTCCAAAGGTCTTGAAGCCGGTGATTTCACCAGTGTTGAAATTACTCAGCACTTTTTAAATCGTATTAACCAGTTCGACCAAGGTGAAAACGGCATCAACAGTTTTATCACTGTGACTCAAGAGCAAGCGCTCGCTGATGCCAAAGCCGCTGACGAACGTCGCGCTGCTGGTAACGCCACAGCGTGGACCGGTGTCCCTTTTGCACATAAGGATATTTTTTGCACAGACGGCACGTTGACCACTTGTGGCTCAAAAATGTTAAGCAACTTTGTGCCACCATACGACGCCACCGTGGTTGAAAACATGAAACGTGAAGGCGCTGTGTGTTTGGGTAAAACCAACATGGATGAATTCGCCATGGGTTCATCTAACGAATCGTCATTTTTTGGCGGCGTTAAAAACCCTTGGAATTTCGATACCATCCCAGGTGGTTCATCCGGTGGCTCAGCCGCCGCCGTAGCAGCACGTTTAGTGCCTGCTGCAACAGGTACAGACACAGGTGGTTCAATTCGTCAGCCTTCTGCTCTGTGTGGTTTAACTGGCTTAAAGCCAACCTATGGCCGCTGTTCACGTTGGGGCATGATTGCTTACGCATCTTCCCTTGACCAGGCAGGCCCGATGGCACGCACCGCAGAAGATGCCGCCATGATGTTAAACGTAATGGCCAGCTTTGATACCAAAGACAGCACCAGTATTGATCAAGACGTGCCGGATTACACAGCAACATTAAATGATGACATCGCAGGTAAAGTAATTGGTTTACCAAAAGAGTTTTTCCCAGAAAGCTTAGATGGCGAAATGAAACAAACCATGATGAACGCCATTGCAGAGTTTGAAAAACTAGGCTGTACGGTTAAAGAGATTTCTTTACCAAGCACTGACTTAGCGATTCCTGCTTACTACGTTGTAGCACCTGCCGAATGCTCCGCCAACTTATCTCGTATGGACGGTGTGCGTTTTGGTTATCGCTGTGAAGATCCAAAAGACGTAGAAGATTTATACAAGCGTTCACGTGGTGAAGGTTTTGGTGATGAAGTAAAACGTCGCATTATGATCGGCACCTATGCATTATCAACCGGTTTTTATGATGCATATTATGTAAAAGCTCAGCAAATTCGTCGTTTAATTAAAAACGATTTTGTAAAAGCATTTAACGAAGTAGATTTCATCATGGGCCCAGTGACACCATCCCCTGCATTCAAAACAGGTGAGAAATCAGGTGACCCAGTTGAGATGTACATGGAAGATAAGTTTACCCTTTCTTGTAACTTAGCCGGTTTACCAGGCATGTCGATTCCAGCGGGTTTAATTAACGGTTTGCCTGTTGGCTTACAAATTATGGGGAACTACTGGAGTGAAGCAAGCATGTTAAATGCTGCGCATAAATTCCAACAAGTCACTGACTTTCACAACGCAGCACCTCAAGGTATCGAATAAGGAATTCTATTATGGAATGGGAAGTAGTCATCGGTCTTGAGATTCACGCTCAGTTGGCCACCAAGTCAAAAATATTTTCAGGTTCAAGCACCGCATTTGGTGCTGAACCCAACACACAAGCATCTCTGTTAGATTTAGGTTTACCGGGCGTATTACCTGTTTTTAACGAAGAAGCTTTAGCCATGGCGGTTAAATTCGGTTGCGCCATTGATGCAGAGATTGGCAAAGTTTCCGTGTTTGATCGTAAAAATTATTTTTACCCAGATTCACCAAAGGGTTATCAAACCACACAATTGCATCACCCAATTGTGGGCATGGGTCATATTGATATCACCCTGGAAGACGGCAGCACTCGTCGCATTAATGTTACCCGTGCGCATTTAGAAGAAGATGCAGGTAAATCATTACACGAAGATTTCCATGGCCAATCTGGCATCGATTTAAACCGTGCAGGCACGCCTCTAATCGAAATCGTATCTGAGCCTGAAATTCGCAGCGCCAAAGAAGCGGTAGCGTACTTCAAAAAAATGCATAGCATCGTCACCTATTTAGGTATTTGTGACGGTGATCTTTCACAAGGTTCAATGCGTTGTGACTGTAATGTATCTTTACGCCCTAAAGGCCAAGAAGAATTTGGTACTCGTACTGAAATTAAAAACGTGAACAGTTTCCGTTTTGTAGAGCAAGCCATTAACGTTGAGATTGAACGTCAAATGGATATTCTTGAAGACGGTGGCACCATCACTCAAGAAACCCGTTTGTTTGATGCCAACAAAATGGAAACCCGCTCTATGCGTTCAAAAGAAGTGGCCAATGATTACCGCTACTTCCCTTGCCCTGATTTATTGCCGGTTGTTATCGATGACAAATACATTGAAAGCATTCGTGATTCACTACCAGAATTACCCGATCAGAAAAAACAACGCTTAATGGATGAAAACGGTTTAAGCGAATACGATGCCGGCGTACTGTCTGCAACCCGTGAAATGGCTGATTATTTTGAAGCCGTTGCCAAAACCTGTGGCGACTACAAACTGGCTGCCAACTGGGTAATGGGTGAATTATCCGCTGCGTTAAATAAAAACGAAGTGGATATTAAAAACAGCCCAGTAAGCGCAGCGCAATTAGGTGCTATGATTGCACGCATCATCGACAACACCATTTCAAGCAAAGGTGGTAAAGATGTATTTGCCGCATTGTGGGATGAAAAAGGTGACGACGTTGATGCGCTTATCGATTCTCTTGGATTAAAACAAGTGAGCGACTCTGGCGCCATTGAAGCCATTGTGGATGAAGTGATTGCCAACAGTCCAAAACAAGTTGAGCAGTATGTATCAGCCGAGCCGGATAAACGCGGCAAAATGGTGGGCTACTTTGTAGGCCAAGTGATGAAAGCATCTAAAGGTACAGCGAACCCTGGTATGGTTAATAAAGTACTTAAAGAGAAACTTGACGCTCAGTGTTAGACGTTAGACGTTAGACGTTAGACGTTAGACGTTAGACGTTAGACGTCTTAGTATGAGAGCCGCTTGTGGCAACACAAGCGGTTTTTTTATGCATGATTAAGATGCTAATAATCGATTGAATACAGACAGCTGTTGATTTAAAAATTGCTTATCTTTTTCATCAAGTACACATTGCTCAAGCACAAAGTGTGCAGTGCGATTGACTGTCTCCCAGCGAGGATTTTTAGGTAGAGTTTGTACAGATAAATACTTATCCAGGGTTCGTGTTTTAGCCGTACTGCCATCCATGTACACACGCCACAAGCGGCTTGTTTCAGCTAATTCGGTTTTACTTTTGCCACTGTATTTTTGCCACATGGCAATGGAATCTCGTACTAACTGAACAGTCACATCACGAATATCTTGATTAATAGGGATCACCACAGCTTGAGAATTATGTGCACGCTGAACTTTAAGCAATAGCTCTTCTTTTAAGATAGGTGCCACCACATAATCTGTAATTCCCATGCGAACACACTGGGCCAGTTGTGTTTTGTGATAAGCGTTTACTGCTAATATAATGGGTATTCCTGCATATTCATTTCGGATTCGCTTAATATCCTCAAGTACATAGGCATCCCAACTTATAACCTGCCATATGATTAACTTAGGACGAAACTTAACAATATTTTCTTGACTGATGCTGGCTTTAATTAAATAAAAATATTCCGCCAGAGCCTCAGATATCACACCGGTCACATCTTGATTAAATAACACAGGCTCAGCCAAGTTATTACCTAAATATTCGACTGCTTGATCTTTATCACCACTGGTATGTTTGCTGCTAGCATCTGCATGATCTAATACAAAACTCATAGTTGTTGTGTTTGATAAGCGAGTAATATTTAGCTTACTCCCCATGGCATTTAATACGTAATAAACAGAATTTAACTCATCGTGCAGCATCTCTTGATTATGTATGACTTTATTTAATATAAATTCGAATTTTATTTTTTTATGATCATGGGTCACACACAGGCTTGCAGACAAACCATCACGCTCAGCCATGCGAGCTAAAACCAATATAATATCTTGAAGATCTTCTTGACTACTATGTAAAACCAAAGAATCATCATCAATATAGATGGGCAGGTTAAGTACATTACAATACAGCTCAATGGACTGTCGCCATTGTTTAAGTGAGAAGCACTGCTGCTCTTGCGAGTGTGTATACTTATTCTTTAAAAAATCAGCACTGCGATCAATACTGTTTTTTACATACAATAATAACTGTGACTCTCGCTTGCGGTGTTGCCACAACATATACAGTTGCAACGCCACAAAAAATACCAAACCAAATTGAGCTAATGGACGCGATTGAATATAAAGGTGGGTATAAAGGTAATCGTGGAAAACTAAGAGTGTCCAACCAATAAAACTGGTAACAAACAGACCTATAAATGGCACTTTTTGTTTAGTCAATAAAGCCAGCATAACCGATATGTAAATAACGGTGATCATACCCATTAATTGATTAATTTGACCCAATTGCGTAAACACTACAGCCGGAGACAACATCGTCATAACGATTAAGCCAACCGATAACACCGTCACGATATGTGGAAATATCATTTTTTTAAGTTCAAAGAAGCGATGGAAAAAATAAATAAATAACGGCAAAGCCATAAATAACAATATGTGCTCTAAGCGCTGCCAGTTTGACCAAGAAATAAACGAAATGAAATCATAGGCAATGCGCTCACCGACCATCACACTGCGCAAAGCAATCGCCCAGACAAATAACGCAAAAAAGATATGACTAGTATGCCCATGAGGAGAAACATTTCTAACTAACAAGTAAATTGAAACCACCATTAAAAAACTAAATATCATGGCATCTAATAACTTGCTCTGATCACGCAACGCATGGCGATGAT
The DNA here is from genome assembly GCA_049115935.1 of Bermanella sp. Taxonomy (GTDB): domain Bacteria; phylum Pseudomonadota; class Gammaproteobacteria; order Pseudomonadales; family Oceanobacteraceae; genus Bermanella. The sequence continues at coordinate 33,156 of JAGDZK010000007.1, read as the reverse complement.
CTTCATCTGCAATGAGTAAATTATGCCAAACGCCACCTTCTTTATGGTGAAAATTACTCACATGTAAAATCAGGTCATATTGAGAAGCCGGAGCAAGGGATAAAACATCAGGACCAAACTTAGGCTGCTCTGTGTGCACCACGTGGGAAACAACTCCACGCTGATATTTTAGCTCACCATTCACCCATAAACTCATGGCACTGGGTACATCAGGAATGCGCAAATAATAGGGTTGTAGCTTAGGCAAAGTGACACGTAAACGCAGTGTGGCGAACCCTTGTGGTGAGTATGTCCCCTGTTTGTGCCACAAGCCAGGTAGCAGTAACCCATCACGCATAGGTGCGTTGATCTGGGTGTGCAATTCTTGCCAATCAAATGCCCACAGGCCATTTAAAGCCACAGGGCCTTGGTCTAAATCATCCTTTGATATGGTTTTTTCTGGCAGGGAAAAACAAATAAGAGGGATCATCCATCCCAATATGAGCACAGCTAACTTCATGGTATTTATCATTATTTTTTTATCATAGTACGCATTCTTATGCCCCGCCTATACGTCCAAACGCGCCTTCATCTTTCAAATAACAGGTCAATTAGTTTTGACCTTCTTTAGCCCCTTTTTTCATGGCAAAGGAATTACAAATGGCTTTTATTCACACAAGGCAAAGATATGACCATCTAAACCGAACCGTAAACTCAACTTAAAATAACGATAATAAAAGGTGCCCCCATGAGATCATTAAAGATCACGCTGGCTATTTTGTGCCTAAGTCTCAGTAGCCTAACCCTCGCCTATCCAGGTGTATTCCCTCAATCCACATTTAAAAATCTCGACTATGGCCTTTATTGGTTTGGTGATAATGACAACTACCAAAAAGCTCAAGCGGGCTACAGCAATGCTTATTACAACAAAAGCGCGCCAACTATTATTTATATTCACGGCTGGCAAAATGGCTCAAGCCAAGCAAAAAACCGTGAAACCTTCAATCGTAGTGATAGTGGCGGCCCAGATGTGGATTTAGCTTACGCTTGGCGTCGTGCGGGTTATAACGTGGGTATATTGTATTGGAATCAATTTGCTGACGAAGGTGAGGTTAAAGACGCCGAAGCTAAAATTTGGAGTAAAAACGGCCCTCGCGCCATGCGCTGGCGTGACCATAACGGCACCTACCGCTCAGGCCCAAATAAAGATGCCGGCACCCTTATGTTTGAAAGCTTAAAAAATAACATGGCCGATTACACAGGAAGTCGTCTGATTATTGCAGGACACAGCTTAGGTAATCAAATGGCCATCGTTGTGGCCAAAAAACTAAAAGACGGCATTAGCGCTGGCAATACCAACAGCAAACTAAAACCAAAACGCGTTGCATTGCTTGACCCGTACTATTCTAACGGATCTAAAAGCTACATTGGAAATCAATGGACAGGCGCTAAAGCACGTGGATACGTGGACACACTTAAAAGCTGGGGTGTGATTTTTGAAGCCTACCGCTCAAGCTCCGTTAGTAACACTATTTTTGTAGGCGATGCGAATAAAGGCTTACTTAACAAAACGGCCTTTCTTGAATTAAAACCTTGGTACTTCCAATCATGGCAGCAAGCAGAAAAACACGGTGCGGCGGTTTGGCATTACCTGTGGTCATTTGACTTTAATACACCTTCGATTAAAAACTCTTCTGATATTGGTTTAAGTGCAAAAACCTCTGACTCTCGTGTGAAGACGCTAATGAATGGCAGCAAAACATTAGTCCATGATTTAGGTGCTTACACAAAAAGTCCCGGAGACGACCGCTTGAAATACGGCAACCGTTTGTAGAAAGGCAAAAAAATAAGGCGCATCAGCGCCTTTATTTTTTAAACATTAATAAACCTATTTTAACAGCTCATCAAAAGGTTCAATAATCACAGACTCCCCTGCAGCAACATTGCCTGCTTCTTGCGCTAAAACAATGTAGCAATTAGCCTGACTCATTGAACTTAAAATCCCAGAACCTTGCCCGCCCGTTGCTTTCACTTCTAAGCTGCCATTTTCATTTTGATAAAAAATGCCTCGCTGAAAATCCATTCGTCCAGGGCGTTTGCGTAATGGTCCACTAGTCACTGCATGTAAACGTAATGCAGGTTTTGTATCTTGTCCTGAAATTTTACGCAACATAGGTATCGCTAACTGATGTAAGGTCACTAATGCACTCACCGGATTACCCGGCAAGCCAATAATATAACTATTAGGTAAGCGACCAAATGCAAATGGTTTACCAGGCTTAATGGCAAGCTTCCAAAAATCTATATGACCTAACTCTTCGATCACTGTTTTTGTATAATCAGCCTCACCCACAGATACACCACCAGATGTAATCACCACATCTGCTTTTTCATCGGCCAACAAAAATGCTTTTCTTAATGCATTTAAATCATCTTTAACAATGCCGAGATTAAATACATGCACACCAAAACGCTTAAGTAAGGCTGCCACAGTGTAACCATTACTTTCATAGAACTGCCCTTTCTGTAACGGCTCACCTAATGCTTGTAGTTCATCACCGGTACTGATTAGTGCAACCGTAATAGTTTTATAAACTTCAACCTTTACCACCCCTAAGCTGGCAAGCAAACCAACATCAGCTGGGGTTAAAACACACCCTTTAGACAATACAATTTGCCCTTGCTTAATATCTTCACCGGCTCGACGAATATTTTCACCGACTTCTGGCAACTTTGTAAACACGATTTTATCACCTAAGCTTTGTGTGTTTTCCTGCATCACTACAGCATCACAACCCTGTGGAATTTTCCCACCTGTCATGATCCGAACACACTGCCCTTGATTGATGAGCTGATCAATCGGGTGCCCTGCAAAAACTTTCCCCACCAGATCCAGCACTTGCGACTCTATAAGATCAGCACTTCGCAGTGCATAACCATCCATCGCACTGTTATCAAACGACGGGATATTCACATCACTTTTAATATCCTGTGACAACACCCTGTCACAAGCATCAACTAACGCAATTAGTTCTGTTTCTTGAGCAGGGGTCACTTTTAATAACAACTGCTCAAGCGCAACATCAACTGGTGTTAAATCTGGGGCATTACAAAAATCAGTCATTATTTTTTACACTTATTAATTAACTTTTTGGAAATATTCTGAAAGCACTCATCATTAAATATCTTAAATATATAGCTTGGCACACATGCCAACGTCTAATAAAAAATATTCTGTGAACAATAACACTGCAAACCACAGGTTTAAATCAATCTTTGCGTCATATAAATAATCAATTCAAAAGAAATATGTCTAAATAAGTACACTCTAAAGTTGCTTATCTAAGCTAAAAACATCATTTCACACTTAGGGGACATCATGATACATGCCGCTATATAATCCTATTGCTTATATCAAGTATTGGATTGGCATCATCGCCTGTATTAATCTTGGCGACGACGATAAAAAATACTGAGGATTACTCCGCAGGAGATCAAACCTCCTGCGACACAGTATTAGAATTAGCTAGCTGTCTTGGTGCCACTCCTACAAAGCCTCAAGTAACATCACCACTGTGTTACGGTCCATCCCTTGATTGCATCAACTACCCAGATTCCAGTGATGGCACGCAAGACGGTCAAGTGCCAGTGGGGGATATGGCTTATGGACAAAAGATCAACCTTGATTGATCAGCAACTAGTGAATAAAGTGCAATACAAATCCCTTACCTCAAGCTCTGGGGACTGGACAGCCACCACCTCATATATCACCTATGCACCAACGGTAAGCGGTGATATGAATGCAAACGGCTCTTCCCCTGTTTTAGTGGAATTTCAGTTACACTCTCTAGCAGCCATGAGCAAACCGTCATCACCAACAGTACTCTAGACTCATCAGGTGGTGCAGTAACCAATAACTTGCTCGATAAAAGCAGTATTAATTTCACCTTACCAAGCGCGCCAACTGCCCCGCAGTAAGTCGACACGTACTAATCGACACAAACCGTTCACAACATAACGTGAACGGCTTTTTTGTCTACAGTGTATATACGCTCATCATTTAAGCGTTGTTTGTTTCGCCACTTTACCTAAAAACAGAGACCTTTAGACCGTTCTATTTGAGTACTATATGAATCGTGGCAATGACATGGCCAGCCCTGTATTATGCCCAGCAAATTTTAAGGGTGCCCTAGCACTCAGAATGATTAAGCACGGTAATACATCATGACAAAACCGCAAACAGCCGCTCTTTTAGCCACCGCAAAAACTCACATGCCACTTGGCGTTGCCGATAGTTACCGTTACTGGGGTGAAGATAACACTGTGTTTGTTAAAAGCATGCAAGGTGGCACCATTACGGATGAAGACGGCCAAGTGTATGCGGACTTTCGTTTGGCCTATGGTCCGATCATCCTGGGCTACCGTGACAGCCGTGTGGATCAAGCAGTGATTGATGCCATTACCAACGTAGGTACCATCTCAGGCTTCTCAACCGGCTTAGATTCAGAGGTTATTAGTTTAATTAAAGCCATGTGCCCTAACATTGAAAAAATGCGCTTTGCGAACTCAGGCACCGAAGCGGTCATTGGCGCAGTGCGCACGGCTCGTGGGTTCACTGGGCGCAACAAAATTGTCGTGGTAGAGGGTGGTTTTCACGGTTTATACGACGAAATGATGTGGAAATCCGATGTGGATAACTGGGACAACAAAACCCAAGCCGCACCAGAAATTAAACCCTTTGGTGGTGGTATCCCAGAAAGCTCACAAGAGCACCTAGAAACCGTGCCATTAAATGACTTTGGCGCCATTGATGAGGTATTCGCTCGTGTGGGTGATGACATTGCCGCCATCGTTATTGAGCCTATCTTGGGTAACTGTGGCAGCATCGCCTCAACCCAAGAGTACATGCAAAAACTGCGTGACATGTGTGATGCCAATGGCGCACTACTAATCATGGATGAAGTAAAAACCGGTTTTCGTGTGGCAAAAGGCGGCGCGCAAGAGCTATACGGTATTAAAGCCGACCTGACCACCTACGCAAAAGCCATGGGTAACGGCTACCCTGTTGCCGCGTTTGGTGGGCGTGCGGATGTGATGGATATGATCAGCTTTAACAAAAATGGCGTCACTCATGGCGGTACTTACACTGCTAACATGATTGCGTTAAGTGCTGCTAAAGCCACCCTCACAATTCTGAATGAAACCAACGCTTACGAGACGATCAATCAAGTGGGCGCACAAATTCAACAAGTCCTGTCTCGTGTATTCACTAAACATGGCATTGAACATAAATTTGCAGGGCCTGATTCCATGTTTGGTGTGCACTTTGGCAAGGAAGTGCCACAAAATTATCGTGATTGGAAAAAAACCAACAGCGATTTATATACCACCTTTGCCCATAACTTAATTGCTAATGGTGTGATGTTAGAGCCTGATTCACGTGAGCCTTGGTTTATTTGTGAAGCGCACCAAAATGTGGATTTAAACTGGCTTGAAGAAGTGGCTGATCAGGCCATGGCAAACGCACTTAATCAATAACCTAACGGTTTAAAATTACGTACTAAAATAAAAACGCATTCAAAGATGAATGCGTTTTTATATCTAATTTATCTTTGATTGATATTTCGCTTAATTACTCTAGCACCCCATTTCTTCTCTATTTTTAAACTCGTTATTAAACAGTCCTATAATGTCGAGCAGCTCAATAATTGATACCCATAATTAGAAATTTAAAGACAAATCACGTTTGACCAATGCCATATAAACGTTTTTTCACTCACGTTACACAGTTAAGAATACGTAAAGGGTTCGCTATTAGTAAATATGCGCAATTTCATAATGTCAAAATAGGTCAATATCAGTTTAAACCGTGTCATAACAATGACCCTTAGGTTAAATGGATACAACTATAAAATAGAAATCCCATCACACTATTCATGTTTAGTATTCGTAAACTCATGAATTATATAAAGTTAATATGAAAATATTTAAAACTTTATTTAAAACTGGATATAGTCAGCCACGCCTCCCCTATAATTTCACAGCCTTTACTAAGAAAAAAATTAGCCTATGATTTTAGAGTTCAAAAAATAAACTTTTCTGGACAAAAAAAATGGAAGTAATTTATTAATAATAAATAATAAAGGCCCGATCCAATGACTAAAAACATATTTAAAAAAGCGTGCTTCAGTGCGTTAGCAATCGCATTTTCACTATCCGCACACAGTGGCGGTGGTGGTGGCGGTAGTAGTAACGAACTGCCACTACCGGATACCTGTACCTCAAATTGTGGATATGAAGTTGGCCCAAATCCAACACTTAGCGGCCTTCAAGCAAGTCAGGGCCCTCTATCAGTAAGCTCAACAGTTGTATCGAGCAGTGTGGATGGTTTTGGTGGCGGTACTATTTATTATCCAAGTAATGCATCACAGGAATTAGCTGCCATTGCCGTCGCGCCTGGTTTTACCAACTACCAATCAGCCATACAGTGGTGGGGGCCGCTATTAGCCTCACATGGCTATGTGGTGATTACCATTGATACCAATGGTCGCTTTGACAACCCAAGCAGCCGTAGCCTGCAATTAGATGCAGCCCTAAGCCACCTAATCACTCAAGGTAAAAACTCAAGCAGCCCGATATCTGGCTTAGTGGATGAAAATCGCTTAGCAACCATGGGCTTTTCCATGGGTGGTGGCGGCTCATTGATCAGTGCATCACGCAACCGTTTAAGCGCAGCCGTTCCTTTAGCCCCTTGGAACAGTGGCGGAAATGACTTTGATCAAATTGGTGTTCCTACCATGATCATGGCCTGTGAAAATGATTCAACGGCAAATGTTAACTCACATGCTAGCCCGTTTTATAACACCATTCCAAACAGCACAGACAAAGCCTATATGGAAATTACCAACGGCCCACACAATTGCGCCAATGGTAATAACGGTAATGGCAACGATGCGCTACTATCCACCTATGGTGTCTCTTGGATGAAACGCTTCCTTGATAAAGATACCCGTTATGCACAATTTTTATGTGGGCCAAACCATGTGGCAAACCCATCTATTAATGAATACAGAGACAACTGTAATTACTAAGCAACCGGCTTAGTAAAATCTAACGGCGGTATGCCTCGTGCATGCCGCTGTTAAACGTCAATTCACTGTAAATACAAATAATGGCGTTGCTCTTACTTATAATGTTAAGTAAATTGATAACGATCATATAAAAATACTCATAAATATAATAAAAAGTTGATCATAATATGCTTAAGAAAAATTTAGTGATATTAGCGGCCATTAGCGCTTTTGTTATTAGTAGCCTTTTTATTTTAAGCAATAACGATTCTGAATCTGTCAAAATCGTATCCAATAACAATATGTCGCATCATGACGACTTACACTCTAATAAATTGGTCAAACCCACAGAAACCATTGCAACAAAGTGGCAATGGTCAGCAATAAACAAAAGCTCAAAACAGGCTACAACCGCTAGTAATAATGAAAGAACACTACCGTTTACCGCTAAATTTGTTTATGAAGCCCTAAAAGCGGTGAAGCTAGATGAAAATGGTAATGTCATTTATGACCATGATGCTCTACTTTCACTTGATGAAGCCCTGCTTAGAATACAAAACAAACTCGATAGTGAATCACTGGCAATATTACAAGCCATCATAAAAGACGGTTTACCGGGCAAAGCCGGCGAACAAACGGCAAAAATCGTGGGTGATTATTATCACTACCTAGAAGCAAAAGATGAATTTAGCCAAACCAGTGAGGCCCTTGCTAATACTGAGGTTCACCAGAGCGTAAACGCGGTAGAAAACGATCAGTTACTTTATTCAGAACTACAGGCATTAAGAGACGTACACCTTGGCAATGACGTCAGCAGTGGGCTATTCAGAGTGACCGATGCCGACGCCCAATACATGTTTGAAAGCATGAAGCTTGACCTTATTGAAGGGCTGACAGAAGAAGAGATCCAGCAAAAACGACTTGAGATTAAACAACAGCATATTCAACACTCAGTTAATATTTCTAACTGGCCAGATCGTTATCGTGCATTCCAAGAGGACAAACAAAAAATACTATCTGCCTCATTAGATGAACAAGAAAAACAAAACCAAGTAACGCAGTTATTACGCAGTTATTTTAGTGCAGATGAGCGAAAACGCATCACTCACCTAAGCCTTGATCAATTATAAAAAATTTACGGAGGCTAAATCGAATGCGCCCCACATTTAGCCTCAACGACTTGAACAGTAAACTATTAACAATTACAGCTCTATTTGTTGTTTTATATTTTGTGGCATCTGCCCATATGCGTTTACATGATACTACCCAGTCTAAACCCCAAACATCCATTAACAGCTGGCATCAACCCAGCCAGGTAAACGCTATATATCCGCAATTGATTAGCGATACAAACTGGAGGCTAAATTACATTAAAATTGAAAACGTCATTAACAATTTAGAGTTTGATGACAAACACGAAATACTCATTAACTCTGATACTGCGGATAAATTACAACTTATCACCCCGCTATTGGGTGACAAACCATCAAACAGAGAGTGGGATCGTCTTGCGTTTTTAATGATACAAAGCCTAGGTGAAAAAAATGGCTCGCTGTTTTACACACTGGTAAGTAGCTATTTTAACTACCAGCAAGATCAAATAGCGTATTTAGATAAAATTAAATTCGCCGAACCCAATGAAAAGCTAACATTATTAAAAAACAGTGCCGCCCACTACGCTAACATACAATCACATTATTTTGGTAAAACAACCGCTAAAAAACTATTTGATAGGAAAAACAAAACCACTAACTATCTAAATTCAAGACGCATCGTTGTAATGGAAAAGGGACTAACCCAAACACAAAAAAAAGAAACACTAACACGACTAGCGGAAAACTATAAACAATCCATTTCACAGCAGTAAGTTTATATTATGTATAAATATTTAACTCAGCATTGCCCTACTATACCAAAGGCAACATCGTACAAATCACTGCTTATTATCCAAAAGATACTACTTGCTCTATTGTCTGGCTCAATACTGTCACTTGCATTCTTAAATCATGAACTTTACTACTGCGCTTGGTTTGGTTTTATACCACTGCTTTTGGCCATTGAAAAAACAACACTATTACAAAGCTACCTAATAGGTTTAATCGCTGGGCTTACCTTATTTACTACAGCAGCCTATTGGATTATTGACTTCATTGAATTATCCAAAAATTACGGTATTAACTCAGGTTATTTATTAGCGGGTTTATTTTGGTTTTACAGTGCACACGTAATTGCCTTAGCAACCACATTTTTCAAGTGGTTCAAACAACAATCCAAGGTTCATGAATTTTTGTTATTCCCACTGACCTTTGTTTTTTTTGCCTCTACTTTCCCCTTGTTATTTCCCATGCGTTTAGGGGACACCCAAGTAAATTTTCAAAGTGCACTACAAGCCATTGAGTTTGTGGGTGTATATGGCTTAGATGCCATTATCTTATTGTTTAACATAGTGTTATATCGGGTCATGGTAAATGTACACGCTTATCAAACTAAAGGCATGGATCGGTCAAAGTTACCTTTATTTTTATCATCATCGATAATTGCAGCATGGTTTTTATATGGCATCACCGCGTATTCATCTTGGCAATCCGAGATCGCCACATGGGAAACATTAAAGGTAGGTTTAGTTCAAGTAAATGAAAGACCAAGCTTGGGTAATAGCTCTTACTACCCAGGTTATAGCCAAGCTTATCCACCTGAAATGGATATGACTGAGCGCCTTAATAGTGCAGGGGCTGACGTTATAATTTGGCCCGAAGCACAAAAGAAAAACTATCTAGATGGTTCAAATATCAAACGGGCTTACCAAAAACGCATGCAAGTATTAAATAACCATTTAATCTTTCAAGATATGCAACACATACACGACCCCATAAATGGCACGATAATAGAGAAATACAATAGCGCCATCATGATTAACAATCAGGGTCAGCACGCTGATAGTTACCAAAAAATAAAACGTATTCCCTTTGGTGAATACACTCCCATGTTAGAAAAAGATTCAATAATGGCAGATTGGGTCAATGGATTTTTTGGCGGTTTTTTTGATGAGTTTAATAGTGAGTTATCACAAGGCGAAACACACACAGTATTTAACCACCCTAAAGTAAATATTATTCCACTTATTTGTTATGAAACCACCTTCCCTGAATTTGTGGCCAACGCAGTTAACAATACCTCAACCACAAGGGAGCTTAATAACGGTGCAATGCTGGTTGGGTTATCCAATGACGGCTGGTTCGGTTCATCACATTTGCCATACCAACATATCATGCCGTCTGCACTGCGCGCTGTTGAAAACCGATTACCCCTTGTGCATGTGGCCAACAATGGGCCATCCATCGTGGTAACACCGGATGGCAATGTCATTTTTACATCCAAGTTTCAACAAGCGGCAGGTTATGTAGTGGATGTGCCTCATTCAAATATGTCACAGGGGAGTTTTTATAGCCGATATCCGGCGTTATTAACAGATAGTTTTGTCATACTGTTTTTGATCATTATGGGCTTAGCCTTAAAGCAGAGGATACTTAGAAAAATTACAGCTCACTCTCTGGAATAATACCCGTTTTATTCCATTCAAATTCAGAATAGCGCTCAATAATTTCTTCTTTCGTTTTCCATTCCAGTTCATTTAGTCGTGCATATCTCACAACCATTTTATTCCTCCATTCCCTATCGGTAACAAATTTATCCCATAATATTGCGGGCACAATAAGGTTACCGCCATCCGATCCGTCAATATAATAAAAATCTAACTTTATATATTGATCATTCTCATATATTTTTCCGTATTCTTCGGGGCAATTAGGGAATTTTGTGAAAGCAAAAGGCAGATCATCAGGGACAATTCCCGGCCTACTCTCACTCTCTTCCGGTTTAGCATTAATAATACGCCCATTAAATATATAATCTTTTTTTGGGTACTTTTTTGTAAAAACTCGCTTGCCATATATCGCAAACAAGCTAGCCCTCCATTGCTCATCAATTATGAACCGAGGCCAATACTGAGCAGGAATCATTAAGGTATACCCACCCCCTGTTCCTTTTGTAGGAGGGGCTACTTTAAAAAGTTCGATATATAATGGGTGCTGCTCTAATACTTCATACCCATCAGGGCAGTTTTCATATTTTTTCATTTACAATCCCTTTTAAAAGCTTCCAGTAATTGTATTCTCAAACAAACAGGACGCTCATGATATCTCTCATACTGTCAATAAAAATATGTTATCGAAAATTTTTACAATGCTTGCCAAAAACAAACCGTGTAAGTTGTTTTATACCTACTATCAAGATACCAAAACAATATAACCCATTTGATATCAACATCGCGCGCATACCCACAAGGGGCACACCGAGCGCCCTCCCAGAAATATTTAGAAGAGCCAGATTAAAGACAAGTAATAACACCACTGTCACGGTTCTATTCCCACTGTATTAACTAATATCCGTATCAAACAATACTGCCAATGCCTTGTTTATATATTAAGGATATTCCCAATCCACCCTTTCAACCCATTCTCTTAAATTGGGTTGTTCTTGTGATGGATGAATGGGTGAGAAGTCCATGGCGTTTTTAATATAGGGTGAGCCTTTTTTAAAAGACGTGAACATATCAAACTCTTTTACGAAGTCTAACTCTGATGGGCACTCATACTCATCTAACGGTTGTATGGGCAACCACTCTTTGGGTACCCAAGGACTATCAATATCTAATTCAAAACCATTGCGGTACGCAATTTTAGATAAAATAACGCCCCAAGTTGACACCACCTTGCTTTGATAGGCCATGCCGTTTTCATTATTACGGGGATACGCCACACGACCAGTTAACACTGCATGAATGTTATCTTCCATGGCTTGTTTATCGCCTTCAACTAAGGCTTTTAAAAATAAGTTATCAAAGCGATAGGATTTACCGTCTCGTAATTTGATTCCTTCCACCAGCACTTGATCCATGCGTTCTGCCAGCCAATCAAATTCCCCTAATAATGCCAAGTGACAATTAAACGCGTGAAACTCCTGACTGCCCGGTTGCAAATAACTGGGTTTGCGCCCTTTTGATTTAGCAAGGCAGGGGATAACATGCCAAGCAAACCAGTGGTTAATGTTTGGCTCGTCACTTAACAGGGCGGTAAACATGCGAAAATTACCGTAGGCCAGACCTGCGTCAGACCTATATTGATAGCACATGCGCCTTAATTTTGATGAAAGAAATGCTAGTTCCTTCACCTTCTTAACGTCTGCGTTTTCATGCCAGTTAATTAATAACTCACATAACATGTTTGCACTTAAAAACACAGCTTGGCTATTAGCAGAACTGGGGTTATCGCTGTTAATACCAGTTTGATATCCACGAATATACGAAGATTTATTTTCGATGCTTGTTTCTTCGAGTAAACGAGGTAATGCTGCTGACCAATCAGGTAAATAAGTCATATTATTCTCCCATTAACTGAAGTGGAATGATTTTAAATTCACCCGTGACTTTATCCAAGCCCTGCTACTGCTAACTTTATTTGACTATTAAGTACTGATAACAACAACCAATTCACACACAGGTGCTGGTTCCTACAATTTTAATTTTTTTAAAACCCAGTAGGAGTCGAGCACTGCTCGCGATAATAAGGCTCTCATTATTGTGATACTGAAATGGTGGTGGGTAATTTTGGTACTTAAAACAGCAACCTAAAAATCGAAGCTATTAACATAGTCACATCGCGCGCAAGCACCCTATCACAAATAACAACCAATTCACCCGCAGGTGCGGGTTCCTACAATTTTAATTTTTTAAAACCCAGTACGAGTCGAGCACTGCTCGCGATAACAAGACTCTCATTATTGTGATACTGAAAGGGTGGTGAATGATTTAGGTACTTAAAAAAGCAACCTAAAATTCGAAGCTATCAACATAATCACGTCGCGCGCAAGCACCCTTACATATCAATTCTCATATCCTAAATCAAATATCTCACACCGAAATAACCTAACACACTAAAAATACCGCTTAAATAACCGAGCACTAATTTCAATATGCTCCATATCCTCCACCAATTCTTCATCTAAAATGGTCACCGCTAAGGCCAGCATATCTTCTTCGGCATAAAAAAACTTGTCTAATGCACTGCCTTCTTTGCGAGATAATCTTTCATTGATTAAATTTATATTTAACCAGAAAAAATATTGCTCGCCATCTTCGTTGGCGATTTCATAGTGAATTTCGGTTTCACCGTTTTCATACCATGCGCTAACACAAAACCAATCACTCATTAATGTTACTCTTCTTATCGCGAGCAGGCTCGCTCCTACATATATCAATTACGTTTTTGTTTGGTCTTCTTATCGAAATCAAGCGCGCTCCTACACAGACCAATTGTGTTATATGCGATTCTATTTATGATACATAGACAACGCCTCACATAAAAAAAGCCGAATCATTTCTGATTCGGCTTTTTGCGTGTCATCTTAAATCGATTAACCCAACCCTGAATTTTCACATACATCAAAATTCAGGATATAAGTTATGCAGACTTAAAATTGATCCGCTGTCATTTCATACAAGCAATCTGCGCCACCTTTAACGGCTTCGCTTAGAGAGATGTATCTTGGCAATAGACGCTTAGTGAAGAAGCGCGCAGTGGCCAGTTTGTTTGCGTAGTAAGGCTCTGAACCTTCTTTCTCAAGTGCTTTTTCAGCCATCATTGCATACATGTATGCAAAAGAGGTGTAACCAAATACTTGTAGGTATTCAACAGAAGATGCACCAATCTCGTTTGCATTAGATTGTGCTTTTTCCATTACCCATTCAGTTAGGTCTGAAAGGTTAGCAAGTGCCGCTTTTAATGGGTTGATGAACTCAGCCATTTTGGCATTGCCTTCTTGAGACGCAACGTATTCGTTGATTTCTTGTGCATACAGTTTGAAGAATGCGCCGCCGTTTGCTGCGATCTTACGACCGATCAAATCTAGAGACTGGATACCGTTAGTACCTTCGTAGATTTGAGTGATGCGGATATCACGTACGTGTTGCTCTTGGCCCCACTCACGAATGAAACCGTGACCACCAAATACTTGCTGACCAGCAACCGCTGATTCAAGTGCAAGGTCGGTTAGGAACGATTTAACCACAGGCGTTAGCAATGAGATCATGGCTTCAGCGTGTTTTTTCGTTTCTTCGTCGTCAGAGAATTTAGAAAGGTCTAACCACTTAGATGCGTAAGTAGAGAACGCACGAGAACCTTCAGTGTTGGCACGCATGGTTAATAACATACGACGCACGTCTGGGTGAACGATGATTGGGTCTGCGGCTTTATCTGGGAATTGCTTACCCGTTGGAGCACGAGACTGAATACGGTCGTTAGCGTAAGTTACTGCGTTTTGGTAAGAGTTTTCAGCTACGCCTAAACCCTGAATACCAACCGCAACACGCTCGTAGTTCATCATGGTGAACATGGCTGCTAGGCCTTTGTTTTCTTCACCGATCAACCAACCTTTTGCGCCGTCAAAGTTCATTACACAAGTAGCTGAACCTTTGATGCCCATTTTGTGTTCTATAGAACCACAGTTAACTGGGTTACGCTCACCTAGAGAGCCGTCTTCGTTCACAAGGAACTTAGGCACTAAGAATAAAGAAATGCCTTTAGGGCCAGCTGGTGCATCTGGAAGTTTTGCTAGTACAAGGTGGATGATGTTTTCCGCCATGTCGTGCTCGCCCCAAGTGATGAAGATCTTGGTACCAGAAACCGCAAAAGAACCGTCAGCGTTTGGCTCTGCTTTGGTACGGATAATACCCAAGTCAGTACCACAATGTGGCTCAGTTAAGTCCATTGCGCCAGGCCATACGCCTGAGTACATGTTTGGTAGGTATTTCTCTTTAAGTTCTTGAGAACCGTGAGCGTTAAGGGATAAACACGCGCCCGCAGTTAACATTGGTGCTAGACCAAAAGAGATGTTTGAACCTTGAATCATTTCTTCAACTTGACCCACAAGCATCTTAGGCATGCCCATACCGCCAAATTCAGGGTTACCACCTAGGCCACCCCAACCGCCTTCGCTGTAAGTTGCGTAAGCTTCTTTAAAACCTGGAGGGGCGGTTACTTCGCCGTCTTTCCAAGTTGAGCCCACTTCATCCGCTTCGCGGTTTAGTGGCGCTAGAATTTGTGAAGAGATTTTGCCCGCTTCTTCTAAAATGGCATCCGCAGTATCAGGATCCACTACTTCTGCTAGACGTGGGTTTTCTGCCCACATTTTAGGTGCATCAAATACTTCGTTAAGAAGAAAGCGCATGTCGCGCAAGGGAGCTGTATATTCAGGCATTTGTAAGTCCTCTTTCAATCCTAATGGTTGTGTTTGCGGTTTATGTTTCTCCGAAACAACAACCTAACCCTGTAAATATCGGTGGCATATTCTACACCAAGCTTTGATAAATCGCCCGCTTTTGGCTGATTATTTGGCAAAATCCATCGGTTTTTTACCCTCAGTTTCTTACCTTTGTGCTTAGATTTACAACTCTTGCCCCCTATTGGTGATAGCTAGAACGGTTTTAGGGCATTATTGATAAATAGCACTTAAACACCCGTTTCAAACCGTTCTTTCAAAAGTTTGGTTTACAGCCTGGGCAAGTCAACTCACACTAGCTAAAGGACAAATACAAAAAAAGCCGCACTCAATAGAGGGCGGCTTTTCTGTTTAAGCTTGAATGAGCCTAAGCCCACTCTTACTTCACTGATTATCAATCAGATTAGAACGCGAAGTGTTCTGCATCTAGATCCATAACAGTCTCTGCACCAGCAACCATTGTCGCAGCGTGGCCTTTAGTACGAGGCAAGATGCGAGAGAAGTAGAAACGTGCAGTGGTTAGCTTAGCTTTGTAGAAGTCTTCTTCTGTGGTGCCGTTAGCTAGAGAAACTTGCGCCGCTTTAGCCATTTTAGCCCATAGGTAAGCCAGTGTTACGTAACCTGAGTACATTAGGTAATCAACAGATGCAGAACCTACTTCGTCACGGTTCTTCATAGCAGACATACCAATCTTCATGGTTAGGTCGCCCCATTCTTTGTTCAGCTCAGTAAGTTGAGCAACAAATGGTGCTAGCTCTTCGTTGTCCGCTTCTTCTTTACAGAAAACGTGGATCATCTTAGTGAAGTTCTTCAAAGACTGACCTTGAGTCATCAGTACTTTACGACCTAATAGGTCAAGTGCTTGGATACCAGTAGTACCTTCGTAGATCGTAGAGATCTTAGCGTCACGTACTAGTTGTTCCATGCCCCACTCAGCGATGAAACCGTGGCCACCAAATACTTGAACACCAAGGTTCGCAGACTCACAACCCGCTTCTGTTAGGAAAGCTTTAGCGATAGGAGTTAGTAGACCTAGAAGCTCATCAGCCGCTTTACGGTCTTCTTCGCTTTCACCTTTGTGTACGATGTCGTTTTGTAGTGCAGTCATGTAAACAAGTGCACGACCCGCTTCAGCGAATGCTTTTTGAGTAAGAAGCATTTTACGAACATCTGGGTGAACGATGATTGGGTCAGCAGGGCCTTCAGGGTTCTTAGTACCCGTTAGAGAACGCATTGCTAGACGGTCTTTAGCGTAAGCTAGAGCACCTTGGAAAGAACCTTCACAAGATGTCACACCTTGTAGTGCAGTACCGATACGTGCAGTGTTCATGAACGTGAACATGCAGTTTAGACCTTTGTTTTCAGGTCCGATTAGGAAACCTTTTGCACCGTCGAAGTTCATTACACAAGTAGAGTTACCGTGGATACCCATTTTGTGTTCGATAGAACCACAGATCACGCCGTTACGATCAGCAACAGAACCGTCTTCAGCAACGTTGAACTTAGGCACGATGAACAAAGAAATACCTTTAGTACCTTCAGGTGCGCCTGGTAGACGAGCTAGAACGATGTGAACAATGTTGTCCGCCATGTCGTGCTCACCAGCAGAGATGAAGATTTTAGTACCTGTGATTGAGTAAGAACCGTCAGCATTTGGCTCAGCTTTAGACTTAAGAATACCTAGGTCAGAACCACAGTGAGGTTCAGTTAGACACATGGTACCTGTCCACTCACCGCTTACTAGTTTAGTAAGGTAAGTTTCTTTTTGCTCAGGTGTACCCCAAGTAGAAAGCGTGTTCATTGCACCGTGAGAAAGACCTGGGTACATGCCCCAAGACCAGTTAGCGGTACCAACCATCTCAGACATTACAGTACCTAGAGATTCAGGAAGGCCCTGGCCACCCACTTCTTCGTCGTGAGCCATTGAAGGCCAGCCGCCTTCAACAAACTGCTTGTAAGCTTCTTTAAAGCCAGTTGGAGTCGTTACTGAACCGTCTTCGTGACGAGTACAACCTTCGGTATCACCAACACGGTTAAGAGGGGCGATCACGTTTTCACAGAACTTAGAACCTTCAGCTAGGATCGCATCGACCATATCTGGAGTAGCAACGTCCGCGTATGCTGGCAAGCTAGCGTAATGCGCTGGCATGTCTAACACTTCGTCCATTACGAATTTGATGTCACGTAGGGGAGCTTTATATTCTGGCATGGTAACCTCTTAGCCTACTTGGGCTCATTAAGAGCCGTTAGTTGTTCATTAAAAAGCCCAAAAAGCTGGGCGTCTCTCTCATTTGTCGACCAGTGCCTAGTCATAGAAAATGGCCTGATTCGACATAAACTTCAAACAAGTGTTTGAAACATACGTTTGCAAGTGAATATTGTCAAGACTTTGCCTGCGTCTTATCGCTCAAATAATCGACAAGTATAGTCTGATTTCCAAGTCGTCAAGGGCGCAAAGGGTCTATCAAACAAGCGTTTGAATGTTTTACGCCTATTTAGTGTAAATAGATTCATTTTGCTCGAAAAAAACATGATCGTTTAACTGGGAGGTCGCCAAGGGCTTAGGCAGGGATTCTGACGAACCCCTGCTGCTTGGCAGCACACCGGATAGGACAATATTTATCAATCAGGAAGCAAGGCCTGATTGATTATTTAAATGAGGTGCGATCTAAGAAGGGTTTTGGTGCTTTATCTTTGGCAAGACCATTCGCCATGGCAATACGCTGATTCTTACGCCCCAATAGACGAAGCTGGGTAATACGCTCCCACAACAAAGCACCACGGGTGTCTTTTTTCCACGTCTTTTTAAATAGGTATTTAGTGGCCGCAATGGCATCAGGGCTTTTCTCACAAATCACTTTTGCTAACGCTTGAGCGTCAGCCAATGGATCCTCGCTCACTTTACTGATCAAGCCGTATTCAGCCCCTTCAACACCATTGAAAAAGCGTCCTGTCATGGTGAGCTCTTGGGCAATATCTATACGCGTTAAGCGTGATAAGGTCACCATACCGCTCATGTCTGGAATCAAGCCCCACTTCATCTCTAAAATAGACATATTAGCGTCGGGCGTGGCAATACGATAATCGCAGCACAAGATGATCTGCATGCCGCCACCAAAACAATTACCATGGATAGCTGCAATCACAGGCACTGGTAGGTCTCGCCAAATATGTGCCACACGCTGAAACATATTGTCTTTGCCCCATGGTAGCTTGGCAAAGAAACGTGGAATCATTGAAGGGGTTTTCGATACTGCGGCAAAATCTAAGCCTGCACAAAAACTCGGGCCTTCGCCTTTTAAAATCACACAACGAATAGTGCGATCTTTACGAATGGCTTTGGCGGTTTGCACCAGCTCAATAAACATTTGTTTATCTAAACCATTATGTTTTTCTGGGCGGTTTAAGCTGACATAAGCAATTTGCTCACTTACTTCTAATAAAACCCGGCGCGTGTCTGTCATGTTGTTGTCTTTTAAAGTGATGTGATGATTGGCAAAGCCAAACTAAAAAGTGGAGCCAGTATTAAGCGCTTATACCGGATTATCAATATCGATAAATTCCACATCTAATGAGAATTCTTGCGCCAAGTGCTCACCCAATGCTTTTGCCCCATAGCGCTCTGTGGCGTGGTGACCTGCAGCATAAAAATGAGTACCTGATTCGCGCGCATTATGCACACTAGGCTCGTTAATCTCACCGGTAAGATAAGCATCGATTCCTTGGTTAATAGCGTACTGCATATAACTTTGTGCACCACCTGTGCACCATGCAATGGTTTCAACAATGTCGTCTTCTTCACCAATATGCTGAGGCACGCGGTTTAATCGAAGTGCGATGTGCTCACTTAGCTCACCGGCACGCATAGGCCGTGATAAGCGTCCTACATTACCCGGTACCCGCTTATCATTGGGGTCAAGGGGCCCCGTGATTTCAAAATCTAAAACATCGGCTAACTGAACATTATTGCCAAAGACGGTATGCCCATCTAACGGCAGATGGTAAGCCAATAAACTAATGTCATGTTTTAATAAAGTTTGTATGCGTTGTTTTTTTATGCCGACGATTGCGTCTGGTTCTCCTTTCCAGAAATAACCATGGTGAACCAAAATGGCATCCGCGTTGAAAGCCACCGCCGCATCAATTAAATCTTGGCAAGCCGTCACACCCGTTACGATACGCTGAACCTCACCACTGCCCTCCACTTGTAAGCCATTTGGGCAGTAATCACGAAACTGTTCGATCTGCAGTTCACGATTTAGATAACTCACTAACGTGTTTAGCTTCATATCCCACACTCATTTGCGTAAACTTGCCCCATTCTCGAAGATTTGGTGCTCAGATGCAAAAGCCTGGTTTTTTATCTTGGTCTATTTTAGTGGGTTTGGTCACAGCCAGCCTTGCACTGCATTTTATTCCATCGGCTAATCAAACGGCTCAGCCAGTAAAATCTTATGCCCCTGCTGTTAATTCCGCAGCCCCTGCGGTGGTGAATATTTACACCAGTAAAACCGTACGAGAGCAAGTTCATCCTTTATTAAACGACCCCTTCTTTCGTCGCTTCTTTGATCGCGCCCCCATGCCAAGAAGCCGTATCCAAAATAGTTTGGGTTCTGGCGTGATCATCGCCAACCCAGGCTTAATCATTACCAATAATCATGTAATTGAAGGAGCGGATGAAATTCTTATTGCTTTACAAGATGGCCGCACCGCCAATGCCGCTGTTATTGGTCGTGACAGCGAAACAGATTTAGCATTACTTAAAATAGAACTAGACGATGTACCAGTGATTGATTTTGCATCCGACAACACCTTGCAAGTGGGCGATATTTGTTTAGCCATTGGTAATCCGTTTGGTGTGGGTCAAACCGTGACCATGGGCATTGTCAGTGCAACTGGACGCAATCAATTGGGCATCAGTACTTACGAAGATTTTATACAAACTGACGCAGCGGTTAACCCCGGCAACTCAGGTGGCGCACTGGTGAATGCAAACGGCAAGCTAGTAGGTATTAATACCGCTATTTATAGTAAATCCGGTGGCAACCAAGGCATTGGTTTTGCCATCCCGTTAAATCACGTCCTGCGTGTTGTGGCAGATTTACTAAAATATGGTCACGTGGTGCGAGGCTGGCTTGGCCTTGAAACACAAGAGCTAACACCAGCATTAAAAACAGCATTTGGCTTACCTGAAAAACTGCAAGGGCAAGTAGTGGTTGGCGTGGTTGAAAATGGCCCAGCATTTAAAGCCGGTTTATTAAAAGGCGATATTGTTACGCACTTTAATGGTAGAGAAGCCGACAAAGGCACAGCCACCATGCGTCAAATCGCTAATCTTATGCCTGGGGATAAAATAAAATTAGGCGCCATTCGTAATGGTGAGTTTTTAACGTTTGAAGCCACTCTCGGCCAGCGCTTACCACAGTAGCGTTTAAAACTGTACGTGCCTTAATTAAAACAAAAAGCAGTCATAAAAAATATGGTCATGTCTAAGGCAGGTAGGATCGTATTCTTGAAACATGCTCGTCCACAACACCTAGTTGCGCCAGCGCCTCTTCGAGTAAAATCAAATACTCACTGTTTTCACCACTGGGCCCACGGCTACTGGCAATATGGGCCGCGATGGCCGCTTCACTTTCTTCCCCCAAATACGCACTATTCTCCTCATCAGCAATATAGATGATGCCAAGTTTTTCAGTCTCCTGACCGCTTTCATTGATTAAAATGACAGGTACTTCATGCCTTAGATAGCCATTTTTTTCGCGATGATCCAAATGAATAAATTCTTCAGCCGTAACTCGGTATGCCATGCCATCACAGCGCGCACCGTCTTGAGATATCAACGTCACAACTCTACCTGGGTTTTCAGGTGTACCACGGTGGTCATGGCTGCCTTGCCAAAAACGGCGCTGCCAACCAAGAATGTATCCTGGGAATTTTTCTAAATAAGGAAAGTCGACCTTGTAGATCAGAGAGCCATAACCAAACAGCCAGATTTCATCAAATTGCTCTAAGGCTTGACGTGATTGATTTTGCGTAACGGTATTCGCCAACATGTGCTGGATCCCTAAAATGCATACTAAACAAATTAGCATGCCCATATAAAGAGTTGCAAAAGACAGAATGTGCATTGACTACTCTAATTAGATGGGCTGAAAGAAACACTTCAGCTAACCTTCATTCAATAAGCAAAAATTCATCTCTATTAATTCAAAAAATAAAGCATGAAGCTAAAGCAACAGACAAACCGCTTGTTAGGCGGTTTTGTTTTTCAAAAAAAATGATTTAACTCTTTTCGATAAGCTTAATTCATTTGTAACATGGCGCTCGTATACGCCGTTGTTACTCAACACTGATATCAGCTTTTCAACCAGTGATACTGTCATTTCAAATGGCTTGAATTCCTTATATCCACTATCCATTAGCAACTGCCTAATACCGCTATCTGTTGCAACAAAGTGCATAGACCAATTAGAAAATTGTGGCTTATTTATTTCACCCTCAATTAAAATTATTGAATTAGAATGTCGTTCATCTTGTGTGATTTTTTTATATAAACTCAACACAGATGACTTTTCGCCTTCTAAAACCTGAAAGAAATAACCATCAGCATAATACAAGACACCGCCAATCATTCGCTTTGCATTATTACTTTTCGATTTAAGCAAAATGCGACTCACCTCAGGGTTAATACCGGTTGTTCCAAGATTAATATTGGCTTTACTTGCGTAAACCAGTCGATAAATAGGCTGCATAACTCATACCTTGTAATACGTAAGCTTTTATTACGCAACATGCTCAGCAACAGATCACAGTTTTAATAGGTTAGGCGCTTAGCATGTGCCCCAATAAACCCAGCACAAACCCAAGGACCGCCCCCATAGGCGGAAAACGATGTTTTTTTAATGGAACATTTGGTGCAATGTCTTGAAAAATCGAATACATAATGCCACCAGCGGCAAACAGCATGATGCCTGACAACAGTTGTGGTTCTTCGGCCAACCATTGATAACCAATAAAACCAGAAAATGGACCAAGAAACGCTAATGCGACAAACAATAAAATTAATTTATTAGCTGAAAAGTGACCATTCTTCATCAATTCACGATATGAATTAAAACCTTCAGGTAAATTTTGCAATCCAATTAATAACGCCAGTAGAGCGGCATCATTACCACCAATACTAAATAAAGCCCCAAGAGCTAATGATTCAGGAATGAAATCAGCAAGCATGGCGGCCAACTGACTGCCCGGTGTATTCCATTTCTCCAGAACAGTATCCACTAACATAAAGCCAAAGCCGCCAGCAATGAACATAATACAGGCCCAAAAAGCCGTCAGGTGCTCGATACCTTGCGGTACCAACACCAATGCAATGGCAGATAATAATGCGCCAGCTGCAAATGCAATAATGCTGTGGCGCAACTCGCTTTCTAACCAGTCAGATTGTATACGCTCAACTTTCGCCAGTAGCGCACCTAAAGGCATTGCCAACCCAGACAAAGCTGTAAGCATTAACATGGACTGTAAATCTAGCATCAATTATTCCTATGTTTTACTAAGAGACTGTACTTCTTGTAGTGTCAGCATTCGGTATTCGCTTGGAGCCAATAACGGGTCAAGCTGGATCTCACCGATGGATTCACGATGGAGCCTAATAACCCTATTACCAAGGGCTGCAAACATTCGCTTAACTTGATGGTAGCGACCTTCATTTATGGTCAGTAATACTTCTGTGTCACTAATACGTTTAAGGTTGGCAGGTAATGTTGGCTTTATTTCATCTTTTAGAACAATGCCCGTTTCAAGCTTCTGCTCGGCCTCTTTTATTAAAGGCTCTGCCAGCCACGCCCGGTATATTTTAGCTTGGTGATGTTTAGGGGAGGTTATTTGATGTGACCACTGTCCATCATCGGTTATCAACAACAAACCCGTGGTGTCTTTATCTAAACGGCCAACTGTATGAAGCTTACTGACATTAATTTCATCACTCATCAAATCAAACACGAGGGCATGTTCACCATCACTGTTGGCACACACATAACCCTGTGGTTTGTTCATCATGAAATAACGTGTTAATGGCTGGACTTCAACTAAATGGCCATCAAATAAAACCTGATCCGTGTCCGGTAGAATTTTAAGTGAGCCACTTTTAGGTTTGATGCCATTTACTTTGATGCGACCAGACTTAATGGCCTTAGTCGCAAGAGATCGTGTTAACGAGGTGTTATCACAAATATATTTATCAAGCCGCATTACATCATCCTATGTCGTGCGGCTATTTTAACTCAATAATCTAAAAGCCACTAACCTAGTTTGCGCTGCATAAATGCACTAGGGCCTGACAACATGAGTTCTACTTCTTGCCTTAATTGCAAAATATGATCATCCGCAATTTTCCATTGTGGCCCTTTAACAATCACGGCATAGCGATCTCGGGCAAAGGGGAGTAAATCACTTTTAACCAGCATGGTGAGCGCTAACAATGGACCTATTAGTTGGGCATCCGTGTTGTGATCTGCAATATATTCATTTTGTAAGGTTTGCAGTCGTTGCTCTAGTTGCGTAACAAATGCGTGATATTCCGCTATTTCCATTTTGCCTTTCTTCCCTAAAGTTTTTACAACTAATTAGAGTGTAGATGAGAAAATTCCCATATGTGAAATGTCGGCAAATGATAGGAGAAAAAGACGAATTTTAACTAAAAAAGCTGAGGCTAAAGTGGCCTCAGCTTATTTTAAGAAGGAAGGTGGGCTATTAACCTTGAGACAGTAACGCGCGTAAATCAATGATCCCCGCATTGGCTCGCGACATATATGACGCCATTACCAATGAATGATTCGCCGTCATACCAAACCCGCTGCCATTTAAAATCACAGGGGCCCAAACCGTCTCTTGGGTGGCTTCAAGTTCACGGACGATTTGCTTCACACTGACTAACGCATTCTTTTTGTGCAGCACATCGGCAAAATCCACTTCTATGGCTTTTAGAATATGGATCAGTGCCCAAGCGCTACCACGGGCTTCATAAAACACATCATCAATTTCGCTCCACGGCGTTTTCACTTCAAACTCGTCATCATTTTCAGTGCTCTGGCTAGATTCATTACTACCGGCCAGGTCGATGTTGATGCGTTTTTGGCCGACACTGGCACTTAAGCGCTGGCTAAGTGACCCCAAGCGAGTTTCCACATCTTTAAGCCATTGACGCAAATTATCAGCCCGTGCAAAAAATTGTGCCTGAGCCTGTTGTTTATCCGCAAGGCGAAGTGCATAACTATTCAGCTTTTCAATGCCTCGACGATACTCGCCTTCGGTATCAGGCAGAGCCCAAGACAGGTTGTCAAAGTGAAACTGGGGCTCAGCAATCACTAAGTCCACATCTTCCGTTGACTGGCTTTGGCTTCGGCTAAAGTCTTTTCTCAGGGCACGGCTTAAATCACGTACCTGCACCAATGCACCAAACTCCCAATTAGGGATATTATCCAACCAAACGCCTGGTGGCATCACATCGTTACTGAGATAACCGCCGGACTTATCAAGTAACGTTTGGGCCACTTTCATAAGTGTTACCGTGGTGGTGTAGCCCGTTGCTAAATGGCGATCGTGTTCCATGGCATGTTTAGACGCCACCTCTGTGACCACAAACTGCTCTGGCTCACTGCTGAAAATCACACCTGCGATTAGCGCGGCTACTAGATAAACCGAAATACCACCAATGAAAGCTCTCATCATCCAACCAGCCTCTAAAAACCGATCGAATCGTTCACTGTTCTTCGACATGTTTTACTCCTGACCATGATGATGGTGGTCGTGCTTCATGGGTGCTGTATCGAGAATAGACACCACAGGTAAGTCATAAGTATAGCTGGCGCCTTTAGTATCTTGTAATGAGAGCTCAACAGTGCCGCCAGGTTTTAAAGGCTTGGTAAGACCCATCAGCATGACATGGTGAGCGCCACTTTTAAAAACAAAGGTTTGCTGTGCCTTGATGACAATATTAGGCACCTGCGTCATGGACATCACGCCTTTATCGTTCATTGTATGAGTGTGAAATTCACTCTTCTTAGCCGCTTTGGTTGCTGCATTAATAAGTGTGATGGTTTCTTGGCCAGTATTTTTCACTTGTAGGAATGCAGCGGTATTGGGCTGGCCAGGAGGCATGGCACGAACATGGCCATCTAATAAAACCAGATCCGCTTGTGCACTAAATGCAGTGAAAAGTAACGCTGTAGCAAGGATGCGCCCCATGTTGTCTCCCTATTTTAAATATTGCAGGCGCAGCTACTATAGCAAACATTTTCTGTAGAGTGTGCTTGTCATATCATGATAGGTCACACAAACATGATCTATGACTCATGATCAAGTGATTGATCACTATTTTGCTGAGGCTTGGGAATCTCAAGTAGTTTAGGGTGACCCACGGCATATCCCATAACACCATCAACACCTAGTTTTGTTAATGCTTCGATTTCTTCTTGTTTTTCAACCCCTTCAGCAAAACATAGAGCGCTTTGCGCTTGGAAAACTTGAATCATACCGCTGACAAAAAAGGCATTGTCTTTATGCTCGTGAATATCTCGAATATAGCGACGTTCGATCTTGCCTTGATAAACAGGAAAGTGAGCTAGGAAACCAAAGCTTTTGCCAGACGTTCCCACGTGATCAACACTTAAACGTAAGCCTTTTTCTGTCATGTCGTGTAACCACATTTGGGTTTTGACCGTAACATGGGCAAGCGTGTATTCACTGCACTCAATGATCAAATCATTTAATTGCTCTGCTGTTACATGCTCTGCAAACCACTGCCTAAAGCTGGGTTCATTTAAACTTTTACCCGCAATATTCAACACCCACTTACCCTTAAAGCGGCCAGTGTCTTTTTGGTTTTCAAATAAGCGCTGCCATAAACGAATCACTAATCGATCAAATTCTTGAGATAAGTTCAGCTTATCAACCATGGGCCAAAAATATCCCGCCATTAATGGCTCTTCACCGTCTTCTTCGATCAGACGACAATGTATCTCTTGCTGAATAATGTTTTGTGTATCGTCAAATAATGGCTGGCTATAAAGTTGAATGCTTTCATCTAATAATGCTTTTTTAAGACGCTGCTGCCACTCGACCCAATTTGTCAGCGGATGATGCTCAGTCACCCCCACAAGTAGACTTTGCTGCTGAGTTTTACTGCGCTGCAGTAATAGATCCAACTGGTGTTTCAGGCTGGCCGGGGATTGTGGTTCATGTACTGGCATAGCCACGAAGAATAACTGCGCCTTGTGCTGCTGAATTAAAGACAAGCGCATTAAACTGTCGTGAATGGCCTCAACACGAACTGTGTATTCTTTATCTAACGGATCTGGGCTAAACAACCAAAAATCCCCGCCGCCGGTGCGCGCAATGCCAACATGTTCATGATTTAATGAGGATTCGGTTTTTAGCTGCATGGATATTTGCACTAATAACTCATCCACAACCGCTTTACCCAGTTGCTCATTTAACGTCGCTAAATTATCGACATGTATTAATGCCATCCAACCCGGTGCAAACTGCTCATGTTTCATCCAATCATATAGGTATTGATCCCACCCCTTGGTGTTGAGCGCTTGAGTTAAACCATCATTAAATGTTTCATGCTGCAGTTTACGCACGGTTTGCCCATGAGCTAAAAAGCTGGCATGCAGGCGGTCACTTAAGTGGTTCATGGCTTGCACCAAACTATGCACTTCCCGTGACGTCGGTTTTTCATGAATATGTACAAATTGATTGTGAGAGAGTTTTTGCGCCAACTCTTCTATTTGCTTAAGGGGTTTAAGCAGCCAAATTAACAGCACTCTCATGCCATAAACAACAATAAAGGTCATTAATAAAAACCAAGCACACTCGGCTTTTACCAGTCGCCATAATTGCTCATAACTTGGCCCTTGATGCATAGCAATACTAAGCTGTCCTAGTTGATTCCAACCACTAATCACCTCGGTATTTGCAAAGCCTGGGGTTAACCCCATAACGGATTTAAACCAAACAGGCACAGCAATGCTTTCTGTGGAGCCTCGTTCAATGATTTTATTAGCGTCGGTATAAGCAAAGCGCACAACTGCAAAGTGCCCGCGATCAAAAATGACATCAATCATTGAGCGCAGAGCGGCATCGTCTTTTGCTTGTGCGCTTTGTGATAACGTGAGAGCGAGTGTCGTGGCGGTTTCATCGGCTCTGGCTTGTAACTGCTGCTCAAAGTGACTTTTTAAATTGATGATATTAAGCAACAAGTTGCCAGATAAAATCACCACCATTAGTAGACCAATATAAAGAGCAAGTTGTCGACGAATACTCATAATCTTTGACCTTATTGTTATTGTGTTGGCTGCGAGGCAGGTAGATCTAACCAAGGTTGCAAACCTTGCTGCTGCATCCGTAACAGTACATCCATCCAGCGACTTAAGCGATTAGGACTACCTACTTTTATGCTGCCACCTTGCTGGCGTTCAATCCACATGCCCATACCATTAAAGCTATAAACGGGGGCCAAATCTCGACGCTTGGATGCAGGTAATATATTAGGGTTAATATTATCAAGTATTAAAGGGTCGCTTTTAGGGGTCGCGTAATACGCTAAAACCATATGGGCTTGATTCAGCTTTAATGCCTTCACATAGGTAATTCGAAGTTTTTGCTGCTCAACACCCGCTTGAATCAAAGAGAAATATTTGGCAATAACATAATCTTCACAATCCCCTGCTTCAGTGGTCAGTGATTCCAGCGGCGTAGCCCAGTAATCCTCTTGCTGCCAATGCTGCTCGTCACTGACAAAAGCCATACGTTTATTGAAGTAGCGATTGATCTGATCAAGGGTTTGGCGCTCTTTTTCCACCTGATATTCATTCCCTTTGCTCACCACAAACTGTGCCCATTGCAAAAGAGCTTGCTTGCCTTTCTCACCAAATAGGGTTTCTACCTGTGACGCCATGGCAGTCCCTAATAGCTTCTGATTTCCCTGTGCCACCACTAAACCTCCCAACACCAGCGCCAAAGCCGCGGCTAATGTGAGTTGCCGATACATTCCCTGTGCCACCATAACAAAGTACATCTCAAACCAATGTTAATAATCTTTAACTATAGGTGACGGTTTGCCTTTTTGGAGACTAATTCATACTCAGTTCTCAATCTCGTCATGGTAAGCGTCGTCTGTCGGAATCCTTGCTAAAGTAAATAGATCATTACTGATTAAGGTTCGTTATGAGTCACATTGAAAAAGAGTCCGCCTCTAACGCCCTAAAGCGTCACTTTGCCAGCCGTGTGAGCAACCAAATTCGTGTACTACTCAACCTATGGCGAGCCAGCTTTGATGGGGGTTTAAAGGTTGAGCACCTACCTAAGCTGATTGATGAATGCGAAAAGCTCATGCGTCAAAGCTTGCGCTTTAATATTCACCATCAACACGACCAAGCCCTTTTGATTTTAGATATTTTTAATGAGGCCCACGCCCAAGGCCACATCAGTGAAGAACAAATTGAAAGTGTACAAACCAACATAGACCTCTTAAGCCAAAGTTCACTAAGACGCAATGATACTCAAGATACCCATAACATCCCCGCAGCCAAGCCCATCATATTGGCGGTATCCAAAGAGTACGCAGACAAACTGACCCAACAGTTTAACCATTTTGGCATGATCAATATTGTGGCCAACGATAACGAGCATTTCTATCGCCTACAAGATGAATACATTCCCAGCGCCTTTATCACTGACATTCACTTTGTGCGCGAACATAATGGCTTAGAACTCATGAGTCACTTTGCCAAACTTAAGCAATCAAACGTACCGCTGATTTTCATCACTCAAGAAGAAACCGCCAGCATCGAGCAGCGACTAGAGGCACATAGGGCAGGCGGGATTCGTTTTTTTGTAAAACCTGCGGTTAACCAACTTATTAGGGCGGTAGAAAAATACTACTCCCCCAAACCAGAAGCACCCCATAAAGTGCTAATTGTTGATGACTCTAAAAGCCAAGCTTTCTTTTGCGAAAAAGCCCTCACCAAAGCGGGCATGGAAACCCACATTATCACCAACCCATTGGAAATTTTGACCGCCCTTGATGACTTTCAACCAGAAATCATCGTAATGGATATGTACATGCCAGGCTGTACTGGCACCGAAGTGGCGGGGGTAATCCGCCAACAGCCTCAGTACATTGGTGTGCCTATCTTGTTTTTATCCGGTGAAGACAATGTGGACATACAACTCAATGCCATGAGCCGAGGAGGCGATGACTTTCTTACCAAACCCATCAAAGCAAACCATTTAGCCATTACTGTTGAAAGCCGAGCCCGTCGTGCACGGGTGCTTAACAACTTGATTGCAAAAGACAGCCTCACCGGACTATTCAATCACACCTATATTCTGGACAAGCTCAAACAAGCTTGCCGACAAGCAAAAGAAAAACAGCTGCCGTTAAGTTTCGCCATGGTGGACATCGACTTCTTTAAAAAAATTAACGATAACTACGGCCACCCAGTTGGGGACAAAGTGATCTTGGCGTTATCGTTATTTTTAAAGCAACGCTTGCGCAATACAGATAGCATTGGCCGCTATGGCGGTGAAGAATTTGCGGTGATTTTAACCAATACAAACGCCGAGCAAGCCATGGCGGTGATGAATGATATCCGCCAAGTCTTTAGCCAACTTGATCACAATGCCGACGAAAAAGAATTTCAAGTAAGCTTCTCCTGCGGCATTTGCAGTTTTAATGGCAACAACGCGGATCACATAATTGAACATGCCGACCAAGCCCTTTATGAAGCAAAAAAACAGGGGCGCAACAACGTGCAGGTTTACGTTGAATAAAAAAACCATGCCCATCAATCAAAAAAGCTGTGAACCCCTTAAGGCTTTTACCCATAGGCGCTAGACAGCACTGACACCATTAGGCAAACTAAAGTGATTATCACTACTTATCTATGAGCTTCCTATATGGCTTCTATTCTCGTTCTGCATGGCCCTAACTTAAATTTACTTGGCACACGTGAGCCAGAAATTTATGGTTCAGACACATTAGAGGACGTGAACGAAGGTTTAGCACAGCTTGCAAAAGAAAAAGGTCACCACCTTTTAAGCCTACAGAGTAATGCAGAATACGAAATTATTGAGCGTATTCACGAAGCACGCTCAGAAGGCATCGACTTTATTATCATCAACCCAGCCGCTTTTACCCACACTAGCGTGGCCATTCGTGATGCCATCATGGGCGTTAATATCCCGTTCATTGAAGTGCATATTTCAAACGTACATGCCCGCGAAGAGTTCCGTCACCATAGTTTTTTCAGTGATGTGGCGGTCGGTGTCATTTGTGGTTTAGGCATTCAGGGTTATGAACTAGCCTTACAAAGCGCCATGAACATACTTAATAACAAGAATAAATAGGCCAGCCATGGACATTAAACAACTCGAGCAAATCATCGCCCTGATGGAAGCCTCCACTTTATCTGAATTAGACATCACAGAAAAAGACAGCCGCATTCATTTAAAGCGCGAACTTACCCAAACCGTCGCCGCCCCTGTTCAAGTGGCTCAGCCAGCTGCGACCACTGAGCCTGCTGCAAAAGAATCTAGCAAACCTAAACATTCTGGCCACTTGGTGAAGTCACCAATGGTAGGCACCTTTTATCGCAGCCCAAGTCCAAGCTCTCCAGCGTTTGTTGAAGTGGGTCAATCGGTGAAAAAAGGCGATGTGATTTGCATCATTGAAGCCATGAAAATGATGAACCAAATCGAAGCAGATAAATCCGGTGTCATTGAAGCGATCTTAAGTGAAGACGGCCAAGCGGTTGAATTCGACCAAGCTCTATTTACCATTGTTTAACTTTGGGCTTGCGCAAGGATCATCATGGCCAGCTTATTAAAAAAAATCGTTATCGCTAACCGAGGGGAAATCGCCCTTCGCATCTTGCGCGCCTGTAAAGAAATGGGCATTAAAACCGTGGCCGTGCATTCCAGCGTTGATCGCGACCTTATGCATGTGCGCCTAGCTGACGAAAGCGTCTGCATTGGCCCTAATAACTCCAAAGACAGCTACCTTAATGCCGCCGCTATTATTAGCGCTGCCGAAGTGACCGACGCCACCGCCATTCACCCGGGTTACGGCTTCTTAGCTGAGAGTGCCGACTTTGCCGAACAGGTTGAGCAGTCCGGTTTTAAATTTATTGGCCCAAGTGCAGCTGTGATTCGCATCATGGGGGATAAGGTTGCCGCTCGTGACGCCATGAAAAAAGCGGGTATTCCAACGGTGCCCGGCACAGGCGCCATCACACCTAAAACCAATATTAAAAAAGTAGCCGATGAAATCGGTTACCCTGTGATTATTAAAGCCGCCGCTGGTGGCGGTGGTCGCGGTATGAAAGTCGTCCACAGTGAGGCGGCCCTTTCTAACGGTATTTATCTCACCCAAAGTGAAGCAAAAGCCGCCTTTGGTAGTGATAAGGTGTATTTAGAAAAATTCCTAGAAACCCCACGTCATATTGAGATTCAAGTATTAGCCGATGGCAATGGCCACGCCATTCACCTTGGTGATCGTGATTGCTCAATTCAACGTCGTAACCAAAAAATCATTGAAGAAGCACCCGCCCCTAATATCCCAGAAAAACTGCGCAATAAAATCGCCAAGCGCTGTGTACAAGCATGTATTGATATTGGTTACGAAGGGGCCGGCACCTTTGAGTTTTTATACCAAGACGGTGAATTTTTCTTCATTGAAATGAACACCCGCGTACAAGTAGAGCACCCGGTAAGCGAGCTGGTCACAGGTGTGGATATCATTAAAGAGCAACTACTCATTGCTTCTGGCATGGGGTTGTCATTTAAACAAAATGAAATCGAGATAAAAGGTCACGCCATTGAATGTCGCATTAATGCCGAAGACCCTAAAACCTTTACCCCAAGCCCAGGTACAGTGAACTTGTTCCACGCCCCGGGCGGCCTTGGGATTAGAGTAGATTCTCACCTTTATAATGGCTATAGTGTGCCGCCCTATTACGACTCGCTAGTGGCGAAGGTCATTAGTCATGGGCCAGATAGAGAAAGTGCGCGCTTACGCATGCGTAATGCACTGGATGAAATCGTCATCAATGGAATACGCAGCAACATTCCATTACAGCAAGAACTCATCCGCAGCTCCCAGTTTCAACAAGGCAGTGTCGACATTCACTTCTTGACCAATAAACTGGCAAATACAACCACTTAAAGAAAGAACCCATGCCCTGGATACAAGCCATCGTAGACATTACTGCCGATCAAAGTGCAGAGATCGAAGACCTGTTAATGGCCATAGGCGCCCAAGCCGTGACCATGCGCGATGGAGCCAACCAGCCAATTTATGAGCCACCATTAGGCACAACTCCTTTATGGGATAACGTAAATTTGTGGGCATTGTTTGATGCTGAGCAACCGGTTGATGTGCAAATGCAGCAGCTTGCCGCTATATACGAAGCAGAATACGAAAAGCCGTTTCCAAATTACAAATTAGAACTGGTCGAAGATAAGGACTGGATCCGCGAATGGATGGATACCTTCAAACCCATGCCATTTGGTAAACGTTTGTGGATATGTCCAAGCTGGCTTGAGCCCACAGACCCAAGCGCCGTAAACCTAAAACTCGACCCAGGTTTAGCCTTTGGTACCGGTACTCACCCAACCACGTCTTTGTGCCTTAAATGGTTAGACGGGCAAGATATCAGCGGTAAAACCGTGGTGGACTTTGGTTGTGGTTCAGGCATTTTAG
>JAGDZK010000006.1:0-102930 GCA_049115935.1 Bermanella sp. | reverse complement strand
TTCATACGAATTTGGTTAATGAAGATAACCATGCAGTTAGCGTTTTTAACATTAGCCGTCAATTTACGTAGAGCTTGTGACATTAAGCGAGCTTGCAAGCCCACGTGGTGATCACCCATGTCCCCTTCAATCTCTGCCTTTGGCGTTAACGCGGCAACCGAGTCAACCACCACTACGTCAACCGCACCAGAACGCACTAGACTATCGACTATTTCAAGGGCCTGCTCACCGGTATCAGGCTGAGAAACAAGTAAGCTGTCTAGATCTACACCTAGTTTTTCGGCATATAAAGGATCAAGTGCATGCTCCGCATCCACGATCGCAACGGTTTTACCTTGTTTTTGCGCTTGGGCCATTGTGCTTAAGCACATAGTGGTTTTACCCGAGGATTCAGGGCCGTAAATCTCAACAATACGACCATATGGCAGGCCGCCTATGCCTAACGCGATATCCAATGAAAGCGAACCGGTTGATACTGATGGTATCGCTTCACGTGGTTGTTCACCCATTTTCATGATGGCGCCTTTACCGAACTGGCGTTCAATTTGGCTTAGGGCTGCGTCTAGGGCTTTTTGGCGATTCTGATCCATATTTTTCTTCACCTTATTATCTTTATCCGATTTAGGTCTGCTAGGCAGATTTTTAAATTACTGTAAATATAACCAGTATTTAAACACATGAATGATTTTTCGCAAGAATTAATTTATAACGATTTTGCATAGGCAGATTTGTTTATTTAATGATCAGCAATGCATTATGATGTATTGGTTAAGCTGATGAGCTATGACTGGCATCTATGCTGACGCTGCTACTTAGAAAAGTACAATGCAGCCCAGCTTAACTTAGACAGCCATGCTAGTTAAAGGTGATTTATATGTATTTACTGCTAGTCTTAAAAGTTATACTACACCAGCGGTCTCAACCTATGATCATGACTCAAGGCACATTTATAAGTATTTTGTGCAGCGTTATATTATTCACCACAAATGCACATTCCTTCGAACCAATCACCCTAGGAATACCTCATTTCAAACCATACACTTATACAGAGGGCCGTCAGCCTAAAGGCATTGCAGTTACCAAGATTCAAAATATTTTTGAGCGCATCCCTGTTACTTTAAATATTAAAAACTACCTAAATTACTCCTTACTTTTAAAAGCGTTAAAGCGTGGGGAGGTTGATGGTTTTTTTCTGGCCACCAAAAATAGCGAACGAAGTCGACACGCTATCTTCAGCAAACCCATTGAATACAACAACTGGGCTTGGTTCACTCTGCATAATAGTTTAAACACTCCAAACAATGATGATTTTAAATACCGGTCCATTATCGGCACCATAGGTAAAACAAATACGTTTAGATGGCTCTCTCGTAATGGCTATCAAGTTCAGAGTTTTAAAGCAGCGGAATTACTGACTGCTTTAAGAGATAAAAAGATTCACGCAGCATTTCTAGCAGAAAAGGTATTTGAATACACTTACACACAAGCCGGCATGAGTTCTTTAGAATTTAAAAAAAATATTGAAATGAAGCGAGCATTTGGAATTTATATATCTAAGCAATACATCAGAGATAATGATGATTTCATGAGTATGCTCAACGCAGCCATACCCGACCTAAATAATTAAAACCTACAGTTCATTCGCTTTTCGGTAATTACCTTGATAATCGAATATTCGATGTTTAATGCGCCAATAATATTTCTGTTTTTTAGCAATCACAAAGTCTGGGGACGGAAATACGGCAGATAACTTTAAAGCCTGCCCTAATGTCGTGACTTCAAAGACATCAGCCACACCCAATTTCGCCGCAATATTCACACTAATACGCTTTGCAAAAAGACCATTAAATGCTTTAACTTGATTTACCTTGCTAAAATCAAATATTTCGCTTAGTTGTGCACCTTGTTCGTCATGGTAAATAATTTTAAGTTGATCCGTTTCTACGCCTTTTTCTTTAGCCGCTTCTAAGCTGACACCCGAGCAGCGAATCACTTTAGAATCTTTAAGTTGCAGGGCTTTTTTCAACATATCATCAGGGTCAACCAGTACCTCTTTGCATTCAATACAGGTACGTGCTGCAATATCATTTTCACCGCCGCAGTGTGGGCATTCTTTAAAGACAAAACGATAATCACACTGATGTACACCACGACCGTCCGTTACTAAGCCCTGACAACGCCGACCATAATGCTCGATCAAATCACCATCGCCATCACAGATTCCCCAGAATATATTGGGGAACGAGCAACTTGGGCAAGCAACCTGCACAGGTTGGCTTTGACTATTTGGCTTTTTCTCACCCACTTCTGGTTGGTATAGATCAAAATCATTACCGGTATAATCAATAACCAAACAATCGTTTTTGTTTTCGCTTAAGCGTAAACCTCGCCCAATAATTTGCTGATACAAACTGACAGATTGAGTTGGGCGTAATATGGCAATCATATCCACATGGGGTGCATCAAAGCCTGTGGTTAACACAGATACATTCACTAAGTACTTAATCTGTTTTTGCTTAAACGCAGTAATTAAATGATCGCGTTCATTACTGTCGGTGGCCCCTGTGATTAACGCGCTGTCACTAGATGGTAAATAACTGAATATTTCTTTTGCATGGTCCACTGTGGCGGCAAAAATCATGATGCCTTGACGTTTTTCGCCAAGCTCAACAACTTGCTCAATAATGCCTTTTGTCACTCTGTGGTGCTGACTTAATAGATGATTCACCTGGGTGGCATTATATTCACCCGTTGCACTTTCCTTAAGACTACTAAAATCATAATGTTCGATAGTAGCATCCACTAATTTAGGTTCGGTCAAATATTTTCGCTTGATTAAATAACGCAGAGGCAGCTCATATATACAATGCTCAAATGGTCGTACTTGTTCGCTGCGCACAAAACCGCGATAGTGCTTGCGATAAATCCAACCCATGCCTAAACGATAAGGTGTGGCGGTTAGGCCCAGCAATTTAACCTCTGGGTTTACCTGAGTTAGTTTTTGGATAATTTTCTGGTATTGATTGATAGGTGACTCGTCTTGCTCACTTGTTTCACTGTCTGATTGATCACTGGGTAAGTTCACCCGATGACACTCATCTATTATGATCAGTGAATAAGCTTCATTAAAATCTTCAAGATTTCGAGCAGCAGACTGAATACTAGCAAAGGTAACTTGATGATGGGTTTGCTTGAGTTTTAAACCAGCAGAATAGATACCTGCGTTTAGCCCTAGACTTTCATACTTAAGGTGATTTTGTTCAACCAATTCTTTAACGTGGGTCAACACTAAAATTTTACGTCGTGCCAAGCGAGCAAGCTCAGCAATGACCAAGCTTTTACCAGAACCGGTTGGTAATACAATGACCGCGGACTCGTTCGTTTTACGAAAATGTGTGAGTGTCGCAGCAACGGCTTCTTGTTGGTAATCTCTAAGTTGAAAACGTACCACGGGGTTAAAACTCACACTAAACATCAAAACCTTATGGTAACAAAGTACCACTCATAAATCTTCTGCGTAGTTAACTTGAGTATTTATATTGGTTTAATTAATTGGTCTTATACAGAACCAACGTACAGTTATACCCCTCATTTTTTACGACATTAGCATCACTTTAAAAGACAGTTTCGGCAAAGCTGGCCAAATTATCAAAAATTTAGGTCTTTCATTTTTAGCTTAGCTATAGTGCAACAAGCTTTGACTCAAAGCTTGTGCTACTCGCCTTAATAAAATAATAAAAATAGGAAAAAACAGTGACGTTTAAACACCTAAGCAAGATTTTGGCTTTCTCCCTGTGCGCGCTTATGGCTTCACTTCCAAGCCATGCAGACACATCAGGAAAAACTCAACACCCCATTGTATTAGTTCATGGACATGCCGGCTTTGACAAAATGTTAGCGGATTACTTTTATGGCGTTAAAAATGCTTTACGCGGTGTAGGAGCCGTTGCCTATACCCCACAAGTGCCAGGTTGGAATAGCGATGAAGTGCGCGGTGAAATTTTACTGGCCTACATTGAAGACCTGCTTGCAACTACAGGTGCTAACAAAGTTAATTTAATTGGCCATTCACAAGGGGGCAGCACCTCACGTTATGTGGCCGCAGTGCGCCCAGATTTGGTGGCATCCATTACGACTATTGCTACCCCACACTTTGGTTCACCTGTGGCTGACTTAGTAAACAACACGCCACTTGAAGGATTAGCAGTTACTCTAGGCAATGCCATCGCAAGGTTTGAAGCCATACTGGCAGGTGAACCTGATCAAGCCGTTGATACTATGGCAACCATTCGTGCTCTTAATACTCAAGATGCCTTGCTTTATAACGCTCAATACCCTCAAGGCGTGCGCAGTACATCGTGCAAAAAAGTACCAACACAAAATGTTGGAAGATGGTGGTGGCCTAAATACGTAAAAGACTACTCAGTCAATGACGGTGCTCATAGCTCTAATGGCGTACGTTATTATTCTTGGTCCGCAAACTATAATCCATTATTTAATTCAAATGTTTTGGACCCTGCTGATGCCGTACTTGCTCTTACTTCTGTGTTTGCGGGTAATGATCATGATGGTTTAGTTCCTCGCTGCTCTACACACTTTGGTAAAGTTATTCGTGATGATTATGTGGGTAATCATGCTGACGAAATTAACGGCATGTTTGGTTTACGCGGTTTGTGGACAACTAGCCCAGTACCTTTATATGTTGAACATGCCCGTCGCTTGAAAAAAGCAGGCCTATAAGTTGAGCTGTAACACAGGTTTATAACAATATGAGCCTGTGTTTTTGACCTTAGAGTAACCAATGAAACACACATCATTAAATATAAAAGCTGGCATCAGTCTTAGCTTCATATGTGCAGGATTCATTTTTGGCAGTATTTTAATGTCAAACAATACTCCCACCACATTAGATTTAACGTCGGCCAAGCCAACTGAAAAGCGTGAAACAATACCAACAGAAAAGACCGTATCAAAACAAAACATAAGCGCATTATTTAACACACCGGAATTGAACGCCGAACAAGCCGCTATTTTTTATGCAAGCATGCCTCAATCTCTTACCGACAGCCCATTACCCAGCACCTTAGATACTAACGAGCATGGGGAGTTGATCATCAACATGAAAGTTAAGCGTTTATTTGAATTTTATTTATCGGCCATGGGTGAAGAAACACTGGCTGAGTGTATTTTGCGTATCCGCCATGCTTTAGCACAGCAATTATCTAAAGCTGAATTAGCTAAAGGCATTAAAATATTAGAAGGCTTCCTTCAATACCAAAACCACATCGGCGAAATAAAAAATGATTTTTCAGCCCGCTATGATGACCAAATCTACAACCTTGAAAGAATCAAAGAAATGAAACAAGCGGTACGAGAATCACGTAGTTTATTTTTACCCCAAGAGGCAAGCCTTGCTTTTTACCAACAAGAGGATGAGTACGACGATTACATGATCAAAAAAGTCGCCATCCGAGGAAATCGCGAACTCACAACAGAGCAAAAACAAGTAGAGTATGATCAGTTAAAAAATGAGTCACCTGCTTGGATATCACAACAAGAGCAACAAGCAAATTTGATCAACACAGTTAAAATACAAGAAAAAGCATTGCGTGAAAACGGCGCCGATGAATCGGCTATTCATACATTACGAGTTGAGAGTTATGGCGAGCAAGCTGCACAAAACTTAGCAGCATTAGATCAAAAGCGAGCTCAGTGGGCGGCTCGTGTGACTCAATACAGACTTGAAAGCGAATCCATATTGCTTAATTCAAGCTATACACAAGTAGAGAAAAATCAGTTACTGCAAGATATTAGACAACAGCATTTTTCA
Source organism: Bermanella sp. (assembly GCA_049115935.1). Taxonomy (GTDB): domain Bacteria; phylum Pseudomonadota; class Gammaproteobacteria; order Pseudomonadales; family Oceanobacteraceae; genus Bermanella. The sequence goes on along the minus strand of JAGDZK010000006.1, from coordinate 97,100 downwards.
GGAAGTGAGTTAATACGCATTAGTGCACTGGATAAGATTGCAGCGGATAATACGCAGTAGTTCGCATTTTTTTATCTCGCATGCATACCCAATACACTCCCTTCGTTCGCGGTCGCCTGCAAGCAGCCTCCTACATTATTAAAAAATATTAAAATAACACCTGTCGCCTGCGAACAGCCTCCTACAGTTAATATTAATTATTGTAGGAGGCTGCTCGCAGGCGACCAATGAGCAAAGCGAATAATAAAACCCAATTTAAAACTCATTCAAAACAGCCAAAAACTCCGCCCCGTATTTATCCAGCTTCTTCTGCCCTACCCCACTAATATTGCCAAAGCCGTCTAATGAGCTTGGCTTGTGATCCAACAACTCTTTTAAGGTTGCATCATGAAAAATCATAAACGGTGGAATTCCTTGCTCGGTGGCGAGGTTTTTACGACAAGCTCGCAGTGCTTCCCACAGTGCAAGATCATTTTCATCAATATCCATAGTTTTGGATTTTTTATTACCACCACCCATGCTGCTTTTGGTTTGCATGGTATCGACTCGTAACATAAGCGGTTCTTCACCACGCAAAATAGCGCGACTGGTATCACTTAAAAATAACTGGCCATAATCAAAATTCACATTTAAATAACCGCGCGCCACAAGTTGGCGAAACACCGAGCGCCACTGGGCCTCGCTTAAATCTTGGCCAATGCCAAAGGTAGATACTCTCTGATGATCAAACTGCGTTATTTTGTCGGTAAGTTTACCGCGCAGTACATTAATCAAATGCACCACACCAAAACGCTGATCGGTGCGGTACACACAACTTAATGCTTTGCGCGCGGCCTGCGTACCATCCCAGGTTTGCACGGGGGTTAAACAGTTATCGCAATTGCCACAAGGCTCAGCAAGCGTATCACCAAAATAACCGATTAAAGTTTGACGTCGACACGTGGTTAACTCTGCCAAACCCAACATGCCATTTAATTTTTGTTGCTCGATGCGTTTAAAGTTTTCATTGGCATCACTGCCAGCCATCATTTGCTTGAGTTTTATTACATCTTCTAAACCGTAGGCCATCCACGCGGTGGCAGGGTCGCCATCACGCCCAGCGCGGCCGGTTTCTTGGTAATAGGCTTCAATGCTTTTGGGTAAATCTAAGTGGGCCACAAAGCGCACGTCCGGTTTATCGATGCCCATACCAAAGGCAATGGTGGCCACCATGACAATGCCTTCTTCACGCAAAAAGCGTTCTTGGTTTTGTTGGCGAATGGTTTTGTCTAAACCTGCATGGTAAGGCAAGGCGTTAACACCTTGCTCACTTAACCATTGGGCGGTGGCTTCTACTTTATTACGGGACAAACAATACACCACACCCGCATGGCCTGAGTGCTCGGCCTGTAAAAAGGTGAGTAACTGTTTTTTTGGGTTATTCTTTTGCGTAATGCGATATTGAATATTTGGGCGATCAAACCCAGATACAAACACACGGGCATTTTCTAAGCCTAAACGGGCAATAATTTCTTCACGGGTTTTGGCATCGGCTGTGGCGGTTAACGCAATGCGTGGCACATAGGGAAATAGTTGCTGCAACACACTGAGCTGCAAATAATCACTGCGAAAATCATGACCCCATTGGCTTACACAATGGGCTTCATCAATGGCAAAAATTGAAAGCGCACATTGACCTAGCCAATCAGTAGTACGTTGTAACGCCAAACGCTCAGGAGCAATATAAATAATATCCAGCTCCCCCCTTAAGGCTTGTTGCTCCACTTGGTAATTATGCTCACTTCCCATGGCTGAGTTCATACACGCAGCACGCACGCCGGCTTGTGTCAGGGCACTCACTTGGTCTTGCATCAAGGCAATTAAAGGGGAAATCACAATGCCCACACCGGGGCGTACTAATGCTGGTATCTGGTAGCACAATGACTTTCCACCACCCGTGGGCATGAGCACAAACACGTCTTCGCCATTTAATGCAGACTCAATCACTTGATCTTGTGGCGGGCGAAACCCCTGGTAACCAAATACCGAGTTTAAAACGGTGTAGGCCGCTTGCATCATAATGAGGGCTCTCTTAAGGGCGATGGATCAAGTGGGATGTAACCATGTACAACAAAACGACCCACATCAATAAGGTGAAAAATCAGTGAGTGTATAGTGAAAGTAGGGAAAGATCTAAACGCTTCCCCTCGCTAATAGGGCTACTGTATTAGGTGCTTTACACAGGCCAATACAGGGATACTAGGATATAGCGCTAAATTATTTATAACCCAGCGCGCTTTATGGTTATAATTGCGCCAAATTTTAGTACCGCCCATTTATAGATGCTTTTATAGGAAACCGAATGGCTTTTTTTGATCTAGAAACCCCAGAAAACAACGAAACAGACAACCTAGTATGGTTAGGCCACCTAAGCCCAGACAGCGATACCATTGGTTCAGCGATTGGTGCTGCTGAATTATTTGGTGGCGAGCCACGCCGTGCTGGTGAATTAAACAAAGAAACGGCGTTTGTTGTGGATTATTGCGGTGTTGAACTGCCTAAAATGATCACCAAAGTAGAAGGCCAAAAAGTAGGCTTGGTGGATTTCAACCAAAAAACCCAGCTACACAAAGACGTGGACACCAACGACATCGTTGCCATTATCGACCACCACGCCATTCAAGATCAGCCAATTACCTTTAATACTCCGGTATCGGTTGATATTCGTCCTTGGGGCAGCGCGGCAACGATCCTTGCGGATCGTTTCGAGAAAATGGGCAAAGAGATGACCCCAACCACAGCATGCATGCTGTTGGCCGGTATTCTATCGGACACCCTGATTTTTGAATCCCCAACCACGTGCCCACAAGACAAGCCATACGCTGAAAAGCTGGCTAAAATTGCCGGCATCGAAGACCTATACGACTTCGGCCTAAAAATGATGGAAGCCAAATCGGACCTTGCTGACGTATCGACCTACGATGTATTAAAAGGTGACTTCAAGCACTACGAAATAAACGGTAAAAAAGTAGGTTTTGGCGTAGCGGAAACCCTACTGCCACAGCAGCTACTAGACCGTAAAGCGGACTTACTAGAAGAAATGACCGGCGAAAAAGCCAAACAAGGTCTGGATTTCATCTTCTTTGCCATCGTCGACACCAAAACCAAAAACGCACACCTAGTGGTTTATTCAGACGCCGAAGCCAAACTTGCCGCCAAAGCGTATGGTCACACCACAGAAGACCAACTGATGTACCTACCAGGCTTGATGTCTCGTAAAAGCCAGCTAATGCCAGCGGTACAGGCTGTTTTGTCAGCGTAAGTTTTAGATATTCTATTTAAGGGCTTTTACTAAAAAGCCCGCAGATAGTAAAAAGGCGAACCCATGGGTTCGCCTTTTTTATGGCTATCGGGCGCGGGGCTCCCTCGTACAGTGCATCTCATTTAGCAAATACTCAGCTTGTTTATAAACGTTGTACAAGGGTGTACATTCGCTACGCTCGCGGGGCATGCAACCTAAAACCTGTACGAGGGTGTACCCAATACATTCGCTGCGCGCACGGGGCATGCAACCCCGCGCCCGATCAGCACCAAACCTAAACCTGTACGAGGGTGCCCTGCGCCCGATCAGCAACAACTAAAGCCACTCCACCTAAAACCTGTACGAGGCTGTACCCAATACATTCGCTGCGCTCACGGGGCATGCAACCCCGCACCCAATCAGCACCAAACCTAAACCTGTACGAGGGTGTACCCAACACATTCGCTGCGCTCACGGGGCATGCAACCCCGCGCCCGATCAGCACCCACTAAAGCCACCGATTAAAAATAAACCAAAATAAGTGTTTACATTTTAAACAGCCACACGTACTATCCAGAGCGTTAATTATTCCCATCTAGTTTATTTAACGCATTACCCACGGGTAATATGTGTTTTGCCTATCCCCTCTCAGTTAGACAGCACTACAAAAACAAAAGAGCTAACGTATTGTCCATAATTTCGAGCAACAAACATGTACTCGAGAATGAATGTCGTAATTTTAAAAAATTCTAACTAACAATATCCAGCTCTTACTTAATCAGCGCCTTTTGCGCACATTAGAAGAGTTTATTTATTATGCCTTATACACATCAAGGTCAACATTATTCAATTAAAACGCCAGTGATCTCCATTGCCGTTAACAAGCTAAAAGTCATCGTTAAAGACCAAAGCGGGTCACAGTTATTTGAATTCACCGACCGCAAAGAATCAAAAGACTTCTTAAACTTGCTTTGCCAAGCTTAATTTAAGATTTTGATTCATAAAAAAACCACTTAGGTCTTTGGACGTAAGTGGTTTTTTTGTGTCTGGTTTTGAGTTTTATTAATAAACAAAGCACAGAATGAGCGTGCTTTTGAAAGGGTTTATTTTAATACGTCTGGGTCGTTTAATAACGGATCATGCATTTCAGGGATGAGCTGGCCTTCTTGTCCGGCGCATTCTGATTTTGAAGGAAAGCCTTTTTTCCATGTGAGGTTTTTAGAATCTAGCCAGCCTTTAATTTCTGTTTGTTGCGTATCATCCCATACAAATTCGCCATGTTCTGCTGGGGCATTTGTTTGTAGCTGATACTCACCATTCTCTAATTGGTAGTGCACCAATAATTCCCCTTCTAATTTAAAACCTAAAACAGGGTCGGTTTTTAATCTTGATTCATACAGCTTTCGCCATACAATGATGTCTTTTTTGCCATCACTATTAAAATCGTCTATGAATATTTTGGCAAACGAACGCATAGCAGGGAATCGAGCATTTCTTGATTTTCCCTTAAGGCCTTTCTCTGAAATGTACTGCGGTGCTGTTTCTTCTAACTCTGGAAAACCTATTCTTACTTGATTAGAAGTCAACTCATCCTGTGTATGTAATTGAGCTGAGAAAATAATTTTTTGATTTTCAGGTGAAAATACAACTAAATCATTATTTAAAAATACAACCAGTTCATTTGAAGTATTTCCACCGGTATCACCATAGCGCAATGGTGTTTTATTATAACAACCTATGTAGTTGTTATCGGTATAAAGATCATAGTCACTATCAAAATCGAATACCATTTTTTTAGGTTCTGATATAGCGTGATACTCTCCACCTTTTACTGCAATTAATTCGGGCCTTACGTCCCAGTGCATACCTTCGCCTATCATACGGACTGCATTAGACCAAGGGGTTAGGGGCCAGTTTCCTAGTAACTCCCGCCCTTCCTTCTTAGTTTTCACAAGGCTAGGCTCGGAAGATACCGAATAAATATAATCGTCAATCTCAACAAAACCTTGTACTAACTCTTCATTATTTGCAGCTCTTTGACCCTGTCGTGCAATAGCATAAGATAGTGAAGAGCCTCTTAAGCCATCTTCATTTTCTGGTGTAATTCCAACTCCAGAAGTAACATTATCAAAAGACCACACAACTGTTGGCAAAAATAATAGTAAAAAAAAGTTTAGGGTTTTCATTATAGCTCAGCTCCAGTCGTACAATTCAGTCTTCCTGTCGGCAAAATGACAGGGTCAGCAAATGGGTCACCCTTGGCAGACTCCTTAACTAAGTTAAATTTCTTCCCAGCCACCCACTCTTCTTCCCCATACTTAAAGCACCACTCTGTTCCCGCTTTAGGGTCAGGATTTCCAGAAGCATCAGTTAAGTCAGCTGGGTAGCTTCCGCCAAGCCAAATATATTCACGATAAGGCAGTCTAATCCCATGGTTAGACCTTACTCCATTCACTTTATTGCTGTCTTTCAATATATCGAGTCCATATTCCATCGCAGTTTTTAAAGCACTGCTTTTTTGTGTTTCTGGATCAATGATAAGTTCTGACCAGCTTTCTGTATTATTGAAGGTTGACCAACCTTGATTATAGGCACCTAGTGCTTTTACTAGTTGCTCATAGCGGTCATCTTTATGCGTTGTGGTAATTGCTTCTTTTTCTGTTCCCATCTTTATTAACTTTAATGTTTTACCTGTTTTGTTATGTTTTGCAGTGTATTCATTAGTATAGAACGCTAGCCTAAAGCTTCGTCCGCAGTCGCCTTTGTGTGCGCTCATAAACATGGCCTTTGCTTTTAAGTTTTCACCAGGGTCATAGTGATTGGTAACTGATTCGCCCGTTAATGAATATCCTGATACTTGGTGACAGAATGAGCCTGTTCTTTTGTCTCCCTGTGCAGAATCACCACCATATACGGTTGAATTATATATTTGATTAAATCCTTTACTGCCTCGCTCATCGGAGCCGCCTACCTGCATTCTATAGTTGCTTTTACTCCCCCAATGTAGGCTACTGGCTTCTTTTGAGGCCATTGCTTTTAATATATCAATCCGTTCAAAGTCTTTATATTTACTGACACTTTCATGCACTGTTTGGGTATAACTAGGCTTGATAGTGAAGGTGTCATTTAGGGTTTGATATTTTGATGAATATTCAAAATTTCCTCCATCAAATATTGATACCGCATATGTTTTGTCAACATCATTAATATTATCGAATTTAAATGGCGATACACCCGTATTATTGTCATAAGCCATTTTGTAATGAAGCCAGTGCTGTCTTAAACGCTCGATACTGTCAGTCGCTCCTATTTTTCCTGTGTGCATCGCAGCGAATTTTGATCCAATCGAACCATAGTTAATATAATTAAACCGCCCCATCATAAGCCCTACCGATGGCGTGCCTGTATTAAATACTTTTTTATTTTCGTCCGTTAATCGAACACCTCTTGCACCGGGGTTAGCTGATGGTGACATCCCCAAATGCCACAGCATACTCTCCAACATGGCAACATCATCCCCTTCTAATGGTTCAGCCGGTACTGGGCCTGTGACGGCGGTGCCTTTTAGTTCTCGCTTTTCGAGTTTAAATGCCAGTTCTTTTTTCGGCAGGTCTTCGTTATCGAAGCTGATGGTGAGTGTGCCTTGGGCGTCTAGGGTGTTGTCCCATTTTTCCGGTTCCCAGTAGAACTCATAGTCTGTTTTGAGTTTTGCGTGGGTTTTGTCGAATACAGTGTCGGCGGCCAGTGTGTCACATTCTGTGCCGGTTGCGGTGTATTTAAAGTCGGTGCAGAGTTTGCCCGCGGCGCTTATTTTCCATTCAAATGTCGGATTGGAGGTGATTTCAGCGCCTTCTAGTGTGTTTTCGGGCAGGGTGAATTTTAAGCGTACGCCGCCCAGTGTGTAGTATTTTTGTTGTTGCTGGATGATGGAGGTTTCGGATAGTTCGACGGCTTCTGTTTCTCCTTCGAGTGTGTAAACGGTGGGGACGTTGGCGGAGATGTAGTTACCGTCGTCAGCGCTCGCAAAAAATGACCGATTATTAAAAAACAAAGCACGCGTTCAGCGTGCTTTTTAAGTTTCTATTTTAATACGTCTGGATCATTCAGCAGCGGATCGTGCATTTCAGGGATGAGCTGGCCTTCTTGTCCTGCGCATTCGCTTTTTGAGGGAAAGCCTTTTTGCCATGTGAGGTTTTTAGAATCTAGCCAGCCTTGAATGGTTTCTGGGGCGGTGTCGGTTTGTAATTGGTATTCGCCGTTGACTTTTTTGTAATGTAAATAGCTGTCGCTTAGCTTTTCAAAGCCTTTAACATTATCACCCTGTAAGCGTGACTGATAAAACTTTCGCCATACAACTAACTCATTTTTTTGATCATTACCAAAGTCTTGTATGAATAATTTTGAGTATCCACGGTAACCGATAATAGCGTTTCTATCTTTTTTAAATTCAAGAAGAGATGCGTATTGAGGTGTATTGGCATCAGGGTCATCTAGATACATTTCAGCATCAATTAATGTCTGCCATGTTACAAAATCAGGGTAATTAAATACGCTACTAAAAATCACTTTTTCTTCTTTCGGTGAAAAAATAACAAGGCTATTTTTAAGAAATATCACTAGCTCTGAATTAGTATCTTCATCAATATCACCATAGCGCAATGGCGTATGTTCTAAACATCCAATAGCATCAGAAACATCGTCTCCGTAACTTAACTCAAATGGTAACTTAATATCATAATTGCTTAACCGTTTTTTAATTTCAGGCTCTAAAAACTCTTGATCGCTCCAACGTCCGTTCCACCATGGTTCTATGCAATTAGGATCATTTGTATCGCATGAAGCAGAACTAGCGAATGACCAGTTGCCTAATAAACTTCTCCCATCTTTATTAACTTTAATAACTCTCGATGAATTTGATAATCCAAACACATAAGTATCAAAATCCTGAAAGGCAACTATGTACTCATCGCCTGAAGCTGCTCTTAACCCTTGCCGTGCTATTGCATACGGTAATGATGTATTCCACAATGAATCTTTATTATTTGAATTTATTCCTACACCCTTATCAAAACTGTAGGCAATAAGTGAGGTAAGTAGTAATAAGATACTAAAAAAAGCGTTTTTCATATTGCGTCACCTGTTGTGCAATTAATGCGTCCTTGGGGCTGTATCGGTGGATCAGCAAGGAGGTCGCCACGAGCTGCTTCGTCTACCTTGCTAAACTCTTTACCATCAACCCACTCTTCCTCTCCATATTTGAAACACCATTCCGTTCCGGCTTTAGGATCAGGATTACCAGCTTCATCGGTTAAACCAGCTGGGTAATTTCCACCTTTCCAAATATACGCTCTGTAAGGTAAGTTAAATTTATCGCTACTGTTGCGAACGTCAATGGAATATTCGCATGACCTGCAATCCGTTAACTTTTTATTTTTAAGGGTGGATGGCCAACTTTTATTTCCGGGATTGATATTATACTCGGCAATCGCTCTTGCCAGTTGTTCGTATTCATCTTCATTGGCTGTAATGGCACTAACTGCGGAGCAAACTCCTGCGCTGTTACAATGTTGATATGCTTTTAAGTCACTTTCATTATGATTTCTGGCAGTACCTTGAGCAAACACCTTATAAAATGCGCCTTTATGTCCATAGTCATTTGGAGTGTTTCCTCCAGTGTTGGCAGCTGTATGTATTATAAAGCCTTTAATATTGTCTGCTGGATCAAAATAATTCAATGCTTTTTCTTTATGAACGCGTATAGGTTTTTTACTATAACGGTAATGATATTGTATTTGGTTAAAGCTCATGCTACCCAACTCATCAGCGCCGCCCTCTGTCATCCTATAGCCTGTTTGTGGGTAACCATGTCCCCAGTGAGATTTCGTTTCACGGCCTTTCCATGCTTTTAGCAACGCTTTTCGGTTGAACTGCTCACCACTTACTCCGGCAAGCTCTAATACAATATCGTGCTTGGCCTTTGTATAGGTTATCGGCACTGTGCTGCCTAACCCTTCATCCCATATCTTGATTGCCGACGTTAACCATTCATCAGCTGATGCGTGATTGATTGTTATCAATGCAGTGGGATTGCTTTGTACGGCTATAATGTATTGATCCCAAGCATGCTCTAAATCCGTTAACATGTTTTCATTAACCGTACCATTAACTGTGCTGCCACCACTGCGCGCAAATTTATTGGTTTCATCTGCTGAAATATGACGCCCTTTAAATCGACGAATCATACCTTCTATTGCAACCTTGCCATCACTGCATGAGTCCCAACCTGCGCTAAATATGTTGCGAACGGCCGCATTACTTCCATCACAGTTAACTGTTTTTCCCAGTGCAGCACTTCGTGTTGAATTAATTCGATTACCCTCAGAACCAGCGTTGGACTCCCCCTGATAACCCGTACCTTTTTGCGGGCTGATCCCCAAATGCCACAGCATGCTCTCTAACATGGCAACATCATCCCCTTCTAGCGACTCAGCTTCTACTGGGCCTGCTACTTCTGTGCCTTTTAGTTCTCGCTTTTCGAGCTTAAAGGCCAGTTCTTTTTTCGGCAGATCTTCGTTATCGAAGCTGATGGTGAGTGTGCCTTGGGCGTCTAGGGTGTTGTCCCATTTTTCCGGTTCCCAGTAAAACTCATAGTCTGTTTTGAGTTTTTCATGGCTTTTGTCGAATACGGTGTCGGCGGCCAGTGTGTCACATTCGCTACCATCCACGGTGTATTTAAAGTCGGTGCANNNNATAGTTCGACGGCTTCTGTTTCCCCTTCGAGTGTGTAGACAGTGGGAACGTTGGCGGTGATGTCGAGTTTGGTTGAGCCCATGGTGTAGTGGAGTCGCGAGATGTCGACCCGTGTGTTGTTGGCATGGCTATGCGTACTGATGCTGACACTCAGCACTAAGGTTATGAGTAGGGCCATTACTTTATGTGGGGTTGTTAATGCCGCTAGGTTCATGGCTGGTACTCCAAGTAGGCGTGCGTGACGGCAGCGCCTGCTTTTGTGCGTCTGATGCCTTCTATGTAGAAGGTTTTGATACGTTTGCTGTTGTCAAAGCCTAGCTGTAATAGGCCGTATGCTGTGTTGGGGGTGATGTAGTCGCCGCCGTTGTTGACGCCCATGGGGTTGCGTTTTTTGTCGGCATTTTTTAGCCATAAGCGTTGGTCGCCTTCGGCTGGGGTGTAGATGATGGTGTCGGGGTCGTTTGTGTCGGCTTCTTGTTTGATGTCGAGCGGGTCGGAGCCTGCGTATTCAAACTTGATGGTGGCGCCTGCTATGTCGACGTGTGCAGGGATTTCGATGACGAAGGGAACCAGTTTTTTGCTGTACAGCGCGCCTTTGTCATTGAGGTATTCAAATTCGGCGTAGTCGGGTATGTCATTTTTGTTGATGTCGCCATCGTTGATGGGGATGGTTTTGCCTGGGTGTTGGTCTTTGGTTTCGTTTTCTTCTTCTTGTAAGGTTCGGTCGGGTGCGGCAAAGCCGTTGTTGTTGTCGCTGTCGATGTCTAAGTCGAGGGTGTTAAACGCCCAGTCCCACAGGACGTTTTGTGAGTCTTCGTTTAGATACAATCTTATTGATAAATAATCTTCGGGTTTGATTTCACCTAGGTGTTCTAGGTTGGTGAATTTGATGGGGGTGCCATCTCCATCGACGCTGATTTCGATTTCTTGTTCGCCTATGGCGAGGATGAAGGTTTGTTCGCCGTCTAGTGGGGTGATGCGGTCGTATTGGCTACCGAGTAATTTGTAGAAGATTTCCACGGCGCTGTCTTGGGTGCTGATAACGGGGTCGGTGGCGTTGACCAGTTCTAGCGGCTCATCTTCTGGGTCATTGGAGTGCAGCAGTATGGAACTGACTTCTAAATCGACCACCGAGAAACTTAACTCTGGGCGGTATACCCAGTTGAAGGCGGCGTCGAGATCTTTGGCTTCTGGGTTTTGTTGTTGCTGCAATATTTTGTTGACGTTGGTTATGGTTTCGTCAAACAGTGGCACTTTGACTGGGACGTATTTGTTGGGGCGGTGACGCAAGACACCTGTGTGGTTACCACTTGAAAAGTCGTTTTGTTCGGCACCGGTTTTACCATTCACTTGCATGTAGTAGTGGTATTGCCCTATTTCACCTTTTGCAAATTTAAGCACTTGCAGTTGGGTGCCAGGGTTGATGCTAAATTCGCTGGTTTGTGTGCCGGTATTGCTCACAAATTCGCTGGTGTTTGTGCTGTATGGGTCGTTGGTATTAGCTGGGTCGGTGGCGACTTTAACTAAACGCCCGGTGTAACCACGGTCTTGTAATCCAGCAGGCAGCGGGAAGCCGTTAGCGTCGAGCCATTTTGTGTGGATTTCGATGAGTTCGTCGTCGTTGGTGGCGGCCCCTTCGTTGCCGATGGTGTGTCGCTTTTCATCGGCGTTAAATTGATTACCTTGGGGTTGGTAGCGGCGTGTGGCCCAGGCTTTTAGGTTGGGCGGGCCCATGATGATGGGTGGCACAGGGACGGTGACGTTGCCGCCGTCTCTTGGGCCGGTGAGTTCGGTGATGACGGTGCCGATGTAGCCTGTTGCTCGGTTGATGGCAACAATGCGCAGTTGTTCGCCGTTGCGGATGAAGTCGGATTGGTGGTCGTGTAGTTCTGGGTTCATTTTACTGGCGGCTTGCCATTTGTCCCAACCACCATGGCGGGCGCTGCGAAAGCTGGCGGTGTCTTCTGTGCTGCGGATGGCGATGGTGTAGCTGAAGTTGCCGTTGCCGTCTTGTTGTAGGCGACCGATAACTTTGCTGTGTTTAACGTCTTCGTCGGAAAGGCCGGAGCGTTCGGTAATGAGCTGACCGGTGGATTCCCTAAAAACCAGTATGTCGGTTTCAATTAGGTCATCTTTGTTGATGGTTTTGACGAGGCCTTTGTGTTTTAGGTCTTGCTGGGTGTCGATGACGCGGGTGAAATTGGGTTGGCCGTCGTCTCTTGGGTTGCTGGTTAAAAATACGCCGTAGCGCCCTGCGCTTTCGTCGGCGATGAATTGGCCTTGGTCGTTGAGATCGCCTCGTACTGTACCGTCGATGGCGCCGTCGCCGTCGTAGTCATTGGGGGCCATGTAATCTGTCATGGGGGATTGTTCGGCGAAGTATTCAGTGGGTTCGCTGTCGCTGATGGCCGCGCCCCATAGGATGGCGTTGCCTGCTAGTACGTTGATGGCGATGGGGTAATTTAGGGTGGTGATGTTTTCGGGGGCGAATGCAATGGTTGCAATCACGTCGGCGGCTTCCGCGCTGGCAGGGTTGACGGCGGCACCATATCCAATGCAAGTATTTTCGCTGGTTTTTTCTATGAAGTACGGTATCGCTGGCGAGCCTTTAGGGTTGAAGTTGACATAATATAACCGTGCGGTTCCAGTCAAGCGCGGCGAATACTGAAAACCAGGACAAGGCGTAGGAAGAGCTCTTAGTTTATAAAAACCATCACTGCCTGAGCTGGTTGCACCGTTTATATAGCCTGTAATGCCTTCGATGAATACGCCGGACACTGGATCGAGTATGTCGTAGTTATGCAGTTTTTTTATACCAGATGAATATTCATATTCAGCGGTGTTTTCTAACTCTTTGCCTTTTTCTACGTAGAATGCGGACAGTTTTCCGATACGATCTGTGCTTTTTTCAAGAATATTACCTTCAATGTCGATTAACACGGATTTGGTGTCGTCGTTGATGCCATCGTCGATGGCTAAGTTAACGGGAAAATACAATTTTTCAATTTGATTGGCATCAAACTGCAAACGCTTTTCTTTACTGGGTATGGCAATAGAAAGCACATCATTTCCGATACTCGCGGCGTTCCAGTTTTGTATGGGCTGGCCATCTTTGGTGGTGAGGCTACCGTTGGCTGCTTGCTCTTGAAAATCACTAACGGGCAATAGGTCAACTTTTCCCTCGTATTGTGCTTCAAAATCGTCATAGGCTTTTTGGTACGCGCGATAATTCTCTCCCGATACCACTCGGCCCCTATTGGCCGCTGCTAATTTAGTCGCATCAAGTTGAATTTTGGTGTGTCCACCATCTTCATTATAGGTTGCCCATAACGGTAACCCGGTATCTTCGTCGTATACAATGGAGCGCGCATAGACATGGCCAATATGCAGTATTTGTTCAAACCCATAAGGGTTTAATGCAAGGCTTTGTTGTGCGCTTAAAAAAGTGCTTAATGCTACCAGTAAGCTGATTAAAATCCGTTTCATATTATTCTGCCGTCACTTGTGCAACCAGCTGTATAAAACTGATTTCATTATTTACATATTGTTTAAATTGTTCTTGGTATTCTGGCTTGGTGTGGGTATAGCCAAAGTAATCCATGGATGCAGGCTCTACAGGGTTCACCGTTTCCATGAATCCATCGTGAATTTTAACGACACCTATGGGCTCTATTATGTTTTTGGTGGGGTTATAACCGAGTAAGAATGAATACTTGGTTTCACCAGGCTGCATCATCATGTACGCGGTACTTCCCCCTAAGGTCGGCACGTTCATTTTTATGTTTAGTGAACCTGTACTTTGTATGCCAAAGGGTTGAAGCTGATAAAACCATAACGGCGCTGAGCCTGGGTATACATCTCGAACGACGTTACTGGTTGATATAAATTGAGCATGTATAGCTCGGTTTACTTGCTTCGCATTAGGAAAGTTTAAGCGGGCACCTTGAATAAGTTGTATTTCAAGCTCCCCTTGTGACAAGCGCACGTGACTGGCATCTTTTGGAACACTGATCCACTGTACCTCTCCACTCATATTAGGCACCCGCAATAACGGTAATTGATTACGGCGGCCTTGTTTTATTTCAACGGGAATACGCACTTCACCCAGTTTGGGGTATATATAATCTTTATTTACAAGCATGTGGTATCGACCACTAGGAATATTTTGCGCCGCTGCACTACCATAACCAAACGCATAACCGCCGTCGTTATTGGTTGTGGTTTTTAGCCCAAGTTCTTCTATTTCAACCGTGATACCTTCTATGCTTTGACTGAAGGTATCTTTTACGCCGCCATCAATTACGGTGGGGAGCTCTCTTGTGGTAAAGCGTTGTTTACTCAGTTCGTTACCGTCATAACGAATTGTCCATTCAATTTGTGCGTTGTAACCTAGGTCGTTTGTTGGATAAAATACAAACGCACTATCACTTGGCAATATAGATAGTTTGCCGTTGACGATTTCGCGATCAACATCCACTTGTAATAATTGCATGCCCTTGGCATGTAAAAAATCAACACCTGAGGCATCTAAGTTGACATAGGTTTTGCCGTGCAACGTACGACGAGCTTCTATGCTGAGTTTATTTACATCAATCGGTCGATTAAAGTTTACTTGCATGGCCACATCAGGTTCTAAGTTAGCGCTTTCCGCTGTAGGAAAAACCTGCGTTATGGTTATTGGCAAATCGTTTTGGCTAATGACCGTGAGTTTGTTTTGCATTTGGGTAATGAGCTGGCCATTTTCACGGGCGGTAACTTTGACTTGGTATTCACCTTTTGTGGTTATTTCACTAAATGAGCCGGTCAGTAAATCATTGACTTTTGTAAAGGCTATGTGAGTATTTTGCTGTGGGCCAATGAGTTCTATTGTGTAATCTTCGTTGCCTGATGCGTCTTTTAGTTTAATGGCAAATGGGCGCTGTGTGCCCATTTCTAACATCCACTGCACCGGAAATTGTGGAGTGATCCAATCCATTGTTAAGTTACTTTTAGCATGAAAGTAATAGGCTAACGTTTGGCTATTCGCTAATGTGTCCTTTGCTTGTACGGCAACCAGGGTATCTTGATTAGCGGCTATGCTCACTGCATGGTCAAATTCGTAATGATTATCATCAATTTGATGCAACGTTACTTGCTGACCGGCAATGCTAAAGCTGGCGAGGTCATCAGCTACTACTGTGCCTTTAAGAGTGAATCTAGTAGAAGGTAATATATTAACGTCAGGGGGTGTTAGATAGCTCTGCTGTAGCGTTATTTGAGGGGCGGCAGTGTCTTTAAATAACGCTAAAATATATTCGCTGCTTTGCTCAAGCGCATCGGTTATGTTTATTGCAAATTGATTTTCCCCTTCTTGCAAATGTAACGGACGCGCAATGCGATAGGTATTATCACCGCTGTCACTTATTTCAACGGGGGTGTTGTTTATACGGGCGGTTAAGCCACCCACGTTGGATTCAACGTTGACGGTTAAAGGCTGCTCGATTTTAGCCGTGCGAGTATTGTTATTGGGTGTTAACACATAAATGTTAGGCGCTGGATATAATGACATGTCAGCAGGTTCAAACGTATAACTTAACGCTTTTTTTAGCGTTTTTTGACCACTTAACACTATCATTTCAAGTTGATTAACGCCTGGCTTTAGGTTGTACTGTAATGAAAAACGGTATGTATTTTCAGAAATAATTTCTGGCTGCGCTAATTGATTATTAATACGCAGTTGCGGCTCTATCGTTGATTTTATGTTCGCAATTATTGTGATGACAGGCTCTGAAAAAACGACACCATTATCGGGAGTGACAGATAATATTTGAAATGGAATAACGTAAGTAACAATAAATGAGACGCGTGCCTGCGTGCCTTTGCTATCTTCTACTACGATTTTAAATTCGTTGAGACCCTCTTCTAAATTTAGTTCCTTAAGAAAAGTGCCATCGCTGCTCAAATCTATCAATTGAATTTGATCAGGTGAATTAACATTATATGCAAATATTTTGGATATATTTAAATCACCAAAGCCCACTAAACCCGAGACATAAATAGTTGGCTGTTCGATGATTTGACCGCTTTCAATCGACAATGCAATTGTAGGCGGATTTGACTTATAACTATCAGAATCATATGGGTCTGTACCGTCTTTTTCTTCTTGTTCATTATTATAACCATCGCCATCAATATCGTCATCCATAATATCTGGCGTACCATCGTTATCTAAATCCGGTGGTGTCGATTGTGCGTCATAAATATCACTGCCTGCTTGTAGCTCAAGTTCGTCACTAAAGCCGTCGTTATCGGCATCGCTGTCAAGGCCGTCATAGATGCCGTCATTATCAAAATCACACATCCATGCGAAATTGATAGAAGGCATTTTATTTTGGGAAAACTTAATATTCGAATACGCTTTTAGTTCTATATTTTTAGCCGATAATGCACCTTCTATATTTGTGGCAAAACCCACCTTTATATCGCTATCGGCGTATATAAATGCATATAGCTTACTACTCATACCAAACGTAATGTTTTCAGAAATAATCAATATTTGATTCGGTGATTGCTGATTGCCAACTGTATTGGCAAAGCTACCGGTGAGTCTGTGTGTGAAAATTCTAACTTGGCCTAGGCCATGGCTTTCGATAGCAGCCCCTGTGGCAAGATGAAGGTTTTCAACCCAGTAATCTCCCGGTTTTAATTTAAGCTTAGCGCCGACATTCACAATCATTTTTTTAGCTATAAATTGTCCACCAGCATGTGAAAATATTGCGGTAGAAAACGGTTTAATCATCACATTTTTATATTGTGGCTCGGTAATTTTAACGCTCTGAAACCACCACTTATGTTTAAAATTATGAGATGACCCAGTGGTCTCATATTGTTTAAATGTATAAGAAGGCACTTTACTACTGGTTAAACCATTAGCGGTGCAGGCTTGTGCACCACAACTTTTATTGCCTGTAAAGCGGTTCACATTTACTTTTTTAGCAAACAATTGCGCTGATGAACCATCATGCAAATCAGCACCGCGATACATATCAATAATACCTAAATCATGGGATTGCAAACCATTAGCGAACACCGATGCACATTGGTTTTCATAGGCAGTACTTGCGAATGACATGCACAAAAGCATGCAAAATAAGCTCGTTTTAAACTGGGTCATAGTGAATTAATCGAAATATTCGACTTCCATTTCTTTTATAAGGTGTGATTTGGTTTCGGCGATGGCTAATTTAAGTTGCATAGGTGCTAGCATTTTCCTAATGCTTGCGACCACTTCAACTAAGGGTTGTGCTTTACGTTTTTCAATAGATTCTACGAACGCTACCTTTTGTCCTTCTTTAGCTGTAAACCAAAATGCTTTATTTTCTGTTATGTCTTTCGCATCTACGCCTAAAATATTTGCAAGTTTGCTGCTGAGCTCACTCGCTACATACTGGGATTGGTTACAACCCGCTATTAACAATTGCTTTTTAAGTGCCTGATTGCTTAATTTTTGGTGGTTATTTACTTGGCAATCTTTGGTTAAAAGCCAATACTCTACTTGAGAATAATCACCACCACCAAAGCGATGTAAATTGGCTTCATAAAACGAATTCACTTGCTCTTTTGTCGGGGGGGTAGCTACCACATATTGAGATAAATATTTTTGTGTCAAGCGCTCTTCTCGATAACTATTTACTTCTTGTTCTAATTCAAGAAGCTCATCTTGACTCATTAATGATGCTTGTTTTTTTGACATTAACTTTGACAAAACGAGACTTTCTAATACGTTATTTTTTATGTTTGCTTGCTCTGGCGTTAACGTAGTTAAGCCCGTTAACTTTTGAAGTTGCAGATGTAACCCATCTTCAGTGATATATACATCACCGACTCTAGCCACAACTTTAGAGTCATCTAGTACATTACTGGCTTTATTATCGCATGCCAACAACATAGGTAATATCAATGCGATGAGTATAATTGCTTTCATTATTTAGCCAGCCTATCTGTATATACTTCTACATTAACATCGCTCTTAAGGCGCTCTAACTCTGTTTGTTTTGCTGCTGCTTTTAAGGTATGGCGGATCTCACCTTTTACGGCATTAAATTCTAGTTTTACCGTTTTTGGTGCCTCTAAAAGTTTAATAATATGAAAGCCAAATGCCGTTCGAATGGGTTCACTAATTTGATCTTGTGTTAATTCAAACGCAGTTTTGGAAAATACAGGATCAATACTCCCCTGAATAATCCAGCCCATGTCTCCACCTTTTTTCGCCGACAGGGTGTCATCTGAGTGATTTTTAGCATATTCATCAAATGAACTACCCGATTTTAATTTACTAGAGGCCTCAAATGCTCGTAATTTTACTGCCTCAATTTCTTTTTCACTCATGCCTGGGCGTACACGAAATAATATATGGGCGACGTGTGCTTTTATTTTTTCATATTGCGTAGCATTACTGCTGTAGTAATTTTTGATCGCATCCTCAGTTACATTTTCAGCGATATATTGATCAAAATAGGCATTCATCAATAACTGCTGACGGTAATCAAATACTTGTTGATCGATTTTTGAAGTATCTAAGTTACCTTGCTTTTCAATTGCTTGTGTCATTGCTAGACGATGTACATAATTTTCTAGCATGTTTGTTTGCGAACTGATCGATTGATTATTAACGCCCTTGGCCTGTAGGTATGTGCTAAATTCATTTTTATCAACCGTATGCGAACCAATCTTGGCTAAGGTGTCGCTATCAGAACAGCCTGTAATGCTTAAAATTAGTAATATAAAAAGTATATATTTCATTGTATTTCTCTTCATTTTTATAAATTAATTAATTTCTATTGTGGGATCGGTACAGAGTTACTATCACTAGGATCTGAATGATATCTATATTCATCTCTATTTGACAATCCATCTCCATCTTTATCTAAATCGGCATCATTTAATAGAACATCTAGACCATAATTCACTTCCCATCCGTCTGGCATCCCGTCATTGTCTGTGTCTTCAGAATTCGGATCACTGCCAAGTTCAAATTCCCTTAAATCATTTGCTCCGTCATCATCTGTATCAAGCAATATCGGGTTACTGCCAAATTCTAGCTCTTGAAGATCGGTCAAACCATCCGCATCACTGTCCGTCAAAGTTGGGTTGCTACCGTTTTCAATTTCAATGAGATCAGTTATGCCGTCTGCGTCGGTATCAGTATCCACTGCTATGACCGAATTTAACGTGCTGTAATATAAGTACTCTTTTGAATCGAGTATTCCGTCTTCATCGCTATCAGGTAAAGCTGGGAAATACATGCTATGAAACATGGCTGTTCGATAGCCGTATGATTCACTACCACTAGCATATCTCCATTTAATTTTCTGATGTCCTGCACCTAGGTAGATATGATATCTTTTTTCTACATATCCACTCCATTGCATAATGAATTGGTCGTTAATGTATAGTTCTAAGCTTGTAGAATTATCAACAATCATTCTGAAATCAAACCAAGCATACCCCCCTAGGCTATTAATTTGAGTTTCGATAGCTGAAAATTCATTGTCTTCTAAACCATGAACTCCTAATGCGAAGTAATCACCTACGTGATTTTCGGTAATAATATTATCCCAGTGTTTATCACCTGTTATCTCAAAGTAAAATTCACCTAATGTACCATCTTCAAAATCAACTAGAGTACCGTCAGGCAATGACAGAGGGTCTATAGGTGATGTACCTGCAAAAAACTCATCAATATTGTAAAACCCATCTGCATCAACATCTTCGAGTGAGTCATCTACTAATAGATCCGTTCCGTATTCTTTCTCCCAGATATCGGACATACCGTCACCATCGGTATCATCATTAGCCGGGTTACTACCATTCTCAAGCTCAATTAAATCAGGAATACCGTCTAAATCAGTATCCGTATCTGCGGTTAACTCCATTACTAGAGTGTCATAATATGCATATTCTTTAGCATCGGGGATGCCATCGGAATCACTATCTGGAATAGCTGGGAAATTAATACTATTAAGATATAAAAAACTATTTCTTAAATAGTATCCACCATGCATAACCCATCTAATTTTATGTCTACCTTCATCAAGGTGCACTCTAAATTGATTTTCTTGAGATGATGTAAATCTATTAATCAAGATTTCATCAACATATAAATCAAAAATAGCGTCATCTCTGTAAGATCTTAACTCAAAGTCAAAAGAGAAGAGTCCACCGAAGCTATTGATTTCTGTCTCAATCGCAGTACTGCTATTAGCACTCAACGAGTTAGTGCCATATGCAAGCATATCACCAGGACGGTTTTCCGTAATTCTAACACCCCAGCCCGAATCGCCAATTTGGGTAAAGAAGAATGGACCAGCGGTTTGATCTTCAAAGTCAACTAACGTGACTACCGGTACCTCTAATGGATCACTTGGATTTGTTCCTGCAAAAAACTCATCTAAGTTTACGAAACCATCACCATCTAAATCACCAAGTGAATCATCGAGTAATGGATCAGTTCCATTTTCGCTTTCCCATAAATCTGTTAATCCATCGCCATCAGAGTCTTCATTTGCTGGATTACTTCCACTTTCAATCTCAATTAAATCAGGAATACCGTCTAAATCAGTATCAGTATCAGAAGTTAACACCATTGTTAAGGTGTCATAGTATGCATATTCTTTTGAATCAGCTATGCCATCATTATCTGAGTCAGATGCCGCAGGTAAAAAGATATCACTAATTATAAGTTCGCTATATTTCACATAGTAATCACCTGTGAATTCCCAACGAATTCTCTGTCTTCCTGCTTCGAGGTGCATTATATATTTGGATCTCTGAGAATCAGTAAAATCTTTAATTAATATGTCGTTTATATAGAGACTGAGAATGGATCTATTTCTATATGAATCAAAATCGACATCAAATCTCAGCAGCCCCCCCTCACTATTAATTTCAGTCTCTATCGAAGAGCTACCATTACTTGGAAGCTGTAATGGACTGAACTCAACCGTTCCTCCATTTTGAGATAAATACGCTTCCCAAACTTCGTCACCCATCATTGTAAAATAAAATGGTCCAGTATTTATATCACCTCTATCAATATGAATTCCAAAGGGTATATCTGAAGCAGATAGAGGTGAACTAGTTGCAAAATATTCTTCAGCATTAGTAAATGAATCACTATCATTATCATAATTAGCATCATTTTTATTTAAGGGATCTAAGCCATAATTAATTTCCCAGAAATCATTCATTAGATCCTGATCAGTATCTGATTTTGCTGGATCCGTATTATAAAAACTTTCCTCTAGATCCGTTAATCCATCGTCATCCGTATCTACTTTCAATGGATCACTACCATTCTTAAGCTCAAGGTAAAGACTTATGCTATCGCCATCTTCATCTACTTCAAACTCCTCAAATCCTGCTTCCAAGTCATCAAAATACATGTATTCAATAGCGTCTAAATATCCATCTTTATCACTATCTTCAATTGCAGGGATAAATATATTATCAATGTACGCAGCAGGAAATTCACCTTCATAGCAAGCCTCACATTCAATGTAATCTATAGAAAAGATCCATGTAAGGACATGTTTACCAGCTGCTAATTCATATTGAACACTTTCTACATCATGTTCTGACGTCCAACTACCCACGATTAAACCATCAACATAAAAATCAACGGTTGTTTCGTCAAAAATGTTACTTACGTCAAATAATAAATAACCCCCTTTAGAATTTACAGTTGTCGTCAATATCGCTTGACTCCCTTCATTCACAGAGGTCGCCCTCGCTACAAAGTTTTGGTGCTCATCATTCTCTTGCCCTACTGTTTGAATTGTCCAATCAATATTACCTATCTGAGACCAGTAAAACGGTGAAAAGCTTTCATCTTCAAAATTAATTAATGTGCCATATGGAATCGAATTAGCATCATGAATATCACTTTCTGATACATATTCATGAAAATTATTAAATCCGTCACCATCAGAATCCTGATCAATATCCGACACTAATGGATTAAGGCCTAGCTGAACTTCGATTCCATCTTCTATTCCATCGTTGTCACTGTCACTAGAAGTAAGATCAGTTCCGAGCTTAATTTCTGATTCATTTGACAGTCCATCTCCATCGATATCACCATCTAAGTCACCTTCTAACGAATCAAAATAGCGGTACTCTAAACTATCTAATATGCCATCCCGGTCAGTGTCTGGTGATGATGGAATAGAGATGTTATCGATCCAAACAGCATTTTGTGCTCGCGAACAACAATATGAGCTACGAACATATTCAAATGTAATACGTTGCTTTCCTGCAGGAAGCTCATACACATAATGCCTTGTGTTTGAATTACCATGTGTTTTATTAATCAAATTTCCATTGACATAAAAATTAAAATAATCACGTCCATAGGCTGTATCCACAATGTAATCAAAGCTTAGTTCACCACCAAAGCTATTTACGATTACTTCTATCTTAGATCTACCGAAATCTAATATTTCTAGAGGGGAAATATCGCCACTTCTAAGGCTATGCTGACTGCTGTCGACCTTAAAGGAATCATCGATTCCCCAAGGCTTTATAGAATCATCTGGACTAAACCAACCAAAACTGCCAGTCGTCTTATCTTCAAAGTCCGTTAGTTGACTGGTTAAACCAAATACAGTTAATTGTTGTTCGACAAAAATTAGAGGATTTTCAATCAAGAATAGTTTCAATGTTGCTATACCTGACGAAGCAATGTTAAAGCCATTTACATCTGTTAGAGTGGTCGCGACATCTATATTACTTGATTCAAAACCAAGAACACCTTTCGAATTTGTTATGTTAAATTCAACCTCATAACTATTTGCTGAAAAAGTAGCGCTCAATTCAGGCATATAGTTAAAAGAACCTTCCGTAAATTCAAACTCAGCTGTAGGCGTAGAAACTTTTAGTTTCGTTATATAAAACGGATCTATTAGTGCTTCATTTGGGTTCAACGGATCCGAAAATGAATTCACTTCTACAAAGTCAGGAATACCATCTTGGTCTGAATCTACCCCTGCTTCGCCAACTGCGATGGTGCCTAATTGATGCTCCTGTGCATCCGTTAAACCGTCATTATCTGAATCGCCATTAGTTATATCTGTACCAAAATTAATTTCGGATAAATTATCTAAACCATCTTGATCGTAATCATCTACGTCATCATTAATGCCGTTGCCATCGCTATCTGCTAATAATGGGTTCAGTACTCCGGTTAAGTGCTCGGCTATGTTAGATAGGCCGTCGTTATCATAATCACCTACCTGGCTAAGCAATTGAATAGATAGTTCATTTGCAATAAGTGCGCTCTCACCTGTAGTGAAGCTAGCGGTTACTGCAAGTGATAACGGATTTAAATCAATATCGACACCATTGTTACTGCTCCAAGGAAGCGTGATAAGTGCGTCATCTCCCACTAAATTAACAGGTAATTGCGTGCCATTACTCCAATTTATCGAACTTGAATATAAGGTTTTATCTGTACGCATGTGTGTTTTAAGTATGAGATCCGTTGCTTCTATCTGATAGCCACCCGTTAGATCTTCGATAAAGATATCAGCACTTTGCACAGATATTTGCTGTGCAAATAGTGCATCTTGCTGTGCTATTCCTATTAATGATGAGCCGCTTGTAGTCAGGTCAAATTGTTTACCTAATGGAATCAATTCGTTAAATATCAAAGTCAATTTATTTGAATCTATCTCATAACTTTCAATCGTAAGCAGTAATGATTCGTCATTCGTCAATTCGAGTAAAGTTGTAAGATCAACAGGCTCTACTGCTTCAACCGGCTCTGAGAATGTTAAGACTAAGTTTGGTTTCTCTGGCTGTGACGAATATTCAAATGCTGAGTGGATGATGTAAGGTAGTTTTTTGCTCACTTGCTCGCTGAAGTTTTTAACAAAGCCAACTGGCGCTGTTTCGACTGCTTGTAATTGCAAATTTTGTAAGCCAATGTCATTAAATACAGCATCTATGGTGGCTTGACCACTTAATAACGTGTCGCTGCCTACTACGTCATTATTGTGTTTGTTTACAATATTGACGGTGTAATTAGTATTTACGTACTGACCATTTGTCATGACTTTTGTCACCAGGTTACCAAAACGGTCTACCAGTGTTATTGCGTACCGCTTACTATCACCTTGCTCTAATACATCTGCTCGGCTTCCTAGGTTATCCTCTGTCGAGATTGATATTGGCGTTATGACATAGTCATTCGCTTGTGCGGCATTTAGAGTAACAGGCAAATCACTTACTTGCTGCCATTGTCCATTAATCAGCCTTAAACGCTTATCTATGCCACTTAGTGCAAAACTGTAATCACCTGCAATATGAGCGGTGCCAATATCAAGTGCAAAGCTTTGATTGCTCATTTGAATAACAGTTTTTTCATTGCCGTTGGATAATACTTCTACATTTAATTGCTGTGCAAAGGAGAAATGAAATCCGGTAGGCAGCACTAACTCTATTGCTTTAGTTGTATCTGCACGAGGGACGTTACCACCATTATCGATAGGTGTTAGTACCAGCTGCATGCTATCGCCTACTTCTTGCTCTGCCACATAATTTACACGTAATGCCGCTAACTCACCTGCCTCAATGGTGATAGGTAGTTGCGCTGGCTGTAAATCTGAGTAATTAACAAGTCTTGCAGTCATTAAATAACTACCTTTTATACGGTTAGTATCTAATAATATTTGAGCGTGACCTGCTGTATCTGTCGACGCTGTTCCTAACTGGACGATTTTATTGGTGCTTCTAGATTGAATAGCCCATTGCACATTTTGATTAGGCACAGGTCGAGCAGCATCGTCTAGCACTAACACGTCGTATAACGCATCCGCGTCTGGCGTGACCGTCAATGGATTATGAGTGCCACTCGCGGTAAAGCGAATTTGGTTCGGTCGCTTGGTAAGCGGTATATTGTATGTTTGTGTATCTGAGTATTGCTCAAGTTTATCTAGAACTCGTAACTTAAACTCATAGTTATTATTTTCTAATTCATGTGATGGCATGCTAATGGAAATTGAGCGGTAGTCTCTCCAAGATCCATTAATCGTTTTAACTATATTAAATTCGCCACTGCTATCGCGTTGTAACACCTGAAAAACTAATTGCGTAGTCGCATTATCATCAACATGATTAATACTACTCAAGTTAACGCTTAGTGCTTGCCCGTAAATACCTGATTGAGGCACATCCATAATTAATTGACTGGCATCTGGTGCTTGGTCACGTACCACACGAATAGGAATATTAACCTCAGTTTGTTTATTTGTGCTGTCTGTTAATAAGATATTAAAATGATCAACTACAAATGCTTCCACCCGTGTAGAGCGTTGATCAATATAGTGGAATGTTTTGTTCAGGTTTGCAGTATTCGCACTAGTACTTTGTCTTTGTAAGGCCCAGCGCGTTGTCATCTGCGCTAAAGCGACATCATCTTTAGCATAGATAGATGCTGAAAGGTTGCCGCCCTCGATGATTTCTACTACTGCATTTTCGTTTTCTACATCAATTGTTTGACCATTTATACGCACGTTCAAAATGCTAGGGGCTTGGTTTTCTATTGAAACAATTGCCTTGCTAATTTGTGTTTCGTTTTCTGATATATCTTTGGCTTTTATTAGATAATTAATATTTTCACCTGACTGGTTACTGATATCGTCAAAATTTAATGCGCTATTATCAAAAATTGCTTTGACCAGTTGATTATCTCTAAACAGCAAAATACTTTGTAAGCCACTTTGATCGTCTTGTGCGGTTACATTTAGTGCATAAGGGCTTTGTGCCACTACTGTCGATTGATTAATCACAGGTTTGCCACTTAATACACTACTAAGAGTAGGTGCTGCCGTATCAAGTTGACGGGATATTACTTTAGGCTCAGATTCAGAGAAATTGCCATAAATATCGATTGCTCGTGCTTTTACCCAGTAACCGTCTTTACTTAAATCGAAGTTTTTACTCAGTATAAATTGAGGGCCACGATGCTTGGCAATCAATTCATATGGACCACTTTCATTGGCTGCTAAATAGTATTCGACTAATTGTATAGGTTGTTGAGTGTTTGCAATTCTTGCTTCCATGATGAGTGGTGCTGGGTAGTAACTGGTCCCATCAAAATTTAGGGATATCTGCATGTTATTTTCTGGCAATGATTGTGATTGCAAGAAGGTACTCAATGTTGTGCCATTATGAATACGACCAAATATATCTTGCGTTTCAACATCAAATTTAATTACCTGGCCATTTAACAACCAACCCGGAACAAGGTCTTTACTTGTTGCATGCTGATCATTTAAACCATATTGAACATGTCCGTTAATGGATATATTTGACGCCACTGCATTGGCCGACCAAGGTAATTGAATATCCCATTGCTGTGCATATTGATAACGTTGTCGCGGACTAGGCTCATCTAATTCAACTGATACTTGCCCAGCATCATAATTGGATAAATGTTCTATTCGTATATCACCATCAATAAAGCCCACAGCTAAATACGGTGCACTCACCGCAAGTGCAGTTACCTGTTTAGTATATTCATGTACGGTATCACTCCATGTGCCTGAACTGATATCAATTGATCTTACTATCGAGTTGGTTTGTGTTTCATAAGCCACCCATAGTAAATTTGCATTTTGGCGAATAGCCGTTACTTGACCATTTGTCGCCGATACATTCTGAATAGAGCGACTTTGTGCATTGTATTGTTGCAATGCATTTTCTTGTCGAATCCAAACCGCACCTGCTGTTGCCACCATTTCTTTAACCGGCGATAGCAACTTAATATCATGGCTAATGAGCTGTAAGTCATATTCATTAATTGGCCATTTATTAACATACAATTCGTATAGATTACCGTTGTCACCGGCTATCCATAATACTCGACCTGCCCATGCCATGGATTGAACTTTGATATTACCAGGCAGTTTATAACTGATTTCATTATTGTTATTTACACTGTTAATAATGATATCTAGGCCATTCGATACCGCTGCTAGCTCACCATTAGTCGCTACATGTAGTGGATCAATATTTCTAAATAGAGGGTTAACTTGAGTGAAATCACTTTGAGCTAAATTTACCCGCGTATTATCAACGCTTGAGAATAATAGCCCATTAGATGTCGCCATTAGATGTTTGGATTTTTCAGTATAAGGGGCAGAGGCGTTATTCAATGCCCATTGCTCACCCGTATTTGATAGGCTGTAAGCGCCATAGTAATCGCCTGCCACATACAACTTGCCCTTATACCACTGCATAGCTGCAATAGAGCCGCCTTGCTTTGACGATTCTAAAAATGGCTGTCGAGACACTGTCTCTTTATTTATTAACCATGTTTCACCCGTGTTTAAATGTAAGCGACCATTACTTAACGTCGCTAAATTTGCACCCAGATGGCTAACCTGCCAAGCGCCAAGGACCTGCAACGTTTCATTCAAATGGTTTGCTGCAAGCCATAACTTACCTTGCTCATCTAACCAAGCCAAATAACCGCCCATATTCAATGCCGATAGGCCTTGTGCTTTTAAGCCATGCGCCTTCAATTGAAATTGATTGTTAACTGAGTACAACGCACCACGCTGTGTTTGCAACCAAATGTCATTATCAAAAAATGTAATCCATTGGATGGACTCATCAAAGCTTAAGTAGCTATCTTTACTCACTGAATAAAGTTTATCTGCTAACTGTAAAACAGGTTGATTGTTTACAAGCTTGACCCCAACAATGTTACCGCTTAGTGTTTTGCTGGTATTAAGTTTAATGTCATTACCAAATATATTGTAAGCGCTTAATTTAGCGTTATCCCATAACCATAAGTCAGCTCCGTTATGGATGAACCCTGTCACACCATTCATTGGGTGATGCGCTACACGTTGAAAATTTAATTCACTGTCATAAATTTCGAGTCCATCATCAAGCAATACGATTATGCGGTTTCCAAGTAAAGATGCTTGAATAACATTCGAATTAGTCTCTATTAGTATTTCTTCTTTCTCATTACGGATAGTACGTTCATTAACAAACCAACTATCACTAATGCGTGGAATAAGTTGCGTATATTCGCTCGTACTGTCTTGTTCGCTAAGTGAAAATGGGCTAATTACTTGAACCGTATAGCTTTGTGAATCTGTATTACCCTTACCATCACTCACCCATGATTTAACAGTAAAGGAATCTAAATTACTGTTCACTTCCCAGTTAATGCTATTTTCAGCAGCTTTCAATACGTTATTACTGCTATCTTGAATGAGTAACAGTGCTGTCTCAATGTCATCCGTAAGGTTTCGTTCAATTGAAAGCTGACTATTAGCCAGAACAAATTTCGGCACATTTATATTGGCGCTAACTGATTTAGATACCGGCAACACACGAATCCCTACTTTAGATTCGGTAAATTGATATTCGTCACCAAAATAGCTTATTACTTTAATGTAAAGATTTTCTGACTGACTAAAGCTTGGCAAACGCAATTCAAAATCACCGTTACAGCTATTTAAAATATTTTGCTTAATCGCTACACCATTAAAATCTTCCAAGATCACTTTTGAGAAGTGAACATCATTTATATCTTTACATTGATATTTAACTTTAACGAGCGATGACTCATAAAACCCTTGGTTATTGAGAGGTTCAAAAATATCAATACGCCCCTGTGATTCATTATCTAGCGATAACCATTGGTTCTGAGTCAGTTCACCATTTGCCAATATAGATATATCTAATAAATCTTCTGGCACTTCAGTGAGCTGTTGCCAACCAATATTACTCACAATAAATTGTTTCTGATCATTAACGCTAACATTGGTAATACGAGACGCTGCTTTGGCTGTTACCACAACTGGCACATGAGCACCGGTACGTAATGCAGCTGTATTAGGCATAATGGTTACATCACTATTCACGGTGATACTTGCAACCGTTATTGCTTCGCTACCTTTAATACCTTCGCCTATATATTCAATATTGATATTGTCTATATTCTGGTAAGGCACAAACCAGCTATTGCCGACGAGCCTTTGGGCCGAAAGAAGCTTGTTAGTATTTTTTATAATAATGTTTAACGGTGTTTCAGCGGTATGAGATATCAACCAACCTGCTTCTTTCTCAATAACATTAAATGATGATTCTAATTCTTTATCTACACCAACAATTTCACGGCTGTACCAGTTATGTTCTGATACCGTATTTAATTTGTTGTTCGATAATGCCAATAAATCACTTGACGCTATATAAGCAACGATCTGCGCCTCTTTAATTGCCAACCAATTGAACTGGTCTTCAGATTCAATATTTAACCACCAAACACCATTACCTTTACGTGCACTTAAAATGTTATTTTCGAAGAACATTTCGTTTACTTTATCTAATGATCCTTGTTCATATTGGTAAAATTCTAATTGCCCATTATTACTAGCAATCATGAATGTCTGACCTTGTAAAAACATCGATTTTGCATCAATTAATGCAAAGCGCTGTTGCTCCTGCAAGGAAATTATATTGTCGCTATTAACAAGGCTAAGCTTAATCAATGCATTTTGAGTTAAGCCCCAGATACCGCTACTATTCACTGTTGTTTGTATTAACACATCCTGGAAGGTATAAGCTGGTAGCTCATTTAACGCTCCATTATCTAATAACTGATAAGCAAATACAGTCTGACCAGATTGTGTGTAAGCAAGCTTGCCGTTTAGTGCAATAATGTTGCCTTCTAATTGGTATTCAGATTCCAGTGCAATATCATTTTCAGTAAAACTTAATAACTGTTGATAATGTATGCCTTCTCGCTCTAATTCAATTAGGGCTTGGTGAGCAGACACTTTCATTATCTTAATACTGCCTTCTGGCTGACTGTAAACAGCACCAGAAGTTGTCATTATCTTAAAGCCGCCATATACATTATTAACTGCTAATGCAAAGCCTGTGTTTTGTAAGTGTTCTAATGCAACAGGTCGATCTATACCCTGTTGTAGTGTTTGGTGTAGCAACTCATCGCCGGTAAAATAAGGTATCACCTCAAGCTGTTTAGCCGATTGGCTTTCATTTTCACTTAAATCTCGAATCATGGCATTAATGCTAACTTGCTCATGATTAAATATTTTATTCTCAAATACGTGACGTTTATCAACTGATAACTGTGCCCAAGGTGCATCTGAACCATCACTTAAACTAACATAAGAGTTAGGGGATAAATCAGAGATAGATGGTTGTACACGTGTACTTACCTGCAATGTTGTACCATTTAATATTTTATTAATTGGCTTACTTATAATATTAATTGTAGCTTCGATATCATCATCGTTCGTAATATTAATATACGCTTGCGAGCGGACTTTACCGCCGGCAACTAATTGAATAACCGCCGCCATATCTTCAATCACTGCTGGCATATGTAGAGTGTAAGGTAGAACAACTTTATCTAAGTCAGTACGATTTATTTCAATTACTGGTGGGTTATTAGGATGATTTACATCTCCGCCAATATTCAGGCGAAGCTGTGCTTTCTCGATATTTGAAATCTCTAATAATACTTTTAAGGTATCGCGTTCTTTAATTGAAAGACCATTTTTCGGCTCAAGTAATACTAATGTTGGCTCCCCCAGCTCTGCATCATAAGGTGTTAGATTAACTTCACTGCCGATTTCGACATTAGGTAATAAGCTTACATTTCCATTAGGATCTGTTGCTCTAACTTTGATGTTTATTTCATCAGGATAGTCCGTTTTTGTTGGTGTAAATACCAAACGATTTGGCTGCGGTAGTATTTGCCATGGACCGTCATTAATAGAGGCTTCAATTTTTTCAATACCATAGCGGTCAAACGATTTAATAAATACATCTAAAGAATTTTCCCACGGGATATATCCATTATTACTTGGCGATACAATTTGAATGACCGGTGCTGTCACGTCTTTATGTAAGCGGTATTGTTGATTAAATATTTTTTGTGCATCTAAACCAAACGGAACCCTTAAGCGAACAGCAACGTCCATCTCTTGTGTAGTTTCACTATTTAACAGATCCACCAATCTTGGTTGGAAGTAATCAGCAGCAGAAACAACCCTATCACCAACAAGCCCTGTATTGGTTGTAATCGGTTGCCAGCGATTATTTATAAATAATTCGATGGTTGTATTATTTTTATCGATCAATTGCACATCACCGGAAAGCTCAAATTTCAAGGTACTATCTGTCGCTTCCTCGACGATAACTGGCATGGTGTTAAAAGTTGTTAATTGAATATTTGGATCTTTTAACGGAATCTCAAAATCTTTACTGGCAAGCTGTTCTCCATCACTGACTTTCAAACGTATATTGAGACTTTGCTGAGTTATGGAAATAGCAACAGGTACACTACCTTTCGGGCAGTCACTTCTTGATGGAATCGTTAGCCAAGGGCCATAGTTAAGCCCTTGATTTGAGCTGACACGATAGCTATACGCTAAGCTAGCATCTAAATTATCAATAGCCTCAAAAGCCAAACAATGCTGCTTGCTGCGTGTTAATGCAGTGCTAGTTGTTATGACTTCGCCAGTTTTTGCGTTAATCACTTTCAGCTGTGACGGGGCTTCTCGATCAAGCGTGTGAACATTAAATGTCATTACACCGTCTTGACCATTCTGTATTGCTACCAAGTTTCCAGATTCATCACTCACACCTGATAACTCAAACTGATAATGAGCATTGTGACTGGTAAATGTACCTGGGATATTACCCAATACATATCGACTATTATTATTTGTAAATTCGCCTACAAATTGGTCTGAAACATCTAAGACTTCGACATTACCATTTGCATAAACCGTTCGTATAACCTTGAAGTTTGCAACCACTATAGGCTCGTCTGATTTAATAACTAGGGGTTGTTCATAATAATAATCAAAATCTAATACCACTTTAGGTTGGCTGTTATCTATTACAGTTACATTATCTGAACGCGCTTCTTCTTGCGTGCGAGACCTAACAATTACGACTTGATAAGCACGCCCCTTTTTATAAGGATTTGCTTTACTGCGTAACGGTGTTTCAAATTTAATCGTGTTATCTTCATAACGATAATTTACTTTAAATTGCTCTTCTAACGTAAAGCCTTGCTCAGCTGGTATCCAATAAACAAGTAGGTCTGAACTCTGACTAGTGGCATTCACAGTGATCGTATCGCCACCTAAATCGCTAGTGGTCTGTGAATCACCAAGTGAAGAAGATACGCTGGTCACAGATAATGGGGGAACCGCATTAAGCATAGCGGGTACAACTAATGTCTCAGGAGACGTCATCAATGACACACTATATAAGCCTTCTTGCGGGGCCTGCCACTCAAAAGTAATACTCGATTCGCTTATTTGAGCATCAGTTAACTCAATACTTTCATCATTCAATAGCAATGCAGTAGCAAGGTCTAAGTTTTGACCATGCAATGTAATGTTATTGATCGAAGCGGTTGTAATTATATTTGGCTCGGCAAAGTGTACCGCTACTTCTGCCTCATCTAAGGCAGATAGGCTTTTATACTGATAATAACGATCTAACTGAAGGTTTAAACCTGTCACGTACTGTGCGTATGTTTCAGGTAATCGGGCCGTATATTGTGTATCTGTAGCAATTATACCAATTGTTTCAAATATCAAATTATTTGCTGCAATACGCGTACTGCCATCAATAGGCTCTTCGCTTCCATCTTTTAATTCAACTACCGCATCACCCCAGTTTTCGTGTAGTTGCGAAACCTTAAATTGTATATTTGCATTGCCTTGACGTATTTTTGCTCCACTATTAGGTACAGCATCAAGAACTGGCAACTGAACACTCTTGTACTTGCCATTCTCCAACCACTCTAATAAGCCATTGCCGTAACTTAATACAGTCGGTTTATCGCCCTGGTACTCTAATAATTTATTTAACTCAACGCTTCCTGTATCAGATACGTTAATATCATAGACAGAATGTTTTGCAGTACCTGCTACTATCAAAATCTCGCCCTGCATTACCACTTTGCTTTTTGCAGTTATTGGGCTAAAACCTTTATGCTCAAATGTATCTGACCATACATTTAACCATTCAATTAGACCTTCACTTACGATGCCAACTAGACCATGGTGCTGCAATAAACTAACGGGATTAAACGACCCATGTGTTTGGCTTATGCGCGCATTATTTTGATCATTTAAATTAATACGATGAAACTGAGTATCCGTTAATACTAATAAATAATCTGAGAAATACTGTGTATCAATAATATTTTCATTTATTGGTATCGTTTTCCACTCTGCTCCTAATATATTTGTAAGATATAGGTTCGTAGCGTCATGCGTAACAATAGTCTTGCCATCAGTTTTAACATTTATTAGAGGATAATTTTTTGGATTAAGTATTTCATTTACTTTTTCTGGTGCATAAATATTTGCTAAAGAATAAACAGGTACATATTTGCTATTACGTAATAATCCAACAAAATATCCGGATTCCATATCCATACCCGATAAAGGCTCATCTGTAATGATCGTAGATAGGAAATATGGCGTCTGACTTTCTTCTGTGGTTAATAATTGTGTGGTTCGATCTTTAGTTATCGCCAGTAAATCACCTGATCGAACAAAGTTATCTTGACCAACCATATATTGGGTTGATTGAAGTTCAATGGATAGTTCTGAGTTGGCTATTTTTGATTCACCGTTATCATTACTTATCTCAACTAACATTGTATTAAGTGTATTGTTAGGCTGATCAAATGTTATTACATCATCAGATACTTGCTGGACATTACCTGCGGCGACACCATTAACCAAAACACGGGTAAATGGTCCGTATCCTTTACCTTGTATTGCTAAACGTTCATGTTTGTTAAATGTAAACACCTGAATATTCGTATCAACACTACGCGAAGATGATTTATACAAACCTATTTTGTTTATCTGCGGATCACTAACAATATTAAGTTGTGAAAGATAGCTTTCTGACTGTGTTTCATCACCAAATGTAATACTTAGCAAATCATTATCAAATTGGGCTGAATCAATTTGAGGCAAGGTGATACGAATGTGATTTTCGTCTATCCATTCTATGGCGCTTGCATCTAGCCATATATCACCAACCTGCACGCCCATACCGGGGTAAAAACCACTACCATATAAATCAATGGTTTCTTGGCCGCGCCACGAGACATAGTTAATGTTGATGGACTTTAGTATCGCTTGCTGTATATCTTGATAGATAAAGCGGAAACGGTAATCACCTTGTAATTGCTTACCGCTGATATCCATAATTGCTGTGTTTGCGACTAATTCATATTCGATGCCATCTTCAAAAGAGAACTGTGGCGTTAATACTACCTTGGTCAAGCCATTACTTGTTTTAAGTTCAAAATCTATCGGTTGATCAGACCCAGAACGCAACACTTTAAGATTTTCACTGTTAATTGAAGCCTGATCGAGTACTCGGTTAAACGTAATTGTCAGCTCTTGATTGGCCAATAAATGTCCAGATGCTTGCGGAGTTTGATCAACAACGACAAACAAGTCATTTTCAATGGTAGCTAACTGACCACCTATACGAGACGCTCTACCATCAATAGGATTTTCAACTGCATTATCATCACCTTGCCATGCAAACGCTGTGGCTGCATAAATAGCATGAGGTTGTACAACTAAGTCTGTAGCATTTCCTAACACTGAATAGTAATAATGCAGTTTAGGTTCTTGACTAAAATCACCACGTAACCAATCACTTACATTAAATAATTGAATATCACCTTCTTGCGCTGCAACATATATTGTCTGCCCTACAAGCGTAATTCTATCGGCGCTTAAATCACCGTTAGGCACTAAGTAGGCAAGCTTTGCTTCACCCGCTAAATTTGCTTTGTTATCGATCGTTGGCAAATAAGCCTGTACTGTGCCAAGAGGGCCTGTGGCTACAAAATAGGCCTTTTCTGCTTTTATAAAGTCATACGGTCTTATACGTCGACCTGTTCCATCAACTGTTTCTATAACATCAAGTTGTTTATATTCTTGAGTTCTTAAATCAATGCTCACAACTCGACGAGCAAGGGTCTGAACAACCCACAACTTATAACCATCAATGGAAATTTTATTAGGCGAACCACCTAATACAGAGTTTGAAATAGACGATACTTTTTCAAACTGATCATCCTGATGACGGTAAATATCAACACCATATGAGTGCGCTATATAAACCATACCTTGATGTAGAGCGATATCCCTAATCGTACCTTGGGTTTCTATTTGTGTGAGTAAAAATGGATCGGTGGCAAGTGTTACGTCAAATATAAAGGCACGCTTTTCAGAGGCCGTAACTAATAAATTATTGTCAACTTCTACATCAATAAAACGACCATCGCTTAGTGGGGCTTCAAAATGGTAGTTTTTATAGATACCTCCGTTTTCTTTAAATAAAACGTCAGGTTTAACTGGGTCTGAAACATCAATAATATTCAGTCGCGCTGTTTTACCGAATATAGTTGACGCTTCAATTCCGTCTCGGTTGCGAGGTGTAAATTGGCCACCTGTCACGCTGTATAAAAGTTGATTTTGATAAGCGATAGCCGCTACCGGTGAAGGTTTATCACTTGGTAATGAGACGGTACCGGTAGGCTGACCTGCATAAAAATACTGTTCAGCAGCGCGTGAATCTTCATCAACAAAATACGGATTGTTAATTGATATATTGGCAAAACCAAATACACCGCTAGGGGCTTTTACTTGAATGTGATTAGAGTTAATCACTTTTAAATTTGAAGATTGGTTATCTGCAATTTTAACCTGCATGAATTTATTAAAGCCGTAACCATAAATATCTAAGGTATTACCACCTTGAGGAGGACCGGTATGGGGATAAAATGATTCTATACCACTCACGGGTAAAACTGTCATGGCACCTAGCAATACGGCGCTAGCTACTTGATTTTCTATTTTTAATGCAATACTTGCTGTTAATTGACCTTTAAATAAATCAGGCACATCAATTTCAATTTGTGAGTCTGATAACACTTTAATTTGAGTACTATTTAATTGGGTATCACCTACCCAGATATTTTTTGTACCACTAAGGTTAGCACCCTCTATCAGTGCTTTTTCAGTGCCATCTGCATGGAAATAATGCCCTGCTAGTTCTTGGCCTACGATACGAGCTACCGAGCTAATCTTAGGTCCCGCTTCATTATTAAATACCAGCGGATGACTAACGGCTTGTACTAAGTTAAGGCCATCTAAATCCATTAACGAAGTATTCACTTTTACAGAAAAGCTTCCTGTAGGCATTGACTGGTTAAAGCTAACGGATACTTGTGCACCTAATAACGTATTAATGGCCGTTAGATTATAATAATTACGATCAATTTCAGCTCCTTGCTCATTTTCAAGCGTAATCGCTGCGGTCATTGATTCTGCGGATGTATCAATTAAAGCGTTAAATTGAATAAGAACAGCATCATTTGACGTTAAGCTGCTATTTGCTAAAGGCGTTATGCTGTTAACAGCAAGACGGTGGGCTTTAATTTGCACGACACCATCTTTATTTGAACTATATATCTGGCCACCTTGAACAAATAACTCACCGCCTTTTTCACGTTGCTGCCAATATGTAAGTTCTAAATCACCTGCTTGAGAGAATTGATAAATATTGTGCTGCTGCGGTAAGGCTAGATGTATTTGTCCAGCTTCGACATGTATAGAATATTGATCAAGTGAAGCTTTAGCATTCTCTGCTAACAAATAAGTCTGGTGATTTTGCTTTTCATCAAAAATACTAAGCAATAAATTTGTGCCGACCTTATGTAATACATACAGTTTTTGATCGAACCAAGCCACATCTAATGGCTGCCCTTGTAATACATCTGGGTTGCTATCTGTATCGGAAAACACAATGGTATTAAAACCAGTTGGCGCTAAACGGTCTTCTGTTGCCGTGTCCATGAAGCGTACAAAGCCGCCACCCATTGGGTCTGCAATCGACATTGCCAATATATTTAAGCTTTCTTCTATAGCCACATCATTAACGAGTAAGCCGCTAAAGCGATCTGTAGAAATAACTAATGGGTTACCTTTATCGGTTATATCGACTGTAATTAAACCCGTATTATTTGCCGCTAAGAATGCTAAATTCCCTGCCAACGCCAGACCTGTAATAGGCGAAGGCATTACCAGCTGTGATACACGAATTGGTCTATCGGGTATGGCTACATTATATATTTCTAAACCACTTTCCATTAAGAAACGATTTTCAGGTGTGGGCTTGCTACCTGCTTTTACCCCGACAAATAAATGCTCATGTCGCATTTGTGCGCCACCAATTTCCATTGGTGGATAATTTGGTAAGTCCCATTTACGGCCAGTATCTCTGTTATATGAAAAACGCCCTATATGTGCTTCTTTAATATGATCGCCATTAGGGATTAGTGCATATACATCATAAATATCAGGCATGGTGACGCCAGGCGCACGGAAACGAAATTGATTTAATTTAATTACATCATCTTGTAAATCGACCGTTTTATAGCCATCGGTGTAAACCGTTTCAATCACACGATCTGTAGTTTTAGAAACAAAACGTACCTTAGTACCCGGTTGGAAAATGTCATCACTTGCTGATGCCGTCACATGATAACCACCACTTTGATCACCTGCCGTTATATCCATTTCGACTACCGCCGTTTCAATGGCGGCGGTGTACATGACAGCCCCTAAATGTATTGCTGAGCGCCCCATATTATTTAACTGTAAATGGTGTTGGCCATATTCCAACGCCAGCATCTGCAAGCTACCTGCAGGTATAGTTGCTGTGTTGTCGTCAACAATAATTAAAGGAATATCATAATTATCGAGCTTGGCCGTTAGTTGGCCAATAAGGAAATTTTCACCCTTAATAATAATTTCGCTTTCAAGATCATCTTCTGCTTGTTTGTTGTTAACTAAATAATGGATCTCAGGTGTTTGTGCATCGTGATCAAATATTTCAAAGTTTTGCGCGTAGGGCATCCACAAACTTGTGCCACGTATAGTTTGAGCTTTATTCACTTCAAGCGAGTATTCACCCGGCAGGCGGTCGAACTCGATATCAAAAGAAGTGGCTGAACCATCATTCTCATTGCGTGCCCTAACAGTAAATGGTACAGCTTGCTTATAACTACTCTGTGCAGAATGCAGCCATAACGTGATCGCTTCAGTCTCAAGCAATGATTGAGTTGCGATTGCTTCATTAAATTGAATAGTTAGTTTTTCACTAAGGCTTAACGACAAACCACCATCTTTTTCTAATGATGTGTGTGTCACCAAGCTGCCCGGTAGTTCAAGTGTTTGCAAGCCTGCTTTTTTAGACGCTATTACGACTCGATTTTTATAAATATCTAAACCATGGGTGTATTCTGTATTACCGGCACTAATTATTTTTGGGTTCTTTATGTCATTAACATCCATAACAACTAATGAACCTGATTTACCGGCTAAAAATAAGGTATGACCAACTAATTTTAGTTTTTCAATACTCGCAGCGGTAGCCATTAGGTTTTTATCAAACTTAATTTGGCTCCCT
Source organism: Bermanella sp. (assembly GCA_049115935.1). Lineage (GTDB taxonomy): Bacteria > Pseudomonadota > Gammaproteobacteria > Pseudomonadales > Oceanobacteraceae > Bermanella. Next base: position 58,507 of record JAGDZK010000006.1, on the reverse strand, counting down.
TGTTCTGAATGCAGGTCAACAATCGCAACGCCTTCTGTACCTAGCGCCACAAACAGGTGTTCTTTGTATTGCACCACATCGCGAATGTTTACAGGAAATGCAAAACTACGACTTAGTACAGGGTCTAATAAATTTACGGCCTGAAGTGTATTACCCAATTTATTTTCAAGATTATCCGGTGCGGTCATGGACAAACTTTCTCGCCAATGCGGGCAACCCATACCGGGTTGATACATTTTACCGCCACCTACACCACCAGTGTATAACCAGCCACCTTGGCTATACACGGTTAGACCTGCAGCAATTTCTAATGGATCTAACTCAACTGGGTCATATGCATCAATGTAATTTGCCATCAGTAAAGAGCTAGGATTTGTTATATAAGGCTTGGAACCACATGATTGAACTGATTTTGTTTCTGTCACACTGGTACGCGTTGCAGCCAGTAAATGTCCACTTACTTCTACATCTGTAACCGTATTATTATCTACATAAGGCTGTATTTCGTTGATTAACTGTAATGAGTTTTGATCATCTAAATTTAATTTAGCGACACCACCTGTACCGCTTGCCACGTACAGACGTTTACGCCAAATGTTTTCACTAACATCAAATTCGCGTACCGGTTGAATATTAATAGAGTCTGCATTTGTTACCACATAGTCATATTGTACTTTTTGATATTGATCTTTTTGTTCTTCGGTCAAACCGTCACTGTCGCCGATCGCTTCGGCTACTTGGATTGTGGCTAACTTTTGTCCTAACAAGTATCTGCCAATTTGTGTTTGTCCTGCCTCACCAACAGGCAAAGTCGCTATACCGCCCACTTGTAAGATGTGCTCTTCGGCTTGTACATCAAATGTAGCGGCTCGAAGTGCATCAGGAAATGCCCCGCCTAAAAACTGTTTATGATGAGCATCAAATTGATCATGGGGAAACGTTTCTTGGAAGTAACCAGCAGGGGTAACGGCTACCCCTGTTTCTTGATCCACCCAAACATCTAATGGGCTCACTAGCGCCGCTTTTGCTTGACCCATAGTACGTAAGCCATAACCAAAACCATTGTCTGGCGATAACTCATCTGTATTGCTATATCGGTTCTGCGCAATGACTTTTTGACGCCCTGTATTCCCCCTTGGGGTGTACGCTATTAATCGACTTGATGAAATAACGTCTATATTGGTGACAGGTGCTGAACCAATCGTAAGCACCAAACCGTCCATTACGGTGTTGCCAGGCTCAAACCCTTCTCCTAATACCTCAATACGAGTACCACCCACTAGTGGACCCCATTGCGGAGTAACGGAATTCAGCTTAATAGGTTTATCTATGGCTAATGCACCAAATAATGTTGTGCTTTCCCATAATCCGTAACGCTCTACTTCTAACGTAACATCGTAATAACCTGAAACATTTAAACCTGGGTGAGTCGCATAAATAATACCTGCTCGCTCCACCTCATCATTAGACTCAATTTTATCGATTTGAGCCTTTTGACCTCCAATGCTTAACTTAACTCGTGAAATATCAAGCGGAACACCTAGAGCACTAGCTGTTATTTCTAGTGGCTCGCCTAATAACTGGCGACGAGGTAACAGTGAATCAATCGATAGCTTGGTGCTGTACTTCCCACGATAAGTAAGCTCTACATGCTGGTCATGTTTAAGTTTATAAAGAGGAAATTCATTGTATTCAGTCAATTTTTTAACTGATGCAAGGCCCGCATAAATATAATAATGCAGCGTGTCACCTACATTTATACCTTGATTAGGGCTAATATAAATTTCAGCCTGATTGCCGTTTATATTCAATTCAAATTCAATCGGCTGTTGCTGTGAATTTAACACTGCAAATTTATTTAAATTCGGTTCATAGCCATCAATAGCTTTACTGAATCTGAATATTGCGGTTAATCGATCATCAAAATCTAATATGCCGTTGGCTGGGTCAACCGTGAAAAGCTTTAAATTTGAGTCTGGGTAAACTTGCAACACACCATGATCATTAATACCACCTCCAACCACAGAGGCAGACAGTGCCGACACATGCATAATATTTGCATCGTTGAAAGCATCTAAACCTGTTAATAACTCTAGGTTTTCAGGGCTAGTGATATCTAAACTAATAATGCCCTTACCACCAACAGCCGCATACAGTACATGACCAGAAATACTAATGTCATGTACATGGCCAAGCTCAGCATTACGGGAGATCACTTTTGGCGATTGCACGTTAGATATATCCAGTACAATCACACCTCGATCACCCGCGGCTAGAAATGCAAACTGATCTTTAACCTCAATATCTGATGCGGGTATATCTAAGCTGCTAATTGCCTGCATGCCATCAGCATTTCGAGACATTAATGTAAAGCCACCCTTACCAGCTACTTCATTACTAATTAGTTTTTGTGCTGGGTATGTCCAATGGCCTGAAGCCACGGCATAAACGGGTTCGTTATTTAAGCGTTGGTTAGTTCTCGCAAGCCCTAGAGCCGGCAAGTCTCCAATCACTTCAGCCGATTCCATTAAATATGTCTTCGCTGGTATATATGCATCCACCAAACCAAGGCCTGCCGTCCCTAGAGTCATTAAAGCTTGATTGTTTTCAACAATAATCCCTCGCGCCATATTGCCTGGCAACTCTAGTGAGCGTATTAGCTGAGCAGTACTAAAGTCATCACTAACACCTAATATAAATAATTTCGCTTCGCTGAACCCAAATTCGCTGGCGGCATCTGGTTTAGCTGCCGCCATATAGATTAAGTCATGACCTCGCTCGAAATAGCCTTGTACACCCAGCACTACAAAACCGTCAGGTAAATTCCAGCTAAAGACCTGTCGATCATCGACTTTGTCACCATCTAGGTCAATTTTACGTCTTAGGTCATCTGGATTTAGTGGATCACGGAATTTTTGCTCGCCATTTACATCCTCAATAATATTATTTGCTGTCCATTTTGAAGGATCTATATTAAAAATATTAAGCGTACTACCGACGCCTACCATCATATAAGTTGCTGATGGGTCAATAGACATTGCCGTTATCGCATTTGTAGATTTAGTTTTTATTTCGGATTGTATTGGCTGCTGATATAAATATGCACTTTTAAGAGTATCGGATTGACCGTCTGTTAACTCAACACGCACATCAACCGCCCCCAATGTGCCAGGTGGTGTTAAAAGCTGTAACTGGGTGGTTTCTAACAACTGATAATGTTTGGTGTCTGCTAATTGATTACCAAAGAAGACCTTTATATCTGCTACATCAGGTGCAAAACCTGTGGCAGAAATAACCACTTTTTGGGTTCCCTCTAAGGTGCCTTCTGCTGGTGAAATATTTTCTAACACCATAGGTTCAACATAGATTAACGCACCAGCGCTCGACCAAAAACGGGCGTCATCGTCTTTTATTTCTACAAAAATAGAGCCTGCGATTCCTGATGGTAATTCTACTTGATAACGGGATTGTGTAGCCGAGATTTCTTCAACAGCTAGTATTTGCCCTTGCTTACCAGAAAAGAATAATTCAGGGTTATTCGCATGGCTTAATGTGATCCAAATCGTTTCACCATTTACAGATACATAATTTTTCTCTGCTTTGTCCCATGTAATATTTTCACCTACATAGTTGCCAGTTGAAAAATTCAATGTTAGGTCGGCCAGACCTTGTGTACGACGAGATGCTTTAACACCTGTTAATTTGATCTGGTATTTACTAACAGCAGTTAATGGGTTTTGTGGCGTTATAATTATTTGACGTGGATTTTCTGGGTTTATGGATATATCCGAAGCGATTGCATCAGCGGCATCGCTACCGTTTACCTTAATTAAACTAATGTAATCTTTTACATCGTTCAGGTTAGCAATAGGTAACGTCCAATCTAATGTGATAGAAGAATCTAACGCTACAAACTGTTGCTCATCTACAGGCCAGCTAACTGCGAGCTCTTGAATATGAGTATCAACAATATGAAGTTGGTCATTCGCTACCACACTCATACCATCTTTAGTGAAGAGATGATCCGCATAAGCAGATGCTGAGCAGCTTGCTCCTGAACGCCCAAATAAATCGAGGCCCATTTGCTCCTCTTCACTAGGTTTATAATTTGTTATATATGGCATTGCATCAATTAAATACGGTGCCTCTAAATCACTGTAGTCAATTAAAGATAGATACGAGCTTTCTAATGGTCCACCAGCACATATATCTTTAGTTAGCACTGTAGCTAACGTGCTATGGGCATCAATTAATTTGGGTTTTCCTGGTACTTTAAAACCAAAACTTTCTAACTGGCTTATTTGTTTCCATTGAGAATCACCGGATAACTCATGCATAGTTAATGCACCGGCTACATGTTTACCTTCCTGTAAAGATGGCGTCATCGCGAGTGGAGCTTGAATCTGAGTCAGCTCCGGCACACTGGCTTTTTGTAAATCAAATACTGCCCACGAACCGCCATTATTAACAAACAGCTTGCCATCATCGACATATAAACCTTGTGCTCTAAGGGCTATTTCACCCCTTGAGCCACTGACTTGTTTAATTGATTTTAATAACGAAGGACGCGATGGGTTGATAATCGAATACACACTCACGGCACCGCCACGACTTGCGACGATTAATAAATTATCATAAAAATCAATGAAATGTTTCTCTACTGCGGTTTCTGTTGATTGCGGTATTGGCAAACTATGTAGAATGTAGCGGTTGTCACCCTCAGCTTGCTCGGAGCCATCGCCAGAACCTGGTAACTCGGTTATTGCATCGAATATTAACAGCCATTCACCGGGGGCATACTCAGCATCAAACCCCAAATAGCTCTCTGCACGAGCCGTAACATATACGGTGTCACCTACTTTTTTAATAGATGAGGGGCTTAATTCTGGTGGGAAATTATAGTAGCCCAAACCATGCATAGGCGCGGCTTTATCCAACTCACCACGCTCATAGTGCACCAGGGAAATCCAGCCAGGTGCTTTAATAGACTTCAGCTCCTCATAACTTGTTGCATTGCTTCCACTCCCTTTAGGACCTTTAGCCAAAACATAGATTAGTCCTTTATTTTCATCCGCCTCTAGAGAAACAATTTCACCTCGCGGAAATAATCCAGGTGAAATATCTCCGATTCCAGTTGATATTGATTTATCAATAATTAAGCCACCATAAAAAACAGCTTGCGGTAAAATTATTTTTTCAGTGTTTTCACTGCTAATCTCTACCGTAACAAAGCCACGATAACTGTCACCAAACTCAGGTAAAATCCAAAATAATTTTTCACCACTTTTCAAGGTTAAACGATCATTATCGACCCTATCAATCACAGCTAATTCCGGTTTACCTTCAGGATAAGCAGTAATGCGAACATCTGGGTTAAAGCCATAACCTATTACTTCCGCTTTATCATTTGGCCCACGTTGATCAACACGAGCGATCGATGGATTAATATAGCTTAATCGTAAATCATCAACATAAACTAATGCACCTATTACCGTATCGATAATCCCCCATTGATTTGTCACTTCTAAACTTGCTGGACCTGCGTAATTGGGTGGTGTTAATACTGTGACTTTATATTGTGATAAGTCCGTATCTATTAGTTCAAAATCTTGCACCGGTGCCAACTGCCCACCAATTTTAACTGTTAGGTTTTCATCGAATTGAGACCCTACGACTTCAATAACCTGATTACCTTGAGTACTAATATGAGAAGGCGTAACCGTTTCGATATCCGGCAGTAATGCTTCTTTATTTATCACAGTGACAAAGTTAAATTCATAACTCTGCTGCATCATGCCACCGGTTATAGGTAATAAGCCTGATGAAATATGTACAACATAGGTTTCACCCTCGGTTAGCACCTGTGAATCTTTACGAATTAAACGTAAAACCCTAGAGCTATCACCTTCATTGCCATTATTAACAATACTGATTTCAAATTGATTTGATACTTCCTCACCAAAACCAGCAATTTCTTTCCAGATTGTTACATAATCAGAAAGTGTTTGATTTAATTGAAGAGGGTGAGATAACTGAATATCAATAAATGGAATATCTATAGCGATATTTGTTTCTTGAGCCACTGGAGTGTGACCCAAAATAGTTAAACTATTAAGCTCAAGCTCACCAATACCCTGTTTGCCTTTCGCAACATATATTTCATTATGTGCGACTGCAAACCCCCTAGCGCCTACATCCATCACAGATGGTGTCTCATGAGTCTCGGCATTACGGGTTTCTAGGTAGTTAAATTGCTTATGCTTAGACACATCTATGACTTCGATACTAGAGTTTGCTGGTACATCCTCTTGATTAGAGTAATTCACACTTATATAGGCAAGATTCCCCACAACCTTCACATCATAAATGCCATCTAATTCATAATCTTCTCGACCGTGCTGAACGTCATATGCGTAAATATGTTTTAAATTAAGCGGGTCGGCGATATTCACTACATTTAATTGAGCAACCAGGCCATCACCAGCCATGTTTGCCACATATAAATTATTCCCTTGTATATCTAAGCGGTTAGCTACACCAAAAGTATCAAAAGTAGCCACTATTGGCATATCCGGTTGGCTAATGTCAGCTACCACAACCCCCTGATATGAAGCCGCTATAAATGCATAATTACCCTTAATTTTTACGTCACGAGCAAAACCGTCTGGCTTAATAAAGCCAATACGATAAGGGGATGTAAGGTCACGAATATTAAAAGCTATGACACCACCATTACCATTTGCGACCAGAGCTAATTCGTCTTCATGATCTAGGCCATATACGTCTTCAAATGGTATATCTGCACGCCCTGCCATTAAATAGGGCAAACCAAACTGATTGTCACCATTTTGTTTGTTAAAAATTAATAACTCACTTTGACCATATTCATCAATACGGCCAGTTTCAGGATTTTCATTAATATCAGATTTTAAGGCGCTAACAAAAGAGGGGAGTTTTCCATTGGTAACATCTGATAGACCTGACTTTGCGGCTAGAACATAATCTTGATCAGCGGAAATTTCAGCGATTGTACCGGTAAAGATTTCAGCAGTTGTATTTAAATTTTTAGAGTAAGCAAATGTATCACCATTATCTTGCTCGTCTATATTGGCAATACCAATATAATACACACCAGTATAAGCGCCCATTCCGTTATAATGTTCTTCATCTTGCAAGCCACTATAATGAAAATTACCTAAATCTTTTTCTACATTATAAGGGCTTAAGCTAGACCACGAAGTAACAAGTGCACCTGATTTTTCTTTTCCTGCGTATTGAGAAACCGCATTGTAATAAACTGTTTTTGCCGTGCTACTAGAAGAATTATCACTAGGTTTAATAAAGTGGTTGCGGCTAAATTTCATACCGACTTCAACGATAGCTTCTACTACCTCAGGTTGCTTCTCTGCTGCTGTTTCAACCCAAGCTTGAATACGCACGCGCTGAACACCTGAATCATCATGGCTGAAAATACGACCGTTTGAGTAATCATAACTATGAATATAGTAAAAATTTTCTGGTTCGCTGACAGGCTCTGACGCTAATAATGTGCTGTCGTTATACAGTAGCTCAACCAAATCTTCTTCCAACGCTACCCAATCACCGGCATCATTTTGCTGCTCTCGTATTAATCGCATATAGGCGTGTCTACCTAATGGATTACCAATATCTTCAACCGCCATAAGCAAGCGCACATGCCCATCATTACCCGCTTTTATTGTGACAATATCACCACTGGCTGGGGATAATATATAGGGCTTAGGCTTAACCGTGTCTGAAATTTGTTTAATAAATCTTGGCTGCGAAGCGCCTTCAATTCCTTGTTTATCAATTGCCACTGCTTGAATGACTGCACCGTCTATGCCCTCTGGTAATTGGATATATGCGGTATAGATATGATCTAATGCAAAGCCACCTTCTTGAGTCTCTACACTTTGATAAACGCTTTCCACAAGTAAATCGTTAAGATAAAAGTCAACTCGACTTACACCATCTGCGCCTAAGTCATCAAAAACCTCCGCAGTGACTTCTAAACTTTGCCCCTGAATAACAGAAGACGAATTATTAAACGGTTTTATAATGGTAACGACAGGTGCTTTGTTTTCATTAACTGCAATATTGAATGGGTTTGATAGATCAGACCAAAAACCATCTATATCTTTTGCTTTAGCTTTAAAGCTAAGAACTTTACCCACTGCATCTGTTACTGGATAGTGAAACTGAAAAGGCGCTGCCGCATCAACACCAAGCTTTTGCTGTGAACCGTCTTCCGCAATCTTATATAGCTCCACTCTATCGATACCGAACTCATCTTGCGGTAGTGGTTGTAGAACTATTTGACGGCCTTGTGTAATACCTTGGGATACGTCAATTTGATAACCCCGCTGATCCAATACTTGGATGCTATCAATCGTTGGAGGTAGGTTACGCTTAATTGTTAACGGTAATGATTTTGAGGTAATATTTCCAGCGCCGTCGCGTGCTTCTATTTTAAATGTCGCATCAATTTCATTCGGCAAGTTATCGCCTTCAAAATAGTCCTTTATAGACTTTATTGGTAAACGTCCAAAATAAGGTGGGCCGGTGCTTAGTGTTTTCGATAAAACTTTATCATTATAAATTATTTCATAAGTAATCGTCTTCACTTCAACATTATCAAGCGCTTCTACTGCAAAAGGCAGGTCTCGATTCTCAATAATATAAACACGTTCATCTGGATTAGGTTCATTTATAGTTAAAGACGGCGGCTGGGTATCTGCCACTACGCTAATGGTCACATCATCAAATGTGGCAACCGATCTAGCTTTATTGTCACCATAAGTCAACTCGGTCGCTACGGCCGATAACCTTATAGTGCGCCCTGATTGGCCATATGGCAATTTAATTAAATATTCATATGGATAATCCATATCAATTAAAGTTTGATCACCACCTAAAATACCTTTTACATCTAATACAACTTGTTTTAGGCCTATATCATCAGTTGCGTTAATCTGAACTAACACAGACTGCCCCTCTGTGTATTCGGCTTCATTCAATGGTGCTGCAATGGCAATAACTGGTTGCTCATCTTCTACAATTTTTAGTGTTAAAGATTCTTCAACTCTGTGTTTATCTAAGTCACCAATCACTTCGCCATAGGTATCGACCGCCTCAACCTTCAGAATTATTTTATTTTTTTCCAAATTTGCCGCATCAAATTTTGGTATATCTACAAAATAATTATAAGGCCCGCCAATTAATTTACGCTCAGAAATCAAGTTCTCTTGAGACTCTAATTGGTGGTATGCAAACAATCGAACATACGCCAAACCTACATCATCAAAAGCATGAACATTGACATATAAACGATCGCCTTCGATAACCTGAGATCCCAATACTGGTTCCACTATATCAAGTACAGGCTTCTCATCTACTCGTACAGGAAAGCTCAGTTCGCGAACTCTCGTATTGCCATTAGAGTCAGTGACAATCATTTTCACCCAAAAATCCACTCGATGATTTTCGGTAAATGTATCGATTAATCCACCGCCTAATGCATTTAAAATATCTTTCAAGAAAGGAACATGTAAAAGACGCTTATATTCAGGAGTATCAATATTAACACTTGAGGCAGGCTCTGCATCTTTTGATGGTATACCTGTAATATTTAAAAATTTATTATCAAATACAGGGCTTTTATAACTACCATCAGGGTAGCTAACACCAAATCCTGTATATGCTGCAATTGAATCCACTTTTACATTATCAAACGCAGAAATTCGAACTGTGAATTCAGTATTCTCGATTGGTGCATATGAAAAATCTGGATCTTTGATCACAAGCTCTGGTTTTATTTCATCGGCCACAACATTCAAGTTTATTATATGTGAATTTATTGAGCCATCTGCATCGGTAATAACCGCTTTAACTTCGATTTTTTCACCCTGACGAACAATCCCCCCTGGCATCGTAATTTCATATTCAGCAACTCCGGAATTGCGGCTGTCTTTACGCCCAAATTCACTTGCAATAGCCTGAGTATATTTACTCTCTAGTCTGTCATAAATAACATCAAATGCAGCCGAAGCCTCTGGCAGGCCTATGCTTATTATTTTACCTGATGTTTTATAAGCTGATTGTTCTCCATTGACATAAAACTGTATGTCATCTTTTGCCTTTATTATCCTGTCATCAGCGTATGCAACTGTCGCGATTAAATTAACAGAACCTGCCGCTATAAATTGGTCTTCAATAGGAGAGAATATTTGTACCTGTGGTTGAATATTTTCCATTGGGTGAACAATGAATTTTACAGACCGTGTTTGACCAAGTGTATCCGTCACCTCAACCTCATATTCAGTTGATTCAACCTGATCAAATACAATCTCAAATTCTGGTGTATCAGATCTTTCCCAGACAACAGCACAGGGCTTATCATACAAATATGGATCTGACACTAACACTTTCTCTCCAGTACGAGATAAACGATAAGCTTTTGCGTGCATTAAACCTACATCATCCGCCAAGTTAAACTGGGTTGTAAAAGTAGCTCCTGCTCTAACCCAAAACTCACCGTAATTTAAACGTGTTTTATCCGTATACCTTACGACACTGGATTCAAATAGCTTCCAAGATATTGTCGGCATATAGTTATCTAAAACATGCAATGACATTTCTTTATTTACTTCATTACCGCTACGATCTTTAACCCTTAATTCAAGCTGCGCATCGCCAGTAGTATAATTAACCGGATGCTCATACGTTATAGCAAGGTTATTTAAACCGTATCGGCCAGTTAAGCTTGCATGTTTCTGACCATTCAACCATAGCGACACTTCATCAACTCCGTAACTATCATCTTCTGCTATAAATTCTATTGATTTTCTATCACCAGGTTTTATGTTACTGAACAGAGTATTAAGGGTTATAATCGGTTCACTTTGATCATGCTCTATTTTTTTTACAAGCAATTTCTGAACACTAATATCCGCACGATTTACGCTTTGGTAATCAGCAGCGTAGGCCAGTATTTGTAAATCTTTATCTACTGCATTTGGAAGTAAGTATCGACTCCCGGCTTGCGATAACTTTGTGCCTATCAAGCTAGGAGTAAGCCCTATTTCAGATGTCCCCAATTCATTATCGGCCAGTTTTATGCTTATTTTTGTGTATTTTAAATGATCAGAAAAATCCTTTAGTTCATCATATGCTTTGGGGTTAAATCTCGACAGTGATGTAATTTCTTGTAATATCGATCTAACAGGAGAGCTTTCATCTAAGAATGTTATTTTAATCCAAGACAGCTCAGGTACTGTCGTATAAATATGTGCTAATTTTTCTTCAAGACCCTCACCCATTGTATTTGTAGCTTCAATTACTGCGCATTGCTTCTCGGAGCCATAAGTAATTTCAACGCTCACTCCACTTGGCACCTGTATACTTCTAATTTTCGAATAGTCGGTCCTCGTGTATGCAATTAACTTGTTATTTATAATTTCAAAGTACTTATCACCAGTAGAACCAAAAGAATAATTACTATTATTCGACTCTGGATAATCAATTGAGAATCCTGTTTCAACTAGTTTAGCCACTTGCTGCTTATATTCTTTATACTGACCTACTGTATATTCTTCGGCTTTGGCCTCATAGACAATTGATACATTTCGATTATTTAAACCACTTAGTGAAGTAGTAACAAAACCAGCCTGAAGGTCATTATATTCTGATGCAAGGTTATCTTCTAAAGTCAGACTGAGCCCACTCAAACTATTCTCTTGCCAAGTAGAACCTGGAAATTCTTGATCAACAGACAACACAGGGACTGGGTCAGGTATATAATTGAATTTAAATGTTTCACTTCCAATATTCCCGCTAGTATCTTCCGCGGTGACCAATAAATTAACTGTTTCTAAGGTGGTTAAATTTAATCCATCTATTGCCGTTAAATCGACCCCTAACCCTTTTATTCTAAACTCACTTTGCATTACCGCTGTTTCACCAGCAACATTATGCACATCAGCATTATTTGTGCTAATGGATACGTTCAATGACTTTAAGCTTGTATCATCGGTAAATCTTAAGTCAAACGCCAAAGGTTGCCCCTGGTATATCACATCCAACGGTTTAGTTAATTCAATCTCAGGAGCAGTTGAGTCAGCAAGTATGTTTATTTGATATTTTTCAGATTTGGTTTGGTTACCGCCATTATCAGTAATTGAAAAATGCAAACCTAATTGCTGACCTGAATATACAGATAACGATTTTTCAAATAAAAGACTGCCTTCAAAGTCTCGTTTAAATACATCAGTATATAAAATTTCTCCGAAGGTCCCCGGATTTGGAAGCTTCACCTGCTCAACATGAGCTTCACTTATCAATTTCGTCCAATCTAAAACATTAACACTACCATCCGGGTAAATAAGCTCAGCTTTAAAACTATCCTGAGCCGTTAAGTCATTCCACACAGTCGTAGGAATATATTTATTATCCGAAGTTAACGCTTCAATATTAAGTTCATCACCTGGAAATACGTCAATTATTAAATTTTCAGGTTTAATAATTGTTAACTGAGGCCCGTATATATCTTCGAGCAGCTCTAAATTTAATGGAGATTTAACTTTTTTTCCTTTGCTGTCTATTACATACCCATATATATATAGTGACCCTTGACGTGTACTTGGCACTCTAAAACTACCATTATAATAAACACCTTCTTTTGCTTTATCCAAACCACCATTTTGAGATATTAATTCTTTTTCAAATAATAAATCACCATGTCGAGTAATGCCGTATCCTACTTCTGACACCGCTATGTCATCACTTGCCAGTATAGTTATAGGAACGACCTCGCCTTCATAATAACGAGCTCCCTGAGCAGGCAAACGAATACTAATGGTAGGGTCTTGATCGTATCTCAGCGTATAACGCCACATTGATTCGCTTTTATTTCCAAAGTCATCTATAGACTCTAACTTAAGCTCAACATCATTAGGTGCTTCACACCCTGCATGCTCACATAACAACTCTTGTGACTTAATATCGACTGATTCTGTTACCAGTGGATCTGAGGTGTTAAATGTTTCAGTGTAAATCTCTCGATTGCCATTAAGTAACCTCCAGCTTTTTATGCCACTTTGATCCAATGCTTTAAGGTCAAAAGTGATTTCATCCCCAAATATAAGTTCAGTACCTTGAATAGGCGAGATAATTGTAGCAGACGGCCCTTTTTCATCTTTTACTATCTGAACGTTCGACTCTTTCGTGCCAAACTCATGAGAACTCTCTCCTAAGTTATCTATTGCAGTAATTCTTAGCTTTAAGTTTTTATCGACATTTTCAAGGTTCAACTCACTTAAAGCGATATTCCAACTATAACTTTGGCTTTTTTTTGGAATCAAACCAGTTGAAGCATCCTGAATATTTTTAATTACAATAGCGTCGCCATCTAGAATCTCTAAAACTAAACGACTTACTGCAACGTCATCTTTACTTATGACATTTACACTTAGCACATCTTTAGGATTTAATTGACTAGAAACAACATTTACTTCACTAACCTCCGCGCCTTGATTTTTATTTACACGAATTATCGCTTGCGTGCGAGACTCATTTTTATTTTTATCTCGTGCCACTGCAGCAACCTTATAGCTAGCATAAGCAAGCGCGTCAGAAGCATTCAATTTGGGGGTATCTATTAGGATTGCAACAGAAAATTGATTTAAGGTATTTGGAATCAGCACAGGCTCAACCAACTCAACATCGGTCAAATCACCCGTCAATTGATAGCCGATTTCAGTCTTTTTCAGGCCTTCTATTTCTAAGTCTGCAATACCGACATTATCATAGCCTACAAACTTAAGAACCTGTGTTGATTGCTCCGGTACATTAGCTATTGATTCTGCGCCTTCAGTACCATTTATTTCTGGAGAAACCCAATCTATAACAGGTGGTCGATCATCATGACCTAGTGTTGCTTTTACTATTTGACTGGTAGATTGCTGCCCTGATGAGTCAACTACTACAGTCCAAAACTCTAATATTTGCTCAGAAACGATATTGTCAGGCGCCACGTATTGTACTGAATATGGGGCAACTAGATCGACACCGATACTCGTTCCATTTACAAAAAATTCAGTGCTTTTAATCGCAACATCATCAACCGAAGCAGCACTAACACGAATCGTTTCACCTTCGGTTATATATTGTGAATTAACAGGACTAGTAAGTGCCGATGTAGGTGGCTGATCACCTGCAACTAACACTTTAACCGTATTGGTTTCGATTATCTCACCATGAAGATCTTTAGCTTGGAATTTAACGTCAATCGATTCACCTATACTGTCACTCGGTACCAAGTAATTAAAACTTACTTTTTCTTGCTTAGGTGCAAGCGCTCCGAGATACTGTGTAGGCAATACGTATAGGTCATCTTTACCTATTTTTTCTTTTTCTAACTCGTCTAAATAACGTAAATCAAATAATTTCAGGCTTTTTAATTTTTCATTCACATACAATCTAAATTCCGACCCTTGATATAAGGTATCATCCATACCTATACCTTCTATGCGAATATTTTGCCCTGCTGTAACGGTTGCATTATTTTCTGGTGATGCGATTAAAACGGTAGGCTCTTTATTTTCGATAATTCTTATTAAACGGGTTTCATCTTGATAAACTGATCCATCTTTCAGCGTATATTGAGCATAAATCGATCGAGAGCTTTCATAAGTAGATATAGAAGGTGCTTTGAACTTCATTTCCCAAACTTCAAAAAGATGTTTTTCTTTTTCCTTATTCACCAATATATTTCTTTCTTCTATTCTAGGGAATCTTGTAGAGCCGATCTCCTCATCATCCAAAAATACTTTTACACTTGATATATTACTGCTAGTTCTTATTGATGGCTTGATTTTCCCTAGATCATGAGCTGCTCGATACCAAAAGTAACTTTCTTCGACAACAGCCAATGCATTACTTGGAGATTCAAGAATATAAGATGGGCGCGAAGCCTTATGCTCATCACCTACAGATGATGATAAGGTACGTGATTCAGTTTCTTGGCCTATATTATCAAGTGCAATAACACTGTATTTAAAGGTAGTCCCATTCATTGAATCAACTGCATTAATATTTAACGTATAGGGGTAACCATCACGAGTTGCTATTTCACTTCCATTTTGCTTAAAGATAACCTTACTAACTTGTACATCATCACTAACATCAGCGCTAATTTCTATGACTCCACCCACAGAGACTCTTGGCGTTACTTTAAGATTAACTTTAGGCGGTGCATCTGCAACAGACACAGGCAGTGGAAATACTGTCCCCTCTAGGCGAGAGGATGTAATATTTAAATATATAGGTGATTCTTGCGACACTTCAGCCTTTGACGCTAACTTATCCGTACTAATATCTGCAAATGTAGAAACGCTATCCGCTAAAGATATAGAAAAAGGGAAGGCATCACTTAGTTCACCAGTACTACCATCATCAAACTTCGCACTTAATTGCGGCAGCTCATGATATTGATTCAAACCAATTAACGGCAATACCGCATCTCCGGGATAACCAGTAAAAAACAAAGATTTGATCTTACGAGAAAATGCCAACTCTACAGGCAGTATAATAGTCTCAGCACCGGGGTAATTAACCCTAACTGACAATTCCTTTTTATCTGCTTCTTTTTTTGCAAATACCACACCTGACTCGGTAACGCCTAAGAAATCAGGATCACTCACCTCATAGCTAGCTCCAGTACCTCGTCCGACTAAGGGTACTTCTCCTCTAAACTTATATCGTACAACTGGCAATACCTGTACGTAATCAAGCATATTTGTAATTAAAATACTTTTATTTAGTGTGTTGAAATCTTGAATTTCATCTTCTATTGTTTCGCCTGTATATTTAAACTCACTGATTGAAGATATGTTACCCGAAGCATCTACAGCTTCGGCTTCTATGATTAGAACACCATCTCCCGCAACAACATCTAGTGGTAACGACTTAGAGAATGGTATTGACATGGATATTTCTGTGGACAAGTCACTTGACGGGTAAAAACGACCATTAAAGTCAATGAAGGCTTCGTTTTGAACTGCCTCAACAACACCTCCAGCATTTCTTAAATCACTGACGCGTAGGCCCTGTATTGAAACCTTGAGATAAGACAAGTCAGTGTCATCAGAAACATTAAAAATTAAATTTGCAACTTGAGATGGTTCAACTGATACAGTTGATGACTCTAGAGATAATAAAGGTGTTTTATTTTCTAGAATAAAATTTTCAGATATCGTTTCAATAGTCCCATTTGTATCAACAAGATCTAATTTTATTTGACCTTGATTAGCCATTAATTTTTTCAGACCCAAAAACTGGCAACCTACCTGAGAAGCAGGTAGTCTTATTGCGTCTGAAATAGGATGTTTAACAATGCCATGCTGAATATATTCAAGGGCTGTGCAATCAGAAATGGAAACCGAAAATTCTTTTTCTGTCTCAAAAGCAGATAATTGGGACAACAATCTAATATCTGTATCCAGCCCGTAGCTATCAACGGATAGAAGTAATGCCAATAAAGCAGCTATGCGCTTCATATAATACAATCCCTGTACAAATTTAAAAACAGGCGCGACCTTACTAGATCCCCCTCGCCATTACAATATTTTGTCGCTCATATTAACCCCTTCTCCTTAGTCCTGCTTAAACCCTTTTATAGTCAAAATACTGTCCAACTTTATTCTTGAAAGGAGTACAATCTCCAAACTGAATATTATTATTGACAAGCCGTAATTTCCTACAACAACTTGCTATCCTCTTGAGCAACCAGAAAAAGCGCTATAAATTTTCATTAAATGCTAGGCTCTAAATAAAAACTAAATACCAATTCATTCCACCCTTACCCATCCCTCAATATTGCCGTACAATTGCCGCCTTATTTCCACCATTTAGCACATAAAAGAGCAGTCCCATGGCCACCAGTAAAACTGCCCCAAAGCCCATAAACACTGACAAAAACGCCGAACACACACCTATGATGCAGCAGTGTTAAGGTATTGAATTTAAAGGAATAAATATAATAACAAGAAAAAGGTTACACTGATGGTTACACTTAATACTTAGAATGCTTTATGCGGGAACTATCCCCCTTCTAGGTTTATCATTCCGCCTTAAAGAATATAAGGCTAAGGATTCACAACCGTATAAGTATGTAGCTACCAGCCTGTAGTAAGGCTTCAGCATGCTTTCTAGTCGACTTAGCAGATCTTTGGAAACACTCTACACTTAATGAGTATTTTACTTTAATCATGCGCCGATAAAGGGAATTGTCTAGATGCTTGATTTGGATAGCACTAAAGTTAGTTATTTCATAGTGCTTTTTCTGGGGCTACAAACTCCGAGCAGTGTTATAGCTGAGGATGATATACAACGAGAATGGAATTTAAGAGAAAAAGCTGTACAAGAAGAGGTTCAAAAAGAGCTTTCAAATACAGAACCACCGATTCAACTACCCACCCAAGAAATCCTACCACCACCTCCAATAGAATCGGTTTGCTTTCCGATTGATAAAATTGAAATAAATGGTTTTGCCCTACCCTCAGCACGAATACTAGGCCAAGAATATATTGGCCAATGTGTTGGGCAAAAAGGAATTGCCGTGTATTTAAGGGCATTAAACAAAAATATATTAGCTCAGGGGTATGTCACCACTAGAGCTGTATTGCCAGAACAGGAGCTGTCATCCGGTATTCTTAAAATCACGATACAGGAAGGTCGTATAGAAGAAGTGGTATTCCCCAATGATTACAATCAGTTTTGGTCATTGGCTATTCCTATGAATAAAGGGGGTTTATTAAATATTAGGGATTTGGAGCAAGGGGTTGATCAATTGGGCCGACTTGGCTCTCAAGATATTAAATTTGATATTGAGCCTGGAAATAAGCCTGGCCTGAGCCGTGTAATAGCCAAAGTCAATAAATCAAAGCCTTGGTCTCTGGGGATGTCACTCGATGATGGAGGGAGTGATTCGACAGGTGTAAATCAGGCATCTGTGGATCTCACTATGTACAACGGCTTATTTATCCAAGACATGATCACTATTAGCGCATCAAGAGATGCAGATCAGGACAATAGTGCTGGGATAGAAAACAAATCACTTAACATGAGTATTCCTTTTGGATACTGGACTGTTAATTTTAATATGACGACATCCGATAACACACAAGAGGTTAATGGAGCGGTTCAAAGCTTCATTAGTAGTGGAGACTCAATTGATAGAAAACTGGGGGTTGACCATGTGTTCTTTCGTGACAATTCAATCAAGGCATCTTGGACAATGTCACTCAAAACCAGAGAAAGAAGAAGCTATATAAATGATACTGAAGTGGAAGTACAAAGAAGAAATTTAACCAATCTAGAGCTTGGAGCAAATTACAGACACTATATAAAAAGCAGTGTACTGGATCTATCAATGGGGATTCAGCAAGGCGTTGATTTATTAGGAGCTGAGAAAGTAGACGTAAATGCCCCATCCGGAGCCGCCCAGCCTGATTATCGATTTTATACGATTGGCTCCACTTTATATCATCCATTTAAAATGCTGGGCACCCCAGTAAGCTTATCAAGCCAGTTTCGCTTCCAGTGGGCAGAGACGTCACTATATTCGTTAGATTGGTTTAGTAACGGTGGACGTTATACGGTAAGAGGCTTTGCAAGTGAAGATTCTTTAGGCGCTGCTCATGGTTGGCGCTTCAGGAATGACGTATCAATCTCATTACCTGGCTTACCAGTTTCACTTTATCTAGGTTGGGATCTAGGGGCGGTATCTGGGCAAGGTGCCGAAGGACTAAGTGAAAAAGAGTTAATGGGGTTAACTCTAGGTTCTAAAGGGGGAATGTTTGGATTTCAATACGATGTATTTATAGCGCGACCATTTATTTTATATGGGCCAACTGCCCAAAATAAATGCTGTGAATCCGGTATCAATCTTTCTTGGCGCATATAGTGTATCAGCTTGTAAGTTTATGTAACGCAATGTTAGCTTGAACAATAAACACACAAAACGTCACAAAAATTACATTGAGCACCTTTTGTAAAAACTGTTTAATTCGGCCAAATTTTTAATGGCTTTACCTTATTGCGGCAACATTGAGTTAGCTGTTTGGAAATAGCCTAATAAGGGATATGGCTATGAAAGCTAAGCAGTGTAATTCGGAAATACTTCAAAACTTTAGAAAGATCAAGAAAGCTACTTCTTATTTAGCCTTACTTACTTATATCCTATCGCCAGCTACCCTATTTGCTCAAGGCGTGTCCGCTGCTAAAAACTCTCAACATTCACCAAGTCTCGATGTGTCTGATAATGGTGTTCCAGTCGTTAATATAAATGCCCCATCTAAAGGGGGCGTGTCTAGAAACGAATACGACGCCTTTAACGTTAATAAAAATGGCTTAATACTGAATAACTCTCCAGATATCGTGAATACGAAGCTTGCTGGTCACATTGATGGTAATGCTAATCTAAATGGTCAAAGCGCCTCGATTATCCTTAATGAGGTAATCGGTAATGGGCGCAGTTATCTAAACGGATATACCGAGGTTGCAGGTCAGTCTGCAGAGGTTGTTATTGCTAACCAAAATGGGATTACGTGTAACGGCTGTGGGTTTATCAACACAACTCGTGGCGTACTCACAACCGGTGATCTTATGTTTGATGGCGCGGGTACTTTTACAGGTTATCAAGTTTCAAAAGGCGATGTGGATATAAGTGGCCTCGGACTGAATGCTACAAATCTTGATCAAGTCGATATTTTAGCAAGAAGTATTCAAGTTAATGGCGAGCTTTGGGCAAATCAATTAAACCTGATAACGGGATTGAATACGATAAACCATGATGATTTATCGATTACGGAAAGAAAGAGCGATACAAAGGCATCCAATTTTTCTCTGGATGTTGCTGCAATAGGTGGTATGTATGCTAATCGTATTAAGTTAATCGGGACTGAAAAAGGTTTAGGTGTAAACCTTGAAGGTGACCTAATTTCTGCCGAAGAAATTAATCTCTCCAATGAAGGTAATATTACCAATCAAGCCAAAATTCATTCTAAAACAGTAAAGGTAGAGTCCGATTCGCTGACTAATGGTAATACAGGGGAGATAGCAACGACTGTTGGTTCAATTAATTTGGCGATTAATGGGGAGTTAGAAAATAGCGGAAAGATTGTCTCAAAAAATGGGTTAGATATCTCAGCCAATACTGGAATCAGTAACCTAGAAGATGGGTTGTTGTATTCTGAAAGTGAGATGAAATTATCGACTAAGGGAAAGATCGAGAATAATAGCAGCAAAATTCAGTCAAAAAGCGATATTAATCTAGTTTCAAAATCGACTGAAAATCTAGGTGACTCTGTTATTTTGGCACAGAATTCAAGTGTTAGCATCGAAGCGGATAAAGTATCTAATGAAAGTGTGATAGCAGGTTCAGTCGTTACCATTGATGTAGGTAAATTAGAGAATCAAACACAAAACGCAAAAATTCAAGCGAATGAGCTACTTTCAGTCAATGCAAATGATTCCATTAAAAACAAAGATGGGTCATCTTTATTAAGCCAAGGGAAGCTAGAATTAAAATCCAATGGGTCAGTTGATAACTCAGCAAAAATTATTGCTAAAAATATTAATATTTCGACCAGCACATTCAATAATGAAAATTCTACAGCATTAATTCAATCGGTAGATACGTTATCCATCGATGCACAATCGTTATCTAATTCGGCAAAGTTAGTTGGTAATAAAATTGACCTTCAAGCAGGTGTCTTTCTAAATTCCTCGGAAAGTGGTTTGATCAAATCAAGTGACTCAGTTGTCATTAATGTCGATGGTGATATTGATAATTTATCTGGGGCTGTTATTTATGGTGAGAATTTAGTTCTTATCGATGCTGTGGGAAAGGTTACTAATTCTAATTCTGGTATTTATTCTCAGGACGATATAAGCATCAATTCAGCTCACCTATTGAATCTTGGTGATTCATCGGCAATTACTTCGAATAATGGTGATCTTTCAGTTACTTCTGATGAAATTAACAATCAGGGGATATTGTCGGCTTTAACAGCATTCTTCAATACAAATATTTTCAGCAATACTGGGTTATCTGCACAGGTTAAAGCAAAAGATAGTTTAGATATTAAAGTGGCGTCTGATTTTTCTAATAATGAAGGTGCTTTAATTTACGGATTAAATGACGTTGCACTTAATGTAGATGGTAACTTGGATAATGGATCAAAGATCATTTCCGAAGGTGATGTATTAATCAATACCGCCGCCTTTAATAACACGAAGGATGGCTTAGTATACTCAAAGCTTGGAAAATTAGATGTAACGACTCATAGCATGAGTAATCAAGGTCTTGTTTCTGCTGATACCGTCAATCTCAATGTAGATTCAATGGTAAACCAAGGTAGTTCAGCACAGATACAAGCTCAAAATTCTCTTAATATTAATATTACTGAAGAAGGCTTAAGCAATCTAGATGGTGCAAACCTTTATGCTAAGAATACGCTAAACCTAGAAGTTTCTGGCGCTGTAAAAAATGAAGATTCTGTCATTCGATCTTCTGGCGATATTTCTATTATTTCTAGTTCACTGGATAGCAATGAATATGCTTCCATTATTGCAAATTCAGGTAACTTGACGGTTGACGTTACGGATTTCCAGAATCTGGGACTAGTCCAGGCTGATTCAATTGATATTTACACTCAAAATTTCTTGAACTCTGGTGTGTATGCTCAGATTCAGGCTATATCAGACTTGAATCTATCTGTATCGAAAAGTAATGTTTTAAACAAAAATGGTGCAGTTCTATATGCCGGAAATAATTTAATAGTTAATACTCCGAACGATATCTTAAATGACAGTGCAAGTATCCAAGCAGGTAATGATATTGGTTTAGATGCATCTTCATTGAATAACAGCAATGGATCTATAATTTATTCAAAAAATGCGAGTGTCTCTATAGATACTAATAAGTTAACGAATACGGCAACAATCGCTGGTAAAGATATATCGATTGATACTCATCAGTTCTCGAATTCGAGTAGTTCCGCACTTATACAAGCTAGTAATACACTCACAGTAGATGCAAATTCCTCAGACATTATTAATCAGTCTGGAGCCACTTTATTTGGTTTGAATAAGCTTGTTCTTAATACAGAAAAGGCTATTAAGAATTTAAACGCTTACATTCAATCTGCTCTTGATATTGTTATGGATAGCCTATCCTTTGCTAATGACAAGAATGCCTCTGTTATTTCCCAAAATGGGCTGGTAGATATAAACGTATCAGACATAAATAACCAAGGCCTATTAATTGGTAAAAATGTTGATATATCAACAAACTCTTTCAAGAACACTGGCTCTAATGCACAAATTCAAGCAAGCGATAATGTATCCATTAATGCAAGTAGTAATCTTTACAATCAATCTGGTGCGTTAATTTTTAGTGCCGGGAATGCATCTCTTACCTCTGGTAACAATTTCTATAATCAATCCTCTATTGTTGAAACAGGTGGAAACCTTAATATCTCGGCGAAGCTCATCCAAAATGAAAAACAATCTGGTGGAATAGAAAGCTACCTATTCTCGTCAAGGGATATGAACTTAACTGGAAACTTTAGAAATAATGATTCCATACTCCAGTCTGGAAGAAACCTAAATGTTAATAATGGATATTTTCTAAACACAGCGAATGGGGTTGTTAAAGCTAAAGAAGGTACCGCAACATTTGGTGTGAGTACTTGGACCAATTATGGATTTATCGGTAGTAATATCTTAAATATCAATGCATCTGGTAATTTACTCAATCAAGGAGATGATGCATTAGTCTTGGCTGGAACTTCGTTTAATTTGAAATCTTCATCGGGTGGCCTTACAAATAAAGATGGTGGTGTACTTTACAGTTTTGGTAATGGATCCTTTGATATTAATGGTCACGTTTTAAATGAATCATCGACGATTGAAACTCAGGGGCGGTTAGACCTTAAGGCTGGAAGTTTAACCAACAAGCGTGATGTATTTAAAATATCTTATACCGAAGTGGTGACAGATTCTGCGACAGAGAAATCAATCAGTCGTTCTGAATTACCTGATGCGCCATCGTCGAGTCGCTTCTGGTATGCAAATGTTACTTACAATGAGGTAACTCAAACACCGTATATTTCTGAAGCTGGTGTTCAAGGTACCATTCTATCTGGCGGTTCAATGACGCTGGATACTGTCAATGACATCCGAAATGAATATTCAACGATCAGTGCCGCAGGTAACTTAAATGCAAAGGCTCGAGCATTATATAATTTTGAGACTGATGAAGAAATAGTTATCACAACAACAGGTACTTATAAGTATGGCACATGGAAAAAATGCAGATCCCATGAATCTTGTGGTCACAAACGTCGAAAACATCATACACGTGAATTTCAAGACATAGAAAAAATAGATAAACCTCTTGCATCTTCAACTCTAACAGCCGGTGGCGCTTTTACAGGTAGCTTCAAAAATTTAGAAAATGGTGCAGTTAAAGGTATTAAGAATCGTAAAGATGAAGATATTGCGGTTAATGCTCCTAAAGCTAGCTTATCGGATAAAAATGTCAGTCAAACTGATTTAGAAAGTGAAACCATTTCCGATGTGACGGATGTTGGTGACGCACCTTCTCAAATTGAAGATCAAACAAATGTTGCTGATACATATACACCGGAACTAGAAGATATTGACCCATCTAAATTATCAGTGGATTTATCCAATACGGATATTAAAGAGTTATCTAATGGTGCCTTGTTCTCAGAAGCCAGTAACACCGATCATAACTACCTGATAGAGACCAATTCTAAGTTCACTGAGTATGAGAACTTCATATCATCTGACTACATGTTGGAAAAGATGGGCATTAACACCAAGGATGAAGCGAGCGCTCGTCTTGGCGATGGTTATCTAGAGCAAAAAATAGTCCGTGATCAAATTATTGAACTAACCGGTAAGCAATACGTTAATGGCTCAGATAATACTGAAAGCCAATACATTGAATTGATGGAAAATGCGTTAGCTGCACACTCTCAATTACAGTTATCACCAGGGGTTGCACTGACTGCCGAACAAATTAAAAATCTTGATGAGCCCATTGTATGGATGGTCGAGCAGGAATTTCAAACCAAAGACGGTGTTAAAACTGCATTAGTTCCCAAGGTATATTTTACAAACGCAATGCAAATGCTTTTGCGTGAAGATGGAGCTTTAATTTCTGGCAACAGTGTATCAATTGACGTTGAGGATACTTTGGCAAACGCAGGTAGTATTACATCTCAGTCTCGATTAGATCTCACAGCAAAAGACATTGAGAATAGTGGCAAGTTGAAAGCAATTAATCAGATAAACCTCATTGCCGAAAGAGATGTGATTAATCAAAGCGGTAGTATTGAGTCTCGCAATGTCAATATTAATGCTGGACGTGACTTTATTAACGAAACGAAAGTTGATTTCATTGAATTTGATAATGGAAATGGTTTTTCGGGTAAGCAGTCTTTTGTTGGTGACACTGCATCTATTGCGGCGGAGAGTTTTTCAGTATTCGCTGGCAATGACATCAACTTAATTGGTAGTGACTTCCAAATTGAAGGTGATTTAGTTCTTCAGGCTTTGGGTGATATTGCTCTATCGACCTCTGAGATAATCAATGAAGCCATTAACGGTAAGTATCATGGTGTATCAACTAAAGAGCATATCGTTTCAAAAATCGGTGCAGGTTCCGTATTAATGATTGCAGGTGACACGTTTACTGCAAAGGGAGCGAAAATCGCTTCTGATAGTGATGTTTCAATTCAAGCCAAAGATATTAATTTACTCGCCGTTAAAGATGTAACGGACAAAAATGTTTACCACAACTATGGTGGTGGTAATTCGAAGCGAACTCAGACGCACTCTGAAACCGTTATCGGAACAGAAATCGGTGCCAATGGTGTACTTCGTTTAAATAGCGAGGGTGATATCACATCAAAAGGTTCGCAACTTAGCGGGACTCAAGGTATCGATTTATCCGCTGACGGCAATATATTATTGGCCACTGAAGAAGCCTTTAATTCAACACGTGTCGATAAAACCTCTAAGAAATCGGGCGTATCAGGTAGTAGCAGAAAAGCTATTACGAGTATCGATGAATCGTTAACGCATACTGGTACTTCGCTGAATTCAAATGGAAATATCATTCTATCTTCTGGTAATGACATTAGCTTGATAGGCAGTGATGTTAATGCTGGACAGCATATTGGTATTGATGCGGCAGGTGATTTACTTGTATCTGCAGCGGTTAATGAAAGCTTTAACCAATACACCAAAGTTAAAAAAGGCAGCCTGACACAAAGCTCTCAGAACAAAGGTTCTAATACCCAAGAAGCCGTTGCAAGCAACTTAAACGCCAATGGTAGTATGAGCATTAACAGTGGCGGCAATGTTGCCGTGGTTGGTTCAAATCTGTCTGCAACAGATACGTTAACAATTGGTAATAGCACCATCGCAAAAGACAGCAACGGACAAGTTCTCAAAAATGATAATGGTCAATTCGTCAACGAACAAGGCGAGCAAGTGGGTAATGTCAGTGTGACCACACAGGAACTGACCAATGAGACATGGAATGAAAAATCATCCGGCTTACGCGGTGTGCTAAAAGACATTGCCGGTGGAATAAGCTTAATGGTCGGCACGATGACAGCGGCGGCAGGTATACCAGTCGATGCTGAAATCGAAGTGGGCCGCAGCAGTGTTGATCGCACCCACGAAGTGACTCAGCAAGCGTCTAATGTACAAGCCAATGATTTGGGTATTGATGTGCAAGGCGATGTGGCCATTATCGGTTCAAACGTTAATGTCGATAACCAAGCAAGCATTAATGCTAATAGCTTTACGTTGGATGCCGCTAAAGAGCAAAGTAGCACTCACCACTCTGAAACCGTCAGCACTATTTCTTCATCCGGCCCAAGCATGGGTGAAAATGAAGTAACACTGGCAAGCATGAGTAAGACTGACAGCACAGAGACCACCACCACAGATAGCACTACCTGGTCAGGTTCCACACTAAACGCGGGGACGCTGAGTGTGAACACCGCTGAAAACGTTAATATCATCAGCAGTGATGTCAATGTAACGGGTGATGCCCAGATTACAGCCAAAGATGTGATTATTGGTGGCCGCCAAGATGTGACCACCACAACCAGCAAATCAAAAGAAGTGGTCGAGACGGTCAGTGTGGGCGTTAAAAATGCTTACGCTGACACTGTGATGGCGGTCGACGCACTGAACGATGCAAAAAATGCCGCACGTGATGCGAAATCCGCATATGACAATGCCAAACAAAAAATCGCCAACGGTGAAATGCCCGCATCTGAACTGAAGTACTTTGAAGCGAACATGGCAGCGGCTACAATCAATGTTGCCAATGCAACTCTTGCGGTTGCGTCTGCCGGTGCAACCGCTGCGGCTTCAACCGGCACAGGCGGCTTCTATGCCACTGGTAGTGCCAGCGTTGAAACCAATGAATCATCCAGCACCACTACTGATAAAACGTGGAACGGCTCTAACCTAAATATTGGTGGTAACGCGAATATAACTGCCGACAATGAAATCCAAGTGAAAGGCTCTAACATTGCGGTAACCGGTGGCCTACAGCTGGACGCGAAAGACATCAATTTAGTGGCCGGTGATAACAGCTCAACCTCGACAAGCGACAGCAGTTCTCACTCAGAAAATGCTAGCTACAGTACTAATGGTGGCCCAAGCGGCAGCCTAAGCGCCAGCGAAACTGAAAGCACCAGTGAGTCTAACTATTACACCAATACACAAATAGCTGCAGGTACCTTAAGCAGCGACAGTGAAAACTTAACGCTATCTGGTGCCAATGTAGATGCAGGTGTGGTGGACATCACCACTGGCAACCTATTAGTTGAAAGCCTACAAAACACCAGTACCTCTAATAGCGAAACTAAGGGCGCAAACGTCGGATTAAATGGTTCAGGCACCCCTACTTCAGGCGGCATCAACCAACAAGTATCTGAATCCAGCACAGCATGGGTCGACCAGCAATCTAGCATTACCGGTGGCGACGTCACCATCAAAGCCAAAGATACTACTATCAAGGGCGGCTTAATTGCGGCGGTTGATGAAAACGGCGATGACAATGGTCAGCTTTCTTTCGCAACCGACACTCTAAGTTCTGAAGACCTTCAAGACCACAGCACGTCTAGTGATAAAGGCTTTAACCTTAATACGGGAGAAGGTTCCACTACAGTAGGTGCAAACTATTCTGGCCACGATACAGAGCAAACCACCAAAGCCACCATAGGTAATGGCAATGTGACAGTGGGCGGTGATCAGCTTGCTGAAGGCAATGTAAATCGTGATGTCAACAACAGCCAGGAAATCACCAAAGACCATGAGCTAGGTGGATTGGATGCTACGGTGACAGTTGACCATCGTTTAGCAACAGAAGAAGGCCGTCAAGATATTGCCAATGATTTTGAGGATACAGCTGAGTTAGCTAAAGACGCTGGGCAAACGGTAGCGGATGGTACTGATTATGTTTATGACGAAATTCAAACTATAGGTGATAACCTTCCCGAGGAATACCAAGATCGCTTAGGTGAAACAGGTGAAGAGTTCATTGATGAGTTGATTCAGCAAGATTGGTCAGATGAAAAGATTGCAGAAGTATTGGCAACTCAAAAATTGCAGGATGGATTAGCTGCCATGGAGCAGTCAACTAATGCAATGGAGAAAGGTGATAGCTCATCAAATACAGAAGAGGCACTTATTGAAACCTTTGTAAGTGGCCAAGAAGTAGATGGTATTTTACAGTTAGAGCCTCAAATTGTCACACCTGAAAATGTCGATTTAGAATCGCCAACGCCCCTTGCGACAGGACTTGCAGGTTTAGGGAAGGTTAAGCAAGAAATTGACTCTGTACGAGAAGATAACCCTGAATTGGCAAAAGGGATTGAGGTTGCTATTGGTGTAGCCACTGGGGGACCGTTAAAGGAAGGCATTAATCAAGTTACAAATGCAGCATTAGAAAATATATATGGCAGTGATGTCATTGATGATGTTAAAAATAAGGTTGTTAATCATATTGGTGGAGCAGTAACTGGCGACAAAGAGGCTTTCGAACCGCTCGCGAATATCGATAAAGAATACCCAAATAGTGATGCACCTATAGGTGATAGCCGAAATGATATACGTGACGGTACTGATTTTGCATTGGGCACGATACTTGGAGTTGGCGGCAGTAAAGGTGGAAACACTTCAGTTGGAGTAAAAGATGATAATACGAATTCAACTAAAGAGCCGAAAGGGGGAACTTATGTATTGCGTGATGCTGAAACAGAAGAAGTTCGTCGAACAGGTAGAAGTAAAGATTTAGAGAAACGTGAGCAACAGCACGCAAATACTCCTGAAACAGAAGATTTAGTATTTGAAGTTGATCGAAGAACTGATGATTATAGCGAGCAGCGTGGTAGAGAACATATTATTCACGAAAAACATCCAGAAGCCAAAAATTCGAAGCACCCAGAGGGTGGAAGTGAATGTGGCTTAAATAAATGTCGTGCTATATCTCCAACTAATCCCAAAAAAGATGATTATTTGGAAGCTGAAAAAATAAGGGCTGAACGTGATGATAGCTAAAAAGAATAATTACATCCCTGGAACATGGTTTTCTGTACCTCTTAGGAAAGGAGGATATGCATTAGGAGTTATTGTATCTGTTGGAGATAAAGGTGTTTTATACGGCTACTTTTTTAAGCCTAAATTAACTGAAATTCCAAATAAGCTAGCCGGTTCTATATCTTTGAGCGAGTGTGTTTTGAAAGCTAAATTTGGGCATTTAGGGTTATCAAAAGGTAGGTGGAAGATAATTGAGAAAGATAATGAATGGGCTAAAAAGGGATGGGGGGTAGAGCCCATGGTTAGGCTTGATGAAGATGCCTCTATAGGCTTTATATCTCACTATAATGAGTCGTTGAGACTGATTTCAGAGGAGAAGCATAAAATATCGTCTGATTTGTATAAGTATCCAAGGGATTCGCTCTTAGGTGCCGGTGCTGTTGAAATTAGACTGACCAATATTTTGTGTGAACAATAACACGGTAAATCAAGTGTCAGGATAAAGACTCACCTTGATTCATAAATCCCTTATCTCATTAGAGATTCTTATGACTGTATCTATTTTAAATATTTTAGTATTCGTAGGCCTTGCTGGAGGAGCATGGTTCTTTTTTGCAGGTAAAGAGAAAGAAAATGAAGTATTTAGCAGAGTTCAATCTGAATTAAAGCGATACTCGTTTGAAGCAATAATACTTAAAAGTATAAAAGAATCATTAAAGTGGAATGAAAAAATATTTGGTGACAGGGCTGTAAGTCCAGTAATTATTATCATTTCTTTTTTGTCGTCTATCGCTCTAGTTATTACTTATTACTACGGGGTGGAGCTTTATAATTTTAGGAATGAGAGTGGCGGTGTATATTTCACAACATTCGTTCTTTTTTCAATTATTTTGGCTGTTATATCTAGAATTACTACTAGATATTTTTTGGAAAAATCTATTCAGTCAGTTAAAAGTTCAATTCAATTTTTAATGTTAGATGCTTTATCTATACTAGCGATGATTGGTGCGCCATTGACTATGGCAATATTTTTTGATGACGTTGTAAGTGGAACATCTGATGCTTCGATTATAAATTACATCAATATTGGTTATCAATTCTCATTACTTCCTTTTTCATATCCTTTTTTAAAAGAACCTGAAGCTGCTGTCTACTCTCCTCTTCTATTCGGTATGCTTATAATATTTAGCTCGTCAATTTGGCCATCTATTATTCATATATCCATTATATTTAAAGGGTTAATAATTAGGACTGCATTATCACTCTTAAATTTAGTTGCACTCACGTTATTGCGATTATCTCCTTTTGATAGGCCATTTATGTCATTCTTTAGTTTTTTGGTTATTTTGGGTGGCTCCCTTTCTAATATGGAATTATTTTAATCTGAGATTGGTTCCTATGTGATCTAGAAAAATAATAGAAGAATTCTGAAACATTTTGTTAAAGCCTTAAAATTGACTCAGACACATTATAAAAAATAAAAACAAGCTAGTGTCTTAGGTTAAATGCGTTCAAACATGCCAATTCAGTCAGACAAAAAAGTTAGTTCCTTATTGAGATATTGGCTTTTTTCGTTTTATAGGTAGTAACTTCAATAGCCATTTCTAACCTACAAGCCAAAAGTGAAATACAAGTAAAAGGCTCTAACATTGCGGTAACCGGTGACCTACAATTGGACGCCAAAGACATCAACTTATTAGCCGGTGACAACTCGACCTATACAAACAAAATCAGCAATCACACGAAATTTCCAGCGCCATATAAAAGCAGAGTCCTCCTATTTAATGCGGGATCACCATAGTGAATTTAATAGCCAATACCAATCTAAAAAATTATTAAAAGTTAAACATTCATCACCGTTAAAATTAAGCGATATTTAAACCATTCATTGGTTAGATTAATAAATATTATACTCTTCCTAAAAACCCCACCCGATTATTCATTTATTCTTCAGGCTTAAAACGCAGACTCCATACCTAAATTTTACTACCTATAACGAATTGGAAACTCTCACATCAAATAGTTAAACCGTGTTCTAGCTTTCTTCACTTCTATATCTCTTATATGAACAAGCACCTTATAACTCATAAAAGTGCGATTCATACAAAACTAAAATGGAGTATTTATTATGAGCATATCATGCCCAAAATGTAATTCTGAAAAAATTGAAAGGCGTCACCTAGGAAAGAAGTCAGGTGCTGTAATCGGAACAGCCGCAGGCTTTACAGCTGGTGCGCTAGGAGCTCGGATCGGGTCAACAATCGGTATGATAGCGGGACCTATTGGCTCAGCTACTGGTGCAATTATTGGCGGTATAACAGGCGGTTCTTTAGGAGCCGCTTTAGGTGAAAGTATTGACGAGAATATTTTAGATAACCGCATTTGTTTAGCTTGTGGTCACACGTTCTCATCTGAAGATGAATAAATAATTGAAAGATTACACAGGTATATAAAATGTCACATCAAATTGAAACTATGGCCTATAAGGGCACTACACCATGGCATGGGCTTGGCAATGCTCTACCAGCACACCAACCAATTGAAATCTGGGCGCAACAAGCCGGTATGGACTGGGAAATTAAGCAGTCTCCCGTTCGGTTTATTACAGGCCAAAATGATCACCTTGGTGAAATTAAATCTTTTGAAGACAAGAAGGTACTGTACCGTTCGGATACCAACACAGCACTATCCGTCGTTGGGAATCGATATAAGATTGTGCAACCTAGAGAAATCTTGGAATTTTATAGGGATTTAACGGAGCAAGCTGGGTTTGAATTAGAAACAGCTGGAGTATTAAAAGAAGGAAAGAAGATATGGGCACTAGCAAGAACAGGCCAGTCTGGAAGTCTGAGGGGAAATGATGTATCAAATGGCTATGTGCTATTGGCAACAGCTTGCGATGGCTCTATGGCCACCACAGCCCAGTTCACTAGTATTCGAGTAGTGTGTAATAATACACTAGCAGTCGCACTGAATAACGGTTCAGGCGTTGTTAAGGTACCTCACAGTACAGTATTTGACGCAAAGAAGGTGAAAAAGGAATTAGGTATTTCTATTTCAGCCTGGGATAACTTTATGTACCAGATGAAAACACTCAGTGAACGTAAAGTAAAAACCAGCGAGGTGAATACATTCATCAATAATGTGTTTCACGACCCTAAAGCAATTAGAAATACAGGTGTAAATGAACGTGCCAAGAATAAAGTGTTGAGCCTATTTAATGGCCATGGAAAGGGAGCAGATCTTTTATCATCTAAGAATACAGCGTTTGGATTATTAAATGCTGTCACTGAGTATATTGACCATGAGAAGAAGGCTAAAAACTCTGACTATCGCCTTGATTCTGCTTGGTTTGGCCAAGGGGCTCTAATTAAAGAGAAGGCGCTAAGTAAAGCTATGCTCCTCTTAGCATAGGAAACTAGCTACCTACCCAGGATAAACAAGGTAGGTAGCGTAAAATAGATGGCACCATATAGAGTCACATACCTGTATCGGCTCACTGTAATAGAGGATACTTAAATTGCCGAAATTTAAATTTTTAGGGGCAACTATAACCCCTGAATATAAAAATCGTATCAATAAAGTTTTAGAAGACGTACCTGTATCCGGTAATTCAAATTCTGAAAACGTAATGGCTCTAGCTCATTATTCTAGTAACCCGCATATAGAAGATTTTCATGTGAGTGGGTCCTTCAACTGGTCTGGCACATTAGCTTTTGACCATAATACATTGCACAGAGTTATTGGGTATGACTATAAAAAGTTTCAATCTATTTATTTGATAAAGCTCGGAGCTAACAATGAGAATCACTCGGAAGGAGGCGGCTGGGGGTTTATGGATGAGTATAGGGTTCATATTAAAATAAACAGAGCCAGTTTTAGGAAAATATTAATTGAATACAACCATGAAACTAGTACTTACGACCTAGTTGACTAAATATTGCTTAATTTCCAATGTAAAACTTCACAAATTCTTTGGCGAGGAGCTTCAACACAACCAATAATCCCATAGGTAATCAGAATGGTAAATTTAGAGCTAGGTATTTAGGCTATAGCTATACAAAAGGTGTAGCAGCTTTCCCGTTAAGCTACATTGACAACTATTTAATCTTTGATAAAATTCCTTTTAGGTACTGGTAACCTCCTTGCTGCGTTGGGAAATACCAATAACACAAACTATCCTTTACTTACTTTGAAGCCAAGCAAGCAGCATGCAAGTTATATATAAATATAATGGCTATCGGAGTATACCTATGTTTGCAATTCAAGAATGCGTCACTACACTTAAAAATCTCGCTAAAAACAATGAAAGTGAAGATTTGACCCACTGTCAAAAACTTGATTTACAAAGTCAAAAGTTAGGTTTTAATAACTTTCATGATTTCCGTAAATCATTATCACATCTACCTACGGATAGGTTTGGTAAAATATCCCTTAAGCTAATGCGTAAATATTGCGAATCAGCTAAACCTAGCTTAGACACAGCCTACTATGAAATTTATGCGGACATCGGCCCCAAAATTGGATTTTATAGCCACTGGATAGGTTACGATAAAATTGGTAGAGAAGTTAGAGAGCCTCGTCCGCTCAACGGCAAGAAAAGTATAAACGGATTAAGGAAGCTGTTTCATAGCCCCGTTTACGTCGTTGAGGACAACAAACAGCTACTTAGCTGGCTACATAACTGGTATGGAACTGCACTCGTTCCAGATAAACTCGCTAAAGAGTATTTTCCTGAAAAGTTCAATCGCAGGCGATTAGTTTGTAAAGATGTGGATATTAAATTGGTTCGTGCTTGCAATGAAAACTACGACAATAATATTGCTACTTAAGACCTTGTCATAGCGGGCTGAATCTTTTTAGCCCGCTTCATATCTAAGTAACTGATAAAATTAATAAACATCACACGCAAGAGATGTAAAATGGAAAACGGATCTTATATATATCAATACCGAGGCGTGACATTTAAAATCGCACTATCTAGCTCAACAATTGATGTAAAAGCCAAGTATAAAAAAAACAATAAGAGCTTTTCCCAAAAGCTATATCTCGGAATCAATTACGAGTGTATCGATATAGACGACTTTTATGGAAACATTGAAAAGAATTGCGGAATTGGAACATCTATTTTCAATATAGCAACTGAATTATTAAAAGACAATTTTCCACCAAATTATAAAATTTATGGAAGACTTAGCAGTGTTGGATATGAAGGAATGGAAAACCATTTACTTAGAACACACTTCTGGAAAAGCTTCGGCTTTAAAATTGATGATGAAAACAATCAATTCAGTCACATAAGTACTACTATCGGCGGCCTTACTCCTAAGCAACAATCCCGTTCAATAGGGCATACAATAAGAGAAATCCCCCTAACTCTTCCATTATCAAAATTCAAAAAAGAGTCCGAATTCAATCACATTGATGACCTAATTGATTTCAAAACATTTCCCACAATTACTAATCTAAAAAAAGTAGAAGAGTGCCTTACAAAAATCCAAGAAATTGAAACGAGTGAAGAAAAACTATTTTTCCTCATATTAAATAAAATCCGTGGAATATCCTCATCTCCATACTACTCAAGAATTAGTAGTGTTCGAGATGAGTATATAAGGGAGTTGGGTTCATGGATGCTCTTCCGGCCATGCTTTAAAGAAACATTCTCGGTAATCAAAAGAGAATTTTTCCCAAACATCAGAACAAATTTTATTGAAAATACCCAACATTTAAGATTATCTGAAATTCCCGAATTAATAAGTGAAATCAAAGAAGTTAAGACTCATATAGACAAAATATTAAATCTATAGATTTTGAGTGGAGAAACAAGGTCTGAGTAGTTTATTCTTACAATATGTGATAATTGAAAATAGTCACTTGGATTTATGACTAACGCCATCACTGGAGTGGCCTGTTAAACATAGTCGACGATCTCAATGCTACTTTTCTAAGTTTACAGGAGCACAGAGACGTGGTTTTATCCAGCTTTGCCTTGCAGCTATTAGGGGTCATTTTAATGTCACAACCACTTCTTTATCTTTGGTCTAGACACAAAGATCTCTTGATTGAAGAACAAACATTTTTCGTCGACCAGGCCTTAGGCAAGCTTGCAAAAGCTTTTGATAACATACAACAGGAGGCTGATGATTATGGGAATGAATATCTAAAAAAGATTTCTCGACATGTTAATCCGGAGACTGATGATCTAGGTTCGCATTTAGAGCAAGCATACGAGTACGCAATGGACTTTGGAGTTTCCCTTGAGGACCTAAAAAGGGTTATGCATCTTGCTGTTGTTGCCAGCATATATCACAAATGGGAGCAAAATCTAAAAAAATGGATGACCAATGAAATTAAACACTGGGGAGTTAATGAGGACGTTATAAAAAGAGTAAGTAAAGCCACTCTTGATGAGCTAATCCAACTTATCTCATCTTTAGGCTGGGATGTAAAAGCAGAAGCTTTTTACCCAAAACTGGATTTATGCCGAATGGTTTGCAATGCTTTCAAACATGGCGAAGGAGGCTCATTCAATGAATTAAAAAAACTCCCTGAATATTTTGGAAGATCTGGACAAAACGAGCTCCTAAAAGAGCATTTAGACCCAGAATGGTTAGAAGTATCAAATAGCCAGATACTAGATTTTTCAAACGCTATTTGCGACTTCTGGAGAAATATTCCTGAATACATCTTCGACTCAGATGAAATAGAACCCGCAAAATGGTTCGCAAAATTACTCGAAGACAATAAGCTTATAATAAACCCAAGTCAAACATTCACAGAAAGTGAAATCTCCGTGGCCTCGATAAATGGGGAACAAAAGTTACAGATGATCCTTGCCAACCTCAAGCATAGGTATTTCAGCCCGAACAATCCATCAGCTCCAAATCTAGATTGGTATAAGGGATCATCTGCAATACTTGCACCTTGGTCAGCCCCCCTCTACAGTGACATACTTCTCGAAATCGATAAACTAAATGCTTAACATACATTTGAAACCCCAAGCGCTTAAGGCACAATATGTTGATTCTTGACTTTACAACAACTTTAACTAAGTCGACCGAATGCGAAATAAACGGTAATACCATACATGGAGAGCTACATTTATCACCAAAAAACTCCGCTAGAGTCACATTAAAAGAGAGATTAAGCTTAAATTTCTTGGAGCATAGTACATGGTTATGCGGATCTACTTGGTTAACTTTTTTTCATGCCAATGTATATGGTACTGAAGTTTATCCTAGGTACATTCTTTCAGGTAAAACAAACTCAACCCATTTCAAAGGATTTAATGTACGCTTTGAATTGAGTTCACAATGGCTTGATGGTGGAAAAAAATTTGAGCAAGCTAAAGACGACTTAATTCTGAAAGCAAGAGAATCCTGTTTTGATGAAAACATCACCTCAAGCGTAGAGCCATTTCGAATCTATACCCAGTACCGATACAAAAAAAAGCAAGGGGAGAGGCATGATATAACTGAAATTGATAGCTTCCATGTCATAAGCGTTGAATATCAAAATGCTCAAAGCCTTGATCATATTCACTCCCACGCAAATGAACTCCAAACGCTAATGAGTATCCTAATGGGGCAACCAGAAGCTATCCGGTTTATTGAAGTCTTGTCAGATAAAACAAGCTTTAGACTTTACCCTAACTTCTATTATCAACAAGCACCTTTAGATCTGACGCGAATGGATTACCTGCTGCCAAAAGGAAGCTTGAAGAATGGGAATCACTGGTCCAACGTGCTAAATGGCTTCTTTTCTGACGAAAACAAAAAAACAAGAAAAGAGCACTGGGCTAGATTAGCAAGTTCATTAAGAGGTGATGGATACTGGGATATGGAAATCTCCAACGTAGTTTCACTTCTAGATGAACTTTCAGATAGAAAAAAAAAGACATATACAAATAAACTTCAACCCTCAAACTTCAGAGCTCTAAAATCAGAACTACTAAAGAGTGTTAATACCTTCTTCAATAATCCCACTCTTCAAGATCACGCACTTCGACCAATCGTTGAAGAATATATAAAAAGCATGAAAAACACTAACGTACCGACATTTAAGGACAGGCTAAATGAACTCATAAAAAGCATACCAGAAAAAATATTCTCCATTTTCGATCTAAATAAAGATGACCTTAACCACATTATTAATATCAGAAATAAAGCATTTCACGGTCAGAACCCCGAGCCAAAAGAAGAGCACTTTATAACTAGTGAAATGATCATAAAGAACAAGCTACTGCTACTCTTACTATATCTAGCACACAAGGACTTAGGTATATCCAATAACGATTTTATAGACCTCAGCTACCCACTGTGGCATCCAATTGCACGAGAAGCGAACATCAACAAAGTGGCCCTTGATCGCATAGCAGGGAAAACGCCTTTTATAACTGTTTCAGATGAAAACCTTTCTAAACTAAAAGAAGAAATCGGCATATATAGTAAGGTTTTGACCTATGATGCCAAACAAGAAAGCTTCCAGTTCGAAAAAAAACTGACAGATAATCTCAAAAATAAAGAGAAAGGAAAAGCGTGTAAATACCCTGATGATTTAGACTATTTAGCCAGCATCCTTGAATTTAACTACAGTAGGATAATGTATTACTCAAGCGCCTATTTTGAAAATAAAGGCTGTACTCACCAGCTTCACAGTGTAATCATTATAGATCCACCAGATCAAATCGCGAAACTTGTCAGTAGACAACTTCAATTTAAAGCCGAAGATAATAAATAGTACGAATACAGGGGCTTTCTTATGAGCTTGAAAGGACTAAACCCAAAGGAGTATTGGGTGAGCAAACTATTACTAGATAGACACCTAAAGATAGTAGAAAGAAAGTTTCCGAATCAGGTAAGACAAAAATACCTTTCGGAAGCCTTAAACAAACTAAGCGAAGATGAAAGCTCCACCAACTATATAAAAAGAATCAGAAGGCTTTTACCCAATTTACCAAAAGAAGTCGTCCGTACATGGCTGTATGATCACAATGCCTGTATAGAAGACTTTATCGAGCTGCCTATTGAATTTTTTAATATACACAAGAAGCAAATCTCAAGAAGCCATATAGAGACGTATGAGGTTCAGCGAAATTCACCTGTAGACAAAAATCTAGAGCAGCTTAATGACCGGGACTACCAGCTTAGAGTCATGACTGACCCTGAAGCTCCAATGAAACGTATTCTAGAGTACTTAACAGAACATAAGAAATGGCCAGGTAGACCAATCATACTTCACACAAAGTCCTTGCCAGAAGGCTACCTATTGAGAGGTTATGAGCCCGCAAGACCACTTGAAGTCCTAGAAGGCTTTAGACGTTTTTCCGTTTACAAGCACTATTGCCTAGAAAGCACTTTTAAGCCCGTGCAAAAAATCTTTCTTGTTACTATTGATATCAACAAATAATAGAGCACTAATGCTCTGATTTCGTCCCTCTTACGGTTAGGTCAATTACAATGATTTCTATTGCCTCCACACCAGGATAGTCTGAGGAAATACCTTGCCAATAATTCTCTAAAGCACTTTGAAGGTCATTTATCCCAACCTTCTTATGACCAATCATCCAGTTACGGCTCTCTTGTTCTCGCCCCTGCCAAACCAATAGAAAAACACCACAAGTTGAACCGTCCTCTCGCAAGTAATCACCTACAAGTTGATTCCGTAATCGCTCACACAGGCTAGGTCCGCTCCAACCTTTATCAAGGAGTTTTAACTCGACAGGAACAGCGTTAGAAATTTGATTATTCATGAATCGAATATCTGGCCTTTGGTCATTTGCTAAAGGGGCTTCCTCACTGCAATGGTAACGAGAATGAGAATGTTGATTTAGCCAATAGGCAATTGGCTTTCTCATTTCATCTTCTACCTCTACTCGCTGTAAAAGAGATGCTTGGCTATCGTCACCTCGCTCAAGCCAATTCTTGTAATCAGTCAACCGTAATACTGCCAGATCAAACATCTCCTTATGTGTTGAAGGTGTTCGTTCAAGCGTTTCAGAAAAATCATGTATATCTAAAACTGCCCATTTATGCATATCAGAATCTAACTCTGCACGCTTATAGGCACTTAATTCGACCGATTTCTTCAGGTACTCACTTTTATGGCTCGCTGCAATCTCTAAAAGAGCCTGAAAAGTTTCCTTGCCAGGAATATCAAATAAGTCACCTTTCAATTTATCCCGTGCATCTTGAGCAAAGTCTCTAGGCCCGGGGCTATAAACCCCTGACCCAACTCTATTGATATCATCTTCCAGGCGAATGAACCTGAGCATAAGTAAATACAACTCCTTCAGGTAACGGGGCGTCTTATAATGATTGAATTTTGCATCTTGCTCATATTTATCGCCACACAAACAATTGATAAAACTTTGAGCGGCTTCAACTGCTATTGAAGCGCTTAGGCTTGAAAGCCATCTGTCTAGTCTAGGGATACCTTCACTGGCATCCGCGTCTACCAATAAGGCACACAAGAAAGGTCGTATCTCGGCCTCTGCTTTATCTAAGTGCACTAAAGCATATTCACGAACCCACTGAGGAGACACTCCTCCGTTAATAAGGATGGAAAATACCTGACCCAAATATTTGCGGTGACTTAAATCATTAGAACTAAGCCAACTCGTCAATGGTGCTACTAAATCCTTATGTAGCCAACCGGCATGGTTGTAGATTTTATATAGCAAATATGACTTATCACTCTTGCCATCATGATGACTCAGCTCGTAAAGCAACTCTTGCATCACAAACTCCAGGGACTCAACAGGATATAGCAAATACAATTTTTGAAACCACGGTGGCAAGTTATTTAGCTCATGTGGTACATACCTTAACGCATTACAAACCTCAGATTGAGAAAACTTTTTTAGGTCAAAATTTACATCATTAAATTCACACTCAAGACCAAACATGGCAAAAGACTGTTTATATAGCCTAGTACTAAGATCCCCACCTTCTGATAGTAATTCAGGTTTGAAGTTTCGCCAGATCTTAATTGCAGCATCCCTAAATGCCATAGCAACCTCATCCCCGAAAAGATCAACCAGAACACGCCAATTGCCATTAAGCCCACTACTACATTGCCGTTTCTCTACTCTGCTTAACTCCCAAAAAAGCCAAACATGATCATTCACCCACTCTCCTTTATCCAGCTCGCTATATTCACGAAGTCTATTTGGGTCTAATTTAAGCCCACTAATCCACTTTTCTCGACCCTCATTTTCTTTCGCCTTTTTTGTATCTCTCTCGAGCTTTCTAGCTGCTTCTTCCGCTTTAAACCTTTTCTCTTCTTCAGATTCGACAGGATTAAGCCACCTATTTAATCTCTCACTTAATTCAGCATAGTCTTTAGTTACGCCATAAAGTTTTTCTAAGTCTTCACTTAACCCACCAGCCCTGCCATAAAGATTGAAAGCAAGAGATAAAGCCATCCCTTTTTCATCTAGGTTATCTCGGTCTTCCACCATTTTTATAACCCTATCGAAATCACCAGGGGAGAAACTCCAATAACGGCTTTTAAATTCAACTAAAAAGTAATTAGGATACCTTTTGCCTTTATTAATTTGTTCTTTCGAAATTTGTGATACACTGAACCAAAACCATTCATCATTAAACTCTTTCCAATCAGACACTGACTTGGATAATGGATCTTCTTCAAGTTCAATACCGTCTAACCCTTCTTTCGGCATAGTTATTAATGTCAGCAAAGTTGAAAATACAGGCTCTTCAAAACTTGATGGCGCTCTCATTTTCAATAGTAAGGAAATCAGCTTTTTCGCAATAGGAACCAACCAAACAAATTCAGCTGATATTTTGCATTCATGTCTATCAACATAAGGCTCTCTTTTTAAGTAATCACCGACTCCTTTAATAGCATTGAATAGCAAGCTCTCACCACATATCTCGCTAGACTGATCTATGAACTGCTCAACTGCATAGGTTAAGCCAGACGCATTATTTCGAGAATAAGCCTCTACTTTACCAATGGAATCAATTAATAAGGGGAGGGTGCTCTCAGAAAAAGATGTGTTCTCTACCAACTCAGCTAACAAACGACGTGGCAGTTGCGATTCCTTCGCACTAATTTTTGACCAGATAGCTTCCGCCGCTTCAGCCTCTGTGTTTATCTTTACTGCTCTAATAGCAGCAATGCGCGCAAAAACCTCCCTATTGGGGTCCAAAGCGATAGGCAGGAAACTACTTCTACAATCATGCATCTCTCCTTGCCAGGCCAAACGCCCCAGATAAAAAATTGCGTGATCATTATCGTAATACTCTGCAACTAACTCTTTTGTTGTTTCTGTAAGATCCGGAAGTGCAATCCTTAAAATCGCTTCATTGTGCCCAACACCTCCCTCATCAAGGCCATTAGCAATCCGATGAACAACCCCTTTTAAAATGCTGATTCGATCTTCCAATGGCAAACTAGCTACATCCCCCCCTTCCACGGCTATTTCAGGACGTAATCTTAAGGCTCGTTGGCGAATAGGTTGATCTAGAAGAATTAGCCACGGCATAACTGGGCGAATTAAGGGGGCGATAAACTCTAGGCCGTATTGTGACCTGAAAATTAGCGACTCAACTTGAGTACGAGAGTTCCCTTTTTTAAGTAATTCGCTAAACCACTCTGCCGCTAATAACTCACGAATTTCCCTGTGACGAAATCTCACCGCCCCGTAAAGCACACCATCAAAAAGTGCGCTGCTAAGTAGAGCATTAAGGTCTTTATGAGTCCATTCAGGCAATATCTTGGCAGCTTGAATACCGGGTCTGTCATAATAATTATCAGGAATTTGAATAGAAGACTGAGAAGACAAAACTAAAGCCGCAGCTAACTGCCTAGCCCCCTGCCTTGCTTTCTGTAAATTCAAGCTACTATAGAATTCACGATCGGGACTAATTTCTTTAAGTCGATTATCAATATGGTGTTGTATCAACTCTAAGCGGGTACCTAAACACTGATCATCATTCCATTTTTGTATTAACCCATCTAGATCAAATGGCCTAGCAGCCATTTCAATTAAATTGGCTCTTTCAATTGCTTGGATAAATAGCTCAATCTCCTTAACACCTCGATGATTAGAAAATTGCTTTACATCTTTTAAGCTTAAAGGCTCAAGACTAAAGATATGAAGTTCATCGAGCTTAACGTCATCGATTTCAGAAACGCTTGAAGCATCTTCACTAAGGGTTTTCGACTTGGGGAAGGAAAGCCACCTATTGACAATCTCTAGGTCTGACTTAAATCGCCACGAATAAGGCCTCGCACTGACAAAGATATGCGCTCGCTTAATACCTGCTCTGATTTGTTTCGAAAAACATCTAATTGCTCTTTCAAAAGCTTTTGGGCTTTCCAATCGAGCCTCATCAACAGAGTCCAGAAAAAACCACGCTTCATCTTCACCTGATAACCACCTTTCGAACTCATCATTAGTCCCAAATTCAAATGCATGACCTAAGTCATCCTCAATATATTCAAGACGAATAAAGAAAGAGTTACGCCCATTTTCTGAGATTGCTTTAGCATGAGATTCAAATTCATAGGTCTTGCCTGCCCCTCCATCGGAAAGGATCACAACCCTAAAAAAGGTCTCTATATCGACCCAGCTTTTCTTGCCAACGGGTGAGTTCCAATCCCACTGTGTAGAGCGACCTGGAGTGCCAGACACTTCTTTTTGTACTGGAGAAAATTTGCGCTCTAAGGGCACTCTATCTGCTGTCATTATTAAATCTATTGGTCAGCGGCTTCATCTCATTGTACAAAAATCTAGCAAAACTAAATAGGCTTAAACAGCCTACATTTGGGCTGAGCATCTTGATATTGAATACACTGGAAGCTTCAATCTTAAAAAGCACTTTATTGGCTATTCTACCTTTCATGGACAACCTGAAATGCTCAATAAATCAGGTGCATTTGCTATAGTGAGAAGCGGAAGTAAGTGGTACTTCTAAGCTTAAGCAGGGGTAGTACTTACTACCCTTTGCTTTACTAATATAAGACTTGCAACGCAATTGCTGATTAGCACTTAACTTGATCACGCTCTTCAACCTTAGTTAATATCCAGTCATCCACTTCCGAATCAACCCAACCAACAGCCCTACCTGTAAGATCAATTGGCTTGGGAAAGCTTCCTTCTGAAATAAGCTTGTAGATTGTAGAGTGACATAAGCTGGTTTTTTCGATCACAGATTTTAGCTTGAGGATTTTCACTTATTTAACCCTCCTGCCATCAACACCCTTTCATCTCGGGCCTGAATCATGGCATCTAAGCTTCTCCTAGCGTGCTGCGCCATATCAAAACCATTTGCCGAACGATTACCCTGACTACAACTAAAGTGCCTTGAGCCATCCCCATAGGCTTTTGACTCTTCTTTTGCCAAATAGCTGGCCCTATAGAAAAGATCCGCAAGCTGCACATAGAAATCAGGGCTATTCCTATCAAGCTTGTAATCCCGGTTAGCTGGAAAGTGCACTAAGCCTTGTACTTGCTCAAAACTTAGGTCTAGTGCTTTAGCCCAAGCTGATTCAATCCTGCTTATTATATTTAGATTTTCAGACCCTAATCGACCAGATGTATGGAATACATCACGATTCAGAAGCAATAAAACATGGTAGTGATAATTCATTGAGCAATTGCGCTCTTTAGCCCAAACAACCCTAGGCTGACATTTTTCAGGCTTGAGCCCTTGTGATCTCAAGTGCGACACCACTATTGACTTAAAGTGGTCTAAGAATCGAGAAATGACCTTGGATGACCAGCTTTGTATATCTGCAGGAAACATCAGATCAAAACGTGTGGCAAATACCCTTGGGTACTGATTAAGCGAAGATTCGATGGTTTGATGTATTTTTTCTAAATACCCTTCTACCAAAGGGCCTCTGTAATCAATAACAGGCAAGCCTCGATAACTAGACTGGAAGTATCTTTTTTCGTTTGAGTTTTGGGGAAGACGTGTGTTCATTACTATCTCCTGTATCAGTGTCTGAACACATGAACAGGAGGACTTTTATTTTTTGTTCGAGATCAAGCCAAGTACCACTTCTCCTCACCACCTTTCACATCTACTTAAGGTGCCTTATCAATCTCACTTAACTCACCATCTAATAAGTAATAGATATAGTCCTTATGAATATTGTCTTACATAACATTACTTGCACCACATAAAATCCAATCAATTCTCACGCTGCCAACTCAGTCATAACGAGCATTGGGCTCGATCTAGGGCTTCCAACTTAATCTGGAATTATATTATGGAGTTGCATAGCTAAAAAGGCTTTTATGCATGATAAATGGCACATTATCATCAATAATAATCAATAAGATACTACAGAGATCATTCATAATTGACACATAAAAAACTCTTGTTATTCTACAATGTAGATAATACTTAACAGGAATAACTATGATCAATTCATCAAAGGCGGAACTACCCAAGGAGTTTTCTCACTTCAAAGAACGAGAACTGAGATGGTTATGGCGACAAATGCTAACTAGGGGTTTCCCCCTTCCTCTGGAACACACCGTCCCCAACTCTGATAAGGCTTCGCAAATTGCGATGCACCTCTTAAATA
Source organism: Bermanella sp. (assembly GCA_049115935.1). Lineage (GTDB taxonomy): Bacteria > Pseudomonadota > Gammaproteobacteria > Pseudomonadales > Oceanobacteraceae > Bermanella. Next base: position 14,263 of record JAGDZK010000006.1, on the reverse strand, counting down.
ACGCCAACCCAGAGTATTGGGTTAATGAATTCACGCGAGATCACCAGAATTTAGTGATCTCTGCTGATCACTTTAGATGGGTCGATAAAAAAGACGACAGACTACTCATATGGCTAGAGAAACAGATTGATCTACTGTTTCCTATATCGCCTGGATATGTAAAGGCACATATCCCGAACTCAACACGATATCAGGAGCTAATCTTCTTAATTGACACTTGGAATGCCCTATCTGCGAGCAAGATTATGTTTTTAAATAATAAGCAGGTTGAATGGAGCCAAATTAAGACCCCTCCCTCTATCACAAAATGGATAAATCCAAAAAATGAGATTCAGCTTAGCTGGTGCTGGGACTACCTATTAAAAAACTACAAGGCCATCTACATTCAGCAACCCACAACATCTCATGAATTTTACGTTGCAGTACTCGCGTCACTTGACCAAATGTCTTACGAACACCCTGATACAAAACGACTATTTATAGAGAAAATGAAAAAGACCTGGGCTCAAAAGAAGTACAGGGACTCGGGAAAAGCTAAAAAGCAATACTCTCTACCAATGGATGAATACGTAAGAGAGCAGCTTCACGCTATATCAAAACAAAATAACGAGAAAATCCACGAAACATTAGAAAGGCTAATTAGGGATGAATATCACAAAACGCGAACCCGATAGCTCAGATGAATCAGTTTTTACAATTCAGAATTAGCCTGACATCTAAATTCAGTATGCATTCTAAAGAATAATTGAATCTAAATGATCCGCCCACTTCTGTAACCAGGCCCTACACTCTTTCTCGTAGCTGTGAAGATCATATGTACCTTCAATACCCTTACGAGAATGGCCTAGTACTGCCTCTGCAACTTCACTCGGACAACCGAGCCTAGATAGCCCAGTCCGAACAGTTCGCCTTAGGTCATGTGGAGACCAATCTTCTATCGTATCAAGCCATAGTTGCTGAGACTTAAATTTACGATGCCCTTTCAGTTTTTCAGGATTCCTCAAGTGCCACTTCGTTTCAGTCAAAGACTTTTGTTGAATAGGTATACCTGTTCGGGTAGACGGAAATAGGAACGTATCTGTTGATAACTTAAGTTGCTGTAAAAATAAAACCGCCTGCCCTGATAACTGCACATAGCGCTCAGCCCCATTTTTTGAATCTCGCATGTGCCAAGTACCTGCTTCTAGGTCTACATCCTGCCATCTAGCTTCGCAAACTTCCCCTGTGCGGCAACCCGTCCAAAGAGTGAATCGAATTACATTTTTCTGTGTAGTAGAGAAACCAGATCCAGGCAGCCAAGCCAACAATTTGGACAACTCTTTATCTGACAGTACACGCTTACCTTTAATCGAAGTCAGCTTGACTCTCGCTTGCTTTAATCCCGCCTTAGCAAGCAAAGCAGGATTTGCAAAATTCTCATCGAACCTATCTAGGCCTATCGCATATTCATAAGCAGCAGATAGCTCTCGAAGAACATTTCCCGCTTGAACATTTGCGCCACGATTAACAATATCCATGATTAAATTAATCACGTCTTTTCGAGTAATTTCGCTGGCGGATCTATCACCTAAAACACGAACCGCATCACCATATAAAGTTCGTCGCGTTTCCGACTGTCCTTTTGGCTTACGGGCCCCTGCTATTCTTTTTTTCTTAGTAGGGTCCTTACGATCCAGGATAACCTTATCTTCGATAAATTCTGTTAAATACAATTCAACAAGGTTTGTCACTGTAAAATCTTGCAGTGACTTTGCTTGCTTTAACCTGCTTAACTCTACTTTTTTAGCCTCAACGTCTCTATCACGCTCGGCTTTTGGGCATACCCCCGAACGCCTAACCGCTTTAAGTTTTTCTAGCTCAACCCTTGCATTTGCCAAAGATACATCTGGATAGTTACCTATCTTAACCTGGGTAAGTTTTCCTGTTTCAGGACTCTTATACCTATAAAAAAATGTCTTTAAACCTGAGGCTCCGCACTTAACTCGCAAACCTGCATTCTCACCTATATCTGCCCTAATAGGGTCGCCAGGCTTAAGTGCATCAACCGCCTTTGCTGATAGTGGTTTATTGGCTGTTTTGGTATCCTGTGTCGCTTGCATATTTAGCTCTGTAATAAGGGTTAGGGAAACTTAAGCCTGACAAGTGTAACTTTTTATCATTTAGATACCTTCAGTATACACCTTATCTAAAAGTTACACTAAAAGTTATACTTGTTACACAGAAGCTAATATAACTCAGCGGACTTCAACGGACTTCAGACGAAACAAAGATCGCTACCAAGCCATTGATTTATAAGTAATTAACATGAAAAACACACCAAAAACACCAGTAAAATCAAAGGTTGATAACTCAGAACACACACCTATGATGCAGCAATATTTAGGCATCAAGGCAGAGCATGCAAACCAGCTGGTGTTTTATCGCATGGGGGATTTTTACGAGATCTTCTTTGATGATGCCAAAAAGGCTTCGCGCTTGCTGGATATCACCCTTACCGCCCGTGGTAAAAGTGGCGGTAAACCGATTCCTATGGCGGGCATCCCGTATCATGCGGCTGAGGGCTATATCGCCAAATTGGTGAAGATGGGTGAATCCATTGCGGTAGCAGAACAAATTGGTGACCCAGCTACCAGCAAGGGGCCGGTTGAGCGCAAGGTGGTGCGTGTGATTACCCCTGGCACCCTGACCGATGAAAGCTTTTTAGATGAACGCCGCGACAGTTTATTAGTGGCGGTAAGCAGCTTTAAAGATGGCCGCAGCGATAAAGTGGTTCACGGTATCTCGTCTTTGGATATCAGCTCGGGCCGTTTTACCGTGATTGAGGTGCAAAGTGAAGAGGCCTTACTGGCCGAGATCGAACGCCTGCGCCCCGCTGAATTACTGTTAAGCGAAGACAAAGACTACCCAGAATCCTTAAGCAAGCGTGCTGGCTGCCAAACCTTGCCTGCATGGGAGTTTGAGTACGAAACCGCATTCCGCTTATTAACCACCCATTTTCAAACCAAAGATTTACACGGCTTTGGTTGCCAAGACTTTAAACAAGCCATTGAAGCGGCGGGTTGTTTGATTCATTACGCGCAAGAAACCCAGCGCACCGACTTGCCCCATATTCGTATGTTATTGGTGGAGCAAGCAGACGACGCCATCGTATTGGATGCCGCCACCCGCAAAAACCTAGAGATCGACGTGAACCTTAACGGTCATACAGATTTCACCCTCGCTTGGGTGTTGGATCGCACAGCCACGGCCATGGGTTCGCGCTTATTGCGCCGCTGGTTGAACCGCCCACTGCGTGATCAAAAAACACTAGAGCAACGCCAAACCGCCATTAGCGCCATGATTTCAAGCTACGGCTATGAAGACATTCACAGTGTGTTAAAACAAATTGGTGATATAGAACGTATTTTATCGCGCGTGGCTTTACGCAGTGCGCGCCCGCGAGATTTAGCCCGCCTGCGTGATGCCTTAGCGGTATTACCAGCCCTACAAAATGCCATGAGCAGTGTGGACGCCGAGCCCGTTACACAACTGGCGAAACGCATTGCCACTTACCCTGAATTAGTCGACACCTTACAAAAAGCCGTGATCGAAAACCCGCCTGTGGTGATTCGTGATGGCGGCGTCATTGCCGAAGGTTATGACTCCGAATTAGACGAGCTGCGAGGTTTAAGCGAAAACGCTGGCCAGTTTTTAATGGACATCGAAGTGCGCGAAAAAGCGCGCACCGGTTTGAACACCTTAAAAGTGGGTTACAACCGTGTACACGGTTATTACATCGAAATCAGTAAAGCCCAAGCCGCCGACGCGCCCACAGAATATATTCGTCGCCAGACCCTAAAAAATGCCGAGCGTTTTATTACGCCTGAGCTTAAAGAGTTTGAAGACAAGGCACTTTCAAGTAAGAGCCGCGCCCTATCCCGTGAAAAAGCCCTGTATGAAGAATTGGTTGAATCGTTGGCGGGTCAATTGGCTGAGCTACAAGACACGGCCAATGCCATTTGTGAAATCGACGTATTATCCAACTTGGCCGAGCGCGCCATTACCCAACAATATGTGCGCCCACAATTAAGCCAAGAGCCAGGCTTAAATATTGAACAAGGCCGCCACCCAGTAGTGGAAGCCATGATCGAAGACCCATTTGTGGCCAACGATGTTAGCTTTCATGATCAGCGCAACATGCTCATCATTACCGGCCCAAACATGGGCGGTAAATCCACCTACATGCGCCAAGTGGCCCACATTGTATTAATGGCCCACATCGGTAGTTATGTGCCTGCGCAGTCGGCCAATATTGGTTTGGTGGATCGCATCTTTACCCGTATGGGTTCCAGCGATGACGTGGCCGGTGGCCGTTCTACCTTTATGGTAGAAATGACCGAAACCGCGAATATTTTACATAACGCCACCGAGCACAGCTTAGTATTAATGGATGAAGTGGGCCGCGGCACCAGCACCTTTGATGGCTTGTCTCTAGCATGGGCCTGTGCTGAACATCTGGCCCAGCAAGTGGGCGCTTACACCCTATTTGCTACCCACTATTTTGAGATGACTCAGCTAAGTGAACAAAACCCAGCTGTGGTGAACGTGCATTTAACCGCCACCGAACACAACGACCACATTGTTTTTTTACACCATGTAGAAGAAGGCCCAGCCAGCCAGAGTTACGGCTTGCAGGTAGCCAAACTGGCCGGTGTACCAAACCATGTGATTGACCAAGCTAAGTCCAAGCTGGGCGCATTAGAGCAAACCCAGATCAACGATGCTCAGCAACCGGTTAAAACAGTCGCAGCCCCTAAAAGCCAGATTAAAGAACCAGCCGCTCCCCCTGTGCCATCGCCTATGCAAAGTGACATGTTTGCCACGTCACCTTCAAAGGTAGAGCTAGCCCTTGAAAGCATGAACCCTGACGAGCTAACCCCAAGACAAGCCCTTGAGCTTTTATACGAGTTAAGAAAGCAGCTTTGATTGGCCCAAATAGCGATAAAATCGATTAAGGTCATTGCTTTAATCAGTTTTAAAACTATAGAAAAACCCTGTATAAAGGGCACACAATTTATAAAGCAAGGTTTTAACCTTGCCCCTTGGCTTAAGCATCACTAGAATGACGGCCAAAATAGATGGCAAGTGATACAAATTGCCCACAAGAATTTGATGAGATCGAGAATACGCCATGACATTCGTTGTTGTTGAAAACTGCATTAAATGTAAATACACAGACTGTGTAGAAGTATGCCCTGTAGACTGTTTCTACGAAGGCCCTAACTTCTTAGTTATCCACCCTGACGAGTGTATCGATTGCGCACTATGTGAGCCTGAGTGCCCAGCAGAAGCCATCTTCAGTGAAGATGAAATACCTGCAGGCCAAGAGCAGTTCATCGAGCTTAACGCTGAGCTTGCTGAAGTTTGGCCAAACATCACCGAGATGAAAGATAAAATGCCAGACGCTGAAGAGTGGGACGGTGTTGAAGGTAAGATTGATCAGCTAGAGCGTTGATTCTACGAAAGACGATCGACGGGAGACGTTAGATGGTTCTCCCAATAATTAAACGGCCTGCGGGCCGTTTTGTTATATAAATTAACCGTTCAGCGTGTTCACTACAAAGCGGATGCAAAGTGCGCCATGATTTCTGCGGTTGTCATTTCTTTGGTTTCATTTTTAAAGCAGTAATAGCTAGGTCGCGCATCACTAAAATACTGCATGTCCATTTCTAGTCCTGCCAAATTGGGGAATAAACCCACTGGCATATTGTACTCACCGCTTTGTTTAAATTTGAAAAATAAGTGAGTGCCACATTCTTTGCAAAATCCGCGTGATGCCCAAGCGGATGACTCATATTGTTTAACGTGGTCTTCACCGTGGATTTTAACCTTGGTTCCACACTGCACGGCAAAAAACGGGGCTCCGCCCCAACTTCTGCATGACTGGCAATGGCATACGGTAAACTTAGGGTTCACTTCTTCGGCGGTTATAGTAACAGCACCGCACAGACAATGGGTTTGTGACATATCCGTTGTTCCTTATATTTAATCAATAAAAGCCATTCTGACTGTAAAAATTATTAAAACTTATTTATCTCTAGTAAGGATGTTGATCAAATTGTTTGGCGTCGTCACCAATTTTAAACCAGCAAGGTTTTTCACTGACAAATTCGTGAAACGCATTTTCAAGTTTAAGTTCGCTATCAATACAATGCGCTGAGATAGGAAAAGAGTCTGCCTCTGATAATATTTCACCAAGGGCACTGCCACATACTGAGCAAAAGCATCGGTTGTACTTATAAGGTGACTCAGCTTTAAAAGTAGTTATTTTGTCTCGGCCGGCCGTAATTTCAAAGGCCGATGATTTTACAAATACTAAACTACTCGCTCCTACTTTTCGGCAGCGACTGCAGTGGCACATCCCCATCATGGTGGGCATTTCTGATAACTTAAATTGAATGGCACCACAGCAGCAGCTTCCGTTAATCATAGTATGTCTTCCTTAACCTATCTGTTAATAGCGATCCAGACACCATATACTGTATATATAAACAGTCAATATATTTAGATCGAAAATTTGATTTCTCTGGCCCTTTTGGACAATGATTAACTTAGATGTGGGGTTTAATAGTTGTACGATCTCGCACCTGCGAGAGAATCGGTATCGGCTTCAATAAACAGCCACTTGAATATCTAGGTACAGCTCAAGTTGGCCACACTTGGACATGGCTCGTGCCTCGCCGTTCAGTGCGAACGGTTTTACTTTAGCCAGCAGTCTTGAATAGTAACGGTTTTAAATAGCGATCGATCTTTAATAGAGAAAGTTTCGAATTAGTAAGTGGTTTTGAATTTCAGGTGGTTAATTTTAGAATAAAAAAAATGTACGATCTCGCACCTGCGAGAGAATAGGCTTCTGCTCTAATAAACAGCCACTTGAATATTTAAGTACAGCTCATTTGGCCACGCTTCGACATAACTTGTGCCTCGCGCTTATCATGCCCTTTGGGTGCAGTGGGAACGGTTTTGTTTAAGCAGACTATTTAAAGTAAGGAGGGATTTTTGAGTTTGAAATGTTAATGGGCGCACCTCTTTGCGATGCACCCATTACCTAAATCTGTTACTTCTTATTTTTCTTAGCTTTTTTTGGAGCGGCTTTTTTCGATTTTGGGGTGGTTGGTTTTTTAGGTTTATGGGTAGCACCCGCGCTTGGTTTACTTTGTTCGGCTTTCTTTTGGCTGCTTTTATTGGTGCGGTTTGGGCGCTGTTTTTTAGCTACGCTTTTAATTAAAGCATCACGGTTGCTTACTTCAAAACCCGGTTGAAAAATACGTTTGATGCGCGCACCAATTAAGCGTTCGATATTATCCAGTGTGCGCTCTTCTTCACGACTTACAAACGAAATGGCTTGGCCTTGATTGCCTGCACGCCCAGCACGACCAATACGGTGCACATAATCTTCCGCAAGATAAGGCAGGTTAAAGTTTAAAACAAACTCTAAACCTTGAATGTCCAAACCACGCGCGGCCACTTCGGTAGCGATTAATACTTGAATATCACCGGCTTTAAAATCCGCCAGTGCGCGGCGGCGGCTGCCTTGGCTTTTATCACCATGACAAACAGCGGCGGTTACTTTGTGCAGTTTTAAATCGGATAATAAGCGGTCCGCTTGTTCTTTAGTGCTGGTAAATACCAAAATTTGAAACCAGTTATGCTGAGTGAGCAAGTCCATGAACAAATCGATTTTGCTGCGCTCATCAACTGGATAGACCACATGCTGTACGGTATCGGCGGTAACGTTTTGTTTGGTGACACGTATTTCTTGATGATTGTGTAAAATTTTATGGGCCAGCTCATTTACCGCAGGTGAAATGGTTGCTGAGAACAATAATGTTTGACGTTTTTTAGCAACGTGCTGAAAGATGGTGCCTACCGCATCGATAAAACCCATGTCTAACATGCGGTCCGCTTCGTCTAGTACCACAAATTCCGCACCTGAAAGCTCAACATTACATTGGGTAATATGCTCCATTAATCGACCTGGCGTGGCAATCAATACATCCACACCGGCTTTTAATTTGCGCTCTTGCCCGCCCAGTTTTACCCCGCCGTATACCGCCGTTACGCTTAACGGTAAGAACTGAGCATAGGCACCTATGGTTTCGGCTAGCTGCTCAGCCAGTTCACGGGTGGGAGTCAAAATCACAGCCCGTGGACTTTTTGAAGGCTCGGTACGAGGCTTGTCGATCATTTGCTGCAAAATAGGCAGTGCAAATGCGGCTGTTTTACCGGTACCGGTTTGTGCATTGACTAAGATATCTTTACCACGGCGCGCTGGTACGATGGCTTGCTCTTGCACTGGAGTCATCTCGGTGTAGCCACATGCGTCGATGGCTTGCAGTAACTCGGGGGCTAGACCTAAAGATGAGAAATTCATGGTAGTACCTATCACTATTAACATGGCTAATGGACAAAATTGCCGTGCATAGCCTAAATCGGGGAGCGAATTATAAAGGAATTCTAAACAAAGCGCTGAACTGATTATAGATAAAACCGCTAATGATGCATGGGCTGAGGCCAGATATAGGTATCACACTCAACCCGAACGCATTGTCAGGATGACGGTGCTTGCTGCACCGTCAGGAAACCATCGATTCTAGCGGCATCAACACTTATGGGAGGAATCTGATTTTCGATCATAATCCATCAAATTACCCTGCGCATCTAAGGTCATATCGCAGCAGTCTTCAAATATATCTTTTAGCTCACGGCGTGCTTTTTGAACACGAGATTTTAAGGTTGAATAACTGATGCCTAATGACAGAGCGTATTCTTTTTGTGATTCACCGTTTAGGTCAATGGCCATTAGTAAATCGGCCTGTTCGTGGTTTAAAGCTTTTACAAACGGATCAACACAATGTGATAATTCTTTTTTTACATCGGCTTCAGGATCTGAAAACCATAAATCATCTTCAGTTAATTCATTGTACTTTTTGTTCTTACGGTAAAAGTCAATAATCGTGTGGTTCGCCATTTGAAACAACCACGATTTCACACTGTCGTTATCCCGCACCTGATGGAGTTTATCGTGGGTTTTAATCAATATATCTTGTAATAAGTCATCAACATCGGCCTCATTGGATATCTTCGAATGTAAAAACCGCTTCAGCCCTTCTCTATATTGCGACCAAATTTCTTCTAACTTCACACTTTATAACCCTATAAATACATGCCAAAGGCTTTGACTAATTCATGATTAACATGACCAACTATTATAGTTCATCGATTTTATTGTACTAAAACTATTTACCAAACCAGACAACCCTGCTTCATTTCATCAAGCTGCTCAATTGTGTTATGAGCAACATGTTTTATCCTTAAATGCTGGCTCCTGACTATTACACATGTTTACTGTTAACTCGTGTTTCATAATTATTCTCCTACTTAGTATGTACGCGTATCACCAGATCAAGCGGACTTGCTCACATTGATAATTCATCCACCTATTCAATAGACGCTGCATTTGAGAAAAAGACGAATAATAAATTCAAGTGATTTTTCGTCTTTTAAGTTCGCCCTTCGTCTTAATAAAAAAGTAAACTTAAAAGGTGAATATATGAATACTCATTACTTAGACGATACCTCGTTTGAAGTTGCTCAATCTAATACCAACACCCTTCCTCATGCCCCTAGGATTTTGATTTTATATGGCTCACTAAGAGCCCGCTCCTTTAGCCGCTTAAGCGCTGAAGAAGCGGGACGAATTCTGGCGAAAATGGGCGCAGAGGTAAGATTTTTTAACCCTATGGGTCTGCCATTATTTGATCAAAACGAATCCGCGGATCACCCAAAAGTCAAAGAGCTACGCGAATTAGTCATGTGGTCCGAAGGCATGGTTTGGTCATCACCTGAAATTCACGGCAATATGTCAGGGGCAATGAAAACACAAATTGATTGGATCCCATTATCAACGGGAGCGGTACGCCCAACTCAAGGGAAAACACTGGCTGTTATGCAAGTGACTGGTGGATCACAGAGCTTTAACGCCGTGAATAACATGCGAATACTAGGGCGTTGGATGAGAATGTTGACCATTCCAAATCAGTCATCTGTGGCAAAAGCGTATCAAGAATTCAATGATGATGACACCATGAAAGACTCACCTTTTAGGGATCGAATAGTAGATGTGATGGAGGAGTTAATGCGATTCACTCATATGACACGAGGCCAGTCTGAATTCTTAGTAAACCGCTATAGCGAACGAAAAGCGGCTGGGTATTATGATGAAAAAATGAAAGCCAGCACCCAGTAACAGCTGTAACCGAAGCTATATTTAACGTAGTGAAGCTTGAATATATAAAGCTTCAGTACGTTAAATTAATCAGAGTCTATTTTTAAACCTGAAAATACAAGATTACATGCGCAAGCAACACACATACGGTTACCCTGAACCTTAAGCTTAGGTAATAAGCTGGCCGTTCAACTTGCTTCATTGCTGTCGTTTCTAGAATATAAAGTGCCCCAAACCCCAGAGCTAATATTACTAATGCGATTTGAGTACTGAGCAATAAAAAGGCAAACCAAGCCACCAAGGTAATGAGGTTAGTGGCTAAAGCTAATCGCTTAATATGATAAATTTCATTAATAATACGCCCCCATAACGTACCCGCCATGAAACTTAAAATCACCAAACCGTAGGTTAAAAACCATTGGGAGCCTTGAATACCAAGTAATACCTGATTCGAGGCATGAATATAAATAGCAATAAAAAAAGGCACTGCACCTAGGTACGTCAGCGATTTGATAAGCATCGAGTCAGACATCAACCTCTCCTATTTTAGCTATTTAAATTACGTATATTTAACCAGTTTGGTTCATTCCATGTATTCTCTACAGTATGATTTCAGCCAAGTTGTTTAGCTAAATTAATTGCAGCATTAATGGCACTTTTAGCTTTTGGGCTATTTTTCCAGCAGGTTGTATGCAGCATGCTGGCGACTCGCTCTGCAATGTCCTCAGCATTGTAGTGTTTTAATTCTGCTAGAGAGGTAATACCAATTTCTTCAAATCGTTTAATCACTGTTGGACCGACGCCTTTTAACGCCTGTAACGCTGTTTTTTCTTTTTGATTAAAACCCATAATTTTCTCGATCAACTTACAATATATGCTGTATTTAATTTTTTATATTTTAGGCGATGGTTGTTTTTACAAACCGCTGCCTAAATGCTTTTGGCGTCAAGCCCATTAAACGCACAAATACCTTGCGACACGCACTGCTGTCGTCATAGCCCACCTGCTGCGCGATGGCATCAAAGCTTTTTTTAGTACGCTCTAATTCATCACAAACCTTTTAAATCCTTAAGTGCTGTAAATATACAGACGGTTTATAACCAATTGCTTGCTGAAAACGGCGTAAAAAGCTGCGTTCACTAATATGACATTGCTGAGCCAGCGCTGAAATAATAATCTTCTCGCCATAATGTTCATCTAGATACATCTGAACTTTCAGAATCGCGTCATCCCCATGATGACGCTTAGGTGTAAACTGCTGATAATAACTTTGAGCACGATCACCGGTATCAATCACTAGGTTTTTACCCAACTGCGCCATAACACTTGGGCCTGCGTGTTGTGCCACAATTTCTAAACCTAAATCTACCCAAGACATAACACCGCCAGCGGTAATAATACGTCCCTCATTGATTAATATTTGCTGTGTATCTAGGCTAACCTTTGGAAATTGTTGCTCAAATTCATCGGCCAATGCCCAGTGTGTTGTTGCATTATATGCATTCAAAAAACCGCCTTTTGCCAAAATAAATGCTCCCGAACAGGCTGAGCACAAAATTGCTTGTTGCTTATGTTGTCCCTGTAACCAATGCAATAAATCATCACTGGGTTTAGAGTAAAATGAGTCTTGTAGCGACGGTGGGATTAAAACCAAATCGTATTTATCATCACTCTTAAGTTCATTTATTTTTAAAATTTGCCACGTAAACGCTGAGACATGACTGAATAGATCATTTGCCATTTCAAATAACTCACTCAGTCCGTAAACCGAGGACTTCAATGCACTTGGGTAATCGATAATAGCGATCTTCATTTTGGCGGTTTCAGACTGTTTTATGTCAATATAGTCGCTTAACGTTCACACTTCAAATCCGCATACTTTGCTGCAAGCTCGTTATCTTTCAGGCTAAATTTGGAGTCTATTATGTCTACGCAACTGCTTATTGAAACCCACATTCCTTTTTTAGAAGAACTGTTTGAACCTTTGCAGGACGTTATTGGCGATGACTTTCAAGGTTACCGCAACCATGTTTACCGTATGGTTCAATTCTCTTGGGCGCTTAAACTCTCCAAGGGAGAAACCGTCAGTGATGAAGAGGAGCAGAAAATGATGATCGCAGCGGTGTTCCATGACATTGGCATTTGGGTGGGCAACACCTTAGATTATTTGGATCCATCGGTTCCCCCTGCGATGGCCTACTTAGATGCACATCAGTTAAGCGCATGGAAAGAAGAAGTGACACTTATGATCACCGAGCACCACAAACTTCATGAGTACAAAGGTTCGCACCAAAATATAGTGGAGTTATTTCGTAAAGGGGATCTGGTGGACTTTTCATTAGGCTTAGCTCGCTTTCATTTACCAAAAAACTTTGTGAAAGATATGCAAGCTGCTCTGCCCAATGCTGGTTTCCATAAGAGTTTACTTAAAAAAGGCGCCAAGTGGTTTTTGAGGCACCCGTTAAACCCAGCCCCTATGATGAAGTGGTAAAAAAAACCCGAATGCTAAGCATTCGGGCCTTAGATCTATCTAGGATTCTTGGCGGCCATTAACCGCACAAGAATTTGCTAAACATTAGGCGACATCAAAGCGATCCGCATTCATAACTTTGCTCCAAGCTGCAACAAAGTCTTTTACAAACTTCTCTTTGTTGTCATCTTGCGCATACACTTCTGCGTATGAGCGAAGGATGGAGTTAGAGCCGAATACAAGATCCACTCTTGTGGCGGTCCATTTCACTTTTTGCGTATCGCGTTCAACAATATTATACGCGTTTTCACCGGTTGGCTTCCACGAGTAGTTCATATCAGTCAAGTTAACGAAAAAGTCATTGGTTAATGCCCCTTCTCGATCGGTAAAGACGCCGTCTTTTGTGCCGTTGTGGTTAGTACCAATCACACGCATGCCACCCACTAAAACCGTCATTTCTGGTGCGGTTAAGCCCATTAATTGGGCGCGGTCCAGCATCAACTCTTCTGCCGTAACGGTGTAATCACGTTTTACCCAATTACGGAAACCATCGTGCACAGGTTCAAGTACATCGAACGATTCCTCATCGGTCATCTGTGATGTGGCATCACCTCGACCAGGAGTGAAAGGCACACTGATATTCACGCCCGCCGCTTTTGCCGCTTGCTCAACACCGACACTACCGGCCAGTACAATGACATCCGCTACGCTGGCACCAGTTTCAGCCGCAATGCCTTCTAACACTTTAAGGACCTTGGCCAAACGAGCGGGTTCGTTGCCTTCCCAATCTTTTTGTGGTGCTAAACGAATACGAGCACCATTGGCCCCACCGCGATTATCAGAACCACGGAAGGTTCTAGCGCTATCCCATGCCGTTGACACCATGTCGCTGATGCTTAAACCGCTAGCTGAAATTTTGTCTTTAACCGCTTGTATATCATAAGTGATGCTGCCTGCTGGCACTGGGTCTTGCCAAATTAACTCTTCTTTAGGTACATCAGGGCCAATGTAACGAGCTTTAGGGCCTAGGTCACGGTGAGTCAATTTAAACCATGCACGCGCAAATACTTCAGAAAAATACGCTTGATCATTGGCAAATTTTTCAGAGATTTTGCGGTACTCTGGGTCCACCTTCATGGCCATATCCGCATCGGTCATTATTGGGTTATAGCGTTTTGATGCATCTTCTACATCGACCGGTTTATCCTCTTCTTTTATGTCTACCGGCTCCCACTGCCAAGCACCCGCTGGGCTCTTTTTAAGTTCCCATTCGTAATTAAGCAATAGCTTAAAGTAGCCGTTATCCCATGTGGTTGGGTTAGTGGTCCAAGCCCCTTCGATACCACTGGTAACGGTATCGCGGCCAATGCCACGCTTGGTATTGTTCATCCAACCAAGGCCTTGCTCTTCAAGTGCTGCCCCTTCTGGATCCTCTCCTAATAGCCCAGCATCACCATTACCGTGACATTTACCCACAGTGTGACCGCCGGCAGTTAAAGCAACGGTTTCCTCATCGTTCATGGCCA
>JAGDZK010000005.1:0-145005 GCA_049115935.1 Bermanella sp. | reverse complement strand
CACCACGAATTTTTAAAGCCCGCTTAGTAATAAGCGGGCTTTTTTTTGCCTGTAAAAAAGTGGAATATGTTAGCTGAATAAAGAGGAAGGGCTGCTTAGAATTTTACGCTTAGGCTCAACGAAACACCGCTTTCGATACCGTCACTGCTTAAATTAAGTTGCACCGGTACATCCGCTAACTCGCCGTTCTCAATACCACCCTGTGAGACGTACCATAAAGCTGCTGAAGCCGCTTCAACTAAGCTGAGATCAACTTCATTGTTGTGAAATCCATATTGGTTCTCAGTGTTATCAAACGGGCATGGGCTTTGAGCCACCTGTGTATATTCATACTCAGGCAACAGCTCTAGCTCATCATTGTTGCCATGGCAAAAAGACAGCGGTGCCATCACTAAGGCCGTGATGGCTGCAACCTTGCGCAACCAATGTTGTTTAATCAGGGTGCGACGAACTTTCGATTTATTTATATAGCCCAAATCCACTAATGCTTTACCAAGGGTTAGCTGATGTTGCTGCTGGTAAATAAGGGCTTCATCTAACTGATCCTGGGTAATCGTCCCCCTGCTGATCAGTAAATCTCCTAAGCGATAATTTGGTTTCATGAAACAGTCCGTTTCGATTTTTAGAATAGAAACAAGTGTGACACAAACCCAATTTCTCTCTAGGGGGCTGCTATATTATTGAGATATAGCAACAGGGTAAGCATATAGCTCAATGGCATCCATTACAGAATGTATCTGTGTGTAATTTTAGAAAAAAAGTAATAAAAACAAAGGAGTAGAGTTCATAAATATATTTAAAATTTAAATGACAAAATAATGTTTTACAAATTTAAACATGCATAAAGGGCCGACTCTGACTTTTAACCTAAGCTTATGACTATCTGTTAAGGCTAACCGTAAGGGGAACGAATGGATTGGATAACAGGTCTTTTATTACAAGCAAATGGTTGGCTAAAACCTTATAGCATGCAATTGTCAGTGGCATTTGTGGCAACGCTTTTAGTGATTTATGGCGATGCCATTAATAAGACGGTGCGGGTGTTTGTTAAGCCTTACCCATTCTTAGTGCGCATAAGTGCCTTTGTGGTGCTGTGCACCTTGGGTTACGGCGCATTAACGGTATGGGGTTCAGGGCAATTACATCAATTAATGCATCAAATTCCGGCAACGCTGTTTGCGCCAGTGGTATTAGTGTCATTTATTATTTTGGGAGTATTGGCGGAGCGCTTCCATAAAAAGAGTTAGGGTGGCTTTTAAGCCATCTCTACTGTCTTTATACTCGTGGCTCTAAAAAATAATAAAAAAGATGCCATGAAAAAATTACTGTTTGTTGTATTTCTAATGTTTAGTCAAAGCTTGCTGGCTTATAGTGACCTTGGCCACAAGATGGTAGCTGCCGCGGCTTGGCAAAATTTAACCCCTTTCGCTAAGCAGTCCGTTGAACGATTGTTGGGTGTGGGAGAGCAGAAATTTATTGAGGCCAGTGTGTGGGCTGATCGAATTAAAAGTAACGAGGCGTTTAATTATTTAAAACCTTTGCACTATGTGAACATGCCTAAAATGGCGACCAAATACGACAAGGCTCGTGACTGCAAAAGAAATAAGTGTGTGGTTGAGGCCATCAAAGACTTTAGCCAGATTGCCAAAACCGGCAGTGAAAAAGAACGAACTCTAGCGCTGCGGATGTTGATACATTTAATTGCCGATGTGCATCAGCCACTGCATGCGGGTTTATTTGAAGACAGGGGTGGTAACTGGTACGAAATTAAATACCAAGGTAAAAGCGTCACCTTACATAAATTTTGGGATAATCAGATTGTTAAGCGTTTTGA
Source organism: Bermanella sp. (assembly GCA_049115935.1). Taxonomy (GTDB): domain Bacteria; phylum Pseudomonadota; class Gammaproteobacteria; order Pseudomonadales; family Oceanobacteraceae; genus Bermanella. The sequence continues at coordinate 143,171 of JAGDZK010000005.1, read as the reverse complement.
TAACGATGTGATAAGTGGTGCGAATAAAATAAATGCAAATGGTATTTCTGTTGATGTGAGTAACCCAGTTGCTTGGGCAGAAGAAAGCCACGCCATTGCGGTTAATTCTGTTTATCTGGCCCCTGAAAATAAAACCCTAACAGATGACTATTTGCTCATGGCAGATAACATTACACAGACGCAACTGAGCCGAGCTTCTTGGCGTTTGGCCATGTGGTTAAATACATTATGGTAATGTGCTTGAAATAAGCGAGAGAAAAGAGGGGGATTCAGCAGTTAACCACTCCGTGGTTATAAGCGCATCATGCGTTGCTGAATGTCTTCCTTGAATATGCCGTCCAATGGCCCATCTTCCTGATGGTGTGAATCATCCAATGAGACATCCTTTACTTGCATCATCCTAGAAACAAGCTTTGAATTCAGTGTCTATCCGTAAGACTTAAGCCTTTCATCCTGAAAAGCGGTGGCGGTCAAACTGACAATGAATACCCATCCTAGATATTTTTGTCATGGCACCCTAATTGGGTGAGTACCGTCCAGTGACTCCGTTCGCTTTAACGCTTTTTCTAAATCCTTAAAAAAGCGGTGGAAGCTAAAGTGACAGGAAATACCAATCCTAGTTATTTCCTGCCAAAGCACCCTAGGTCCACCGTCCAATAGCGGTCTATCAATCCTTCGTCACACTTCCGTGTTAACCAGTTGCTCCGTAACTGGCATCCTTATTGGTTCGTCCTGAACGGGGTCTAATTTAGCAAAAAATAAAATCTTGTCTGGCCAATATCCACACAGTAAAACGGGTGACATATTTAGGAGAAGCGCAAGTGTAGCGTTCACGGTGCTTGTAGCTGTTTAATGAACTGGTCGGAACAATAACTTGTAGTAAGTAATACGTATTTCGCACGTATCATGTAGGAGATCTCTTACAAGGGGGGTGGGCTTTTACTTACTGAGCATTTTTAGGGATTCACAGCTACACTGAAAAAAAAACAATTGAACGACTATGTTTATTTTTATTTCTCTTTCTCAGCTGCCTCTTTTAAAGCAACTTCGTTTGCCGTTTGATGGAATAGCGCAACTGGATGACCCGTTTATTATTAATAAAAGAGTCCACACACCAGGGGCTAATCAGCCATTAAGTGATGGTGAGTTCACAGCAGCGATTAAAGGCATGTATGAAGCGCTAGAGCCTCACATACAAGCCATGGTGTCGTTTGAGTACTATTTAGACCAAACCAAACAAAAAAGAGAGCAGATCGAAAAACAAATACAACGCCCTAAAACCCCCAAGCAGTTAGGTTTAGCGTCCTTAGATCAATACGAAAAAGTGGCCTGCTTGCGAGTGTATAAAAATATCTATCAGCAGGGCCTTTGGCAAAGCATGTGTCAACACAACGGGCTGGCCATAAAAGTGAATGATGAGCATGAATATTTCAGAGGCAGTAGTTTTAAGCAAAAACCACAGCTATTCGCAAAAGTTGAGTACGATGATTCGCGGCCATCTTTGCCCTGCGCTAAGCATCCTTTCCCGGCACTTTTTAGACGTCCAGAGCATTTTGCTTACGAGCAAGAGTGGCGATTAATAAGGCCATTATCTGTGTTGGATCAGAATAAAGAGGGGGTACTCAGTTGTAAGATTCCTAAGGGGCTTATCACCGGGATCTATGCTGGCTTACATTGTGAGAATGATGTGCTGCGTTCTCTACAAGCGCTTGTGCAGCAAGATTTACAATTTCGAGGGGTAGATCTAAAGCAAATTGGTGTCAGTGAAACCCACCTGCGGTTAGTGGCAACAGGCGTCAATTTAGAGTGAATTAATAGCTTAAAGTTATTAGGCTGTGAATGCATAAATAGCTGAAAAATCCTGTGCTACTCTGAATTAAGGAGTCTTATTTGGAGTGGCCATGAAGGCACTGAATATTTTGGTTGTTGATGATGCACGCTTCATCCGCGATCTAGTACGCAAAGCAGTAAAGGCTCAGTACCCTACAGCCCAAGTGGATGACGCGGCTGATGGCTTACAAGCGCAAAGCAAGATGAAGTCCGGCACTTATCATGTGTTGCTGTGCGATTGGGAAATGCCCAACATGAGCGGTCTTGAGCTACTGCAATGGATGCGCACAGAAGAGCGCTATGAGAAAGTGCCTTTTATGATGATCACCAGTCGATCAGAGAAGAGCCACATCGTTAAAGCGGTCGAAGCGGGTGTGAATGACTACATCGGCAAGCCCTTCAATAATGAACAACTTGGCACCAAGCTGGCTAGGCTTATCTATAAGTTTTACAAATTCAGTCCCAAGCAAACCGCAAGACAAGCGCAACAAAGTGACAACGCCAGTTTATTAACGGGGGCAAGCTCCCCAGCTTCGCCAGCACCAACAACGCCGAGTGCCGATAACGCAAGTTTGTTAACGGGAGGAGCACCCGCCAAACCAAAAGCACCACCAAAGGTACAGGACGGCGCCAGCCTGCTTGCCGGAGCGGCCCCTTCTGCGCAATTAGTGGATAAACCTAAAGTAAAAAAAGCCGCCAACAAATCAGTGGCGTTAGCCCATGTGCGCACATCCCAAGGCCAAGAACTGAGATGTATTGTTAAAGACATTAACTTGAATGAAATGATGCTCGTGGTAAAGCGTGATCAAGGGGTGCCAAGTTTATTCGATCAAGTAGTGGTGGATATTGTCAGCAAAGAAGAAGACATCGTGGCAAGGGTGAATTGTTTTGTTTGCTCGGTAAGCTCACCGGATAAAAGAATTGATGGTGAACTATTTAACCTGTTGGTGCGCTATGAAGACGAAGACCCTGAAAAGTTAGCCGCACTATCAAAATTTGTGGCCAAGGTGCGTTAGTCACCTTAGCCACTTCGTTTTATGTTAAGCCCCTTTATCTTAGCCGTTGCTGACTTGTGCCCTGAGTACTTTTCGAGACACTGGAAAGTGGCAGGTAAAACAGCTGCCTTTGCCCAATTGGCTACTGATATGTAAATGGCCGTCATGTCGCAATAAGGTGTGTTTAACAATGGCTAGGCCCAAACCGGTTCCCCCTGTGTCGCTGTGGCGACTTGGGTCTGCGCGGTAAAAACGCTCTGTTAATCGTGGAATGTGTTTGGGGTCGATACCTAGTCCGTTATCTTTCACTTCAAGATGCAGTCCAGATGTATCCTGCCACCAGCGAATGTTTATTTCACCGGCCTCTGGGGTGTACTTAACGGCATTAAAAATTAAGTTACCAAAGGCGCTGGCTAATTCGGTCTCGATACCCAATAAATCTAAGTCTTCACATTCCAGATTAATCACATGCTTCTTTTCGGCGCTGAGTGATTTTGCATCGGCCACCAGTGCATTAAGCATTGCTGGCACTAAAACTCTTGTGTGTTCCTGCCCGTGATTGGTTTCTAAGCGACTTAACACTAATAAATCATTGATTAGGTTTTGCATGCGCTGACTTTGCTCATGCATCTGTTGCAGAGCGCGGCCCCAGCGAGCAGGTAGCGTGTCTTTATATTCAATAAAGGTTTCTAAGTACCCTGAAATCACGGTAAGCGGTGTACGCAACTCATGACTGGCGTTTGCTACAAAGTCTTGGCGCATGGCTTCAAGTTGATGTAAATGAGATATATCGCGGCAAACAATTAGCCGATCTTTGCGCCCAAACAAGGTGATATGAAATTCCAAAATTGCGTCGTTGTTGATAGGACTTGTAATTTCCAGTGGCGCTTCATAATGGGTTGTTTCGAAATACGCTTTAAAATCAGGATTGCGCACAAGGTTGGTAATGGGTTGGCCAATATCTTTGGTATTTTGTAAGCCTAAAAGTGTGCTGGCGGCCTGATTCCACCATTCTAAATTGCCTTGACTATCGACCATTAAGACACCATCTTTTAATGCGCCGGTGCTGTCTTGCACGCGTTTAAGCATGGCTTTTAGTTTGTTTCGGGATTTTTCTTGGCGGCGCTGAAGGCGATAAACATCATCAAAGATGCTACCCCATAAACCGTGACTGGTCGGTGGTTCATCCACATCGCGGCTGGTGAGCCATTGCTGTAATTTGTGTAGTTGGCGTAAATGCCACGCAAGGTACACCCCAAGTGTGAGTATTAGGGTGTAAGCCAGAATATCGAAACCCCAGCCGATAACAAACGCTAGAGCCAGACTAAAAATCAACCGGCGAATGGCAGAGCGCCAATCATGCTTCATATAAACTACATACCAAACAAAAAATAATTTTTTAGTTATGACGCTTTAGTGGAAAAACGATAACCTGTACCGCGCACTGTTTGAATTAAATGTTCAAAATCACTGCCTAGTGCTTTGCGCAAGCGACGAATATGTACATCAACGGTGCGTTCTTCAACGTACACATTACCACCCCATACTTGGTCCAGCAATTGGGTGCGACTGTAAGCACGTTCTTGATGGGTCATGAAAAACTGCAGTAAACGATATTCAGTGGGGCCGATATCCAAAGGCGCATCGTTGGCACTAACGCGATGGCAAACGGGATCAAGAATAAGCCCTTCGACAGAGATAGGGTCTTCCATGCCTTGAGGTGTGCTGCGACGTAAAACGGCTTTAAGTCGCGCAACTAATTCACGAGGAGAGAAGGGCTTGGTGATGTAATCATCGGCACCGGCTTCTAGTCCAAGAATTTTATTATCTTCTTCGCCTTTGGCGGTCAACATAATGATAGGGGTTTCGGCTGTACGATCATCGCGCTTAAGACGACGAGCGAATTCCAATCCACTGGTACCTGGCAGCATCCAATCAAGTAGCACCATTTCTGGGCTTTCATCCACAATCATGCTGTAGGCGTCTTGGGTGTTGCTGGCTTCTAAGCATTCGTAGCCGGCCATCTCTAAGGCCACCGCAATCATTTCGCGGATTGACGCTTCGTCATCCACGATTAAGATTTTTTTTCCCTGTTGCTTCATAGAGGCTGCTCTAATTTTCTATTTAATGACAGGCATATTACACAACGTAAGTATGACAGATATGTGACATAAGCTTATACACATATCAATTAAGCACGTTAAGCCATGAGGTAATGAACGAATAAACCAGTAAATAGCGCCGCACCAACCCAATGGTTATGCAAAAATGCTTTAAAACACAGATCGCGGTCTCGACTTTTTGTGAGTGTTTGATGATAACCAAACAGGCCTGCGCTTACCGTAATAGCAAGGTATACAGGCCAAGTGGCATTAATATTACTGGCTATCATTAGCCAACTGATAAGGGTGATAATTTGTAAAATGCCAATGATAAAGTTGTCACCGTCACCAAATAAAATGGCAGTACTTTTCACACCAATTTTAAGGTCATCATCGCGATCAACCATGGCATATTGGGTGTCATACACCACGGTCCATGTGACGGTGGCTGCATAAAGTAACCATACCACATCAGGAAGTGTGTCTTGTTCGGCGGCGAATGCCATCGGTACCGCCCAAGCAAATGCGGCTCCTAATACCACTTGTGGTAGATGGGTATAACGTTTCATGAATGGGTACATGAATGCTAACACTAAGCCGCCAAAGGAAAGGTATACGGTGAAGCTGTTGGTGAATAACACGAGGATGAATGCGCAAAGGCAAAGGCCAACAAATAGCCCTAATGCTTGTTTTTCACTGATGATTTTTTGCGCCAGTGGGCGGTGTTGTGTGCGTTTTACATGGCCATCCACGTGGCGGTCGGCGTAATCATTAATCACGCATCCGGCGCTGCGCATTAGTACGACGCCTGCTACAAAAATAAATACGTTACTCACACTGGGCTGACCGTCAGCGGCAATCCATAGTGCGCACAGCGTTGGCCATAGCAGTAAATAAATACCAATGGGTTTATCTAAACGCATTAACTGGATGTAAAAAGGTAACTTAGGAAAACGGTCAGTAAGCCAATTCATGTTGTCGCCAAATTCAAATGTGCCAGCATTCTAACCTTATTTACTTTCAACCTGTAGCAGGCTGGGTAGGAAGTATTCGCTGACCAGTAATGGTTTGTCATTCACGTAAAAAATAGAACGTCTTGCCCAAACCGTTTGGCCATTAAGTTGGCCTTGTTTAATTTCAATTGGCCCGCGACGCATGTTTTTGTGAGCGAATAAAAATTCACCTAATGGCTTGTTGTTCAGTTTCAGTAATTGTCGTTCACTGGCAGTAAGAGTGCTTCTGGGAATAATACTGCGAGCGTAAATTTGCGCATGTGAATCCACGCAGAGCGCCACTTCACGAATATAGGCTTCATGGCGAGATCCCATTTTGAGCGCTTTGCACTCACTAAGAGATGGGGTGGCGAAACCTCGTGTCAGTAGCTTTAAGCTAAAGCGGCCAGGGGCTAGATTTTTTACGTTCTGAGTAAGAGAGCCCGTATCCAATAGCCAATTACGCCAAGGGTTATCCACAATGCTGCGGGGCATGGGGGAAAGCCGTTGCCAAGATTGCATTTTAAAAGCTGGGGATAACATCAACATAGAGCAGTCTTACTATTGGGTCGGCGCACAATGGCTTAATCCGATACTTAAATCAAGGGAACAAAGAGGATTACCTAAGCATTTTAGTTGTCATAATCGGCCATAAACCGCAGAGATTAATTGTGTAGGACAAAAGTTTTGGGTAAGGTTCGCAGCTGAAAATTTGGGAGAGAAGTGATGGCTCAAGATTACAAAAAATGGCAATGCATCGTATGTGGTTGGATCTATGATGAAGAAACAGGTTGCCCAGAAGAAGGCTTAGAGCCAGGAACTCGCTGGGGTGATGTACCCGAAGACTGGTTATGCCCAGACTGTGGCGTTGGTAAAGATGATTTCGAGATGATTGAGATCTAAGCCACTACAAAGCACCTATTTAAAGGTGCTTTGTTTTATCTATCCGCTTATCCCTATTGGGGTAGCCTCACAATCAACATCTCAGCAAAAAAGGCTCATCATGACTGCACCGCTAGTGGTAATTGGAACCGGTTTAGCCGGTTATAACTTGGTAAAAGAATTCCGTAAGGCCGATGCCGAGCGTCAAGTGATCATGATTACCGCGGATGATGGCCGTCAATATTCTAAGCCAATGCTCAGCACGGGTTTTAGTAAAGGCAAAGATGCCGATGGCCTTGCCATGAACGATGCAGGCGCCATGGCTGAGCAGCTAAAAATAGAAATTCGTACCCATCAAACCATTACAGCCATTAACCCAGCTGAAAAAGTGGTGATGCTTGGCAATGAAGCCCTTGCCTATAGCGACCTAGTACTGGCCTTCGGGGCCGAGCCGTTTCAGTTACCCATCGAAGGCAGCGAACACCTGTACCATGTAAATGATTTAATGGACTACGCAGAGTTTCATAGCGCCGTTCAGGGCAAAAAACGTGTATTGGTCATGGGTGCAGGTTTGGTTGGCTGTGAATATGCCCATGACTTAGCCAGTGCCGGTTTTGCCGTTGATTTAGTGGCCCCCGATGCTCAGCCCTTATCTCGTTTAGTGCCTTCTCCGTGCGGAGAGGCGTTGAAACCCGCATTAGAAACCCTAGGTGTGACCTTACATTTAGAAAAAGCCGTTACCTCTGTCAGTAAAGATGGTGACCAATACGTGGCTCACTTGTCTGATGGCTCACAGCTTAAAGCGGATGTAATGTTAAGTGCAGTGGGCCTGAAACCTCGCGTAGCGTTAGCGCAAGCAGCTGCCATTGAAGTCAACCGAGCCATTGTGGTGAACCAGCAATTACAAACCAGTGCACCGCATATCTACGCCATTGGCGACTGTGCTGAAGTGATGGGTTTAAATTTGTTGTACGTTTTACCATTAATGAACAGTGCTCGAGCCCTAGCAAAAACCTTAGCTGGGCAGCCAACGGACGTTAAATATCCGGTGATGCCGGTCATGGTGAAAACCCCCAGCTTACCGATTGTGACCTGCCCACCTGCGCAAGATAGTGCCGGAGAATGGGAATTTGATGGTCAAAGTCCACATATTAAGGCGCTTTTTAAGGATTCTGGCGGTAATTTGCTGGGTTATGCCTTGACCGGGGACTGTGTTGCTGAAAAGATGGCTTTGAACAAGGAATTGCCAGTTATGCTGGCGTAATAAAAACAATAAAAAAATCGGATCGTAAAATGCGTAAACCTGAATTAGCTGCGTATGTAGCAGACCAAGCTGATATCAGCAAAGACAAAGCCGCTGAGATCATCACTATCATTACAGACCAAATTACTGAGTCATTGCGTAAAAACGACCCAGTTAGCCTTGTGGGCTTTGGTAGCTTTGTGCAAAAGCATCGTGCTGAACGCCAAGGTAAAAACCCTCAAACCGGTGAAGCAATCACCATTAAAGCCAGCAACTCTGTTGGCTTTAAACCAGGTAAAGCCTTAAAAGACGCAGTAAACGGCTAAACCCTCCTTGTTCAGGCCCTGTTTCAACGTAAACAGGGCTGAGCAAAACCCTTCCTAAGATTGATGTAGCCCTTGTCCATGATATGATGCCGCGGCGCGTTACGCGTTGTTACATTCTTATTATTAATTATAAAAGTGGCTAACCATGTTGAAGTTTAAGTTTTTACTGTGGGTGTTCTCCCAATTACTAAAAAAAGCAGCAAAAAATAATCCAGCCTGCGCTGAATACATTGCCGGTAAAGATTTGGTGTTCCAAATTCAAACCGAAAGTGGCAGCGGTCGCAACTTCACGGTGAAAGATGGTAAGGTGAAATCTTCTGCCGGTTTAACCAAAGAGCCAACCTTCACTCTAAGTTTTAAAGATGCCGCTACAGGTATGGCCATCTTAACTGCCAAAGATAAAAATGCATTTATGGCAGGTATTCAAAACAAAGACTTAGTGATCAGCGGTAACTTTGCTGAAGTGATGTGGTTCCAAGGTTTAACTAAATACCTAAAACCTAATAAAAAGAAATAATCATGAAACATCCTCACGGGCTGACTCAGCAAATACTGATTGCAATGGTACTGGCGATTATTCTGGGTGCCTGTGCACAATTAATTATGGGCATTCATCCTTGGGTGGATGTTGTGCTTAATGATTGGCTCGTGGGGGGATTATTTTTTATTGTGGGCAAGGTCTTTGTGGCAACCTTAAAATTATTAGTGGTGCCCTTGGTCCTTGTTTCACTAGTATGCGGTGCAGCCAGTTTAGGTTCTGGTAAACAGTTAGGTCGTTTAGGTGGTAAGACCCTTGCTTTGTATTTGTTTACCACGGCGGTCGCCATCTCATTAGCCATGGGCTGTGCTTGGTTGTTTGAACCTGGTGTGGGAGCTAACTTAACCAGTAAAGCATCGGTGAATATTAATCAGGGCAGTTCTTTTGCCCAGGTGATGATTGACATCTTTCCTAGTAACCCAATAGCCGCCATGGCTGAGGGTAAAATGTTACAAATCATTGTGTTTGCTTTGCTACTGGGTATGGCGGTGAATCACAGTGGTGAAGCCGGTCAGCGTATTCGCGCTAATTTTGAAGATTGGAATAGCGTGGTGCTTAATCTTGTCACCATGTTAATGAAGCTTGCCCCATATGGTGTATTTGCCCTTTTATTTACCCTCTTTGCGCGCCAAGGCTTAAGTGCCATTGAAGAGTTATCGGTTTATTTTGGCACCGTGGTATTGGTGTTATTAATACAAGCTTTGTTTGTTTATCCGGCCATTTTGACCGTTTTAGCACGGTTAAATCCCATTATGTTTTTAAATAAAATGCGCAACGTTCAATTGTTTGCATTCAGCACCGCGTCTAGTAATGCCACCTTACCTGTGACTATGCGCACCGTAGAAAAACGCTTAGGCGTTGATAACCGTGTGGCGTCATTTAGTTTGCCTTTAGGGGCAACGTTGAACATGGATGGCACCGCTATTATGCAAGGTGTGGCCACCGTTTTTATTGCGCAGGCTTATGGCATCGAGTTAAGTGCAATAGATTTTTTAACGGTTATTGCAACGGCGACACTAGCTTCTATTGGCACTGCAGGTGTCCCGGGTGTGGGTCTGGTGATGTTATCTATGGTGCTCACTCAAGTTGGGTTGCCGGTTGAAGGCATCGCGTTGATCATTGGGGTGGATCGCTTGTTAGATATGATGCGCACAGCTGTCAATGTCACTGGCGATGCCACAGTGACTTGTGTGGTGGCCAAATCTGAACAGCAATTAGATGAAGCTGTATTTAATAACCCAGACGTTGCGCTGGTTGATGAAGATGATGTTTTAGCAAAAGGTAAAGCGTAAATGCGTTGGATGTTGTTTGTATTGTTGCTCGCTCCCAGTTGGTTATGGGCAGCCTCTCCCAGTGCTAATATTGAAGCGTTAGCGGCGCAAGTATCGCCGTTTTGGAAAACCTTGCGTCCCACTTGTGTGATGGGATTAGAGCCCGATGTTCAGGCAGGCGTGACAGCGCGAGTAGATTTTTTAGATGAGCAGTTGGTAGGTTATCAACTAGAAAAAGCGTTAACCACGCAAGCCAATGATCGCAGTGCACAATGGCGCTCACCTGTGTGGAGCCAACGGGATCAATTAGAAAAAGGCGCACTTAAATTAAAAGACAGAGAATCGTTGCGCGAATATTTTTTCAAACTACAAACTCAAAACCCTAACCGCGAACGGGCTCAACTAGTGGCGGATATTCAGTACATGTCTGAGCAGTTGAATTTTGTTTTGCGCAAAGAATTATGGAAAACCTGCCATGGTTTAGGTTTGGCCCAAATTCCCGTTATTCAATTTGAAACCGCAGTAGAAAAGCGTTGGCAAGCACAAGCCCCTAAAGTTCGCTTACAACTCAGCAGTGAACTGGGTGCGTATTATTTTTATAGTTTTCGTCAAACAGGTAATGAGCAATTACAACGCTTTGCCGACGTGGCAAAAGGGTTAATTCCTTGGGTCGATGCAACTGCACAGGTAATCAGCGAGCACTTTGCTAATGTGCGAGCACAATTACTGGCGGTGCCTATTGAGCAGGTCACTGCTGAAGCTGACGAGCCATCGCCTGCAGATCGTCCTTGGCCTCCATCACCTTCTCCAAAGCTGCTTCAGCCTTAGTCATATCTAACCCTAGCCGCGCAATGAGCTCATCAGGGATGGGCTCAAGTGGGGCGTCGTTTACTTGTTGTTGGCGCAATAAACGGGCACTGATAAACAGCATGGCACTCAGAACACTATTGTCGCCGTCATATGCAGGCTCATTTTGGTAGCGAATCGCAATACAAACCTCCTCTGGTAAATTCCACTGTTTTAATAAATTACTGCTGATCTGCTCACGGGTAATGCCCATTAAATGCTGTTCAATGAAATAGCGGTTAATGCTTGGGTTGGCATCAATGTGGCGATTGATCATTTTAAAATGGGGCGGAAACACATGGCCCAAAATCAAATATCCGAAGTTATGCAACAAGCCACATAAATAAGCCATGCCCTGTGTTGGGCGTTTATCAACAGGAATGGCTCGGCACAGTTCGGCCATTAATGCAGCGCTGTAAACACTTTGCTGCCAAAAAGGTATGTAACCCTGCGGGCCATTTTTAGGCACAGATAAGGTTCGACCTAAGGATAACCCTAAGGCAAGATTGATCACTAGATCAAACCCAAGTACTCGAATTACCGCTTCTTCGATGTTGGTTATAGAGCCACTGACGCCATAATAAGGGCTATTAGCCCAGCTGATAACTTGTGCGGTTAAGCCTGGGTCTTTGCCGACGAGTTTTGCAAGCTCTTCGGTTTCAGCATCCGCATCCATGCGCAAATCAATAATCTTTTGTGCGGTTTCTGGCATGGGTGGCATGTCGAGGGTTTCTTCTAAGCGCTGGCTTATGCGCTTTTGGGTGAAATTGGTAATGGCGTTATGAATGTGGGCGCGATCAGCGTTTTGCCATTGCTCTCCAGGAATCAGTACGCTGGGAATATCCACACAGTAGTCGCCAACACGGGCGCTACTGACCAGTGTTTGAAAATCATCTTTTGCGATATGCAGCTCTTGGTCTTTGCCAAGTTGCATGACAATGCGGTCTTGTTTTAATAAGGCTTCATCAACAAATGTCTCAAGCTCTGTTACTTGAGGCAATGCGGGAATGGCTTCTAGGTTTAAACCTTGACGAATTTTATCCACCTTGGCTTTATCCACCGGGATAAATTCTCGTGTGGTTTGAGACAGCATTTTGTTTAAATCTAAAATGCGGTTACCAGGGTGAATGACTTGAATGCGTCCAGAGCTGTCTTCAAGAATCGCTAATTGGGTCAAGGTGTTGGCATGTTTGGATTCGCTTGGCATAGACGGACTCGGCTGTGAGACGGAATAAGTGATTTGCCATTCATCTAAAACTTTTTGAACGCGGCTAGGTAGTGTCATGAGACGGCCTGTAATTCATAGACTCTAAGAATAACTATAGGCAAGCGTGGCAAGATTAACAGGGCTTAATAAGTGAAATTAGGCAAGTTTAATGAGGTGTGTGTTTGAGGTTTACTGGATTGCTCGTAATGATAAAGAGGGTTTGTGTGGTCGAATTAAAAGCAAGCCCCGTCTTTTCTGGAGCACGCTTGAATTAAGATTAAACGGTAGCAATTTGTTAAATATATACATTTATAAGCATGGCTTTTAATGGGTCATAACGATATATCGTAACTGTCGAATGGTTCATGCTTTGTAAGTTGGCCGCACCTAGTTTGAGCTAGGTGCGGTTAATCTTATCGACCGTAAGTACGCTCAATAACATTTATTTGCCCGGATGCGCGCACTTTTTCAAAGGCATCGTTGATGGCTTTTAAGATGCGAGGGTCTGTTTGGTTATTTAAGGCTAAATACATTGGGGTTTGTTTAAACGATAAGACAGGCGTTAGGTCGTCAATATCAGCGCTGTCAGATGCCACATATGGGCCAGATAGTTCGTCGGCAATCCACAAATCAATTTGCCCAAGCTGCAATCGTTTTGGGTTCACACTGTCGTTGGCAATGGCAGATATGTTGAAGTTGTTCTCTTGTAAAAATAACGTCATGACATCACCGTTATAACCACCAATACGATATTTACGTGCGTCTTCAAGGGTCTCTAATTTTATGTCAGAGCCTGTTTTTGCAAACAGCGTCCAGTTGATATTGGTTAATGGTCCAACCCAGTAAAAGCTGTCTTCACGCTCGGCTGAGCGAACGGTACAAAATAGCCCATGGTTAACTTTTTGTTTTACCTTGCTGATGCCGTAATCCCAATTACGCACTTTAATTTGGGTTTTGTAAGGTAAGTGCTGAATCATTTGTTTAACGATGTCAGTACACAAACCAGAAACATTTTTGGCTTTATGGGCAAAAGCTTTGCCGTCTGAGGTCATGTTATATGGAGGAAACTGCTCCGTAAGAAATGTAAATTTGGTCTCAGGCTGAGCAAATAACTGAAAAGCAGGTGAGGCTAATAAAATGCATAGCGCAATTTTTTTGAGTGTCATGAGGGTCCAGAGTAGGAGGCGAAATTTGGGGCGTATTCTAACTAAATGCGCCTAAATTCACACCTGTCCGTAGCGCACATTTTCACCTAGCCAGCGGCTTATCAATAACTCAATGATCTGAGGGGCTTGCTGTTGGCATAATTGCGCCCACTGTTTGATGTCCTCTAATAAATAACCGTCCCGCTGTAAATCAGCAATACGCATTTGCATTAGCCCTGTTTGGCGAGTGCCCAATACCTCCCCGGGGCCTCGAATTTGTAAATCAATTTCAGCAATTTTAAAGCCGTCTGTGGTATCACGCATGGCTTGAATCCGTTGTTTGCCAGCTTGGCTTAACGGCAAGTTATACATCAGCACGCAGTGACTCTCTGCGGTGCCACGACCAACACGACCACGCAACTGGTGTAATTGCGCGAGCCCTAAGCGTTCTGGGTTTTCGATAATCATTAGGCTGGCATTGGGTACATCGACCCCCACTTCAATGACCGTGGTGGCAACTAATAAGTGAATGTCACCTTGTTTAAAGGCAGCCATGATCTCGGCTTTTTCTTTTGATTTTAAACGACCATGAACCAAACCGATTTTAAGTTCAGGCAATGCAGTTTGTAACTCTTGTGCAGTGACTTCAGCCGCTTGCGCTTCAAGGGCTTCGCTTTCTTCAATTAACGTACATACCCAGTAGGCTTGGCGGCCACTCATACAGGCAGCTCGAATGCGCTCAACCACTTGTTCACGGCGATGTTGATCAATGGCCACCGTGTTCACCGGTGTGCGCCCAGGTGGAAGCTCATCGATGATGCTGGTATCTAAATCTGCGTAGGCGGTCATGGCTAAGGTACGTGGGATGGGCGTTGCAGTCATGATCAATTGATGGGGGCTTAAGCCATTGCCTTTTTGCTTAAGGGCCAAGCGTTGATGCACACCAAAGCGATGTTGTTCATCAATAATGGCCAAACCTAACTTGCTAAAAACTACCTCGTCTTGGAATAACGCATGGGTACCAATGACTAATTGCGCATCGCCATTTTTAATGGCGGCCATGGTGGCTTCGCGTGCCTTGCCTTTCACTTTGCCTGCAAGCCAGGCTAACGAAATGCCTAATGGCTCAAACCAGCTTTGAAAGTTTTTAAGGTGTTGCTCAGCCAGAATCTCGGTGGGCGCCATGAGTGCCACTTGGTAACCTTGCTCAAGGGCACTTAATGCCGCCATGGCCGCCACTAAGGTTTTACCTGAACCCACATCCCCTTGAACCAAGCGCAACATGGGAAAGCCTTTGCTGAAGTCTTGCTCAATTTCATTGACCACTCTTTGTTGCGCGTCGGTTGGGCTAAACGGCAAGCTCGATAAAAACGGCTCTTTTAGTTTTTTTGATTCAGGTAATGTCGGTGCATGGTCGTGCTGTATGCTTGCGCGCATTTTTAATAGAGATAGATTGTGCGCCAGCAATTCTTCCATGATTAACCGTTTTTGTGTGGGGTGCTGGTTGTTTTCTAATTCTTGCAAGTTGGCCCCCTTGGGAGGCTGGTGCAAATACAATAGGGCGCTGCGTAAATCGGGTAGTTCATAAGGTTTAAGCATGGCGTGGGGAATTAAATCATCAATGGCACGTCCTTTTTTTAATAAAGCGATGACTTGTGACATGAGCTGACGCCAGCGGGCTTGGGTCAGCCCTTCTGTGCTTGGGTAAATTGGGGTGAGGGTTTCTTCGGTTGGCAGTGCGTTTAAGTCTTCAACAAACTGATATTCTGGGTGGTAAAGTTCAAGCCCCGCGCGACCGCGTCGCACTTCACCGTAACAACGGATGCGTGCGCCTTTTTTTAAATTATTCTTTTGCGCGCCACTAAAATGATAAAAGCGTAACGTAATGGTGCCCGTGCCATCTTGCAAACGAACCGCTAACGAACGGCGTTTACCAAATACCACATCGGCCAGCATGATCTCACCTTCAATCACCACATCCACATTAGGGCTTAAGCTGCCAATAGGGGCGATGCGCGTGCGATCTTGGTAACGCAAAGGCAAGTGAAACAATAAATCTTGCACACAATGAATGCCTAGCTTTGCCAGTTTTTGTGCAAGTTTATCCCCGACGTTTTTTAATTCCGTGACGGGGGCATGTGCAAGAGATTGCTCTAAAACAGTCGACATAAGCTAGCCGCTTGGGTGATTAAGTCCACCGCTTTTGGTCGAGGAAAGCTGGCGCGCCAGGCAATGGCCACGGTGCGCGAGGGCGCTGGGCGCACAAATGGTCGGGTCTCTAACCAGCCATTTGCATAAAGGCCAACACCAGTAGCACTTTTTGGTAACACCGTAATGCCCAAGCCCGATGCCACCATGTGACGCAGGGTTTCAAGGGAACTGCCCTCGGCAATGGATTTTAACTTGGTGTTCTGATTACGGTTAAGCGCTGGGCACATATCCAAAACTTGATCACGGAAACAATGGCCTTCACCGAGTAATAATAAATCGCTGTCAGGCAGTAACTCTGGGCTAATGGATTTATGTTTTAACCAATCGTGACCTTTGGGCAACAGTACTTCAAAGGCTTCATCGTACAAAGGCTTGGTCAGAACATCTGGCTCAGTAAAAGGCAGTGCTATGATGATTACGTCTAGCTCACCTTCGCGTAGTTTTTTACGCAATACCCGAGTGTAATTTTCTTCAATATACAATGGCATTTCGGGTGCGAGCTGTTGTACTTGAGGAATCAAATGGGGAAATAAATAAGGGCCAATGGTAAAAATAGCGCCAATTTTTAGTGGGCCTTTTAATTGATCTTTACCACCCGTGGCAATGTCTTTAAGGGCGCGAACATTTTCTAATACCACCTGAGCTTGGTGTACGACTTGTTCACCCAAAGGGGTGACCGACACGGCATTTTTGGAGCGCTCAAACAAACTAATACCGAGCTCGCCCTCTAATTTTTTGATGGCAACACTTAGGGTGGGCTGGCTCACAAAGCAGCGTTCGGCGGCCCGGCCAAAATGCCGCTCTTGCGCGAGGGCCACAATGTATTTTAATTCTGATAACGTCATATTTAGATTGCCTTATGAATCCGATATAGTGCGCTCAAAGCCTCAATGCATTTATCGTCTAAGCTTAATGAGGGCAGTGACGTAAATAAAGCATGATAGTCGCTTTCTATCATAAGGAGTAGATATGTCGCGAATTCTAATCGTAGGTTCTGGTGATATTGGTGGTGGTTTGGCTAAATCCCTAGCTGCAAAAGGCCACACGGTTTGGGGCATGCGCCGTAGTGAAAAGCCCATCGGTGACGGGGTGACCACCCTTAGTGCGGATGTTTCAGACATGGAAACCCTCATAGGCCAGATCCCCAAAGATTTGGACTACGTGGTGTACTCCATTGCCAGTCCTGAGTTCTCAGAAGAAGGTTACGATCTTTATTACGTTCATGGTTTGGTGCACATCTTGGCGTTGCTTAAACAGCAGCACGCGCAGCCTAAGCGAGTGATCTTTGTCTCCAGTACCAGTGTTTATCCGCAACATGATGGCTCGTGGGTGGACGAAACCACAGTGGCCGAGCCCACCGCGTTTGCTGGGCGTAAAATGTTAGAAGCGGAAACCAAACTTGAAGGCAGTGATTACCCCCATACCACTGTGCGTTTTAGCGGTATTTATGGGCCGGGCCGTACCCGTTTAATTAATCAAGCCAAAGGGGGCAGCCATTGTGACCCTGAGCCCGATTTATGGACCAACCGCATTCATCGTGATGATTGTATTGGCGTTTTAGAATTTATTATTGAACAAGATATGGCAGGTAAACCATTAGAGGAATTATATATCGGCACCGATTCCTCGCCGACCACCTTGTTTGAAATATTAGAATGGTTAAAAGACCGCATCGGTGATGTAGAGCCTGACCATGATGTGCCAGAGGCCAGTCGTCGTGGTAATAAACGACTTTCAAATAAGCGTTTATTAGATGCCGGTTACAGGTTTAAATATGAGCAATTCCAGCAAGGTTATGACGAAATACTCACCGAAATGGGGTATTAACTCTCATGCGACAGGCATAAAAAAGGCGTCTAATTAGACGCCTTTTTTATGCAAAGATGAAATTACTCATCTTCGTACTCTATTTTACGACCGTTACTGGTACAGCCTAAACAGCGAATAAACGTGGCTTTAGCTGGAGTTAGCACCAAGACCTCAGCCGCTTCACCTGCGTTACCGCCTAAAACACTAAACGGTAGGATGGCTACCCAAATTACCGTGCCAATGGCCGTGGCAACCAAGGTCAATGGACGTACGATTAAACCATCAAATGCCATGGCAGCCGCTGACGGGGTTTCGTCAATCTGCTGAGCTTGTGCATGCATTGGTAATGAAAACATCAACATAGCAGCAAGAATCATGATGCCGCTTTTAAGTTGGCTTGAAAGGTTTAGCATTGTTATTGTCCCTGTACATGGCGCTTATTATTGAGCGAACTATATCAGCTTTTTCTGGGCTGTGGCGAGCACATCGTCACTTTTGACAATTAGTGCAATAAAAAGTGCTGCGTTGGCCCTGTGTAATCTGTTTTATGGGAGCCTCACACTGGCTACAAGGTTCGTCTTTTCGCCCATAAACATGCAGCTGTTGAGCAAAATACCCAGGTTTACCATCACTGCCCACAAAGTCCTTGAGAGTGGTGCCTCCTTGGGCGATGGCACGGGTCAGCACCTGTTTGATTTGCTGGGCAAATATCTCGTATTTAGCTTTACTGATTTTACCGGCGGCTTTAGTGGGGCTAATGCCGCTTAAGAATAATGATTCACTGGCGTAAATGTTACCCACACCCACCACGATTTTTTGATCCATAATGAAGGTTTTGACCGCACTGGTACGCTTACGGCTTTTGTTAAATAAATATTCGCCGTTAAAGTCATCGCTTAATGGTTCTGGCCCTAGGTGATCCAGCCATTTGTTGTCATCACTGTCCACGTCTTGCCACAAACAGGCACCAAAACGCCTAGGGTCGGTAAAGCGCAGTAACAACTCTTTAGAAAATACTAAATCAAAGTGCTCATGTTTTTGCGGTTCAGGTGGCACTCCTTTCACCACACGCAAAGAGCCTGACATACCTAGGTGAATAATCATGGTGCCTTTGATTTTGCTTTTACCAATATCAAGCAAAATATACTTTGCGCGACGACGCACCGCTAAAATCGTTTGCCCTTTTACCAATTTTGCTAAGTCATCAGGAATGGGCCAACGTAATTGGGGTTGGCGCACCACTAATGTAGCAATGGCTTTACCTTCGATGTGGGGGGCAATACCACGACAAGTGGTTTCGACTTCGGGAAGTTCAGGCATGTTAATGCAGTACGCTAGACAGAAAACAGGAGTGGCAGTTTAGCATAATGTTGAGATGGGAGATGTTTCTTAGACAGCCTCTTTGTCGAGTTCAGGATGATAGGGGCTGCTTTGCTTGCTTTTGTGGGAGGGCGCTTGCGCGCGATTAGATAAAGAGTGTGCCTGTTATATCGGTTACGTTTATCGCTCGCAGGTGCGAGCTCGTACATTTTTAAGGGCTATTAATTAAAGTGAATAAAATAGCAAAAGCTTTGACAAAAAAACCTAAAAAGACCCACTGCCCGTCTAACGTAATCAACAGGCTCAAGCTGCTAACTTTATTTATGTGAATTTTATATCAGTAAATGTCTAATTAAAGACCTATCGGCAAAGGTGGCTGATCGATGAATTGGATGCTGATCGCTTTCAAATCCATTGTAATGGATTCAGGCATTGGTCGATATACATCATCCGAATTATCAAGCAAATTACTTGCATCTATTCCATGTGGTGTAAATTCATTATAACTGGGGTAGTAATCTGATAGATAAGTATTACTTTGATCGCTATACGTCGTAGATAGGTAAATTCTGGCGTTTGTATCTATACCTGAAAACTCTGTGCGGTCTGATTTTTTAACTTGAAAAGTGATTGTATTATTTTCAATAGAGTAATCTGTATCTGCAAGATATATTTCGTTATCAATATGATCACTAACTTTTTCAATGAATATACGAGAGTATGCGCGTAAATTATTTATATCAGTCGTATCATCGTCTCGAAATTTTATAAACAAAAAGGTTATATCTCCTTTATCTTTGACGTTATTCCCATTTAAATCAAATATTAGATACAGATTAAAATAATGTTCAGAAGGAATAGATGCGGGGAGTTTTTGAAAGCTAATTGAAATATCAATTATGCCTTGATCTACGGTGTTAGGACAGCTTACGGCTAACTCAGGATTATCAAATGAGCGGGTTAAATAACTATTAACACCATTACTATCGCGGAAAGATAATTTGCTTCCTTGTATTGACCAGCTAAATACATTTGAGGCGCCATCATTTGATTCTATAGTTATTCTGTTATCATTTTCAGTAATAAAGTTATGTTGAATTTTTGTGTGACAATGGTGAGCCTTATGGTGATTAAAAAACACTAAATTGTCTTTTGTAATATTAATATAACTTTCCGAAGTTTCACTGTCTAATCTCCAAGAGCCATGCAGCTCTTCAGGACTTTGAGAGTCTTCTTTGGTGTTGCTATCTGATATACATGCCGATAATGAAAAGACTAAAAATATAGCTAACCATTTATTCATGATTATAGTTTCTTTGCATAATTAAAAAGAATCATTTTACCATATCAAGATTTGTTTGGATGTAATATGTTGTTAGCGTTCCTTTTGGCTTTGTAAAAGGTCAATTATGTCTCATCCAGCACAAACGACAGATACACTTAAAAGCGGGCTTTTTCATATACAAGACTCAAAAATCAATTACTTGATTTTAGCTTCTTTGTACATTGCTTGCTGACGGCTAGAGAATGGATCGAATTTCTTCATTCCTAGCAGGCACAAAAAAGCCGACTCGAGAGTCGGCTCTTTCAGAACACAAAAACCAATTACTTGATTTTAGCTTCTTTGTACATTACGTGCTGACGGATCGTTGGATCGAATTTCTTCATTTCCAACTTGTCAGGCATGATGCGTTTGTTCTTAGTAGTGGTGTAGAAGTGACCAGTACCAGCAGAAGAAACCATACGGATTTTTTCACGAATTGCAGCCATGGTAAGACTCCTTAAACTTTCTCGCCGCGAGCACGTAGTTCAGCTAGAACTGTGTCGATGCCTTTTTTGTCGATGATACGCATTGCTTTAGTAGTAAGGCGTAGTTTTACAAAACGATTTTCGCTCTCAACCCAAAAACGGTGTGTTTGAAGGTTTGGAAGGAAGCGACGCTTAGTTCTGTTGTTAGCGTGCGATACATTGTTACCTGTTACAGGGCGTTTACCCGTAACCTGACAAACTTTAGCCATTGTTATGCCCCGATTTATCGAAATATGCGACTAATTAAAAATTCGTTCGGGGCTAGTGTTGACGCGCCTTCCAAGTCAATTGACTTGTTGAAGCGGCTACCCCGTCTAAAAAGAGCTGCGTTTTATATCAAAAACCTCAAGCAATAGCAAGGAGATTGAGTAAAAATTGAACGTGCACACAATTGAATTCACTGAAATCCGGTGCCTGCCATGAATGGCTCTATACTCAATAAATGACGCAGCGGCGCGCATTATAACAGCCTGATTCGCTGACGCTATTTGTCTTTTGTGTTTTGTCTAAAAAAACAGCAATTATTTGTAACGTAAGCAGTTGATGTAGGTGGTTTGGGTGTATGGCGGATTTAACCAAGGGCGCAAAAGGGTTTGATCAAAACCTCGCTACGACAGTGGTTAAGCGCTTCTTGGCCTATAACCAGCATCGCTTAGAGCGCACTCAATTAGCCTTAACTGAGCGCCAGCGGGTTTTGCTCGACATCATCGGCCTTTTGTACCACGTCAACCACGAGAAGCTGCCTGGGTTTGTGGGCTATGAGTGCCCCTGTGGGGTGGCACGCTATAGTCCGAGCAAAGATACCATAAGGGCCGCAGCTGGCTTGGCAATGGGCTTTCAGTACTCTCAGCGGCGCTCAGGTAATACCAAAATAAAAAGTATGTTCATTATGGGCAGTTGCGGCTCGTTAGGTCACAGCGGTGGTAGTGACTTGGATATTTGGCTGTGTCATGAGCCCTCTATGGCCATAGACGAATTGCGGTTGCTTCAAGAAAAAGCCAGCGCCATTGAGAAATGGGCGGATAATATTGGTCTTGAGGTGCACTTCTTTTTAATGGATGCACAAAAATTCGTAAAAGGGGAGCGTAACGATTTAGACGGTGAAGACTGTGGCAGTGCTCAGCATCACCTTTTACTGGATGAGTTTTATCGTACCAGCATCTTGCTGTGTGGTTGCTACCCATTATGGTGGTTAGTGCCAGTGGAGCACGAAAATAACTACGATGATTTTGTGTTTCGTTTGCAAAAACAAGGGTTTGTTCAGCCGACAGAGGTCATTGATTTTGGCGGGATCGGCACCATTCCCGCCGGTGAATTTGTTGGGGCAGGCATGTGGCAATTATACAAAGCCATTGGCAGCCCTTATAAATCCATTCTTAAGCTGTTCTTAACGGAGGCCTATGCCAGCAGCTTTCCGGATGTTCGCCCGTTAAGTCTTGATTTAAAGGCGCGCATTTTTAATGAACAAACCAAACTTGAAAAACTCGATCCTTATCTGTTGCTTTACGATCGCCTAGAGGCCTATTTATTGGCCCGTGACGAAGTGGCTCGCTTAGAGCTGGTACGCCGCTGTATCTACTTCAAAGCCAATATCCCTATGGGCCAAGCCACTAGGCGCAAACATTGGAAACGGGATTTTTTAAAACCAGTTATTACCGAATGGGGTTGGACAGAAGGCTTGTTAATGCACCTAGATAATCGCCCGCAATGGCAGGTGCATACAGTGGTGCAGGAGCGCAAAACCTTGGTGAATGAACTTATCCACAGCTATAAGTTCTTGTCCCAGTTTGGCCGCAGTTTCCAAGAAGAAACCATGTTAACCGCGAAAGACATGACCTTACTTGGGCACAAGTTATACGCCACATTTGATCGTAAACCGGGCAAAATCGATTTGATTAACCCTGGCATTAGCAAAGACATTCAAGAAGACAAACTTAGCCTGCATCTTGATCGACAGCACGTGCGCAGGCGCATTCCACAAATGGCTTGGAGTCTATACACAGGCATTGCTCGCCCAGGTGGCGCGCAAAACCCCATTAAAAAATCCCCAAGCTTGGTGGAAATACTGGCTTGGTGCCATGTGAATCAAGTGATGGCAAAAGGCACCAATGTGGTTATGTATCAGGGGCGCCAGCACGGCCAAGACTACGAACTTAAAGAGATTATTAATAGCTTTTATCAAACCCCGTTAATTGAAAGTATTACCGTGAACTTTGATGAGCCCCCTGTGCCAAGACACATTAGCTTGTATATCAATGTGTTCGTTGACCCCATGAGTCATTACACCCGCCGTGGCATTCATAAAATATCCAACCGCACCGATTCTTTAGGTTATAGCGCGTTAAAAGAAAATTTAGTGCTGACCATTGATCAAATGGTATTTAACACCTGGCGTGAGGTGTTAGTTAATCGTTACGAAGGGCAGAATGCCTTATTGCGTGTTATTGAAGACTATTTAATGTCTTACCCACCTGATTGCACGCAAGAGCCGCCAAAATTAAACGTGTACTGTTATTGCGCCACGCGCCCTAAGGCCATTGCCGAGCGAGTAGAGACGGTGATGGATGAAGTACGCGAATGCTTTTATGGTGCCAAAGGCCATCAAAGACGACGTTATATTTTACAAATATCCAGCGAATATCACTTAATCCAGTTTAGTGATGGTCGCCCTGTGATTTATCATTTTGATAAACCTCAGCACTTGTTTCGCCAGCTGTCTAAACCCCAAGGGTTTTATAGTCAAATCATGCTCGACAGCCATGCTCTGCGCGGCAGTGTGATTAAAATGATTTGCGAAAATGCCCAGCCTGGCGTGTTACAGGTGTATTACCTAAAACAAGAGCAACAAGCACAAATTTATGTGATCGATGAGCGCGGTTCTCTTATTCAATGGCGTACTCCCATGTACAACGAAGCGGCGTTAATTAATCCGCTTAATCACTTTTTGCGTCAGGTGGAATATCGACAAAATCGCTATCGTTACGGCAACTCGGAATCCGTACAGCAGCGGCAAATACACTATTTTGAAGTGATGCTACCCACTAAAGAAACGCCATTAACCATGCGCCCCATTCGTCCCAAAGAAGGGCTCGGGCAGGGCCGTTATTTTGATGTGCATGCCCAAGTGGACTTCGATGTGAATGACAAGCTGGGATTTATTTTGCAATGTGAGCAAGAAGATTTCAGCCAAATGGAATATGGCGATCAGGTTTACAAAGCCTTGGTGCGCCACCTTGTAAACCTGCGTCAACACAATAAACCTTACCCTGTGTATATCACGGATATTGCTATCTCTGATCGCTTGCACACCCGCAATGGCAACAAGGTGTTACAAACCTGTACCTACCTTGATTACAAACACAAGCTAGAGCAGCGACTTAATCAAGCTCTGGTTGAGCTTTATCCACAAGAAAATAGTGATAGTGCATAGCGTGTTTCCTAAGCTGCGGCCTATCCAGCTTGCCTGTAAACCCCTATAATCGACCCCTTTATTTTAATGAGCCATCGACATGCGCTATTTGATTTTATTGGCTGTGCTCATCCTTGCAGGGTGTGGACAAAAAGGGGCTTTATACATGCCTCAACAAAAGCCTCAGACCACATCTGAAGAGCAGCCACAATCACTAGCCGTGTCCACTACACAGGGCCAGCCTCAAGGCGACAATTGATATGACAGATGTATTCGATTACCAAAATGGCGAACTATTTGCCGAAGCATGTGCCGTTAGTGATTTAGCGGATAAATTCGGCACGCCTTTGTATGTATATTCACGCAAAGCGTTTAGCGATCACTATCTTGCGTATGCTAAGGCGCTTAAAGATCAAGACTCTTTAGTGTGCTACGCAGTAAAAGCC
Organism: Bermanella sp.; assembly: GCA_049115935.1. GTDB lineage: Bacteria > Pseudomonadota > Gammaproteobacteria > Pseudomonadales > Oceanobacteraceae > Bermanella. The sequence goes on along the minus strand of JAGDZK010000005.1, from coordinate 118,790 downwards.
AACTCTAATATTGCCGTGCTAAATGTACTGGCAAAACTGGGTGCAGGTTTTGACATTGTATCTGTGGGTGAATTAGAGCGCGTATTAAAAGCAGGCGGCTCACCGGATAAAATGGTGTTTTCAGGGGTTGCTAAAACCGCTGACGAAATGCGCCGTGCGCTAGCGGTTGGCGTGCACTGTTTTAACGTAGAAAGTGCCGCTGAACTTGAGCGCCTAAATGAAGTGGCGGTTGAGATGGGTGTGAAAGCGCCGGTATCGTTGCGCGTTAACCCAGACGTGGACGCACAAACCCACCCATACATTTCAACCGGTTTAAAAGAAAACAAATTTGGTGTGGATATTGATACCGCCAAAGAAGTGTATGCCCGTGCCAACGAATTAGAAGGCATCGCCATTAAAGGCGTGGACTGCCACATAGGTTCGCAGCTGACGCAAATTGATCCTTATTTAGATGCACTTGATCGTGTGCTTGCGCTGATTGATGAACTAAAAGCCCAAGGCATTGAACTTGAGCACATTGATTTGGGTGGTGGTTTAGGTGTGACCTATGACGATGAAGTACCACCAACACCACAAGATTTTGCCGATGCGGTTTTACCAAAGCTTGCAGGTCGTAATTTAAAATTAGTACTTGAGCCTGGTCGCTCAATTGCGGCTAACGCCGGTATTTTTGTTACCCAAGTTGAATACCTTAAAAACAATGGCGACAAGCATTTTGCCATTATTGATGGCGGCATGAATGACTTGATTCGCCCATCGTTATACAGCGCATGGCAGCGTATTGTTGAGGTTCAACCGCGCACCAATACACCAAAGCAGTCTTTTGATGTGGTAGGGCCTGTGTGTGAAACCGGTGACTTCTTAGGTAAAGATCGTGAGTTAGCATTGCAATCGGGTGACTTATTAGCGGTGATGAGTTCCGGTGCTTACGGTTTTGTAATGGCATCAAACTACAACACCCGTAACAAGCCCGCTGAAATCATGGTTGATGGTGACAAGGTGCATTTAATTCGTCGTCGCGAAACCATTTCGGATCAGTTAATGTTAGAAACATTAATTTCAGAATAAGGCATTCGGCAATGTTATTACGCTTTAGCAAAATGCACGGTCTGGGTAATGACTTCATGGTGGTTGACCTTGTCACTCAGCATTTTGCCTTTCGCCCAGAATTGGTTCGCCAATTAAGTGATCGCCAATTTGGCATTGGTTTTGATCAACTGCTAATAGTAGAAACCCCATCCAACCCAGATGTGGATTTCCGCTATCGTATTTTTAACGCAGACGGCAGTGAAGTGGAGCAGTGTGGCAATGGCGCACGCTGTTTTGCCCGCTTTGTTCATGACGCGCGTTTGACGGCGAAAAACCCAATTAAAGTAGAAACCAGTTCAGGCATCATTGAGCTGAACATTGAAAACGATGGCAATGTTGTTGTGAATATGGGCAAAGCCCATTTTGAGCCAGCTAAGTCAGCGTTTGATGTGCCAACACAACAAGATCAATACACGTTAGATGTGCCATTTAACGAAGGCAATCTACAAGTCACCGTCGGTGCCGTCTCAATGGGCAACCCTCATTGCGTGATGCAAGTTGAAGACGTGCACAGCGATATTGTTAATCGCCTTGGGCCTGAACTTGAAAAGCATGAAAAATTTACCAAACGTGTGAACGCTGGTTTTATGCAAATCAAAGATCGTGGCGAAATGGATTTGCGTGTGTATGAGCGCGGTGCGGGTTGGACACTTGCGTGTGGTACTGGCGCATGTGCTGCCATGGTTATGGCCCATAAATGGGGGTTGGTGGATGACGAAGTTCAAGTGAATCTTCCTGGTGGCTCCTTAATCATTTGTTGGGACGGCGAAGGCGATGTCATTATGAAAGGCCCAGCTGAGCGAGTATTCGAAGGTCGTATTCAAGTTTAACGGCTAGCTTGCTCATCGCATTGCAGTAGTAGGTCAGGCACTGCCTGACGCATGGTGGGTACAGCCCTCCAGAAGTCGAAGCTATTCTCAAACGAAGTGAATGATTCTTGTAAACGTGTTTTGCGAAATAAAAACGGAAATATAAAAGCGTTATGGAAAAAATAAAACAGGATAAAAAATCCATAAACGAGCGGGATGTTGCTGCGTTTTTAAAACAGCGCCCGGATTTTTTTCGTCATTATCCTGAGATTGTGGCACAGCTAGATGTGCCCCACGAAACCGGTGCCTCGGTTTCGTTAGTAGAATATCAAAGCAAAATTTTGCGTGAAAAAAACAACGAGCTACATGAGCGTCTACAGCAGTTAGTGGATAACGCCCGCCGTAATGATCGCTTGTTTGAACAAACCCGCCGTTTAACCCTTGATTTGTTAGACGCTCAATCAATCGAAGAAGTTGAGCAATCCATACAGCAAGCCATGATTGCCCTGTATGGTGTTGATCACGCGTGTATAACCTTGTTTGTTCCTGCTATGACCATGCAATCGGTAACAGAAATTGAAATGCAAGATCAGCTTGTGCGTCACTTTGGACGCAAGCAGGCTTTTTGTGGCCAGCTTAGCGATGATCAAATGGAATTATTTTTTTATGATAAATCCAAGGTTGGATCAATGGCCGCGTGTTTACTGAAAAATGACTTAGGCATTTTGGCCATTGGCCACAAAGATGATGATTATTTTAAAAGCAACATGGACACCTTGTTCTTAGATTACTTAAGTGAAATTGTTAGCCGTCGTTTGGATATATTATTGTAGTTATGTCAGATATTCTCATTCCTCAAGGCGTTAAAGTCATCAGTTTTGATTTGGATGATACCTTGTGGAGTGGTCATCAAGTGATTCTTCACGCCGAACAAGTCATGCTTGACTGGATGGCAGAAAATACGCCGCAAGTCTTGTCTCAGTTATCACAAACGCAACTGCACGATAAAAAATTTCAATTTTTAAAATCGAATCCTCATCTGAGTAATAAAATTAGTCTGGCTCGTCAGCAATTTTTGCACGCCTTGTTTGCCGAGTTTGGTTATGCACAAACACAGCAGTTAGCCCAACAATGTTTTAATGCGTTTTATGAGGCTCGCCAAAACGTCGTATTATTTGATGATGTAGATGAAACTTTGAATGAATTGAAAAAAAATTATCAACTGATTGCTATTACAAATGGTAATGCGGATATTCATAAAACCGGCTTAGGGCATATTTTTGATTTTTGCTTGCAGGCCGAATCATTTGTCCGCCCAAAACCTCACCCTGATATTTTTAATCATGCACTTGAGCGTTTAGGTTGTTCAGCTGAGCAAGTATTGCATGTGGGTGATCATCCTGTGCATGACATGCAAGGTGCATATGATGTGGGAATGAAAACGGTTTGGTTACAAGATGGCACTCGTCCATGGGCACAAACCTTTGACCCTGATCTAATCATTCAGCACATTCGAGAGCTGGTTTAATCGTTTCCCCTTTATCTGTTTAGTCTGATATTATTGCGCGCCAAAAAATCAACTTAGAAACAAACAACAATGAAACCTATATTCCTTGCGTGCACGTTACTGGCTGCCTCTTTTTCATCTTTTGCAGTCGATCAAGTAGCGGAACCTTCTACTAAAAAATCCAACCCTCTGGATCATCATACTTGGGGTGTTTCATTGCAAACCATGTCCATTGATGAAGAGGTGGCTGCAGATAATTATATTGGCGATAGCATGCAAAGCGCTAGTTTGTTTTGGCAAGGTAAGAAATCTAATATTTTGATTGGAGCCGGTTTAGGCATATTAATCATGGATGATCACGGCTCATATGATGTGGATGTAATGAGAGTGGGTGGTGGCAACACGACAAAAAAAGCAGAAGCAGGCGGTATTAATTTTTATTTTGAAGCAGGTTATCGCCACATTATTGAAAAAATAAATTTAGATCTTTTGATGGGCTTTGAAAAAATAAGTGCCGATAGATCGGTAGATAATTGCAGTAATTGTCCAGAAGAAGAGATTGATATGGATGCGGGGATGTATTTTAAACCAAGAATTGGCTATCAAATCAATGATAAATTCTGGATGGACTTGAGCTATTCAAGTTATCTAAGTGGTGACCTGAGCAATAATATTGGTTTGATATTTACCTTTCAAACCAATTAATCGGTTTTAATAACGGTGAGCGAAATCAGCCATTAAGGACTCAGGATTTGCCTGTATATGTTTTGATGGCTGGTTTGTTGAGAGATCAGCGTTAACCTGTGGTTGGGTGTTGTGATGACACCCAAATAGGCAGGCCATAAGTATGAATAAGAGTGTTGTTTTCATCTTCTTGCTCTGCTGTCTTGATATATTCAATGTAATCTAAGAGCGCTGATTTAGTAGTTGTTTTCTCCTAGCTTGGGAGCCAGTGCACAAACTCCTTTCTTTTAACAATGCTAGGCTCCAAAGAGCCTTTCTTATATAGCCTATAGTTATGAAAAAACAGACGCTGCACAGAGCTAGTGTTTGAGCCATTGCCATAGTTGGCCAATATATTCGTAAATAGTCCGTTCTGATTTTAATAATCCTGCCGCATCAAATCGCCAATCTATTTTTTCTGTTTGCTTGCCAAGATAAAAAGTGGGAGCGGCAATGGCGTGAATATTCTGCTGATAAAAAAACTCTATCGCTCTGGGCATATGGCTGGCACTGGTAGCAATGGCAGTGGGCTGATCCTTGACGATTTGTTTGACGGCTTGTGCTTCTTCTTCGGTATCTTTTGGCCAATCAATGGCGGTGATGCGTTCAGGTTTAATACCTAAACTGATGGCCACTTCTTTATACACTTGTGCGCTGCTTTTTGTGTTGTTGCCTGCGTAACCGGTAACAATTAATTGAGCAGTGGGGTTAACATTTAAAATGCGTAAACCCTCAAGTAAGCGCGCGGTGGCAGAGCTGGATAGGTGGCTGTTTAGTGGAATGGTTGGATCGCTTGTAGCTTTATTACCTAATACAACTACATATTCAACCGGTGTATTTATATCAAAAGGAATATTAGTTTGTTCAATACTTCTCAACATAGGTATTGAGATTGGATTCCAGCTAAATATTAATAATAAAATCAGTGCACTGCTTGCGGCTATTTTTCCAATGGATGAGTGTGGTTTTTTCCATAAGAAAAAAACAGACACACAAAGTAATAAAATAACCATGCTCAATGGCATTAACCAAAAAGCGATTATTTTTTTAATGAAAAAACCAAGTTCTAACATTGTAATTATAATCTTTAATTATTGTATTTGTGCATGGCCAACGGCCCGTTTATCAGCGGCGGCACTCACATGATTATTGGTTTTATCCAATAAAATAGCCTGCATATTGCCGTATTTTCGACCCACATTTTTTAGTTTATGGCCTTTTGCTTGCAACGCTTGTTTGACGTCTTCGCTGAATGTATCTGGCTCGTGCTGAATCACATCAGGTAGATATTGGTGATGAAAGCGTTTTTTATCGACCCAGTTTTCAACGGGTTTATTTTGTAAGTGTTCTAACATACCAAGAAACACCATAGTAATAATTCGACTACCACCGGGTGTGCCTAAGATGGCCACTTGATTGTCATTTTCAACAAAGCTTGGGGTCATGCTTGATAGAGGGCGTTTTTCTGGGGCTATGGCGTTGGCTTCGTTGCCCACTAAACCATAAGCGTTGGGTACGCCGGGTTTAGAAGAAAAGTCGTCCATTTCATTATTCAGTAATACACCGGTACCTTTTGCAAGGTATGCACTACCAAAAGGTAAGTTGATGCTTAATGTGGCGCTGACACGGTTACCGTCTTTATCAAGCGCACTTAAATGAGTCGTGTGAAAACCTTCTCGTAATTGTACTTGGCTACCTAGGGTTTTACTGTCGGTGGCTTTATCCATGTCGATGGTTTGTGCCAGTGTGGCGTTGTAACTTTTGTTGAGTAATGTATCTTGCGGCACATCTACAAAATCTGGGTCACCCAAATAATGGGCGCGGTCAAAATAGGCGCGACGCATGACCTCACTTAATAAATGCACTTGATCGGCTTCGTTGAGTGTTTTCCAGTTTAGGTCAGGTTGAAGACTTTCTAGCATATTTAACATTTGTGCGATGGCAATTCCGCCCGAGCTTGGTGGTGGTGCACTAATGATGGTGTGTTTTTGATACTGGCTAACAATGGGCTCACGTTCGATCACTGTGTATTTTTCTAAATCGGCCAGTTGCCATATGCCACCGTCTTTTTGTACTTGTTTCACTAATTGCTGGGCCACTTTGCCTTTGTAAAAGCCATCAAAACCATTCTCGGCAATGGCTTGTAAGGTATTGGCTAAGTCAGGTTGTTTAATGATGTAACCCGTTTGCGGGACTTGGCCCTTGTCTAAAAATATTTTGGCAGCCGCTGGGTATTGGTTTAATGCACCTTTACGATAACCGGCCAGTTTTGCGTAGTGGTGATCGGTGGCAAAACCGTTATTGGCAATTTTGATGGCGCTCGCTAAAGACGTTTTAAGGGGTAACTTGCCATACTGTTTGGCTAGGTGAGCAAACGCGGCGGCTTGCCCTGGGATGGCCGCTGCCATGGGCCCGTTAATGGACAGTTTTGGAATGATATTACCAGTATCATCTAAATACATATCGCGGTGGGCCTGTAATGGTGCTTTTTCACGGGCATCGACAAAAATATTTTTTTGCTGCTTGGCATCATGTAGCAACCAAAAACCACCACCGCCCATGCCGGCGCTGTAAGGCTCTACCACGGCTAAAACGGCGGCGGTTGCAACCGCTGCGTCAAAGGCGTTACCGCCTGCGTTTAAAATATCGATACCTGCTTGTGTGGCTAATGGGTGGGCGGATGCCACCGCGCCAGTATGTGATTGAGAGGTTGTAGATTTGTCATCACTGCAGGCAACCAGCAATAGCAAAATACTGAGAGTAGTAATAATTTTCATGGCGCATCCCTTAAGCGAAACTGGCGTTATCTAAGCATAATTATGTGAGCACGTCAGGTTATGACGAATGGAATAGTGATTCTTACTTAGCAGGCATAAAAAAACCGCTTGGTTTTAGCCAGCGGTTTTCAATTTTTACTAACGTCTAACGTCTAACGTCTAACGTCTAACGTCTAACGCCTTAAGCTGTTAGCTTTTCGTATTTTTCCATCAACTCTTCTTGAGTCTCTTCGTTGTCAGGATCCAATGGGATGCAGTCAACTGGGCAGACTAATTGGCACTGAGGCTCATCGTAGTGACCCACACATTCGGTGCATTTTTTAGGGTCGATGACGTAGATTTCATCCCCTTCACTAATGGCTTCGTTTGGGCACTCAGGCTCGCACACGTCACAGTTGATGCAATCATCGGTAATGATTAAGGCCATATTTTACTCCTTAGAATCTTAAGACTCTAAACAACAGCTTAATGCTAGATGCCAAATTTCTCTAGCAGGTGTTTTTCTACCACAGGGTGGACAAATTTTTTCACATCACCATTTAAGCGGGCGATTTCACGAATCAACGTTGAGCTGATGTACGAATGACGCTCGTCAGGTGTTAAAAATACCGTTTCAACATCCGGTGCTAGGGCACGGTTCATGTTGGCTAGCTGAAATTCGTATTCAAAGTCAGACACGGCGCGCAGGCCTCGTAATAACACTTGAGCGTTTTGTTCTTTTACAAAATGCGCCAGTAGCGTGTTAAAACCGACTACTTCAACGTTTTTCACGTGGCTTAATACTTCACGTGCCAGTTCGCAGCGTAACTCAAGGTCAAACAAAGGTTTTTTGTTTGGGCTCTCGGCAACGGCAACCACAATATGATCGAACATACGCGCGGCGCGTTCGATAAGGTCGGTGTGACCATTGGTGATTGGGTCAAACGTTCCGGGATAGATCACTTTAATCATGAAATCTGCCTTGGGGCGGGATACTAGGGCGGCATGTTAATCAATTTAGCCACGGCACTCAACAAATGAGTACCGTGACACATTTTAGCCTTGTTTGATTTTAGCGGCCAATTGGCTGGATTGTTTAAGGGCTAGACCATAAATGGATAGCTGAGGGTTGGCACCAATACTGGTTGGAAATGCAGAGCCATCAATGACATACAGGTTATCAGCATGGTGAAAACGCCCTTGGCTGTTGATCACAGATTCACCCATGTCTTCCCCCATGATGCAGCCACCCATTAAATGGGCCGTCATTAAACGTTGGCGATGTAATTCTTGGGGGAGCGAATCAATGGCCGTCTTGCATTCACTTAAAGACTTATAAAACGTCGCGTCGTGGTGTAAAGGCATGACACTGTTAGCACCTGCGGCAAATTGCGCTTCGGCCATCACATGATGGGCTTTACGCAAGCCCTGCCAAATATAGTCAGTCAGTGGGTAATCCAAGATGGGTTTGCCACCGCTGTCCAGTTCAACCGTGCCCCCTTGGCTTTGTTCGTGAAAGCCGTCACGCAGCAGTGCAATGGTGCCTTGCAGGTTAGGCAGTTCTTCCATGGTTTGGGTGAGTTTCAAACCATGAAAGCCCACAATCTGTGCGCCCATGGCGGGTTGCATAGGGGGCACTTCCAGTTTAAAGCCCATGTCACCATCGGTATTCCACTGAAAATGATCTGAATAAATACTTTGGGGCGCGCCATAAAATGCATTTACCGCTGAGCCCATTTTAGCAAGGCTGGCGTTTACAGGATGAATGGTGGTGCGCTTACCAATGCGTTTGTGTGGATCCGGTGCGTTTGATCGCAGCAATAACCCCGGATTGTTGATGGCACCGCCTGCTAAGACGATGTGCGGCGCTTTAAAACTCAAGCGCACTCCGGTTGGGGTTTTGCCGTCATCTGCTAGGGCCAAACATTCAACGGATTCCGCTTTGTGTTCAGAAAATACAATGCGATCCGCGCTACAGCGATAAAACAGTTTCGCGCCGTTTTTAAGGGCCTCGGGCACGGTGGTAACCAGCATGCTTTGTTTGGCGTTGGTTGGGCAGCCTGTGCCGCAGTAACCTAAATCCCAGCAGCCTGCTACATTGCGGGGTATCACCGCCCAGCTCCATTGATTTGCTTCGCAACCGCGTTTTAAGGTGTCATTGTTTGCATTAGGTGGCATGGCCCACTTGGCGACGTTTAAGCGTGTTTCCATTTGCTCAAAGTAAGGTGCCATGTCTTCAGGGCTAAAACCGGCAACGCCGTGATGCTGTTGCCAGTGGTTGAGCGTGTGGTTAGGAGTGCGAAAGCTGGATGTCCAATTAACCACAGTGGTGCCGCCCACAGCGCGGCCCTGGAAAATACTAATGGCACCATCTTTGGTGGTGCGCCCAGCCCCTTCTTGGTAAAGATCGCCGTAGGCTTGTATCTCATCCATGTTGAAATTATCAGAGGTGAACAAACCACCCTCTTCAATCATCACCACATTTAAACCGGCTTGGCTTAATACTTCGGCGCTGACGCCACCGCCTGCACCGGTACCAATAATGATTACATCCGCTTCAATGGTTTGCTGGGTTTGGAGTTTGGCAGCGTCGGTGATGTCCCAATTTTCATTTTGGGCACGTTGTTTAAAAATATCAGGAATGGCCATTTAATTATTATCCGCCAAGTGAATCGTTAAGATTTGGTAATTAATACATCAGGGTACAAAGGGCCTGGGTACCCAACATTTTTCCAAGCGGCACTTTGGCCAAACCAGGTGGCGCACATGAGTTTGTTTAAACCGTTATAAGCCATGTTAAACAAGCTGACGGAACTGTCGCGCCAACGATTCAAGAAGTTTTCTATTTCAGCTTCAGATGCGTTTTCCCAACTGCTCCACACACCTGTGGTTAAGCCGCGGCTTAAACCAAAATTCAGTAAGGTAAATAAATCAGAAATTTGTTTGCTGTTATGGGGCCCAAGTTTTGAAATACCCACATCAATGTTTTTTAACATGATATTGATGCCTTGCTGACGAGCTTGGCTCTCTTTAGGCAGGCTGCCCTTGAGCATAACGGGGGCCACAGCGCTTAAAAAAATACGGTCTTTTTCGCGCAGTACTTTCCATTGGCCATTGCTTGGTAATGATTCAGAGCAACCGGATAAGGTTGCTGTGAATGCTGTTGCCGTCAGTGCCGCAGAACCTGCGGCAGAGAGTTTTAAAAAATCACGTCTATTCATAGTGGGCTGTTTGATCGCTTAACGAATAATGAATTTATAAATTAAGCGGTGCACTAAGCGACCGTGAGGTGCGTGAATAAATTTGCCACTATTGAAGCGACCTTTTTTATGCACAGACTTAGCATGACTTAACGATAAGAAACCTTCTTTACCGTGGTAAGCGCCAATACCAGAATCACCGACACCACCAAACGGCATATCGTCTTGGGCTATGTGGGTTAAGCAATCATTAATGGCCACACCACCTGCGTGAGTATTTTCTAATACGTATTCTTGCTCATTGCTGTTATGGCTAAATAAATATAACGCGAGCGGGCGAGGGTGTGCGTTAATGTAATCCAGTGCTTCGTTTAAATTGTTGTAGGTTAAAATTGGCAACAGCGGGCCAAAAATTTCATCCTGCATCACCACCATGTCATCCGTGGTTTGGGTTAATAGTGTTAATGGAATTTTACGGGTGCCGGTGAAATCTTCGTTGGCATTATTAAGAGGCTCAACGTTGGCGCCTTTTTCTTTTGCGTCACTTAAGTAACCTTGCAAGCGATTAAACTGACGTTCATTCACTATGGCGGTGTAGTCATTGTTATCACGCAGGGTAGGGAATGATTTTTTATAGGCCGCTGTTAATTGTGCTTTTAAATCATCCACCATGTTGGCAGGGCACAATACATAATCCGGTGCGATACAGGTTTGACCTGCGTTGGTGGCCTTACCAAAAATAATACTTTCAGCGGCCCCTTTTAATGACGCTTTGTCGGTAATGATACATGGGCTTTTGCCACCCAGTTCAAGTGTAACTGGCACAAGGTTTTTACCAGCGGCACTCATCACATGGCGGGCAACCGCAGTTGAGCCGGTAAACAATAAGTGATCCCAATGCAGGTTAGAAAATTCAGCCCCCACTTGTGCTTCACCTAACACAAGGGCCACTTGGTCTTCATTAAAGGCGGATGCAAACATGCGCTGCATGACTGCATTGGTGGCCGGTGTGAACTCAGATAATTTAATCACCGCGCGGTTACCGGCCGCCAGTGCCGCTGCAAGAGGAGCTGCGGCTAATTGAATTGGGTAATTCCATGGCACCATGATGCCGATTACACCCTTAGGTTGGTAATGCACTTTATTAGAAGCTGGCGCAAACAACATGCCCACATGACGGCGGCTGGGTTTCATCCATTTTTTTAAATTTTTACGGTTATATTTGATGCCTTCAAGGGTCACCATGATCTCAGCCAGCAAGGTCTCATCTTTCGAGCGGCAGCTAAAATCGGTGTTCATGGCCTCAGCCAGTTCGTCTTTGTATTCGCGCAAAATAGAAGAAAGCTTGTCTAGGTCTTGACGACGTTGCTGCACACTTAGGTATGGCGCATTGGCGTAAGCGGCTTTTTGTTTAGCAAAAACATCATGCAGATATGCAATTTGTGCTTGTTCGTCATTCATTTGAGCAGCGGTGGCGACCATACAAGTATCCTCTTATAGTGGGCAATGTAGCGAATTTTGGTTATTATTAGAGTTATTACTCTACAGGTCAAATGTTTATTTGTCACACAGTTGGCCGAATTTGACCCTTAATCCAATTGGTCGTTGCGTATAGTGAATAGGATTGCGAAAATGCACGACCCAAATGCAGCAAGCTGTGAAACGGACGCCTCACAGAACGACGGTGATTTGAACGCCTCAATAGGAAAGCAGTATGAAAACACGTGATCGTATTATACAAGCCAGCCTTGACCTGTTTAATGAACAGGGTGAGCGTAACGTCACGACGAATCATATCGCCTCTCATCTTGGCATCAGCCCGGGTAATTTGTATTACCACTTCAAAAATAAACAACAAATCATCTTTGATATTTACCTTGAATACGAAGCCAAGGTAGATGCAAATTTACAGCTGCCAGAAGGTCGTGACCTTACCGTAAACGATAAACTGATTTATTTGCAGGCTATTTTCCAAGGTTTGTGGGACTACCGCTTTTTGCATCGTGACTTGCAGCATTTATTGCAAAACGATCCAGACCTTCATAAACGTTACAATGCGTTTTTTAAACGCTGCTTAAGTCGCACCGAAATGATTTTTATGGCCCTGCGCAGTGCCGACATCATTGCGGCTAACGATGAAGAGCTGCGCGCGCTGTCGTTAAATACTTGGATATTAGTAACCTCATGGTTTGGGTTTATGCACACCAATTTATTGGTAGACAACGCCCAAGAAGAAAGCCGTGAATTATTAAACGCGGGTGTGTATCAAATTTTCGCGTTAGAGCGACCTTTTTTAACTGAAAAATACAAAGAACCGGTTGCCGCCATTGCTGCGCAATTGGGAAAATCTTTGGATCAGCTTTCTGCGTTGCCTTAAGCGGTTTTAAATATTTTAGTGTGATGAAAAGCCAGCGGTTGCTGGCTTTTTTTTTGGAATTCTCGGGATAAGTGAATGATGAAATGGATTTATGTATTTTAGATATTGATCAATTTACCATTCTGGCGTTTATAGTGTTTTTTAGTTATCGAGCAATATACCAAGTTCTTGCAGTTTTCTCTGATGATGAAAAAAAGCGGGAATATTATTCCAATAAAACGACGAACCTTGGACCGATTTTCATACTTGGTGCAGTCATTGCTTTATATGTTTTATCATGTCAGAGCTAGAAATATTTATAGCTTCCCATTGTCTTTAAAAATAAATTAGCGTATTCAGGCGAGCTAATAATTAAGTTAGTTGAAATTAAAAATAAATAGGGTAGTAAAAAAGCATTTAAGAGTGAGTCAGTAGGGTGGCTATTTTTTGGTTTCTATTCAACTTATCTCTGGCGAGATTGGTTGCTCTACGGGTAAACATTTTGAGTCACAACCATTCAAGCCGAGAAAAACTTCCTGAAATATATTGGTTTTTTTATTACAGATAACGTGATTATTTTAGTGTTTTTTTGTTCGCCGAGTAATTAGAAAGTTTCTTTGATTTTATAGGTCTTTTATATGTGTTTTAGGTTAATTATTTTATTACTGGTTTGTCATAGTGCGTATTCGGACTATAAAGAAGATTTAATGGGTGAGTGGGACTCTTTTAATAGTAATGGATTTGATAATTACTATATGTACTTAAAAATAAACAAGGATCTTTCTGGGGTATTTGCCACTACAAAAAATAGAGTGACAGAGCTATTTCCATTCACACCAGATACTCTATCCGTAAGAGATGGTTTTTATGAGATAATCTTACAAGATAAGAAAGATAGAAAGAGACTGCTGGTGGTAAGTGCATGGAAAAGAGAAGATCAAGCGTTATTAACAGGAAGTTTATTTTTTTATAGAAAAGAAAATAATGAATTGTCTTTGTTTAATACGTTAGATATTAGAATGCTAAAGAAAAAAGAACTTTTTATTCTTGAAGATATTAAAGAGTTAATAAAATTAAGTGAATAGCAATCGAATTATATTGATTCATAATTAAAAACGGCGAGTTAACCCTCGCCGTTTTTTATTTTAACCAGTTAAAAAGTCAATCAATGATCAAGCGCACGATCAGGAATAATCCATAGATAATCCGTACGACTTAGTCCTTTAATACACGCTGTTTCTGGTGTTAAGTACGTAAGCAATCCTGGGCAATCTGGATTTTGATAACTTGCAGTCCCTGCACGAAAATCAGGGGCCGTTGGCCAGCCTGCTCGTATGTGACAATTGCGACAACTGGTGGCAATAGGGTGAATCACCCCTTCGATGTAAGGGTTTACTGCTATGTCCATTTCACCTTTATCGTTTGGTGGCACGGCATAAGAGTCGGTTAATAAATAATGCTGCCACGGGCCTTGTGCATGGGGCAGTACTGGACGGTCTTTGCCGTATGGGTTGTTGGGGTTATTGATTTCGTCATTGTCTGCCCACCAAACACTTTGTAATGTCCAACTTGGCAATTCTTTTGTATTGACGTGCATGGCCACGGTCACAAGATAATCACCTACATTAAATGGTTGGTTGTTCGCCCAATAACTGGCTGAGGTGATAATCGCTTTGTCTTCGTCATTAAAGTTATCCCAATCTTGTTGAGTGACTTTATGAAAATAAAAATCATTGATGTCATATACGTTTGCGGTTTGTTTAACGCTTGGCATCATGGCTGGGCTGTTATCTTTATTAATACTGCCTTTTGGGCAGTACCAATCTTTTTGATGTTGGCGCACGCCATATAAAAATTCGACAGTGGCTTTTTCACCGACTTGTTTACCCGATGGATCAACGGCCACTAGATCATTCCAAATTTCATAGCCTGCGTAATTTGGGTTGCTGGGTTTGATTTGATTTTTCCAAACCGGAATGGCGGTCAGCCCGTTTGCTTTAACTGGCCAGTACATGTGTTTGGTGACGATTGATCTTTTAGCAACGTCTACATCTTTTTTCTGTTTGTATTTTTCATCAAGTGTGGACTGTAAATACAGTTTGTCGTTGCGAATACTATCAAACGCTTCTTGGCTAAGGGATTCGGTGGCAATCATGATGTCGCCGTTATTTTGAAAGTGTTCACCATCAGCAATAGCCGGTTGGCCGTGAGAGTCGTAACTAATCACACTTGAATAAAGTATTTGCACTTCATTAGGTACACAATAAATAGGTGCTTTGGTATTTACGTTTGGTACATTGGCGGCGTTTATGTGACGTAAGGTTTTTGGTACAAACGGTTTGGCGGGTTTTGAAGTTGGGTCTGATGGTGCTGCTTTAAATGCGGCCGTGGTATTTTGCCAACTGTACCAAATTGGCCAGCCTGTGTTGGCATCTGGCTGCATGATGCCAGCCCATAGTTTCCATGCATGATCACGAATAACCGATTTGTTGCCATCGTCAGTGGCTTTTTGCAGTGCATCAAGATGCTTCATGTAATCGTAACCATCTGGGAAGGGCTGATAACTCGAATCGCTTATTTGGGTGTTATCTGGCGAGCACGCGGCTAGGCAGATAAGCAAAATAATTAGTGGGGTATGTTTCATCTCTCGCTCTCATTGTGTTTTTTAATGATATGCAGCCAAGACAGATGGGCCTAAGAGGATAGTACGGGGAAGTTTGGCATTAGAATAAGTTAAATATGTATGTCTGGTTCTATTGTATTAGCCTAGAGCGGCCTTTAGAGGAATATCTGGGGTTTAAATAAAAAAAGCCTGCTTGGCAGGCTTTATTTTATTTGTTCATCACTTCAAACAATCTTAACTTCACTTGCCCAGCTTTTTTCTCTCGATGCAAGCGCCAATGTTTTGGGATATTTAAATCGGTAAGTTCCTGTTCACTTTCTATGTACACCCAGCCTTGGGTTTTAATTAAATTGTGCTGCTCAATTAATTCGATGCACTGTGGTAATAAACCTTTGCCAAAAGGCGGGTCGAGAAAAATAACATCAAACTGGGTATTAAGAGTTGCCAGAATTTGTATTGAGTCACCCATGTGCACATTACAGTTGCTCGCGTTTAAGGTTTTTGCATTTTCTTGTAATTGTTTGGCGGCTTTCTGGCTGCGCTCTAATAAATTCACAAACCCCGCTTCACGGGAAAGCGCTTCAAACCCGAGTGCACCTGAGCCTGCAAACACATCTAATACTTGTGCCCCTGGTAAATATGGTTGCAGCCAATTAAAGACGGTTTCGCGTACGCGGTCTGTAGTGGGGCGTAAACCTTCAACATCAGGGAACGGTAATTGGCGTGAGCGCCATTGTCCGCCAATGATGCGTAAACGATTGCCTGTGGGTTTGGCCATGAAATACCTATTACAAAATTCTATTGCTGCGGTGTGAGCAGCCATTGCTGTTTAGCGTCTTTCCAATCTTTTGCGTGCCAGCGTTCTATGGCATCAAAGTGGGTGTGTAAAAAACTACTGGGTAGGTGATACCGATTTAACCGCACTAAAAATTCACTTAATGGCAGTGCGGTTTGTATGCTTTCGACGGCGTCTTTGATGCTCTGGCGTTTTGCTTGGCGCATGATATCGGAATCTAAGTCTGTGTCTATGCTGCTTTGTAGGCTAGGCCACTGTTCAATGAGCAAGCTGTTATTGCTATTGCCGTGGATCAGTTGCATTTGAGTGGGCTGAATTTGTTTGAGCACATTAATCAACATGGTTTGTGCAGTGAGGGTTTCTGGGTTCTCAAAACCTCCGGGTAGTACCACTAAACCCACATTACTGTGTTGATAGGTCGCGGTTGCTTGGCTTGGGTGGTGTGTAAGCGCATTGGCTGTGTGCATGGTTTTAGGCAGTAACGACTCCATAATAATTTGTGCCGCTTTTTCGTTGATGTTGCCGGTAATGCTGGCAAATAAACGTTGAGGATGTAAAAAGCCGTGTTGGAATTTTTGTACGCTGGCGCGATGTATGCCGCCCATGCTTTTTATGGTGCCGTGTTTAGGGCCTTCATAGGCGTGATCCAAATAGGCTTGCTGCCAAAGTTCATCAAGGTGGTTGGGCAAAATATTTTTGGCGGCGTTTAATTGCGCTGCTGGCAGTTTTGGCCGATACAGCAAGCGGGTTAGGTGTTTGATTTGCTCGTTCATGGTCAGTGCATCGGTACTGAGCTTAATGCTGACCTCTATAAAATCAGGGCTTAACACAAATTGCGCAGGTAATTTCATTTGCCGAGCTTGATGATTCAATAGACTGACTAATAATTGGCTAGTGCCAGCGGCAAAGTCTCCTTGGTTGAAACTAAAACCTGCCAAGTAATGCAGTTGTACATAAATATCTTCACTGAGCTTTGGGCTATACCAAACACTGGCACCACTGTCTGTTTGCCAAATGCTTATGTCCAATTTTGGCACAGGGGGAAGTTCTATTTGGCCGTCATCTTTGGATGCTTGCCCAAAAATGAGAATCAGTACGACGCAAACCAAGATGAGAATGTTCAAACTGGTGCGGCTAAAAGTCGGTTGGTGGTCGGTGGGCATACTCTATCCTTAGAAGCCTAGTTTTTATTATGGCTGGCCTAACTCATAGCGGTATTTAAAGGCGACTAATGTTAGGATAGCCGTTTTATAGCATTAGGTGGAACTAGGCCCATGTTTGGCTGGGGAAAATCGAAAAAAAAGGCGGAAAATGCCGCCAAGACTCAACCATCAGAAAATGCGATTGAGCAAGAATTAAACACACCCGCGTCTGCCGACACCCCTGTGGATAATTCGGAGCCTGACGCACAAAGCTCGCAAGCCCCTGCACCTGAAGTCATTCAAGCGCCAGCAGTGGATAAACCAGAAACCAAAGACGAAAGTGAACCTGCAGCAAAAGCTGGATTCTTTGCACGTATTAAAGCAGGCCTGTCTCGTACTCGCTCTGGTTTAGCCGATGGCCTTGGGGATTTGTTATTAGGCAAAAAAGAAATTGATGACGACTTACTTGAAGAGATCGAAACTCAATTATTAATGGCCGATATTGGTGTCGCCGCCACCCAAGAGATTATTAACGACTTAACCGCTCGCGCATCTCGTAAAGAGTTAAAAGATTCAGGTGCGTTATATGAGGCGCTAAAAGTGAGCCTCACTGAATTACTTGAGCCATGCCACGCGCCGCTTGAGATTCCAAAATCAGACAGCCCATTTGTGATTTTAATGGTGGGCGTCAATGGTGTGGGTAAAACCACCACCATTGGCAAAATGGCCAAACGCTTTCAGGCTCAAGGCAAGTCAGTGATGTTGGCAGCTGGTGATACTTTCCGTGCGGCGGCGGTTGAGCAATTACAAACCTGGGGTGATCGCAATAACGTACAAGTGGTGGCTCAGCACACAGGGGCAGACAGTGCCTCGGTTATTTTTGATGCCGTACAAAGCGCCAAAGCGAAAAAAGTCGATGTGTTAATTGCCGATACCGCAGGGCGTTTACAAAACAAAGCGCACTTGATGCAAGAGCTTGAAAAAGTAGTGCGTGTGATGAAAAAAATAGATGAAAACGCCCCCCACGAAGTGATGCTGGTATTGGATGCAGGCACAGGTCAAAACGCGTTAAGCCAAGCGAAGTTATTCCAGCAGGCAGTGGGTGTGAGCAGTATCAGTCTAAGTAAATTAGACGGCACAGCAAAAGGTGGTGTTATTTTTGCCATCGCTAAAGAGCTGGCCTTACCTGTACGCTTTATCGGTGTGGGTGAGCAGATAGATGATTTACGTCCATTTGATCGTGAGCAATTTATTAACGCATTATTTGCCGACGATTAAGCTGGGCTTACTAAAACAATAAAAATAGCAGCAGGATGGTTTGTGGCACACGTTCTCTTTGATCGAGTCAGTAAAAGTTATCCCGGTGGCCATCAAGCCCTTACGGACTTAAGCTTCGAGCTTGCCCAAGGTGAGATGGCGTTCTTAACCGGCCACTCTGGTGCAGGTAAATCTACCTTGCTCAAGCTTATTATGCTTATGGAAAAAGCCAGCAAGGGCGAAGTACTGGTTGATGGCGTTAACCTTGCCCGTGTCTCTAATAGTCAAATTCCTTATCACCGCCGCCGCGTAGGTGTGGTGTTTCAAAACCATCAATTATTATTTGATCGCAGCGTGTTCGAAAACGTCGCATTACCTTTGCGTATCAGTGGTTATACCAGTCGTGATCTTGAGCGGCGTGTGCGGGCTGCGTTAGATAAAGTTGGCCTGCTGAGTAAAGAAAAACAAAACCCCATTGAACTCAGTGGTGGTGAGCAACAACGTGTGGGCATTGCCCGTGCCGTTGTGAACAAACCTAGCTTAATTCTGGCCGATGAGCCCACCGGTAACCTTGACCCTAAGCTGTCTAACGAGATCATGGGTTTGTTTGAGCAGTTCAATGGTGTAGGTGTCAGTGTCTTAGTGGCCAGCCATGATTTGCCTTTAATTAATCGCATGGGTTATCGCGTGATTGGTTTAAATAATGGCCGTTATGCTGGAGAGCGCGCCGCCGGTTCTGGAGGTGAGCGTGACTAAACCCTCAGCAAAGCCTTCAAACCAACAAAGCCGCGTCACCATAAAAAGCCAAGGCTCGGCCTATTTTCAGCATCATAAGCTCATGGCCGTTGACAGCTTGAAGCGGTTACTAGCCGCCCCAGGCTCAAGCTTAATGACTTGGTTAGTACTTGCTATCGCACTGTCATTGCCTATGACCTTGTATGTTTCGTTAGAAAATGTGAAGCAATTAAGTCGTAATTGGGATCAAACCAGCCAAATCAGCGTGTACCTAAAAAAGGGTGTATTGGATCGATTTGCCGATGACATGACCCAAGATATTGCCAGTTGGGCCGAAGTCAGTAGTGCGGTTTATATTCCACCAGATCAAGCTCTTAAAGAATTCAGCGTTAGTACCGGCCTAAGTGATGTGATTTTTGGCCTTGGGGATAACCCCTTGCCTGGTGTTATTAGCGTTATTCCTAAGCTTTCAAACCAAGATGAAACCACCTTAGAGCAATTGCAGTTAAAGTTGGAGCAGCAGCGCCATGTAGATTCTGTACAGCTTGATTTAATGTGGGTTAAACGCCTGTATCAGTTTATGGAGCTTGGCCAGCGCTTAGTGTGGGCATTGGCGGCGTTATTGGGTTTAGCGGTCTTGTTGATAATCGGAAATACCATTCGTTTATCCATCGAAAGCCGGCGTGATGAAATACGCGTGGTAAAACTGGTGGGTGGTACAGACGCCTTTGTACGTCGTCCGTTTTTATACACAGGCCTGTGGTTTGGTTTGGGTGGCGGGATAATTGCTTGGATACTGTTGAGCATGGGGCTTTTTTGGCTCTCAGGGCCGGTTGAGCAACTGATCAGTCTTTATGGCAGCGATTTCACCCTAAAAGGTCTAGGTTTTGTGGATAGCCTATTACTGATTCTGGATGGTGTCGTGCTGGGTTGGTTAGGGGCATGGCTGGCGGTTTCGCGGCATTTAAGCAGTATCGAGCCTTAATTAAGCCGCTAACAAATCAATTGGCGATTAATGTCCCAGAGCTGCAACAAATTATTGCTAACATATAACTAAATGGAACTTGTTCAGCCCTTGGCCCTCAAAAATACCGATGCTACACTGCATGACGTTAATTGTGCTGAATGATAGATATATAGGAGAGCACCCAAACAATGAACACAAGCTTGATGGCCCAAAACATCGCTAGTCTTACTCCAGGTCGTGACCTCGATGGCTACTTGAATGCGATCGGCGGCATTGCTGTGTTGTCCGCTGACGAAGAGAAAGAGCTAGCGGAACGCTTATACTACGAAGAAGATTTAGATGCAGCCCGTCATTTGGTTGTATCGCACCTGCGCTTTGTTGTGCACATTGCTAAGAGCTACAGCGGTTATGGCCTGAACCAGTCGGACCTAATCCAAGAAGGCAATGTGGGCTTAATGAAGGCAGTAAAACGCTTTAACCCAGAAGTGGGCGTGCGCCTTGTGAGCTTCGCGGTTCACTGGATTAAAGCCGAAATACACGAATTTATCCTTAAAAACTGGCGCATCGTAAAAGTGGCCACCACTAAAGCACAACGTAAGTTGTTCTTTAACTTGCGCAGCGCCAAAAAGAAAATGGGTTGGTTAAACGAATCGGAAGCGCAAACCATCGCTGATGATTTAGGGGTATCCCTAAGAGAAGTGAAAGAAATGGAAGGCCGTTTGACCTCCCACGACACCGCTTTTGATAGCCCAGTGGCGGACGATGATGACGCCGCTTATCAAGCGCCGGTTAACTACATCGAAGATCATAGCTTTGACCCAGCCGTAGCGGTTGAAAACGCCGATTACGAACAAGACAGTACTGCGCGCCTACAAGACGCTATGTTAGAACTGGACGACCGCAGCAAAGACATTTTGATGCGCCGCTGGTTACATGAAGAAAAAGCGACCTTGCATGAGTTAGCGGATGAATATGGTGTATCTGCTGAGCGTATTCGCCAGCTAGAGAAAAATGCCATGAACAAGGTGAAATGTTTAATTGAAGCAGACGCTTAATTAACCACCCTCATTAAAAGGCCCGCTTAGTCGGGCCTTTTTCGTTTTTAAGCCTATCAAACCAACGGTCAGTAACGTCTATGATCAATGCATTATTAAACTCAAAAAACCTCCTGATTCTTTCTGCCTTAATAGGCTTTTGCAGTGTGGGCATTGGCGCCTTTGCGGCCCATGCTCTTAAGGGTTTACTGCCCAGTTATGCACTTATGTGGGTGGACACTGGGGTTAAATATCAGATGCTTCATGGTGGTGTGCTGCTAATAATAGCGTTTGCATTAAAACAATGGCCTCAGTGGCAGGCGTTAAAATGGGCCGCGTTGAGTTTTCTGCTCGGTATCCTACTGTTTAGTGGCAGTTTATATATAATGGCGGCCACCCAGATTAAGGCCTTGGGCATGATCACCCCTATTGGTGGCGTTGCCCTATTAGTTGGCTGGCTGTGTTTGCTGATAGCAGCATTCAAACAGCCCGAATGAGAGAGCTATGACAGATAAACACAATCCTGCACCTGTAGAGGCTGCGGAAAAAGACGAACACGGCGCCCCAAAAGATGTGGCGTTTGTTAAGCGCATTAAAAGCTTTGTTGTACGTGCTGGTCGCATGACCGAATTACAGCGCGAAACCTATGCCCAGCACATGTCAGAAAAAGGCTTAAGCCTAGACATGGGCATGCTGGATTACGCCGCGGTATTTGGTAACGATAACCCAGTGGTGCTTGAGATTGGCTTTGGCATGGGCAAAAGCTTGGTTGAAATGTGTCAGGCCAACCCAGAATTAAATTACATTGGCATTGAAGTACACACACCTGGTGTGGCAAAACTGCTGCGTGATGCAGAAGACTTTGATGTTGAAAACTTACGGGTTTTTGAATGTGATGCTATAGAAGTGTTAGAGCAATGTATCCCTGATGCCTCTTTGCAAACTATGCAGCTGTATTTTCCAGATCCTTGGCATAAAAAACGTCATAACAAACGCCGTATCGTACAGTCAAAATTTGCTCAAGATATTCGTAAAAAGTTAAAGGTCGGTGGCACCTTTCATATGGCCACCGATTGGGAGCCATACGCTGAGCACATGCTTGAAGTGATGGAAGTAGCAGAAGGTTATGAAAATACAGCGGGCAAAGGCAATTACCATCCGCGTCCTGATTTTAGACCGCTGACCAAATTTGAAAATCGTGGTGAAAAGCTGGGCCACGGTGTATGGGATTTAATTTACGCCCGTACCGTATAACTATCTAATTATTGAATTTAAGTAGGAAGAAAACATGTCATTAAAGAAAGATAAACAAAAAGTATTTGGTGGTGATTTTACCGAAGAGAGTATGCGCTTTTTTTTAGAAAGCAAAAGCTATGACGGTACAGATGTTGATTACATCAATATTCTAAAAGCGTACCAGCACATGACGCCAGAAATTTTTGCACAGTTTGTTGAGTTCTTTAAAGAAGAAGGTCACAACGTGAATGCAAAAAACCTTGAAGGTGAAAGTGCGTTAGCGGTAATTGCTTCTCATGAACCGGGTAAACCTTATGCAGAAGCATTAAAAGCAGCGGGCGCTGAGTAATACAGGTGTAAGATGGGAGACGTAAGACGCGTCTCCTTGTCTTTATTTTCTTCTATTTATTTTTCATTTAGATAGTGCTCTAAGGCCATAGTTGGGTCAAAAGGGCGCTTATAAGCCTCTTTTTTTTTAAGCTTTTCTTTAGCGCCATTCTCTAATGCCATAAAAGCTTTTTTCGCTTCAGTTAACATTCTATCGCTGTCTTTAAATAGCTCGAGTATATTTTTAGCATTGAATCTAATTATTTCAGCAATGGTAGTATCATCTTGTATCGTATTGATGCTTGTTATGAGTGTTGATTTCTCTTTCTCTGAGCATTTTTCGTCATTTTTTATAATGAAGTAAGTTAAGCCCGTTCGCATGTCACTATGATCTATATCTAAGTTTGGTTGGTCAGAGAAATTTGTTTTTTTAGCTTCTTTACACGTTTTTATTTTATTTTCGTATGCGAGCAACATCTTATTGTATGTAGTTAAATTGCTAGCAAATACACTATTCGTAAATAGTAGGAATATAAAAAACATTTTAATTGCAGCCATAATAAATCCCTTTCCAAAATGTGCGCTGTTCATTAGGTATAAGAAATTTTCGGGCGCAGGGCACCCTCGTACAGCTGATTAACATAAGCTGAATATTACAATTGTAGGAGGGTGCCCTGCGCCCGATCAGTGCTTATAAAAACTTCTCTAGAAGCTCATTCAAAAACAACTGCCCTTGAGTCGTGGTTTTTAATTTTTCACCGGACTCAAGCAAACCTTGTTTGACTAATTCTTCTACTTTATTTTCAATCTGCGCATAAGCCAAACCTGTGCGCTTGCTAAATAATGATTTATCTACGCCATGATATAAGCGCAAGCCATTCATTAAGAATTCCAAATCACGATCTGCCACTTCAATATTATCTTGGTTAACTAAAAACCGTTTTGCTAAGTTCAAATAATCTTTTGGCAAACGGGTTTTAGCGGTGCGGTAAATTTTGCTTTGGTTGATATCAGCGTGAGGTACAGTTAACTTACCATGAGCACCGGCCCCTATGCCTAAGTAATCCCCAAACTGCCAATAATTCAAATTGTGTTTAGCTTGCTTGCCTGCTTGGGCATAAGCAGAAATTTCATATTGCTTATAACCGTTCTCGGCTAATAATTTTTGACCGGCTTCTTGTATGGCCCATAGGGTTTCATCTTGCGGTAAAACTGGTGGGCGTTTAAAAAATTCGGTGTTTGGTTCAATGGTTAATTGATACCAGCTCAAGTGAGTTGGGTTAAGGTCGATGCCTTGTTGTAAGTCGGCTAACGCATCTTCTAGAGTTTGATCCGGCAGGCCGTGCATGAAGTCTAAGTTGAAGTTATCAAAGCCAGCAGATTTTGCCATGTTTACTGCGTTAATGGCTTCTTGGCCTGAGTGAATGCGCCCTAAATGTTTAAGCTGGTGATCTTGAAAACTTTGAATGCCAATGGATAAGCGGTTAATGCCTAGCTCTCTATAACCCTTAAATTTTTCAGCTTCAAAAGTGCCAGGGTTCGCTTCCATTGTGATTTCAATATCATCTACAAATTGTAAACGCTTTTTTAAACCAGAAAACAATTCTTCATATGCCGCTACACTTAAAAGTGATGGCGTGCCACCGCCAATAAAAATACTTTGAATGGGGCGAGACTCAATGCCTTGTTGTTGTAACCACGCAAGGTCAATATCTAAATCATCAAGTAACGCACAGACGTATTCTTTTTCAGGCAAAGTTGTTTCTGCCTTGTGGCTATTAAAATCACAGTACGGGCATTTACGCACACACCAAGGTACATGTATGTAGAGTGAGAGTGGTGGTAAAACCATTAACGTTTCACTGTGATTAACTGGCGTCATTATAAACGAAAGATCTGTTTTAATTGTGCAATGGCTTGACCGCGATGGCTGATTTTATTTTTTTCTTCTTTGCTTAGCTGTGCTGAGGTGCAGTTAAGTTCTTTAATAAAAAATAATGGGTCATAACCAAAACCCCCTTCGCCATCGAGAGCGGTTTTGATTTCACCTTCCCAAGCACCTTGGCAAATTAATGGGTTGGGGTCTTTAGCATGGCGAACAAACGCCAATACACAATGAAAGCGAGCAGTACGATTTTCTGGCTGCACATCTTTTAATGCGGTTAATAGTTTTTGATTGTTCTTTTCGTCGCTGGCAGGGCCGGCTTCGCCATCCATAATGCTGTAACGTGCACTGTAAATACCAGGGGCACCGTCAAGGGCATCCACTTCTAAACCGCTGTCATCAGCAAGAGCAGGCAACCCCGTAGCGAGGCTTGCGTGACGTGCTTTTAAAATGGCGTTTTCGATGAAACTTAAACCGGTTTCATCTGCATCCGTCACATCAAATTCACTTTGGGCAATTAGCTCAACATCAAACGTATCAAGCGCATTTTGTAATTCGGCTAATTTGCCTTTGTTGCCACTGGCAAGAACGATTTGTTGTTTAGACATGGTTGATCACTGGAGTATTAAGTGTAAAAAATGGATGGTGAGTAAAGCAGGAGGGAGATTACTCTCCCCGATAAAAGCGTTGCGAGAATTTCACATCATAAGCTCGGCTCATGCCGTCTGGTGTGACTTTTAAATGAAAGCGATACATATCTTGGTCATAAAAATCAAAGGTGCTGTAAAAATACAGCGCACTGGTTTCTTGTACGCGAGTAAAGCTCAACTCTTGTGTTTGCCCAATTAGGTTAGACATGGTGCCTTCAATTTTTGCGTTCCAAGCAACTGGTATTGGGCTTTCACCTTTTTTAAGTACACTGATATTTAAAAAACCAATATTACGACTTCGTGTAATACCATAAAGCTTGGCCACATCTTTATCCAGCTCACTGCTGGTTAGGCCAATGTAATGCACTTCGTAATCACCGAACACTTGTTTTTGCTCAGCGAAGCTTAAGCTTGAAAGTAGTAGTAAACAGCTTGCGATCATTAAGCGCATAAAGACTCCTAACGGGTTACACGGTACATGGCGACTTCACCTAATAGGTTAGGCCATAAACGGGTGGATAGCGATTCTTTGTGGCGACTGTCCACAACGGTACGATCAAGAATGGTTAGATTCTTTTCACGGCATAGGTTTTCAAAATCATGAAAGGTACACATGTGAATATTAGGGGTGTCATACCAGTTGTAAGGTAACGTTTTTGACATGGGCATTGCGCCTTTTGTCATGAGATAAAAACGTGTACGCCAGTAACCAAAGTTTGGAAAGGTGATAATGGCTTCTTTACCCACACGCAACATGTCATCCAGCAGTACATCTGGGCGACGCACCGCTTGCAATGCTTGGGTCATGACCACTGTGTCGACTGCGCCGTCTTTAAAGTGTTTTAAACCGTGGTTTAAATCGTGCTCGATCACACTTAAGCCTTTTGTGACACAGCTTACGATGCAATCAGGGTTAATTTCTAAACCATAACCTTGGCATTTTTTTTCAGTTTTTAAATGGGCAAGTAAATCACCGTGACCACAACCAAGATCGAGTACCTGGCTGTTTGGCTCAATCCAGTTTTGGATAATGTTTAAATCGCTGCGCAATTCAATGGGTGTTTGTTGATTCATAGCGCCAGCTCCTTAGCAATGCGCTCCATGTAGGCCGTAAATAACGCCACGTATCTTGGGATGGGAATCAAAAAGGCATCATGGCCTTTCTCGGATTCTATGCGAGCATAGGTCACTTCTTTATCGGCTTCGATTAATGCATCCACAATTTCTTCGCTGCGTTCAGGGCTAAAACGCCAGTCAGTGGTGAAACTCACCACTAAAAATTTACACTGAGCATGGCTTAAACACTTAGCCAGATCATTTTCGTAGTATTGCGATGGGTCAAAATAATCCAACGCTTTTGTCATTAATAAATAAGTATTGGCATCAAACGTAGTAGAGAATTTTTTGCCTTGGTAATGCAAATAACTTTCTACTTCAAATTCGGGAGAATAATCATAACGCACTTCATCGGCCTTCATGTCACGGCCGAATTTTTCACCCATGGCGTCGTCACTTAAATAGGTTAAGTGTGCAAGCATGCGCGCCTGCATCAAGCCATTTTTAGGAATGGTGTTGTGTTTAAGGTAATGACCGTCATGAAATTCAGGGTCACTCATAATAGCGTTGCGGGCTACTTCGTTAAACGCAATATTTTGTGCGGATAATTTAGGTGCCGATGCAATCACCACGCTGTTATGCAAACGTTCAGGGTATTGAATTGACCAACGCAGAGCCTGCATGCCTCCTAAGCTGCCGCCCACAACCGCAGCAAATTTTTCAATGCCTAAACGGTCCGCTAAACGGGCTTGGCTTTCTACCCAGTCACGCACACGCACCATTGGGAAATCACTGCCATAAGGCTCATTGGTGTCAGGGTTAATAGAGGTTGGCCCTGTGCTGCCGTGACAACCGCCAAGGTTATTTAGGGCGATGACAAAAAATTTATTGGTATCAATGGCTTTACCCGGGCCAATGCAGCTGTCCCACCAGCCAGGCTTTTTATCGTCTTTGCTGTGGTAGCCGGCAGCATGGTGGTGGCCACTTAATGCGTGGCAAATTAAAATCGCATTGGTTTTATCTGCGTTTAATTGGCCATAGGTTTCATACATGAGCTCGTAGCGTTCAAGTATTTTACCGCTGCGCAGTTCTAGGGGTTGATCAAAAATGGCAATCTGAGGCGTGACTACGCCAACTGAATTGGCAGGTATTTCTTGCGGCATTCAATTGGTCCTGACATGAAGTAGAGAGAAATTCTGAAGGCGCAGTGTACGCCACTGCGCGCAATAAATCCGCTATAAACTGATTTATAAACCGATAATAAAACCAGGGGCACCCGCTTGACGCGCAAACGAAATCAATAAGATTTCAAAAACGTTAATGCTTAAAAATAATACGATGGGGCTAATATCAAAGCCGCCCATATCCGGTAATATTTTACGAATAGGTGCCATTACCGGCTCCATTATTTGGCGCAGTAATAACAGGGCAGGATTGTAACTTTGCGGCGCTAACCAGCTAGAAATCACCATGATTAGCAGGCCCCAAAAATATAACTTAAGGAACAGGCCGCACGTGCCAAGCAATGCCCAGATACCAATGCTGGCAATGGGTAAACCGTAACCTGCAATTATTAAACTCAGAGAAATAGCCAAACATTGCACCAGTACAAGTAGCACAATGGCGGCCCAGTCAAAGCCTGCAAAACCAGGGATGACTTTGCGTAAAGGAATAATCAAAGGGTTGGTGGCTTTCACCACAAACTGACTTATTGGGTTATAAAAGTCTGCACGTGCGGCTTGTAATAAAAAGCGCAGTAGCACCACAAATAAGAAAAACCCTGCCGCAGCATTGACCAGTAATAAACCAATTTGTGCTGGCGCTGATTCCATTTGATGACTCCTTTTATTTTAAATTATTGTGCTAACGCAGCTTGCTGAATTTGGGTTAACTCGGCAATGCCTTTTTTAGCAAGATCAAGCATAGCGTTTAGTTCGCTTGGCTGGAACGGCTCGCCTTCAGCTGTCCCTTGAATCTCAATGAAACCACCGTTGTCAGCCATGATCACGTTAAGGTCGGTTTCAGCATTGCTGTCTTCTGCGTAATCTAAGTCTAGTACGGCTTCACCGTTGTAAACACCCACAGAAACGGCGCCAATCATATATTTCATTGGGTTCTTTTTAAGTTGGCCGTTTTCTATCATGTGGTTGATGGCATCCACAAGAGCCACGCAGGCACCAGTAATAGAAGCAGTACGGGTACCGCCGTCAGCTTGGATCACATCACAGTCGATGGTGATGCTATTTTCGCCAAGGGCTTCAAGATCAATGGCGGCACGTAAAGAGCGGCCAATTAGACGACTGATCTCAACGGTACGACCGGCTTGTTTGCCTTTAGCCGCTTCACGCATCATGCGAGAACCGGTAGAACGTGGCAGCATACCGTATTCAGCGGTTACCCAGCCTTGGCCTTGGCCACGTAAAAAACCAGGAACTCGGGTTTCTACGCTGGCAGTACAAATGACCTTGGTATCACCAAATTCAACCAAAACCGAACCTTCAGCGTGCTTGGTGAAGTTACGGGTGATTTTCACTTCGCGTAGTTGATCTAGGGCGCGTCCGCTTGGTCTCATGGTGTTCTCGAATCTAAAAAATGTGAGTGCATTATACTGGCCTTAGCCATAAGGCCAAGGCGCATTTGGTTTTCTTTGAGCTTAAATAGATAAAGTAGAACTAAATTAGGATGCCGCTGCAATGACAGGTAAAATTGCCGGTAAATTTAATCACCATATTCGAATAGGAATTTAACATGCACAGCATGACCGCGTTTGCGCGTACGGATTTGCAAACCGACATCGGTAGTTTTACTTGGGAGATTCGTTCGGTTAACTCGCGTTATCTTGAGCTGCACTTTCGTTTACCCGAGACATTGCGAGCAGTCGAAGTCCAGGTGCGTGAGGTTCTGCGTAAAAATCTTCAGCGTGGCAAGGTAGAATGCAGTTTAAAATTCATCCCTCAGGTTCTCTCGCAAGGCATGAATGTGAATGAAACACTGGTGAGCCAGTTGAATGCCGCTGCCGATCATGTGCACAGTATTATTGGCCCAGGCAACGCATTGGATGCCCTTGAGATTTTAAAGTGGCCCGGTGTGTTAATGCAGCCAGCGCTTGATAATCAGGCCATTGAGCAAGATGCTATGAAGGCTTTTGAGGCAACCCTTAGCCAATTAATTGAAATGCGCGAGCGTGAAGGGTCGGCATTATCTCAGTTCATTAGCCAGCGTATTGATGGCATTGCTGAGCAAGTCGCCAAGGTTAAAGCCCTATTGCCGCAGATTCTCCAGGCTCAACGTGAGGCACTGCTAAACAAGCTGGCAGACTTAAAGCAGCAGGTCGACCCAGACCGCTTTGAGCAGGAAATGGTGATTGTTTTACAAAAAGCCGATGTGGATGAAGAGCTTGATCGTCTAGAAGCACATTTTGAAGAAGTGGCTCGAATCTTAAAACAAAAGGGCGCAGTTGGGCGTCGTTTGGATTTCATGATGCAAGAGCTTAACCGCGAGGCGAATACCTTGTCTTCAAAATCCATCTCTCACCTCACCACTCAAATAGCTGTTGAGCTTAAGGTGCTTATCGAGCAGATGCGTGAACAGGTGCAAAATATCGAATAGTGGCATGTTTGCAGTGATTAACGCCCTAGTGATAGGGCGTATGATTTTGCCAAGGTTAAAACCTTGCTATCATTAAGCCATTACCCCTTTTATTTTTAAGCTGTAGAGAATCCATTATGACAGTTGGAACCTTGTACATTGTCAGTGCCGCATCCGGCACAGGTAAAACCAGTTTGTTAAATGTGTTATTGCAGCAAACAAGCAATATTGCGGTCTCTGTGAGCCATACCACACGTAACAAGCGTGAAGGTGAAGAAAACGGCAAGCACTACCACTTTGTCGAAAAGTCAGAATTTGAGACGTTAATCAATGACGGTGACTTCTTAGAGCATGCGCAAGTATTTGGTAATTATTACGGCACCAGTCAAAGTGCAGTCCAGCAGCAGCTGAATACAGGTATTGATGTGATTCTTGAAATTGACTGGCAAGGGGCGCAGCAAGTACGCCGCCTGATGCCGGATGCGGTGAGTATTTTTATCCTACCGCCATCTCGCCAAGCTTTGTTAGACCGCTTAACCGGTCGTGGCCAAGACAGTGAAGAAATCATCACAGGCCGTATGAATGAGGCGGTTAGCGAAATGAGTCACTTCCACGAATATGATTACGTGGTCATTAACGATAATTTTGAAGTGGCGTTAGGGGAGTTGAAGTCTATCTTCCAAACTGAGCGTCTGCGTGTGGGAAGCCAAAGTGAGCGCCACAAAGAGATGATTACCAATTTATTGAGCTAGTACCTGTAAATTAAGGCCCAATAGCGAAATGAATACACCACGATAGGGTTAAACAATTGGCGTAAACCAGCGGCTTTTTGTAAACTAACCCATCAAACATTATAAACGGCAGTTCGCTGCCCCATAGATAGAGATTAAATCATGGCTCGCGTAACCGTAGAAGATTGCCTAACCAGCGTAGATAACCGTTTTGAACTTGTAATGTTAGCCAGCAAACGTGCTCGTCAAATTTCTATGCAAGGCGCTGAGCCGTTAGTTGCACCAGAAAATGACAAAGTAACGGTGATTGCATTACGTGAAATTGCTGAAGGCAAAATCACACCAGCATCAATGGCAGCTGCTGAAGCCGCTGCATTAGCTGCTGAGCAAGAGTAAGTATGAAAGCATCCTTACTTTGCCAGCAAGAATTAGGAGGTAAAGGGTGCCAACAATAGATGCATTAGCCGAGCGCTTAAGCAGCTATCTTGAGCCCGAGCAAATCAATCAGGTTTGCCGGGCATACTATTACGCCGAGCAAGCCCACGAAGGCCAGTATCGTCGTAGTGGTGATCCTTATATTATTCACCCGCTGGCGGTGGCTAATATCCTTTCTGAAATGCACATGGACCCACAAAGCCTAATGGCGGCCATGCTGCATGATGTGATTGAAGACACAGCCGTTCCCAAAGATGCGTTAGTTGAACAGTTTGGCGAAACCGTCTCTGAACTGGTGGATGGTGTTAGCAAGCTGACTCACATTAAGTTTGAAAGCCAAGAAGAAAAACAAGCGGGTAACTTCCAAAAAATGGCCATGGCCATGGCCCGTGATATCCGTGTGATCTTGGTAAAACTGGCTGACCGCTTACACAATATGCGCACGCTGGATTCCATGCCGCCAGAGAAAAAGCGTCGTATCGCTCGTGAAACCCTCGAAATTTATGCCCCCATTGCCAACCGTTTGGGCATTAGTAACATTCGAATTGAGCTAGAAGACTTATGTTTTAACGCCAAACATCCAATGCGCTCCAACATGATTCGCAAAGCCGTCAAAGCGGCCCGTGGTAATCGCAGCGAGCTGGTGGATAAAATCAGCAAGGCCATTAAAAAGCGTTTAAAAGAAGAAGGTTTGGATGCCCGCGTGATTGGCCGCGAAAAACACCTTTATTCGATTTATCGCAAAATGAAGGAGCAAAAAAAATCCTTCAAACAGATTATGGATGTTTATGGTTTCCGCCTCATTGTGGATAACGTAGACAGCTGTTACCGCGCCCTTGGTTTTATACACAACCAATATAAGCCGGTACCCGGACGGTTCAAAGATTACATCGCCATCCCTAAAGCCAATGGCTATCAGTCGTTACATACCTCGGTTGTGGGGCTGGGAGGTGTGCATATAGAGATCCAAATTCGCACCGAAGAAATGGAAGCCATGGCCCATAACGGCATCGCCGCCCATTGGCTTTATAAAGACGAAGAAGGTGAAACCGAAAGCAAAGGTAACAAACGTGCCCGTCAGTGGGTGCAAGGTTTGCTTGAACTACAACAGCGTGCCGGTAATCCGCAAGAATTTATTGAAAGCGTAAAAGTGGATTTATTCCCAGATGATATTTATATCTTTACGCCAAAAGGGCGCATTGTAGAAATGCCCAAAGAAAGTACCGTGGTGGACTTTGCTTATAGTGTGCATACGGACGTTGGTAACTCCTGTGTGGGTTGTCGCATTGACCACCAGCTTGCGCCATTAAGTACAAAATTGGTGAGCGGACAAAGCGTTGAAATCATTACCGCACCAGGTGCCTCCCCGAACCCGTCGTGGTTAAATTTTGTGGTGACCTCCAAAGCGCGCAGTAATATTCGCCATTACCTGAAAAACCAAAAACAAGACGAATCCGTCTCACTTGGTCGTCGTTTGTTAGCAAGTGCCGTGAGCATGTTCCATTTGAATCTTGATGAAATTGATGCCATTCATTTAGAGCACTTAATCAAAGAATTTAATGTAAAACAATTTGATGCTTTGCTTGAAGAGATTGGTCTTGGTGCGCGCGCGCCTCAAGCCATTGCACGACGCTTAGCCGTATTTGTATTAGGCAAAGAAGACGGCGTCAGCTCAATTAGTAGTGAAGGCGTGTTCAGTATTAACGGCAAAGAAGGTGGCGTGGTCAGTTACGCTAAATGTTGTAGCCCAATACCTGGTGATCAAATTGTGGGTTACTCAAGCTCCGGTCGCGGCTTAGTGGTACACACCAATACCTGTAAGAATATGTTAGAGCTGATTGATCAAACCGATAAGTGTCTGCCGCTTATTTGGGACGATAAAATCAAAGAAGATTTCTCTGTGACATTACGCGCATGGGTTGAGAATGGTCGTGGCCTTGTGGCACAAATGGCCGCCGCTGTAACCGAGGCTGATGGTAATCTTGAGCAAATTAGCGTTGAAGATAAAGACGCCAAACTCAGTGTTATGAGCTTACGCATTGGGGTACACGGTCGTAAACATCTTGCAGATGTGATGCGCAAATTACGTAAAAACAAAGCGGTCAATAAAATCACCCGCTTAAAAAACGCCAGTAAATAACCGTAACGGCGTGATAAAAAAATAAAACCCATATGTGTTCACACATATGGGTTTTTGCTAACTAGACTCATCTAATAATATAAAACCTGCTTGTATTTAGGAGCCAACATGAAAGAAATCATCAATACAGACAAAGCCCCACAAGCCATCGGCACATATTCACAAGCGGTAAAAGTGGGTAAAACCGTTTATCTTTCTGGACAAATTCCATTAGTACCTGAAACCATGGAAATGATCGAAGGCACATTTGAAGATAACGTACGCCGCGTATTTGATAACCTAATCGCAGTGTGTGAAGCAGCGGGTGGTACATTACAAGACATCGCAAAATTAAATATCTTTTTAACCGACCTTGGCAACTTTGCTAAAGTGAATGCCATCATGGCGGAATATTTTGAACAACCTTACCCAGCCCGTGCAGCTGTTCAAATTTCGGCCTTACCAAAAGATGCGGAAGTAGAAATGGATGGTGTGTTAGAGCTGCCTTGATTTATAAATGTGAGATGTTGGATGCGAGACGTAAGACGCTCTAAAGATCTCATGACAGTTGTACGAGGTTGCCCCGCGACCGAAAATATAAAACCGCTTGTGTTGCCACAAGCGGTTTTATATTTTTAAAGCTTCAAAAAGTAGGTCGGGCATTGCCCGGCACAAACAGTTGCTGGTGGGCAATGCCCACCCTACAAATTAACGCTGGGCCAATTTCTCAGCTGCACGCTTCGCCGCTGCACGCACTTGATTAGGTGCAGTACCCCCCAAGTGATCACGAGCGGCCACTGAGCCTTCAAGGGTTAATACATCAAACACGTCATCGGTAATCATGTCGCCAAACTGTTGCAGCTCTTCTAATGACATTTCACCTAGGTCTTTACCGGTTTTAACACCATAACCCACAGCGCTGCCCACAATTTCGTGAGAGTCACGGAAGGCCACGCCTTTGCGTACAAGGTAATCAGCTAAATCGGTAGCGGTGGAGAAACCACGAAGGGCCGCTTCACGCATGACTTCTTTTTTCGAAACCACATGGGGTATCATGTCAGCGAAGGCGCGTAAGCTGCCGCCCACGTTGTCGATGGTATCGAATAAAGGCTCTTTGTCTTCTTGGTTGTCTTTGTTATATGCCAACGGTTGAGACTTCATCAGGGTTAATAAACCCATTAGGTGACCAAAGATACGACCCGCTTTACCACGCACTAATTCAGGCACGTCAGGGTTTTTCTTTTGCGGCATGATGGATGAGCCTGTGCAAAAGCGGTCAGGCAAATCAATGAAGTTAAATTGCGCGCTGGCCCAAAGCACTAATTCTTCGCTGAAGCGGCTTAAGTGCATCATGATGGTGGCGCAGGCAGCAGTGAATTCGATGGCAAAATCACGATCGGATACGCTGTCTAGGCTGTTTTCAGTTGGGGCATCAAACCCTAATAGTTCGGCGGTCATGGCACGGTCGATTGGGTAGGTTGTACCGGCAAGGGCCGCTGCACCTAGTGGCATAACGTTTGTACGTTTGCGGCAATCTTGTAGGCGGGCGAAGTCACGCTCTAACATTTCATTCCAAGCCAGCAAATGGTGACCAAAGGTAACCGGTTGCGCGGTTTGTAAATGAGTGAAGCCCGGCATGATGGTGTCCGCTTCTTTTGTGGCCAGTTCAATCAGGCCCGTTTGTAGACGGGTAATTTCAGCGCTCATGTGATCAATTTCGTCACGCAGGTATAAACGGATATCCGTGGCCACTTGATCGTTACGAGAACGGCCTGTGTGTAACTTTTTACCGGTAATGCCAATTTTAGCGGTTAGGGCGGCTTCGATGTTCATGTGAACATCTTCAAGCGCGATGCTCCACTCAAAATTGCCCGCTTCAATGTCCGCTTTGATTTCGCCTAGACCTTTGATGATGTCATCACGCTCAGTGTCAGTTAATACGCCAACTTTGGCCAACATGGTGGCGTGGGCGATGGAGCCTTGGATGTCTTGGGCGTACATGCGCTGGTCAAATTCAACCGATGCAGTAAAGCGTTGTACAAAGGCGTCTGTGGCTTCTGAAAAACGGCCACCCCATGCGGAGTTAGTTTGCTGGCTCATATTAGTTCTCACTTCTACTCAGGCAAGCTGAGGACGGCTAAACGGATAAAAATTGGGCGCATTATACAGGATATGAGGCGGTTCAACACTGAGCATAGCCTTATGAGCACCACTTATCCGTAAATCGGGTCGATCAAGCTGAATAGGCTTGAGCCAAAGCCTTTAATGGGACAGACTTTGTCCATAATAAGAAGGACTCATTGTGGCAACATCTAAACAATCTATTGATGCAAAAGAGCTGATCCCCGACTTATGCCAAGTGCGGGCTGTGTTGTGGTTGATTCTATTTAGCCAAGCGTTGGTGATTGTGCTGATTTTATTATCCAGTGGGGCGCAGCATTTTAGCTGGGAGCAATTTGGATTACTCTCGTTTTATGTGCAGTGGTTGGTGTTAGTGAGCGCCGCCTGTTTGTGTCGGTTAAGGTTGCACATTCCAGCATTAAGCTTGAATCAGTTAACGGCGATTAGTTTTGTTTTGATTCAGGCTGTAAATTTACTGATCAGCTTGATCACCTTGTATGGTATGAACGAGTTACTACTAGAGAGTTATAGTTGGGACTGGCTGCTACGCAATCAATTGATTAGCGCTATTTTAGCGGCCTTGGTACTGCATTATTTTTATATTCAAATGCAAAGTCGTTTGCATGCGCGCAGTGAATTGCAGTCACGTATGCAAGCCTTACAAAGCCGCATTCGACCTCATTTTTTATTTAACAGCATGAATATCATTGCCAGCTTAATTCATGTGGACCCAGATAAAGCCGAACAAGCGGTAGAAGACTTAAGT
Organism: Bermanella sp.; assembly: GCA_049115935.1. GTDB lineage: Bacteria > Pseudomonadota > Gammaproteobacteria > Pseudomonadales > Oceanobacteraceae > Bermanella. The sequence goes on along the minus strand of JAGDZK010000005.1, from coordinate 82,882 downwards.
GAATTATTTCGCGCCAGCCTAAAAATGGCAGGGGCGCAAACCACACTGCAACAAGAAGTGGCGTTATGTAAAAAATACATCAACATCGAGCAGTTAAGATTAGGTGAGCGCTTAAACGTTGAATGGCAAATAGATGCAGCCGAAGAAACCAGTATTCCACTGTTAACGTTACAGCCTCTTATTGAAAATGCTATTTATCATGGCATTGCGCCTAGCGAACAAGGTGGAATTGTTCATATAAATATTTATAGCAAACAAACACGTTTACATATAAAGGTGAGTAACCCAGTTTGTACTGCGCAACATCAGCGCCATGAAAGTGGCAATCAAATGGCCCTAGAGAACATTCAGCATCGCTTACAAGCCATGTATGGCCATGATGCGAGCAGCACCACAGAACAAGACGAAAAAACCTTTACCATTCATCTTAATTATAATCCTAACGCTCAAGCCAACTCATGAATGTATTAATTGTAGATGACGAAGAACTCGCCCGTAGTCGTTTACAGCGCTTTGTTGAAACAGAGCAACTGGGCGATGTCATCGCCGTGGCCAGTAATGGCGTGCAGGCCATTGACGCGGTTGAAAAATATATACCGGACGTGGTGTTGATGGATATACAAATGCCAACCATGGACGGGCTAGAAGCCGCTCGTCACCTTGCACAGTTAGATACGCCGCCAGCCATTATTTTTTGTACTGCCTATGACGAATTTGCCATTGAGGCATTTAACGTACAAGCGGTTGGGTATTTATTAAAACCTGTGCGTAAAGAAGAATTAAAAATAGCGTTTTCTCGTTTAGATAAAATTAATAAAGCACAGTCAATTGCATTACATAAAGATGCTTGTCGCAGTCATATAAGTGCTAAAACCCATCAAGGTTTAGAGTTGGTGGCGGTTGAAAATATTGTTTTATTTAAAGCAGAACAAAAATACATTTCGGTGATTCATAAAAACGGTGAAGTATTAATTGATGAGCCGCTTAAAGATTTAGAAAATGAATTTACTGAAAAATTTATTCGTGTGCATCGCAATTCCCTTGTGCGTAAAGCCGCTATACTAGGATTAGAGAAATGCGAGGATGGCAGTGTGGCTTTGCGCTTGAATGGTTTTAAGGAATTGGTGGCTATTTCTAGAAGGCATTTAGCAGAAGTGCGCAAGTTGGTTAAAGCGCTGTAAAGAATGGAGTAACAATTGGTAGGATGGGTTAGCGAGGTACGAGTGTAACCCATCCTACATAACTTCCGTTCACCCTGAGCGCGAAGAACGAGCAGTCGAAGGGCTCCCGTTAAAGCCTAACTTCTATACCTTGCGCTTGCATATGCTCTTTGGCTTCTTGTACGGTATGTTCACCAAAGTGAAAAATACTCGCCGCTAAAACGGCATCCGCTTTGCCTAAGGTCACGCCGTCCGCTAAGTGTTGTAAATTACCCACACCACCTGATGCAATAACAGGTACGTTGACCGCGTCAGAAATCGCACGCGTGAGTTCGATATCAAAGCCGGTTTTTACGCCGTCTTTATCCATTGAGGTTAAGAGTACTTCGCCTGCGCCAAATTCCGTCATTTTTACCGCCCATTCAATGGCGTCAATACCGGTTGGTTTACGACCGCCGTGGGTAAAGATTTCCCACTTATTTTCTTCGCCATCGGTACTTACTTTTTTTGCATCAATGGCAATCACGATACATTGGCTGCCAAATTTTTCGGCGGCTTCGCGAACAAATTCTGGATTGGTAATGGCGGCGCTATTAATGGAAACTTTATCGGCACCTGCGTTTAACATATTGCGAATGTCTTCAATGGCGCGAATACCCCCGCCAACTGTAAGCGGGATAAATACTTGCTCGGCAATGGCTTGCACCATGTGAATGGTTGTATCGCGGCCTTCATGTGATGCAGTGATGTCTAAAAAGGTGATTTCATCGGCACCTTGTTCGTCGTAACGTTTGGCGACTTCTACGGGGTCACCTGCGTCGCGGATGTCGACAAACTGGACGCCTTTAACTACGCGGCCGCCTTCGACGTCTAAACAAGGTATGATTCTTTTCGCTAATCCCATGATTCATCTTTCCCGCTTATTGGAGTTTGTTAATACGGCGTTATAAATATTTTTTCACTCGTTACATAGCGCTGCTATGCGCCTCGCGAAAAAATATTGATGCCTTGTCTTAACTGCATCCAATACAGCTTATTATAAAATTGTTTCGTAGGATGGGTTAGCGAGGTACGAGCGTAACCCATCAAGTTTAAAGCTAATATTGTTGATGGGTTACGATTTCGCTGCGCTCAATCTAACCCATCCTACGGAGAGTCAAAACTGAATTCGGGTCTAAAATACAGTGATGAAAGAATGGTTGACTCAAACGAAGCGAACACTCTAGCTGCGTCTCCCGTCTCCCGTCTCCCGTCTCCCGTCTCCCGTCTCCCGTCTCCTGTTTAAGCTTGCCCGTCCCAATTTAAAAAGTTCTCTAACAACTGCAAACCCGCGGTGTGACTTTTTTCTGGGTGAAACTGCACGGCAAAAACATTGTCTTGACCGATAGCGGCTACAAAGTCTTTGCCATAATGACCGCGGCCTTTTATGTGTTGTTCATTTTCTGCGGTGACAAAATAGCTGTGCACAAAATAAAAACGGCTATTGTCAGCGATGTTGTTCCACATAGGGTGCGCCACTTGTGATACCTGGTTCCAGCCCATGTGAGGGACTTTTAATTTTTCACCAGTTTGTGTGCCTTGGGTTTCAATTAAATCGTTACCAAAAAACTGCACTTTGCCAGGGAAATATTTTAAACATTCAACGCCGCCGTTTTCTTCGCTGTGATGCATCATGGCTTGCATGCCCACACAGATACCTAATAGCGGTTTGCTTTTGGCTACTTCGGCCACCACTTGATCAACCCCTAAGCGCAGGATTTCGCCCATGCAATCGCGCATGGCACCCACACCGGGTAATACTACGTGGTCGGCTTTGAGGATGGTTTCAGGATCAGAAGTAACGATGACGGATGTATCGTTGCCAGCGTGTTCCAATGCTTTGGAAGCGCTGTGTAGGTTGCCCATGCCATAATCAATGACTGCACAAATTTTACTTTTCATAGTCAAGCCTATTACGCTTGCCAATACAGTGCTAAAAACTCTTCAGAATTTTTGTTTTGTTTTGGCGTCGCTCACTATGGCTTAGTGAGCGATTTTATTAATAAACGCTTATAAATTGGGGGTGTTGGCATATAACAAAGGCGTTATGGCGTCTCCCATCTAGCGTCTCTCGTCTCTAAAGAGAACCTTTAGTTGAAGGAATCATGCCTTCCATTCTTGGGTCCACTTCCATGGCCATGCGCAGGGCGCGACCAAATGCTTTAAACACGGTTTCAATTTGGTGGTGAGCGTTGTGGCCCTTTAGGTTGTCGATGTGAAGTGTCACGCCTGCGTGATTCACAAAGCCTTGGAAGAATTCATAGAATAATTCAGTATCAAATCCACCTACGCTGCCGCGAGTGAACGGGATTTTATATTCCAAACCAGGGCGACCTGAGAAGTCGATAACAACACGGCTAAGGGCTTCATCTAATGGCACATATGCGTGGCCATAACGGCGTAGGCCTTTTTTATCGCCAATGGCTTTTGCGAAGGCTTGGCCAAGGGTAATACCTGTGTCTTCTGCGCTGTGGTGATCGTCAATATGGTTATCCCCTTTGCAGACGATGTCTAGGTCCACAAGGCCGTGACGGGCGATCTGGTCTAGCATATGCTCAAGAAAAGGCATGCCTGTATCAAATTGAGCCTTGCCTGTACCGTCTAGGTTTACAGAGACTTTGATTTGGGTTTCTGAGGTATTGCGTTCAACCGACGCCGTACGCTGAGCCATGGTCTAAATCCAAAGGGTAAATAAAAAACCGAGTATACCTTAAACATGGCCTAGTGGTTAGAGTTGCTGCTACCAATCCTGCTTAGAAACCCCGTGGCGATCGCCTAACATCAGGGTTAGAATGGCGGTTTTTATCACCTTGGTTTTGGAATATTACATTGCCGGTTAATTTAAAGTGGTTAGATACCCCCAGCGAACAAGACTGTGTGGACTTAGAGAAGTTATATGCGGATGCGCCTGTCGATTGGTTGCAAGGTTCAACTAAAGCGAATGCAGCGGACTGGGCGCTGGCAAAAGTAGCGACAGGTGAGCAGATGGCACTGGGTTACTTTAATGACAGGATTGTGTGTGGTGCTTGGTTGATACACAAGTCTGAATCCGCCACGGGTGCGTATGACTATGAGATCAAACAACTTTGTGTGCGCGCAATTACCCGTGATAGAGGGGTGGCAAAGCAGCTGCTGGTGAGACTATGCCAGTGGGCCACTGAAAGTAAGTTTGTTCTTTATATTGAAGATGAAGTCGGTGAGCTATCTGGCTTGTATGAACTTGGGTTTGTGCAATATTTACAAGGTTGGCGTTATACGCCCCTGTAGTATTGTTTGTAATGTGAAACAATTAGTTGGATTTAGTGATCTTTATCTATTCAAGGTTGGGAATTAAACTAAGGAACATTATTAATGGAGAAAATCATGTTTCGTTTATTAAGTGTATTAGGTCTGATGATGGCCTTGATGTTACCCGCACAGGCCGATGAAATTCATCCACAAAAGGTGGTGAAGTCAGTGTCGGATGTGGTGTTGGCTGAGATTTTGGCGAATAAAGAAAAATTAGAGCAGGGACCGGAGTTTTTACTTAGTTTAGTTGAAACCCGTATGCTGCCTATTATTGACCAAGAGCGCATGTCGCAATTGGCGCTAGGTAAATATTGGGCACAGATTAACGATAAACAACGTGCTGACTTTGCAGAAGGCTTTAAGCGCTTATTGATCAAAACCTATGCTGGTGCATTTAAGGCCTATACGGGCCAAGATGTGACTTACGGTGAAACACGCTTTAATAAATCTGGCGACAAGGCTATCGTAAGCTCTGATATTCATGTGGCAGGCGGTAGCCCTGTTAACTTGCAGTATCGTTTGTATCAGCCAAAACCAGGGCAGTGGCTGGTTTATGATGCGACTATTGCAGGGTTAGGCTTGATTCGCACTTATCGCGCCCAATTCAGTGATCAGATCGAACGTGACGGCATTGATAAAACCATTTCAGAATTACAATCTGTTCAGCTTTAATCCCCTTAATTTCCCCTTTTAATAACCGTAAGCTCTAACAAGCTTACGGTTTGCGTTAAAACCCAAATCAGCCTAACCTCAATACTATTGGTGAGAGCATTCACCGTTGACCTCAAACAGTGGAAAATGTCTTATATGGCCAAAGGTTGGCGTCATATATGGTTAGTATTATTGGTTACTGCATGGTGTGCTGGTGGGTCCAGTAATGCCTTTAGTGAACTCAATACTAGTCAGATAAAGTCAGCTTACCTGTTTCAAATTAGTAAGTTTGTATTTTGGCCTGAAGAACGTAAGACATTTGACCATTTTAATCTTTGCCTACTCGGCTCGGATACTTATCAGGGTAACTTGCAAAAAATGGTAGGCAGAACGGTATTTAATAAACCAGTTCGCTTGCAGAGTGTCTCTAAGTTATCCCAAGCTAAATCCTGCCATATCCTTCTTCTTTCTGCACCAGCATTAATCGATGCTTCTGAATTGAAACGTTGGTTGAAGCAACACCCTGTCCTTACGGTGGCTGATGGAACTGAATCAATCGAAAAAGCCATGGTGGTTTTTGTTTTAGAAAACCAACGGGTACGCTTGCATATTAATGTTGATTTGGCGCGTGCTTCAGGATTGTCATTTGCAGCCAATCTTTTAGAAGTGGCAAGCAAAATTAAAAAAGGGAGTCAGTAATGTCATGGCTTCCTAGGTTACATTTAAAAACCAAACTGATTGCCAGTATTGTCATCACAACCGTATTTGCTGTGGTGGCAAGCTCAGCTACTTTGGTTTATTACGATCGCGCTCAAGAAATTAGTAACGTTTCAGAAGATATGAAAATATTGGCAGGTATCGTTGCCAATCGTAGTACTGCAGCATTAATTTTTAGTGATGTTAATCAAGCAGAAGCCAACTTAAAAGCATTAGGGGAAAACCCGAATGTGTTGATGGCCTGTATCTACGATAGTGGTCAGCAAGTATTTGCCATTCATCATTTTACTTATCTGGATCAAAAGATGTGCCCTGAAAGTCCAAAAGAAATTGATCTAAGTATTGGCGAAACTATTGAAATTTATGAACCTGTAGAATTAGACGGTTTGCCTGTCGGCACGCTTTATATGAGCTTGAGCTTGGATTGGTTAAATAAGCGTTGGCAAGAGCAGTTATTATTCATTGTGTTAGTGGCATTGGTGGTTTTAGTTTTATCTATGTTGCTGGCTAAATATTTACAATATTTATTATTAAAGCCCATTCAAAAAATTACAAAAACCGCCCGTGATATTACCGAACAACAAGATTACAGCTTGCGTGCTGAAAAAGAAGTGAAAGATGAAATTGGTGATATGGCGGATGTTTTTAATGGCATGCTCAATAAAATTGAAGATGAAACCGCAAGGCTTTATGCCAGTGAAGAAAAATTTCGTCAGCTAGCGACATTGTCACCAGTTGGTATTTTTCAAATTAATTTGCAGCATCAAATAACCTATGTAAATAGTCGCTGGTCTGAGATTACGGGTATTAATCAACCGTTAGCTAATCTTGAGCATTGGCTTGGTCGTATTCGATCTGAAGATAGGCGTCGCACATTAAAAGCTTGGAGTGCATTAATTCAAAATCATCAAGAATTTGTCGTAGAAGTCGGCTTTGAGAAAGAAGGTGAGGTTACTTGGACTATAATTGAAGCAAGTGTTTTACACGATAGTAAAGGTGAAGTTTATGGTTACATGGGCGCGATCAGTGACATTACGGATTTAAAAAATGCACAATTACAAATGGAGAATCTTGCGTTTTATGATCCATTAACAGGGTTGTCTAATCGCCGACTCTTCCAAGATCGTTTAAATAAAGCAGTGATTGAGAGTAAGCGCCGCGGCACATTTGTAGCGTTATTGTTTTTAGATTTGGATCAGTTTAAACGAATCAACGACAGCTTAGGACACGATGCTGGTGATCAGCTTTTAATTGAGATTGCACAACGCTTACGCGATAGCGTGCGAGAAACGGATACAGTCAGCCGTATTGGAGGAGATGAATTTACGGTGTTATTAAGTGATGTGGATTCCACCCATGGTGTGCGCCATATCGCTGATAAGATTTTGAAATGTCTATGCAAACCTATTACCTTAAAAAATCAAACAGTTATTAATACTGTGAGTATCGGTATTACCATGTCGCCAACTGATGCGAATGATGCAAATAAATTAATGCGCAATGCGGATATGGCTATGTACCGCGCTAAAGCAATGGGGCGAAATAATTTTCAATTCTTCTCTGAAGATATGAATAAAGAAATGCTGGGCTATCTTGAAATTGAAAAAGACCTTAGGCATTCAATTGAAAATAACGATGACTTTATTATTTATTTCCAACCAAAAATAGATCTTCTAAGTTATCGTTTTATTGGGGTGGAGGCGCTAATACGTTGGAAGCCAAAAGGCAAAGACATGGTACCCCCAGACCGTTTCATTCCAATTGCTGAAGAGTGTGGTTTGATTATTCCTATTGGTAAATTAGTTTTTCGCCAAAGTTTAATGCAAGTTAAAAACTTAATGAACCTAGGTATTTGGCCTGAACATGCAAAGGTAGCCGTGAATTTATCGGCGCGTCAGTTTAGTGATCCTAATTTGATTCATGATCTAAACGAAAGTATTAAGATGACAGGTTGCCCCGTAGAAGTGATTGAACTTGAAATCACAGAAAGCACATTAATGGATCATGTTGAGAATGCCATTTTCACCATGCGCCAGATTAAACAAATGGGTATATCAATTGCAATCGATGACTTTGGTACTGGCTATTCATCGCTAAGTTATTTAAAGCGCTTCCCTATTGATGTATTAAAAGTGGATCGATCTTTTGTTATGGATATTCCAAACGATATTAGCGACATGGAAATCACCGCGGCCGTTATTGCCATGGCTCACAAATTAAACTTAAGAGTGGTTGCTGAAGGTATTGAAACCAAAGAACAAATTGATTTCTTGCGGGCTAACCGTTGTGAATATGGTCAGGGATATTTGATAGCCAGACCAATGCCTGCTGATGAATTAGAGTCATACATTCAACGTCCCATTGAGATCGGCTCGCTATCCTTGTAATGCTGTGTAACGCGATTTATTGTTTGCTGCGGCATCTATCTAATGTAATTAGTGCTTACTGCCAGTGATATGTAAGTTCTTACATCAATTGCGCCATTAAGGTAGGCTTGCAGCCTTTCTAGTTAGTTAGTAGCGAAATGAGTGCATCTTCTGCGTTTAGCCAAGCCGTGTTGAGCTGGTTTGATGATAATGGCCGTCATGATTTACCTTGGCAGCACAATAAAACCCCTTATCGTGTGTGGGTGTCTGAAATCATGTTGCAGCAGACACAGGTGGTGACAGTTATCCATTATTACCAGCGTTTCATGACATCTTTTCCCACGGTTCAGGACCTTGCCAAAGCCAGCACAGATGAAGTTCTGCATCACTGGACGGGGCTGGGTTATTACGCCCGTGCCCGTAATTTACATAAATGCGCGCAAAGCGTGGTCAATGACTTTGGCGGTGAATTCCCTCAAACGGTCGAAGAATTAGAATCACTTTCAGGTATTGGTCGATCAACCGCAGGTGCCATTGCCAGTATTAGCATGGGTAAACATGCCGCTATTTTAGATGGCAATGTTAAACGTGTGTTGAGCCGCTTTCACGCCATTGAAGGCTGGCCTGGAAATAAAAAAGTAGCGGACGCCATGTGGGTAATTGCTGAGCGTTACACACCAGCCAAGCGCACAGGTGATTACACTCAAGCCATGATGGATCTAGGCGCAACACTTTGTACGCGCAGTAAACCTCAGTGCCAAATTTGCCCGTTAGTGAATCAATGCGAAGCGTATGCGCAAGATCGCGTTAAAGAGTTCCCCAATAGCAAACCCAAGAAAGAAAAACCCATTAAAGCCATTCGCTTGCTGATGCTACAGCATGGTCATGATGTCTTGCTGCAACAACAGCCAAATAGCGGTATATGGGGTGGGTTGTGGATATTTCCGCAACAAAGTCTTGAGCAAGAACTGTTTGATCACGAGCTTATGGTTCAGGGTAAAATTAAAGGGGTGGAACATGGAGAGGTCTTTCGTCATACCTTTAGTCATTATCATCTTGATATCCATCCTATTCGTGTACAGCTGGAGCACAAGGTTGAACAGGTGGCCGAAGCCTCAATGCTTTGGTATAACTTGAAACAACCAGCCAGTGTGGGCTTAGCGGCCCCCGTTAAAAAATTATTGGAAAGTCTATGAGTCGCACCGTTATTTGCCGTCGTTACCAAAAAGAGTTAGAAGGCTTAGCAAAGCCGCCATTCCCTGGCCCATTAGGACAAGATGTATACGAGAATGTTAGCAAGCAGGCTTGGCTAGACTGGATGGAACACCAAACCCGCATTATTAATGAGCAGCACCTCAACATGATGGACATGACCAGCCGTAAATATCTACAAGGGCAAATGGCTAAATTCTTTGCTGGCGAGGAAGTGGATCAAGCGGAAGGCTATAAAGAAGAAGGCAAAGAATAAGTAGCTGATAACTAAGCAGAAATTATTGGGTTACAGGGTTGACACTAATCCTGATTACAGGTTTAATACGCCACCTCGACGAGGCGAACGCCTTTAGTTGATATGCCCAGATAGCTCAGTCGGTAGAGCAGAGGATTGAAAATCCTCGTGTCGGTGGTTCGATTCCGCCTCTGGGCACCATCCAGAATTTTAAATCCTCGCTACTAGCGGGGATTTTTCGTTTTAGCCATGTAGGTCATCCATATCGTCTTCTTGATCAAAGCTTGCTGACACTTCTATGAGGTCTTTAATGTACTCCCAGTCAGCTAGGCGTTCACTCTGAACTTTGCTGTTTAATATCCATTCATACAAGGTCGGGTTGCCATTCAGCTTATTATCAAACCATTGAACATCAGCATTTTCCTGTTTAAAGCTACATTTAGTTAAGCCCTGTACTCTATCGGGAAGTTCGTTTAATAAACTGAAAGATTGGGTAATTAATGATTGTGCATGAGGTCTTTGGTTGGCTGGATCTCCAGCTAACCAAGAACAAGTTGGGTTGTTTTGTAATGAAATAGAATTTGTATCACCTCGATTCTGTGGAATTAAGGGTAAGCGTTTATATATTTGAATATCACGTTGATGAGTAATAATCCCATGTATCAGGCATAAAATATTAAGGTTAATTTTCCGTTCTGAGCTTTTTACATATCTAAAGCAAGCATTAAGCTTCGCAGTGAGTTTGTCTATGTCTCGTAATTCCAAACCATATGCTTGGGTAATAACACCCAATAAGTGATTTAGATTCTCGATGCTTTGATCTTGCAAAGGATGAATACTGCACTTTTTAAAAATATCTTCATCGCAAATGCTTTTTTTGGCCTTTAAGTATTGCAAATTATCGGGTTCGGGCAGCTGGAAGGAGCGATCAAAAAAGCGGGTCAAGTATTGTCCAGAGTTAAAGCCTTCGCCGTATACGGCTTTTATTGAATGCTTTAATTGTTCTGTATCCGTCGCGATGACAAATACAAAATTGGGTAGTTCGAACATGTGTTTAACGGTTTCGAGCAATTCAATTGCATAAGTAGGTCGACAGCGATCTAATTCATCGACTAACACAAAAACGGGGCTATCTTCGTCATATCGAGGATCATGTGACTTACAGCATTCAGCCCAATTTTGAATCTCTTTGTGAAAGTTACGAATGGCAGAAATTTTATTTCGATAGTCTAGAAAATGCTCTTCTGGGTTAGAATTTCCAATCATGAGCTTTTCTAATGCCTCTAATGTTTCTCCGCTCACATTACCATCAACACCAAGCATAGATGCAGAAACAGTAACGCCTTTTTTAATTATGGGTTTGAATAGTTTGTATGCTGCACCCATAATCTTTTTTTCTTGCTCAAATATGTCACCACCTGAGCCGATTTTTAGACTTTCAATGATGCTACTTACAGCAACTAATAAAGGGTCATCGGCAAAATCCGTTTTCCAAGCATCTATATAAACAACTGGGTAATCTTGTGAAAGCTTGTCTTGCCAGCTTTTTAAGAAATGAGTCTTCCCTACACCCCATGAGCCATTGAGATTTAATACAAAACCATCTTTTTCTTCTAATAGATAACTTGTTAAAAAATCGGCTAATTTTTCGCGTTTAGGGCTAAAAGCGCAATTCTCAAAAGATATTGCTTTTTCTTGTTGTGACATATCCATCCATTGATAATTATGAAGCTTTGCTGGTTGTTGATAGATTATTTATATCACAGATGAGATTAATAGATAAATCCAGGCTAATCTTTGAGAATGATCGGGGTCACCTCACTTGTCCAGCTTTACGTCTTTGTGATCTTCTTCAATTGCTGCTGATACTTCTTATAAGCCTCCATATCCCCTTTTTTGTAAGCAAGTTTGGCCGCCTCTTCTAGTTTTAGGCGCACATAATATTTAGCCACTGATCGGTAAACGTCTAGCTTTGACATGCCTGAGCCAATTCATTCATATATCACTAAGAATAGAAGAAAAATCAGCCACAGCATGCCCTATGAAAAGCGATGCAATGTTGCTGTTCCACTCTACAATAACGGTTACATGTAAGAACCCGCACCCGCGGGTGAATACCTGTTTCCTTGTCGAGCTTTAAATAGCCAGAACCCTGACCTAAAGTATAATTTTCTTTCAATGTTAAACATGGCAAGCTGAGTCAGAACTAAAAATAATAAAAGGTAATCAATATGACAGTCGTTTGGATCACAGGTGCTTCTTCAGGCATAGGTGAAGCCCTTGCAAAGCAATATGCCGCGTTGGGTAATCAATTAGTATTGTCAGCTCGTCGTGAGCCTGAGCTTGAGCGCGTGAAACAAGCTTGTGTAAAGCTTGGGGCAAAAGACGAAGATGTATTGGTATTGCCGCTTGATGTGACCGAACATGAATCCATGCCTGAAAAGGTATTTGCCGTTACCGCCCATTTTAAAACCATTGATGTGCTAATTAATAACGCTGGAATCTCTCAACGTTCGTTATGTTTGGATACCGATTTGTCTGTGTATAAAACACTGCTCGATGTGGATGTATTGGGGCAAATCGCGCTCACTAAACAAGTATTACCAGTGATGGTGAAGCAAGGTTCTGGGCATATTGCTGTAACCTCAAGCGTAGCCGGTAAAGTGGGTGTGAAATGGCGTACTGGTTATTGTGCTGCAAAACATGCGGTGATGGGGTTCTTTGATGCACTGCGTGCAGAAGTTGCCGAGCACGGTATTCAAGTCAGCACCATTACCCCTGGATTTATTAAAACTGATATTTCTAAAAATGCAGTGACGGCTAACGGTGAAAACTTCGGGGTGGATGATGAAGACATTAAAAATGGCATGGATGTGGATAAATGCGCCCAAGTGATCATTAAACAAATGAGCAAGGGGAAAAAAGAAATCGCAGTAGGAGAAGGCTTGTCCATGTTGGCACTTACACTTAAACGGTTTTTCCCGAATTTAGTATTTAAAATGGTTGAGAAAAAAGCCCTTAAAGAATCATAAAAAAACGGCTGCTAGGTTGAACGAGCAGCCGCTTTTAATTGAACTTAATATTTAGAGTTATTCAGGGCGTGGTGCGTATGCAAATACGTCACTTAGCATTTGTGACTGGTGAAAACCTTTGCTTTCTAGGCCGCTCAAAACGCTATAAACAAAACCAGGACCACCACAAGCAATAGCTTTAATGTTGGATAAGTTACCTAGTTTTGTATGAATTAATTCTTCTACCGTTTTGTCGGTAAAAAATGCACAATCAGGGGATTCAGGTGTCATAGCATGGTAATTAATTAAACCATCATCTGCCCAGCTTTGAGCAAGGTCAGAATAAAAACCGCTGGCATCGCGATTAATCCAATATAAATAAATAGCGCTATGTTGATGTTTTAATTGCTCTTCAATCATGGCTTTTGCTTGGGCAAAACCAGTACCTGCCACAATAAATACTAACGGGTCGTGTAGGTTATATTGGTCTGCTTCGGTTTTCAGCCAAACATCACCTTTAGGTAAACGTGCTCGTACCGTTGGATTACTTTGTAGGTATTTTAAGATCAGATTACTTGATTGATTATCTGGGCTAACACCAAGATGCAGTTCAACGCGGCGGTCATTGGGTGCACTGGCGATGGTGAAAGGGTATTCCTCACCATCAATCAATAACTCTAGGTATTGACCAGCGTGATAGTTAGCAGGCTTGCCAGCGGGGGCAAGCAGCTCAACTTGATAGACATGACCCTTTAAGGCCGTAACGCTTTGCACCTGAAAGGCTATATGTTGCAAAGCAATTTCTCCGGGTCCTAGCACCTTGTCTAGCTCCAAAATTAGGTCACTGCGTGGTTTCGAAACACAGCAAAGTAATGGGTTAACGTCTGGATGGTTGGCATTCTTTTTACCTTCAGGGGTGTCTACCACCCCAGCGAGTAACGTAGCTTTGCAAATTTCGCAGTTACCATTAGTGCAACTTTTACGAATCTTAATGCCAGCACGTTGGGCTGCGTCCAGTACGTTTTCATTTTCTTGGGCTTGAAATACAAGCCCTTTGGGTTGAATGATAATTTGATGCGTCATATTAGAGTTTAGGACGGTTCATCAAAAATATTCAGTTCATCCCACATATCGTCGACTTTTTGTTTTACCGCGTCATCCATAACAATGGGGATACCCCATTCGCGGTCGGTTTCACCTGGCCATTTATTGGTGGCATCTAACCCCATTTTGCTGCCTAACCCCGATACTGGTGAGGCAAAATCCAAGTAATCGATCGGTGTATTATCAATTAACGTGGTATCACGAGTTGGGTCCATTCGAGTGGTAATGGCCCAAATTACATCGTTCCAGTCACGGGCATTTACATCATCGTCTGTCACTATGACAAATTTGGTATACATAAATTGTCGTAAGAAAGACCACACCCCTAGCATGACGCGCTTCGCGTGCCCTGGGTATTGTTTCTTAATGGTTACAACCGCCATGCGGTAACTGCAACCTTCTGGTGGCAAATAGAAATCTGAGATTTCAGGAAATTGCTTTTGCAAGATCGGTACAAAGACTTCGTTTAATGCCACACCCAAAATAGCCGGTTCATCTGGTGGACGACCCGTATAAGTGCTGTGATAAATAGGGTCTTTTCTATGGGTAATACGTTCTACGGTGAAAACAGGAAATTGGTCCACTTCGTTGTAGTAACCCGTGTGATCACCAAATGGCCCTTCATCGGCCATGTCATCTGGGTAGATGTAACCTTCTAATATGTATTCTGCACTGGCAGGTACCATTAAGTCGTTGCCAATGGATTTAACCACCTCGGTACGGCTATTACGCAGCAAGCCAGCAAACGCATATTCTGACAAGGTATCAGGTACAGGGGTAACGGCACCTAAAATTGTCGCCGGATCAGCCCCCAAAGCCACAGAGACCGGATACGGCTTACCTGGGTTTTGCTGTTGAAATTCACGAAAATCTAAAGCACCACCGCGATGACTTAACCAGCGCATGATTAATTTGTTTTTGGCGATGACTTGCTGACGGTAAATACCTAAATTATGGCGGTCTTTATTGGGTCCTTTCGTGATCACCAGCGGCCATGTAACAAGGGGAGCTGCATCACCGGGCCAGCAATGTTGAATGGGCAGAGCGCCTAAATCAACGTCGTCACCTTCCAATACAATTTCTTGGCAGGGAGCTTTTTTCACTTCTTTAGCGCTTAAACTTAAAACTTTTTTAAAGATAGGCAGTTTTGACCACGCGTCTTTTAAACCCTTTGGCGGTTCTGGCTCTTTTAAAAATGCCAATAACTTACCTACTTCACGCAGCGCTTCGACGCTGGATTCACCCATGCCCATGGCAACCCGTTTAGGTGTGCCAAATAAATTAGCTAGTACAGGTACATCAGAACCCACTGGGTTTTCAAATAACAGGGCGGGGCCACCAGCACGTAATGTGCGGTCGCAAATTTCGGTCATTTCAAGCTTAGGGTCCACTGGCATGCTAATGCGTTTTAGCTCGCCTTGTTTTTCTAGCTGGTCGATGAAGTCGCGTAAGTCTTTATATTTCATATTTGATCGTGAGATGTAAGAAGGGAGACGTAAGACGCTAATTTTATGCTTCTACTTTTCTTCGATTACGCCACTAAAACCTTATAAATAAAGGGGAAAAGACACTTCCCACGTTGTAATGTAAAGAACTGCAGTTTACTTTAATTTAGCTGAAAAAGAAAAAGCAGCCGAAGCTGCTTTCTCACAAAAACTAGAATTATGACGGGAGGTGTTTGATGGGAGCAAAATGCTTTGGCGTCTCACACCTCTGGTCAGGCACCTCACTATTAGCCCTTCATAGTAAGGAAGAATTCTTCGTTCGTTTTTGAGCCTTTTAAGCGATCAATCATAAATTCAATGGCTTGTAGATCTTCCATTTCTGCGATGATTCTACGTAGAATCCATAAACGCTGTAATTCTGCTTCAGGCATCATGTGATCTTCACGACGAGTACCAGACTTACGAATGTTCATGGCAGGGTAAATACGCTTTTCAGCCGCTTTACGATCAAGGTGTAACTCTTGGTTACCAGTACCTTTAAATTCTTCGTAGATCACTTCGTCCATTTTTGAACCCGTGTCTACAAGTGCCGTTGCGATGATGGTTAATGAGCCACCCTCTTCAACGTTACGTGCTGCACCAAAAAAGCGTTTTGGTTTTTCTAACGCGTGAGCATCCACACCACCGGTTAGTACTTTACCCGATGAAGGAATCACGGTGTTATAAGCACGAGCTAGACGAGTGATGGAGTCTAATAAAATTACCACGTCGCGTTTATGTTCGACCAAGCGCTTGGCTTTTTCTAGTACCATTTCGGCCACTTGTACGTGACGCGCTGGTGGTTCATCAAAGGTAGATGCAACCACTTCACCGCGCACACTGCGTTGCATTTCGGTTACTTCTTCTGGGCGCTCATCAATCAGTAATACGATCATTTCGCATTCTGGATTGTTATGAGTGACTGCTTGGGCAATGGTTTGTAGCAACATGGTTTTACCCGCTTTTGGCGGTGCTACGATTAAGCCACGTTGACCCTTACCGATTGGTGCAATTAGGTCGATGACACGGCAAGATAAATCTTCAGTACTGCCGTTGCCTTGTTCTAATACAAAACGCTCATTCGGGAAAAGCGGTGTTAAGTTTTCGAATAAGATTTTGCTTTTTGATTTTTCAGGGGCTTCGCCGTTTACTTCATTTACTTTTAGTAGTGCAAAGTAACGTTCGCCATCTTTAGGTGGACGAATCTTGCCAGATAAGAAGTCACCTTTACGCATGTTAAAGCGACGAATTTGGCTTGGGCTTACGTAGATGTCGTCTGGGCCTGCAAGGTAAGAGCTGTCTGCAGAGCGTAAAAAGCCAAAACCATCTTGCAGTATTTCTAAAACACCATCGCCATAAATGTCTTCGCCGCCTTTTGCGTGACGCTTAAGGATGGAAAAAATAAGGTCTTGTTTACGTGAACGGCTCACGTTTTCCATGCCCATACTTTCTGCAATTTCTAGCAGTTGAGCAACGGATTTTTTCTTGAGTTCGGTAAGATTCATATGGATCTAAGAGTTCTATGTGAAGATTAAATGAGGGAATTACTTTGTTTGAATTGGATTTGAGCGGAACCGCTCTTTACTTGCTTTGAACTAACTATAGTCGCTTTTATTTTTTGAGTCCAGAAACGAGCTAAAAAACACTCAATAAATAAAAACCCAGCACAGAGCTGGGTTTTTAAAGCATTGATTAGATAGTGCTATCAATGAATGCAGTTAGCTGAGACTTAGACAGTGCGCCAACTTTGGTACCTTCGATTTGACCGTTTTTGAAGATCATAAGCGTTGGGATACCACGAATACCAAATTTAGGCGGCGTCGCTTCGTTTTGGTCAATGTTCAATTTAGCAACTTTAAGCTTACCAGCGTACTCTTCAGAGATTTCTTCAAGTACTGGCGCGATCATTTTACAAGGACCACACCACTCAGCCCAGTAATCAACCAAGACAGGCACGTCAGATTGTAAAACATCGGCATCAAAAGAATCGTCAGTAAGACTAATAATATTTTCGCTCATGGGACTAAATACTCGTTAAGTGTCACAGGAATGTGCAATTTTCAATTGGCCCAATCATAGCATTTCGAACTCTTGGTTCAAGTAATTACTGTTTAGCGCCATAGCTAGATTGTGACTAATATATGGACAGAAAAGGCATATGAAACCCATATATGGGTACAACTTTGTCGTTTATCAATAGCAGGGGTGGGGTTTCGCTGGCATCTTGTGCTCAGGCGTGCAAAATACTCATTTGCTTCCTATGAATAAGATTTAGTGATTTATGGAACACAGTGTTCAGTCTCAACAGGTGTTAGCGGCCGTGGATCTTGGCTCTAACAGCTTTCATATGATTATGGCGCGCTTAATAAATGGTCAATTACAGATCATTGATCAGCGTGGGGAAAAGGTACAACTTGCCTCTGGTTTGCACCCCATAACGGGTATTGCCGAAGATGCCCAAGAGCGAGCATTGGCTTGTCTTGAGCGCTTTGGTCAGCGTTTAAGAGGCATAGACCCGCATCTAGTCACTATTCTTGGTACCAATACATTACGAGCCGCGCCCAATAGTTATGGCTTCATGCAAAAAGCAAAAAAAGTACTGGGCTTTCCCATAGAGGTGATTTCAGGCATCGAAGAAGCACGTCTGGTTTATCTTGGGGTCGCTCACACCTTGTCAGATGACGACGGCAAACGTCTGGTAATTGATATTGGTGGTGGTAGTACCGAATTTATAATTGGTGAGCGTTTTGCACCGCTTAAAATGGAAAGTTTAAGCCTAGGTTGTGTCACCTATACGGACCGTTTTTTTGCAGACGGCCATTTGACCGATTTTGCATTTCTACACGCTATTGCCGCAGCCAAGCGGGAGTTATTTCAAATCAAAGCCATGTATCGTCGTGTGGGTTGGCAAAATGTTGTGGGTAGCTCAGGCACCATGCGTGCCACAACTCGAGTATTGGTTAATTATGGTTTCTCAGAGGAAGGTATTAATTTAAAAGCCTTACTTGCACTTAAAAAATTAGTCATCCAAAAAAAGCATATCGATAAACTTGAATTGCAAGGGGTTAAAGATCAGCGTTTGCAGGTTTTTCCGGCAGGTCTTGCAATCTTAATTGCAATATTTGAAGTGCTGGAGATTGACCATCTTACATATAGTGATGGTGCGTTAAGAGAAGGTGCGCTTTATGATCTAATTGGTCGTGTAAACCATGAAGATGTGCGAGAGAAAACCGTCACTGCCATGCAAACCCGATTTGTGGTGGATACCGCCCAAGCGCAAAATGTTAAAAACACAGCGCTAAATTTGTATGAGCAAGTGGCGGAGCGCTGGAAAATAAATGAGCCTCATTGTAAAGATTGGTTACGCTGGGCAGCCGACTTACACGAAGTGGGCTTGGCCATCGCCCATAGTTCTTATAATAAACACAGCGGCTATTTAGTGCAGTACTGTGACATGCCTGGCTTTAGTAAACAAAACCAAGAAGCCCTTGCTATTTTGTTGAAAGGCCATCGTAAAAAATTACCGATGCAAGATGTTGAACCCATGAGCAAACGTGCGGCTAAGACACATATGCGTTTGTGTATCTTGTTACGCCTTGCTGTGTTGCTGCATTTTGGTCGGGGGATTGATGAAGTGGTCGATCCTAAAATAAAAGCGTTTAAGTTCTCGATTAAGTTAACTTTCCCTGAAGGTTATTTAGACAAAAATCCAATGACAGTGATGGACTTAGAACGAGAGAAAGTATTGTTAGAAGAAGGGATGTTTGATTTAACCTTCCAATGATTTTTATTAGTCATGAAAAAAGCCCGCATAATATGCGGGATTTTTTGTTTAATCAAAACCGAAAAATTAAACCGCTAGGTTATCAAGCAGTACTTGCTGGGCGCTTATTTTTTCTTCACCTTTTTGGGGTTCTGATTTGATGTAGCTACCATCGCGCTGCAGTATCCAGCTTTGGCAGTTATCCGTTAAGTATAATTCTAAATCCGCTTTCATGCGTTTGGCCCATTTTTCATTATCAATGGGAAAACAGGTTTCAACACGACTTAGTAAGTTGCGTTCCATCCAATCGGCACTTGCAGCAAATATTTTTGAAGCTCCGTTATTTTCAAAATAATACACACGGGTATGCTCTAAAAATCGCCCGATGATACTGCGCACGCGAATATTTTCACTAACCTCAGGGATACCCGGAACCAAACGGCACATGCCACGTACAATACAGTCGATTTCAACACCTGCTTGGCTGGCTTGATATAACGCTTTGATAATCTTTGGCTCGGTGAGTGAGTTTACTTTCACAATAATGCGAGCGGGCTTGCCGTTTTTAGCGTTTTCTGCTTCTTTAGCAATGAGTGTTAGTAAGCTTTTATGTAAGGTAAACGGCGCGTGGTAAATCTTTTTAATGCTCAGCGCTTTACCCATGCCGGTTAGCTGCTGAAATACTTTGTGAATATCTTCGGTAATATCTTTATTACAAGTAATTAAACTGTAGTCAGTATAAAGGCGCGCATTTCCTGCATGGTAGTTACCAGTACCAAGGTGAACATAGCGACGCAGTTTTTTATTTTCACGGCGCACAATCATCAGCATTTTTGCATGGGTTTTGTAACCTACTACACCATATACTACAACGGCTCCTGCTTCTTGTAAGCGGTTTGCTAGATGCAGATTTTCTTCTTCATCAAATCGAGCACGCAGCTCAATTACTACGGTTACTTCTTTACCTTTACGTGCAGCATCAACTAATGCATCTACAATTTCCGATGTGGCACCGGTGCGGTATAGGGTTTGTTTTATGGCTAGTACATCTGGGTCTTTTGCTGCGGTGCGAACTAAGTCCACAACCGGTGTAAAGCTTTGAAATGGATGCAGCAGTAGTTGGTCATTTTTCTTTATGGCTTCAAAGAAATCTTTTTTGCCTTGTAAGCCTTTTGGAATGCTGGCAGTAAAAGACGGGTAGCGTAATTCTGGTCGATCAGCCCCTGCGGCCACGGCCATTAAGCGGTGCACGTTTACCAAACCGTTTACACAATATAAATCTTGTTCAGTTAGATTGAACTTATCTAATAAAAACTGCCATAACGCAGGCGGACAGTTATGGGCGACTTCTAAACGTACTGCGTCACCAAAATCACGTTCATGCAGTTCACCTTCTAATGCACTGGCAAGATCCGCCATGTCTTCTTTATCAAAGGTTAAATCTGCATTACGAGTTAAGCGAAATTGATAACAACCTTTAACTTTCATGCCTGGGAATAATTCAGAAGCAAATTCATGAATCATGCTCGATAAGAAAACATAGTTGTCACCACTTTCACATATTTCATCAGGAAAACGAACAATGCGAGGCAGCGAGCGTGGTGCAGGAATTAACGCAAGCCCTGTGTTTCGACCAAATGCATCTTTGCCGTCTAATTCAACAATGAAGTTTAATGATTTATTCACTAAACGTGGAAAAGGGTGAGCAGGGTCTAAACCTATTGGGCTAATAACCGGTTGTATTTCTTCATTGAAATAGTTTTTCACCCAGTTTTTTTGTTTAGTTGTCCAATCTGCACGTCGTATAAAGCGAATGTTTTCTTCTTCTAGTTGCGGAAACAATTGATCGTTCAAGATGTTGTATTGACGCTCAACGGTTTTAGTCGCTAGGTTATGAATTCTTTCTAATACTTCAGCTGGTGGCGAGCCATCAGGCCCTGGGATTTCACGACTAAAGGCTAGTTGTTTTTTTAGTTCAGCCACACGCACTTCAAAAAACTCATCCAAGTTACTTGAGAAAATACACAAGAACATTAAGCGGTTTAATAGTGGATGAGCTTGGTCTAAGGTTTGCTCAAGCACACGAATATTAAACTGCATGTGGCTAAGCTCACGGTTAAAATAAAACTCCGGTGAACTTAAATCAATGCTGTTTTCGTTATCCGTTGTGCTCATGATTATCCTTATTATAAAAAATTTGCGATGCTAACTGCCTTACATGACTAAAGTATGACGGGTAACTATTTATTCATTTCAAGGGCGGCGGCTTTGGCAAAATAGGTCAGAATGCCGTCAGCACCTGCTCGTTTAATGCACATCAGGCTTTCCATCATGACGGCTTTTTCGTCTAACCAGCCATTTTGTACAGCAGCCATATGCATGGCGTACTCGCCGCTCACTTGATACACAAACGTAGGCGCTTGGAACTCATCTTTTACGCGACGCACTATATCAAGGTAAGGCATGCCGGGTTTGATCATGATCATGTCGGCCCCTTCCGATAAATCCATGCTTACTTCGTGTAGGGCTTCGTTTGAGTTGGCAGGGTCCATTTGATAATTAAATTTGTTGCCCTTGCCAAGGTTGCCCGCGCTGCCAACGGCATCACGGAACGGGCCGTAATAAGCGGAGGCGTATTTTGCGCTGTAAGCCAAGATACGGGTATTCACATGTTGAGATTCTTCAAGGGCGGCGCGAATCATACCGATGCGACCATCCATCATGTCACTTGGGGCAACAATATCGGCACCTGCATCTGCGTGACTGATGGCCTGCATCACTAAGGTTTCGACGGTGCGATCGTTTAGTACGTAACCGGTTTCATCAATGATGCCGTCTTGGCCATGGGTGGTGAACGGGTCAAGGGCCACATCTGTGATCACGCCCATTTCAGGGCAGGCATCTTTAATGGCTTTCACCGCGCGCTGGGCAATGCCATCAGGGTTGTAGGCTTCTTCGGCGAATTCACTTTTGTGTTCGTTAGGTGTCACTGGGAACAGTGCCACCGCAGGGATGCCTAACGAGCTGAGAAGTTTGCACTCCTCTACGGCTAAATCGATGGATAAACGCTCAATCCCAGGCATAGAGATAATCGGCTCACGCTGATTTTTGCCATCTAATATGAACATTGGGTAAATTAAGTTGTTGGGACTAAGCTGGTTTTCACGCATCAAGCGACGACTAAAGTCATCAGCACGCATACGGCGCATGCGGGTTTCAGGAAAAAAACGTTGGCCATCAGTAAATGCCATGGTGGGCTCCCAGCTATTCTTAATTTGCTCTTAATTTGCGAGGTATTGTACTGCAAGCCTCGTATTTTTGCTTATGATTGAGAGCAAGCAAACTAAAAACAATAAATACACGTAAGTCTTTGATAGTTTAATAGTATAGCGCTTATCTGAACTAAGCCTGCCATACTGACTCAAAGCTCATTATTCATTTTCAATGGAACCAATATGAAAAAGCTCCTCATAATTGCGGCTCTGGCAGCCATTATCACGGCCTTAGTGGTATTTGATGCCCAGCAATATCTTACCCCCGACCTTTATCAGCAATTATTCAGTGAGCAACCGTTATTAACAGGGGCCATCTTTTTTGTGGTTTATGTGATAGCAACTGCTCTGTCGATCCCAGGGGCCGCCGCGCTTACATTAATTGGTGGTGCTATTTTTGGTTTAGGTTGGGGCTTATTGTTAATCAGTTTTGCCAGCTCCATTGGTGCTACTTTGGCATTTTTAATGACGCGCCTTTTATTAAAAGACTGGGTGCAGGCCAAATTCGGTAATTATTTAACCACCATTAACAATGGCGTTGAAAAAGACGGCGCCTTTTATTTATTTACCTTACGTTTAATTCCGGTTGTGCCGTTTTTTGTTATCAACCTTGTGATGGGTTTGATGCCGATTAAAGCCCGTACATTTTACTGGGTGAGTCAGGTGGGCATGTTGGCGGGCACGGCGGTGTATGTGAATGCCGGTGCTCAGCTTGGTCAATTAGATGAGCTTTCATTTGCAGGCATTATGACACCGGGCTTGTTAGGCAGTTTTGTCTTGCTGGCGATCTTCCCTTGGGTGGCGCGCACATTGATTAACAAAGTGAAAAAGAATCGTGCATTAAAGGCCTATAAAAAACCAAAAAGTTTTGATGATAACTTATTGGTCATTGGCGCAGGTGCGGGCGGTTTAGTTAGCAGCTACATTGCAGCGGCCACCAAAGCCAAGGTAACCCTGATTGAAAAACATAAAATGGGTGGCGACTGTTTAAATACAGGTTGTGTGCCCTCAAAAGCCATCATTCATGCAGCAAGCCTTACTCATGAAGCGCGCGGTGCAAAAAGCGTGGGTGTGAATGTGGGTAAGGTGGATGTGGATTTCGCAAAAGTGATGCAATCTGTTCATGCAGGCATTAAAGAAGTTGAGCCCCATGACAGCATCCAGCGTTATGAAGGTTTGGGGGTTAACTGCATAACGGGCAGTGCCACTATTGTGAACCCTTGGACAGTAGAAATCGAAACCGCACAAGGCAAACAAACACGCACGGCGCGCAATATTATTATTGCAGCCGGTGGGCGACCAAAAGTCTTCCCGATTCCGGGGATTGATGAAGTGGGTTATTACACCTCTGATACCTTGTGGGAAATTAAAGAGCAGCCAAAGCGGTTATTGGTTATTGGTGCAGGGCCGATTGGTTGTGAACTTGCACAAAGTTTTAATCGCCTTGGTAGTGAAGTTGTCATGGTGGACCCAGCGCCTCATATATTAGGTCGTGAAGATGCGGATGTGGTTGAAGAAGTTACCGCGCAATTTAAAACCGAAGGCATGAACTTGCTATCAGGTTGTAAGCCAAAATCATTTGCGCTCATTAACGGTGACAAACAAGCGGTAATTGAAACCCCTGATGGTAATCAAACGATCACCTTTGATGCCATGATCATGGCCGTTGGCCGCGAAGCCAATGTGAAAGGTTATGGCTTAGACAACTTAAATATTCAGCTAGATGAGCGTGGCAACATCTTGGTGGATGAATACCTAGAAACCAGCATGCCAGGTGTATATGCCGTAGGTGATGTGATCGGCGGTTATCAATTTACCCATGTTTCAGCTCATGAGGCATGGTATGCCAGTGTAAATGCACTTTTTGGTCATTTAAAAAGATTCAAAGCCGACTATTCTGTTATCCCTTGGGCCACCTACACCGACCCGCAAGTGGGCCGTGTGGGTTTAAATGAAACCGATGCCAAAGCAAAAGGCATTGCGTTTGAAGTGACGAAGTTTGAAATAAAAGAATTAGACCGTGCCATTGTGGATGGTCAAGCCCGTGGTTTTGTAAAAGTCCTCACGGTACCGGGCAAAGATAAAATATTAGGGGCCACCATTGTGGGTGCCATGGCCGGTGAATTAATGGCCGAGTTTGTATTGGCTATGCGCCATGGATTGGGGTTGAATAAAATTCTAGGCACCATTCACGCTTACCCAACCATGATGGAAGCGAATAAGTACGTGGCCGGCGAATGGAAACGCAATCACGCGCCGCAAGGTTTGTTGAAACTAGTCGAAAAATTTCACACATGGCGACGAGGTTAGTCGCCAATTTATATTTGTTAATAAGGGTTAGAAAATGAAAACTGAATTTACCGAAACCGAACTGAATCTAGCCCTTAATTTCATGAATCAAATCCCCTTCAATCAACACATTGGCTTAGAAGTTCACAAGTTCGATGCTGATGTGGCTATCTTCAAAATCAATATGCGCAAAGAGCTGGTGGGTAACTGGCTGCAAGGCATTTTACATGGTGGTGTGATCGCCAGTGCGTTAGATGTGGCTGGCGGCACAGCTGCCTTGGTGGGAGCTTATAAACAGCGTTTAGATTTACCCCAAGAAGAGCGCGCTAAAAGCCTAGCAAAACTGGGCACCATTGATATGCGAGTGGATTACCTGCGCCCAGGCAAAGGCAAAGAGTTTTTTGCAAGCGCCTCTATTTTACGTATTGGCTCAAAAGTGGCGGTCACACGTATGGAATTTAAAAACGAAGAAGATGAATTAATTGCCGTGGGTACTGGCACCTATATGTGTGGATAACATACCTACTTGTTAAATGAAGTAGGTCAGGCATTGCCTGACGTATACTGGTGGCAAATTACAGATGGATCCCCGATAAAAACGCTCGGGGATGACGATGGGTGTGGCGAGGATAGTTGAATAAAGTTTACGATCTTCCCACCAAGGGCGATGCTAATTTTTAGCAATGTAGGTCAGGCACTGCCTGACAAAAATGATTGCTGGCGGGCAGTGCCCGCCCTACTTATGACGATTGATGTTGCTTAGACATTTGAATTAGCCCTCGCCGTCTCTCCTGCGAAGGCAGGAGTCCATTTCAGCTTTGAGCTAAGAATTATTTCTCCCAATTCCCCCAAGGGTTCGAGCTTGTTGAAGCATCGGTTTTAGCAGGCTTTGGTTTAGGGGCTTCACTATGGCTGCGTGGTGTATAACTTTTATTTGAGTTACCGCGTTTACCAAAACTGCCCTTATTAAATTCAGCTGCTTTTTTAGCGCGCTTTTCTCTTAGCTTTTCAGCGTCTTCCAACGATAACTCAGCTGGTTCACCTACTTTGTGATGCTCAGGCACAATACGGTCTCTGGGAGAAATACTAAATTGAGTGGATGATGGTTTAGGCAGATTTTTATATTCATACATATAAAATGACTCTACTTTTTCGCGGGCCCAATCGGTTTTCTTTAAAAACTTCACACTCGACTCAATGCTTGGGTTGGTCTTGAAGCAGTTGATATTCAAGTAAGCAAACAGAATCTCAAAGCTATAGTGGTCAACCATCTCAATTAATAGGTTTTTCAGACTCACCCCGTGTAGCGGGTTATTTTTAAAATTAACATCATCAGACATGGCAGTATCCAGCAAAAGCAGTAAATGGCGCGATTATACCTAAAATATAGCAGTACACCTGATTTTTACGAGAATTAAGACAATCAGCCGGTTTGTGTGTTATTTATACAAAATAATTAGATTAATGACATTGCCTAGACACTGGCTTAATCTGCACCTATTGAAAAACGAGAATCAACATAGGTGATATATGAGCGATAAAGTGGTCAAGTTTGAAATTGAAAAAGAAACCAAAAACAGTGTGCGTTATAAAGAAGTGCCAGAAGATGGCCAGCCACCAATAATTGGTTCGTTATATGTGCAAAAGTGGTATGCGGGTAATACAAAAAATCTAGAAGTGACGATTTCGAAAAAAGATTAATAACGATTTTGTAGGAGGGAGCCCCGCGCCCGATGTTTAGCTTAAGGTTTGGGGTGCTCAATCGGCCGCAGATGCGGCCTCTAACTTTTAGTTTGGCAATGGCTAGACGAAAGAACTATTGAGGAATGTTGATAACTGCGTTACCTAAAATACCTACGCCACTCATACTGTTTGCAAAATATTCGAATTTAAATGTGTTTTCAGTTTCTTCATAAACTGAATAATGTTGCTCTCCGAACGTCAAAAGGTTTTTTATATTGCTAGTGTGGTCGATGTCAAAAATATAGGCATTAAAACGCGCTGGATCAATCACATCACTCATATAAAAAAAGAATTCTTTGTTGCCGCTAAGCGTGATATTTCTTTTACTCTCAGGTAAGTTTTCAACACGGCTGCAAAATACATCGCGGGTTATGACTGAATTTCGATCGCTCCAGTTTTGAGTAATCGATCCAAAAGTCTGATAGGCATCACTGACTTTAATAAACTCAGTTTGTGTTGAGGTTACTTCAAAATAAGAAGAAAAGGACGATAGATTGATAGTCTGTGACGCGGTCTTTGATCCATTCATATTTGAATTGTTGACTATGCTGGCATTATCAGATTGTGAGATAAAACTAGTACCCGAAGCGTAAATGTTTTCAAATTCACCATTGCAGTTTGATCTTTCATAGCCTGTTTCGGTTGGTCTAATAACGAAGACCTCAAGTGCACTACTGTTTACTACCTCGGGAACTTCAGTATTAATTTGATTTGATCTTGTACGAGTGATCTCTTTTGACGCAATCCATGTTCCTTGTAAAGTATCTTGAGATGTAAGTTGGTTGCTTTCATAAAAGCTACTCAATTCAAAACCTTTTGGGCGGTTGTTGCTATTCGAATCGCTTGACCCACAGCCTGCTAGTAGTAATGGGAGGGTGAAAATTAAGGCGAGTGATTTCATGGTTACTTCCGTGTATTAAAGGCTAGGCATTCTAAAGTTACAACGAGATTGTGCAATAACCTAAACCTTAAAAATGAGTGATTTTTTAAATGATTATGTAGGAGGGTGCCCCGCGCCCGATCTTTGATTAAAGCTGGGGGTTGGAACCGGCCGCAGAAGCGGCCGCGTAGGTTTTAGTTCGGCAAAGGTAAGTCTGGTAAATCTAACCCCAATCCTTGTCTTAACATAGCAATGGCTTTTTCATTTTCATTATTAGCTAGATATAAGCGGCTTAATTCACTGCGCACTTCGGCACTGTTTTCTTGCGCAAGGCTTGCTTCTAAATACGCTTGTGCATCGTCGAATAGTTCATTCATCAAGGCAATGCGCCCTAATGACAATAACAATACGGCATCGTTGGGGCGCTGCTTTAATTGATCTTGTGCAAATAGTAATTGGCGTTTTACATCTTTGCCTTTCACCCAGCCATATAAACTCATAAGTTCATCACTGAAGTGATGTTGTAACAAATAACGTAGTTGGGCTTCAGCTTCTTGCTGTGCACCAAGGTGAATTAAGTGCTCAATAAACGCGTGGGCTAACGGCAAAAAGTCCATTTCTTTGATGGTACGAGTTGGAATGTTTTTCCACACATCCAGTAGTGCTTTTGGGTCTTTGCTGGCAGTGTTACGCGAGCGAATCATGTGTTCAATTAATTTGCCGTAGGCTTCCACTTCAAGCTTTTGAAATTTTTTATTGGGCAATAATTTATGTTTGTTAAGGCTTGGTAACAACTCAATCACCGCTTGCCAATCTTCTAGGGCCATGTGAGCTTTGAGTAGCATTTTATTAACGTACTGGTGCTTGGGAAATTGTTTTTGCAAACGTAAACAGGTTGCTAAACATTGTTCAAATTGTTCGCGTTCTAATTGCAGTTGTGCCTGTTGTAAACCGACCGCTAATTCAGCCCCTTTTGTGCTTTTAACCGCTTGGGCCATAAGTTCATCACTGCGCTCAAAGTTACCTGCCATTTGTGCCGCACGGGCAGCGGCTAAATAATTGATGATTTTGCCTTTACCATGGGCACCAGCCATTAATAACTTTTCGCTTTGTTTAAAATTACCTTCGGCTAAATAAATTAAACCTCTTACAGTTTTACCGATGGCGGTATTGATGCCACGTTTTTCATGCCAATTCTTTAATAAGCTTGGGCCGCCCATGATGGTTATTACAATATGAATGGCGGCATAAATAGTGAATACACTACCGGCTAAGATGATGAGAAAGACCCATAAGCTGGTTTCAAGAACCCAGTTCTGAAAACTGACTAACACGTAACCACTGCCTTGCAGCATGTAATGCCCAAGTACGGTGCCACCTAGTAATAATAAAATAATCAGGAGTAAGCGTTTGCTCATTAAGCTTTCTCCTGTTTATTGGTATTTAATTGCGGGGCATCTTTTAATGGGGCTGGCTCGGTTTCGGTTTTTTTAGGCTTAATGTTTTTAGGAGCATTGTTTTTATCTGAATCGTTTTCTTCTTCTGTTTTAATGGCGCTAGGTGCATAGGTGCGCTCTTGTAATAATTGGCGCAGTAGACGCAATGATTCGCTTACTTGTGGTGCGGTTTGTTCTACATTAATTTTACTGAGCGCGGTGATTTTTTCTAACACTACATTGGCGTTGCTGTGGCGGATATTTTTACTAATCCACTCTTGGGCGCTAATCAAACTGCTTTGATATGTGCTGTTATCGGCTTTAAGCAGCGCCCACTGTGCTTGTTCAAGCATTAAGTTTAGGTTGTGCTCAAGTAACTGATATTGGTTGTCGCTTAATGGCGCGCTGAATGCTTCGTCACGATGACGAATGCTCACTAAAGATAACAACTGTTGCCACAAGCCCATTGTTTGTTCTGATGTGGCGCCAGTGCTGGTTGGCGTGACGTCTGCATTGGCAGTAAATTCATTAGGGGGTTGGATGCTGTCGTGAATCAACGCTTTCAGCGCCTGTAGTTCACTATAAATGCCTTGGCGATCTAGTTGGCTGTGTTGGCCTAACAGTAGCATTTCTTTGGCGATTTGTTCCCGTATAACCAATAACGCAGGGTCATCAAGGCTGGCTAACACTTGGTTTGCAGCATCGAACAAACCATGGGCGCCCTTTAACTCGTTTTGTAAATACACGCGCTGATTGGCTAGGCGCAATAGGTATTCGGTTTCGGCTAGTTTCCAGTCATCTAGTCTTGCACCAGGAATTTGGTTAAGTGTGTGTTGCATAAAGGCCAGTTGCCCTTGCATTTCGGTAAGGGCTTTTTGGCTTTGTTCGTACTGTGTTAACTGCTTGCCGCTTTCAATGGCTTGTTGTTGGCTTTGCTGGGTGACACTTTGTAGTTGTTGCTCAAGCGCACTTTGGTTGCGTAGCAGAATTTCAATGCGGTATTGGGCAAAAACAAGGGCAGCAATAATCAGCACGGCCATCAAGATGAACCAAGGGGTATTGGTTGGTTTGCTGGCGGCATTTTTATTTGGCAGAGCTTTGTTGTTGCTGTTATTTGGCTGCTGATCACTCACAAGATGAATCCTTTGCTATTGCCTGCGGTTAGTTAGCTAGAGTGCGTTATCTTAGTTAAACAGTCTAGCAACCCTTGTGCATTTATTTTGGGGCATACGTGAATGCGTTGAATGTTTAACGCAGGTGCCATGTTAGCGATGCGTTCACTGGGAACGATGACATGCACGTTTTGTTTTTGCGAATCGGTTAATTGTGTGGCTAATTGATGCAACATTTCACCACTGGTTAGCAGAGCATAGTGGATTTGTTCTTGGCTGAGTAGAGTCGCTAACTCCCCTTGAGCAAAGTTGACCGGTTCGCGCTGATACAGTTCGCAATAATGCACCTGAGCACCACGTTGCTTGAGGGTGTCAGCGAGGTGTTCGCGCCCGCCCACACCACGAAAAATAAGCACTTTCTTTTGGCTTAAATCTTGATTGAGCCCATCCAGTTCCAGTAATCCTTCACTGTGATTATGCTTTGGCAGTTGCATTTCAATACCTAGGGTTTGAAATGCGTGGGCGCTACTGGGCCCAACTGCATACCAATTAATCCCTACGGGCATTTGTGGCCAATATTGATCAATTAAATCCACTGCCAAACTAGAGGCATTACCGCTCACAGAGATCACCACATCATAAATATCTAAATTCATGATGTGTTGTTTCATGGTATGAAAAGCTGCACCGTGTTGCTCGTTAAACGGGCTGATACGCAACAAAGGTTGATGCACACAATGCCAGTTGGCTTGTGTCAGTGCGCTGATGAGTTCATCAGCTTGGCCTTGTGGCCGAGTGATTAAGATAGACTTATGCACAGGCAAACTTAGTTAATTTCACGGCCATATACATCGGCTAAAATTTTACCTGCGCCTTTGGCAAGTAAATTTTCAGCCGCTTGAATACCTAAGGTCTCTGCGTCATCCACATGACCGTTAATCTCAGTGCGGATGATGGTTTGCCCATCTTCACTGCCCACCAAGCCTCTTAAGAAAAGCTGGTCGCCGTCTAGTGTGGCATAACAGGCGATGGGTACCTGACAACCGCCTTCTAGGCGACGGTTCAATGCGCGTTCAGCGGTCACGCGATAGGCACTTAATTGATGATGCAGTGGGGCTAGTAAATCGTGAGTGGTTTTATCGTCAGTACGACATTCGATGCCCACTGCCCCTTGGCCACCAGCAGGCAGGCTGATTTCATCGCTCATAAAGTCGGCAATGCGCGCTTGTAACTCAAGGCGAATCAAGCCTGCACTGGCAAGAATAATGGCATCAAATTCACCGGCATCTAATTTACCTAATCGAGTTTGTACATTACCACGCAAGCTGCTGACTTTTAGATCAGGGCGCGCCGCTAAAATCTGACATTGGCGGCGCAAACTTGAGGTGCCCACATGGGCTCCTTGTGGTAAATCCATAAGGGTTTTGTAGTGGTTAGAAACAAACGCATCAGTCGGGTTTTCACGCTCACAAATAACGCTCAAACCTAAACCTTCTGGAAATTCCATGGGTACATCTTTCATGCTGTGCACCGCAATGTCAGCACGGCCATCCAGCATGGCTGCTTCTAATTCTTTAACGAATAAACCTTTACCGCCAATTTTAGCCAACGGGGTATCAAGAATGATGTCACCTTGGGTGGTGAAGGTGACCAGTTCAACTTCTAGTTCTGGGTGAAAGCGTTGCAGTTCGGCTTTAACAAATTCTGCCTGCCATAGGGCCAGTTTGCTTTTACGGGTAGCGATGCGCAGTGGCTTTGTGATCTTGGCAGAAGAAGTGGCAGACATAATGGCCTCAATAAGAATGAAAATTGGCCGTATGATACGGTAGATTCAATTATTTTTCAGGCTGTTTTGCTGATATTGATCAGGCTTTAGCGTTAAACTGCGGCCTCGTTAAACGTTTCGATTTAATTTACAACAAGGTAACCACATGATTTCAACGACTCTTGATAATCGCGTTTTAACCATTAGTTTTGATCGCGCAGATAAGAAAAACGCCATCACCAACGAAATGTACACTGCAGCCGAGCAGGCGTTATTAGAAAGCGCGGATAACAAGGATGTGCGTGTTGTCTTATTTAAAGGTGAAGGTGGTAATTTCACCAGTGGTAATGACATGGCTGCGTTCATGTCTATGTCGACACTTGCTGAGCCGCCGGTATTAAAATTCTTGTTAGCATTGGCCCGTTACCCTAAACCAGTGGTGGCAGGGGTAAGTGGCTTGGCCATTGGTATCGGCACAACCATGTTGGCTCATTGCGATTATGTGGTCGCTGCTGACAACGTACGTTTTAAGATGCCGTTTGTGGATCTAGGTTTGTGCCCAGAGGGCGGCTCTAGTTTACTGTTCCCGCGTTTTATGGGACACGCGTTGGCATCAGAGTTGTTAATTCTAGGGGACTTTTTTGATGCACAAAAAGCCTTACATGTGGGCCTTGTGAATAAAGTAAGCAGTGTAGAAGAAACATTAGAACAAGCTACTAACGTGGCGAAAACGTTAGCGGCGAAACCACCTGCGGCGGTTCGTAATGCTAAAGCCATGCTGAAACACGACTATGTGAACGAGCTGGATAAAGTGGTCACCGACGAGATCAAACAGTTGTGTGCCATGGTGCAAGGTGACGAGTGCAAAGAAGCATTGGCGGCGTTTGCTCAAAAGCGCGCACCGGACTTTTCTAAGTTCTAATCTTTTGTATAAAAACCAAGTGGCCTGCGTTGTTTAAAATCGATATTTGGCCACTTGTGCACAATTTCTGTGGATAACACCTTGGATAACATAGGGACACATTGCTACAGCGGCTATAAGCTGGGTTAAGCTCTTAAATTGATTAAAAACACACCATAAATCAGGCACTTAAGAATTGTGGGTAAAAAGTTACTCACAGTTTCTGTGGATAAAAATAGGGATAACTGTGGGACACTTGTCTGCAGCCTTAGGGACCAGTATCTATGGGGTGAATGGGTTAAAAAACAACAGCTTAGGGTCGTGTGATGACCGGTTGGCAAGGTTTTGCATAAAAAGGTTATACACAGTTTCTGTGGATAAAACATTGAATAACTTTGGGACACATGACGACACCCCCCGTCATGGGCTCTCCTTACTTAAATTGGTTGAAAATAACACATGCTTTACGGACTCATCGTATTCATTGCTTTTTTACTGCTAGGTGACTTTTTAGCGGCCTTATTAGATTGGCCAGTGCCCGGTTCGGTAATGGGTATGTTGTTACTGTTTATCGTATTAGTGCTTCGTGGTGGCATCACCACTGAGCTTAAACAATCAAGCAAAGGGTTATTGCCTTACCTGCCTTTATTTATCGTGCCCGCTTCTGTGGGGATCGTGAATTATATGGATGTGGTACGCGAAGAAGGGCTGCTGATTGTGACAGCCATGATTGTGAGCTTGGCGGTGGGGATTCCGCTTTGTGGCTGGCTTGCACAAAAAGCCATGAGTATTAAAAGCGGAGGCCGTTCATGAATTTGCACTGGCACAACGCCTGGGATGCCATTTGGTTAAGCCCGTATTTAGGTTTGTTTTTAACTCTACTGAGTTTTCAATTGGGTTTGTGGTTATTTCGTTTGAGTGCGCAAAAACCGTTTTTACATCCAGTGATGGTGAGCGTAGTGAGCTTGTGTGCGGTGGTATTGTTAACGGATTTAAGTTTCGAGCGCTACATGGATAGCGCACATATGATCAGCCAGTTTTTAGGGCCAGTAATTGTGGCGCTGGCCATTCCTTTATACGAAAACTTAAAGGCATTGCGTCAATATTGGTTACCGTTTTTATTGAGTAATGTATTAGGTGGGGCGATCACAATATTAGTGGCGGTGGGCATTTTGTATTGGCTGGGCGGTTCAGATATGAGTGTGAACTCCATGTGGACAAAATCCATTACCACAGCGTTTGCCTTACAAATTGCGCCGCAAATTGGTGGCATGGCAGCCATCGCCGCGGCCATTATTATGTTTACCGGTATTTTGGGCGCGTTAATGGCGCCTACTTTATTTCGCTTGTTTAAGATTACCGCGCCACCTGCGCAGGGTTGCGCCTTGGGTGTGTGTGCCCATGCCGTGGGGACCGCAAAAGCGTTAGAGTATGGCAGTGAACAAGGTGCGTTTGCTGCATTAAGCATGAGCTTTATGGGCATTTTATGTGCGTTTACCTTGCCGTTTTTATTGGCCTAAACAATATGTGTCCTCTGTCTATATTTGGCGCAGATAAGCCAGTCATAGCGTAGCCAGTACAGGTAACTGAACTATACTGGTTGAATATCTTGCCAAGGATTCGGCCATGAAGCTGCGACTGGCGATACTCAATATCGCGATTCCCTGTCTTACATTAATTGCATTGGGCTTTTTACCAGCCCATGAATTCTTCTTGCCTGATTATGTCTCCGCTGCGCTGATACTCTTTACCTTGGGTCGGGCGTTTCTACTTTTACAGCAGCAGGCGGTGTTTAGTGTGCTGCCGATGCTACTGCTATCGTTACCTGACTCTGTTCCTATTCATTTAGATATTTTTGCGCCTTTTGCATTTCCTTGTTTTTTGCTTTATCTGGGGGTGGTGAATGTGCAGTGGGGGCAGCGACCTTGGGCTCATCCAATTCATATATTTAACCTAGTGCTTTTAACGTTCTTTGTCTGTTTATCTCTAAGGCTGGTGCCTATCACTGAAGAGCTTTTGGCATTTGCTTATTTTTCTTTGGATTGGGTCAGCGTGGTCTTAGCTATACTGCCTTTGATATTTGTAAAATTTTGGGGGCGTATTGGCAGGTGGGCCAGTTATTGGCCTTTATTGGTGGTAGTGGCATTTAACTTTAAGTGGGCAGATGATAATTACTTGATTTTATGGGTGTCGTTGATGGCTTTGTTTACCTTAACGCTCGACAGTTACGTGATGGCATTTGTGGATGAGTTAACAGGCATCCTGGGACGCCGTGCATTGGAATTTAAATTAAAAACCTTGGGTAAACATTATTATTTAGCCATGGTTGATGTTGATCACTTTAAAAAATTCAATGATACCCATGGCCATCAAGTGGGTGACGATGTTTTAAAAATGATCGCAAAACTTATCAGCCAAACACCCAGATCATATGCTTATCGTTACGGTGGCGAAGAGTTTTGTTTGGTCTTTGCTAAAAGTGCGCAGAAAGAAGTCATTAATGCATTAGGCGAAACCCGAAAGCGTATTGATGAATACGCCTTGTACCCAAAAAGCCTAGAAAGAAATAAAAATAAACGGGGTGAAAAAAAGAAGAAAAAACCGTTACATGTAACTGCCAGTTTTGGTGTGGCACAACAAGGAGAGAGTGAAGGTTTTGAGAGTGTGATTGAGCGTGCAGATAAAGCGCTTTATAAAGCCAAACAAAGCGGCCGAAATTGTGTGAGTGTTGCGAAGTAGTCTAGACTCAAAAATAAATTTATAGGAATTTATGATGGCGAGTATTTTAGCAGTAGATGATAGTGAAGCGATTCGCACCCTAATGAAAGTGGTGTTAGAAAATGCAGGGCATACCGTATTTTTAAAAGAAAATGGCAGAGAAGCATTAGATTTTGCCAGAGATCATACCGTTGATCTGGTTATTACAGACTTAAATATGCCTGAAATGGGTGGCATGAGTTTGGTTGGGAATTTACGTCGCCTGGATAATTATAAAGCAAAACCCATATTGGTAATGACCACAGAAACAGCAGACTATAAAAAGCAAAAAGCAAAAACAGTGGGAGCGACAGGTTGGATAGCAAAACCAGTGGATAAAGATCGTTTATTACAAGCAGTAGAAAGAACGGTTGGCTGATAAAAAATATTTAAAAGTAATTCTATATTTTTAATTTAACGCAGCCCTATGTTGCGTTTTATTTTTTGCGCTTAGTAAAACAACAAGCTCCTGACGAGTGCGAATCATTTCACGATAATTATGTAATATGGCTGGGTTATTCATGCCCATGCGTTGCTGTGCGTTACGCATATGCCGCTCAATAATTTGAATCTCATTTTCAAGGCGATATATCTTTGGATGAACACTGTACGTCATCATCATCAGCTGTCTTCTTGTAATGTCTTTGACGTTAATCATAGTTAAAAAACAGCGACGTGGGTAACAATTCTGAAGGATGATTTTTTCATTAAAAAAATCAGAAAATGACACTATGGCTATTAATAAAAAAGAAGTCGTAAATGTTATCGAGTTTGCATAAATTTTGACGCTATTTTAAATGTATAGTGCAAAGAAAATGACGTAAAAGGATTGGAGTTAAATAAAGGAATGCCTGAGCATTCCTTTATAAGGAAATAGAATAGGATGTTTTATTCAAGAAAGTAACAGTGTCCGCCAGTCAAAATCAATTTGACCCACAGCAAAAAAACCGGGCACGATCATGGATGGTTTATGGCCATAACGAATACTTTCATATTGCAGTGATAACACATCACCACCCACGCAACGAAGAATGGCATGGCCCGCTGCAATGTCCCATTCGCTGACATTACCAAATCTTGGGTAAATCTCACCTTGGCCACTGGCTAAATAGGCTAGCTTTAAAGCACTGCCAACGGCAATACGTTTAACCGAAGCCACCTTGTGTTCGAGTTTGTCACAAAGACGACTCAGGGCTTCGGTGCCGTGACGTTTGCTGGCTAGAACACGTATCTGGTTTAGCTCACCAATTTGTTCATTGGGGTTGCTGGCATGTAAGCGAATGGCCGGTTCATCGCCTATCTTGCAGTAAGCCTTACCATTGCCGCCATAAAAGCACTCGTCGGTCACGGGGGCATAAATGAGCCCAAACACAGGCAGGCCGTTTTCGATCAATGCGATGTTGACGGTAAATTCCCCATGGCGATCAATGAATTCTTTGGTGCCATCCAGTGGGTCCACCAACCAAAAGTGCGACCAGTTGGCTCGCTCTGCTTGATCAGGGATTTCAGCTTCTTCGCTAATGACAGGTACATTCAAAATAGCTGGTAAACCATCATTAATAATATGATGTGCAGCCAAGTCGGCTTCTGTGAGGGGGCTTTCGTCAGATTTCTCGACGACGGTGTACTCACTACGATTGTAAATCTCTAATATGGCGGCGCCGGCTGTACGGGCTAACTCAATGACCGCGGCATAATTGGGTTCCATAGGCACTCTGTTATTGGTTAATTAATTGCGTGCTGCTAGCCAAGACTTTGCCATATATAGTGCCGCAATAGCACGACCTTCTGTGACATCAGCTCGTTGTACCAGAGCATCAATGTCATCAAGAGGCCATGGGATTACGTCTAATGGCTCAGGTTCATCCCCAGGTAGCGATGCCTCGTATAGGTCTAGTGCAACTAATACATCAATGCCACTTTTCATATAGCTTGGGCTTAAACTCAATTTTTTCAGAAAGTGTAATTGTTTCGCACCAAAATGAATTTCCTCTTTGAGCTCACGCTGCGCCGCTTGTTCCATGGATTCACCTAAATCCATGGCGCCTTTAGGTAAGGTGAGGGTGTAATCTTCAATGCCGGCACCGTATTCTCGAATTAGCAGCACTTCACCTTTGCTATTGATCGGCACCATCATGACCGCACCCGAGCCACCAGGGACTAAACGCTCATAAGTGCGTTCAACCCCGTTTGAAAACTTAAGCTCCATGCTCTCAACAGTAAACAGGCGACTTTGGGCCACAACGTGACGATCTAATATTTGCGGTTTCTGAGTCATGGTCAACACACTATAATGAACAAAGACACACAGTATGAACTCTCAAGGGCAGCAATTAAATGATCCACTGGAATGAAATCGACACTGTTTTACTGGATATGGATGGCACCTTGCTCGATTTACATTTCGATAATTATTTTTGGCTGGAACACCTGCCCCAAAAATACGCCGACCATCACGGTATGGCAAAGCCGGACGCATTGGCCAAGTTGAGCAAACAAATGGCCGCCAAGGTAGGTCAGTTAGAGTGGTACTGCCTAGATTATTGGAGTGAGCTTACTGGCTTGCCCATCGCTCAGCTCAAGCATGATGTATCGCACAAAATTCAGTTTCGCCCCCATGTGCCTGACTTCTTGGCCGCGGTACGTAAGGCCGGTAAACGCAGTGTCATCGTCACCAACGCCCATCGCGACAGTGTTGACTTAAAAATGCACCATACCGGGCTTGATGCCATGGTGGATCGCATTATCAGCTCCCATGACTATGGCTACGCCAAAGAAGACCAAAAATTTTGGCACAGTCTTTCTCAAGACGAAGGCTTTGAAAAATCCCGCGCCGTCCTCATTGATGACAGCCTAGCTGTGTTAGAATCCGCCAAACGTTATGGCATTGGCCACCTTATGTGCATACATGAGCCTGATAGCCAAAAACCCAAGCGGCAGATAACAGATTTTCATAGCATAGATGCATTTACCGACGTCTTACCTGTGCCAAAGGATACCCCAAGTGAGTGATAACAAATCGGCAAAAGTACGCTTAGATAAATGGCTATGGGCCGCTCGTTTTTTTAAAACCCGTGCCCTTGCTAAAGCGGCCGTTGAAGGCGGTAAAGTGTTATATGATGGGCAGCGTTGCAAAGTTAGCCGAACAGTTGACCTTGGTGCCACCTTGCAGATCCGCACAGGATTTGACGAGAAAACCGTCACCGTATTAAAAATCAGTGAGCACCGCGGCGGCGCCCCTGTCGCGCAGCTGTTATATGAAGAATCAGCAGACAGCATCAAAAAGCGCATGGATGAAGCGGATCGTCGTCGTAAATTCGCCAAAGCGAATCCACTGTTTGATCATAAGCCGAATAAAAAAGAGCGTCGTCAAATTCACAAATTCCGTGAAGACACGATTCTTTAAATACTCGCATATTAGAATGAATAGCCAAGTGAAACTTGGCCAAGATAAAAGAGAGCCCCATGGCCACTAACGATACTTTACAGCGCTTTACCTTTGATCACAGTCATGTGCGCGGCGAGCTGGTGGGTTTAAAACAAACCTTAGCTGACATCTATCAGCGTCAGTCTTATCCAGAACCTGTGAATAATTTATTGGGTGAATTATTAGTGGCCGCAGCACTATTAAGCGCCACAGTAAAAATTGAGGGACTACTGAGTTTACAAATACAAACGGACGGCCCAGTTCGTATTTTATTGGCTGAAACTCGACACGATGGCAAGTTACGTGGCATTGCTCGAATGGATGAAGAAAAAGACGTGAGCCAAGGTAATTTACTTGGCACAAAAGGGCAGCTCATTATCACTATCGAGCCTGATAAAGGTCGTCGCTATCAAGGTATTGTTGAATTAGAAGAAGGTGGTATTGCAAAATCACTGGAAGGTTACTTTCGCCAATCTGAGCAATTAGACACACACTTGTGGATCAACTGTGAAAATGGCGTGGCAGCTGGCTTGTTTCTACAAGAACTGCCTGCCCTAGGTGAAGTGCAAGAAACAATGGAAGTGGATGAAGATGCGTGGAATCGCTTAAATCAACTCGCTCAAACCCTGCGCCCTGATGAACTCATGCATTTAGATAACGCTGATATTCTTCACCGTTTATACCATGAAGAGCAGGTTCGATTGTATGACGCTCAGCCATTAACCTTTAACTGCAGTTGTTCAAAAGAGCGCTTGTCCGTTGCACTAACACAAATCGGTTATGCCGAATGCCAAGACATTATCGATGAGCAAAATAAGATCCGTGCCGACTGCCAATTTTGCGGTCAACATTACAGCTTTACCCAAAGCGATGTGAATGGCTTGTTTCCATTAGAAAGCGCGAAGAACGGTAAGGGCCTGCATTAGATCAAGCCTTAAACGATAATAACTCCAACTTATAGCAGATATAGGCACCATAAATAGACTGTATACCCATGATGAACACTGGCCTGCAAGTGACATAGCAGGTCATATGGTAGTCGATTTGGGTCTTTTTCTGGCCTGCCTATTCGCCTAAATTGGATTTTCTGGCATAATCGCGCACCTAAAATTTTTAATTCGTTTAAGGCCCATTTGTCTTGAGCGGTAATGTTTTCAGTTAACTGGCCACAAGCTGGTAACTTACTTTTGTTGGATTGGGCATTATGACCACCGTTTACACCGATCTTTCTTCTGCCTTATTGGTAGAAAAAGCACTAGAGCGCGGCGAAGGCCGTCTACAAGACAATGGCGCATTTGTTGTTGAAACTGGTGCCCGTACTGGTCGCTCGCCAATGGACCGTTTCATCGTTCAAGAGCCAAGTACGTCTGACGCTATCGACTGGGGCAATGTAAACCGTCCTTTCGATGCGGATAAATTTGATGCCCTTTGGGATCGCGTAGAAGCTTACCT
Source organism: Bermanella sp. (assembly GCA_049115935.1). GTDB lineage: Bacteria > Pseudomonadota > Gammaproteobacteria > Pseudomonadales > Oceanobacteraceae > Bermanella. Next base: position 42,818 of record JAGDZK010000005.1, on the reverse strand, counting down.
TGATCAGCACGATAAATTTGTATCTGAAGTGCACGTAGGCGCTGACCCACAACATTACCTGCCAATTAAAATGACCACTCAGACTGCATGGCAGAACCTGTTTGGCCGTAACTTATTCATCCGTCCGGATACGTTTAACCCTTCTGATAAAGAAGAGTGGCAGATCCTTAACGTTGCAGGTTTCGAATGTGTACCTGAACGTGACGGCACTAACTCTGATGGCTGTGTGATCATCAACTTCGCAAAACGTAAAGTGCTACTGGCTGGTATGCGTTATGCGGGCGAAATGAAAAAAGCCATGTTCTCTGTGCAAAACTTCCTTCTACCAGAAAAAGACGTGCTACCAATGCACTGTTCTGCCAACGTAGGTGAAGACGGCGATACATGTTTGTTCTTCGGTCTATCTGGTACGGGTAAAACCACGCTTTCTGCTGACCAAAGCCGTTACCTAATTGGTGATGATGAGCATGGTTGGGGTAAAGGCACCGTATTTAACATCGAAGGCGGTTGCTACGCAAAAACCATCGATCTTTCTAAAAAGAACGAGCCAGTTATCTGGGATGCCATTAAGTTTGGTGCCATTGTAGAAAACGTTGTAATTGATGCGGATACTCGTGTTGCGGATTACAATGATGTTTCTTTAACTGAAAATGGTCGTTGTGCATACCCACTTGAGCACATCGAAAAACGTGTTCTTGAGAATCGTGCGGGTGAGCCAAAAGCGGTTATCTTCTTAACCTGTGACATGACGGGTGTACTGCCTCCTGTTTCGATCTTGTCTAAAGAGCAAGCGGCTTATCACTTCTTATCTGGTTACACTGCGTTGGTTGGTTCTACAGAAATGGGTGGTTCTAAAGGTCTTAAGTCTACCTTCTCTACTTGTTTTGGTGCGCCTTTCTTCCCACGTCCAGCAGGTGAATACGCAGAGCTTCTAATGAAGCGCGTAACCGAATTCGACTCTCAAGTATACTTGGTTAACACTGGTTGGACTGGTGGTCCTAACGGTGCGGGCGGCGAGCGTTTCTCTATCCCGACAACTCGTGCGGTAATCGCTGCGATTCAGTCTGGTGCGCTACGTGATACTGACACCAATACCACGCCAGTGTTTGGCTTGAAAGTACCTAAAGCGGTTGAAGGTGTTGATGCTAAATTGCTTAACCCTGTAAACGCTTGGGCGGATAAGTCTAAGTTTGAAGAAGTGGCGCAAGGTCTTGCTCAGCAATTTGTTGATAACTTCAAAAAATACGATGTATCTGATGCGATTCGCGCTGCGGGTCCTCAGCTGTAATAAACACTCCTCACCCTAGGAATGTTAAAAGGCGCAACTTGGTTGCGCCTTTTTTTATGTTTTGAAAAAGTAACTCTGCGGTCAATAAATAAATGAGATAATGACTGGTCAGAGTGACAAGCCTTTCTAAGCAACTATATTTAAAAAATACCTTTGTACTTGAGCTCGCCATGTTTTTATTTATTCGCATATCTGTGTTTTATTTATTGGTATTAATTAGCCCTTTAGCTTTTTCTAATGTAATTGCAGAGACCATTGAAGATGTGTCTGAAAGTTATAAGCAATGTGAAGAATTGTACGAGCATATTCGCAAGAGTGAATGTGCAAATAGTGTATTTGGTATGTTTGGGCGTATATATTTTGAAATTGGGGTGAGCTTTACGGAGCGGTTAGTGAAGTTCCAAAATATTAAAACCGAAGAAGATGCTTTTATTCTTTCCAGTGGTTTTAAACCTAGACCGGTATTCTCGGTGAGCTTAAGTGATAGTTATTTTGGTGAGAGCAATTTTGGTTATGGCGTGGGGTTTTCTTACTTTGATGATTACGCGGTTGAGCAACAAATCAAACGGGGCAGTGCAGACAATGATAAAAAAAATGTTGATCTAGGCACCTACTCCAGCATGAATGTAATCGCCCTGAGTCCATCAATTTTTTATAGTTATGGCCGCGATGATGATAGCCCGTATCGATACATGAAATTTGGCTTAGGGGTTAACCTAATGTACAGCGCAGTTCGAGGTACCGCCTATTTAACTGAGCTTGAAACGGATACAGATTGTTATCAATATGGTAGTGACTTTATAGATGGAAGTGTGACTGACGAAAATGAGTTTCGAAATTTATGCGACAGCACCCGTTTTCGCGAGTCAAGTTATGGCTCCGGCTTTAAAGTGTTTATAGGGATGGATTGGCGTCGCTGGAAGGCAGAGATATCTACGTCAATCTTTCAGCATCGAGGTAGTGGTGATTATCGTTTTGTCACACAACAAACCCAAATGTCGTTTTCTCGTAAATTTGAGTTTTAGCTAAATAGGCTGTTTAAAAAATAGCCTGTTTTAAGCTCTCAAAACCTTCTTTTTTATGCCAATTCAAACCAGTAATTTTGCTCCTTGTGCATTATAATTCTTGGCCACCTGCCAAATGGGTTCGGCAGGCCATAACAATAATGTACATGAGTGGTTTATGGATCGTATTTATCAAACATTAGCAACCGAGCTGAATGTACAGCTGCAACAAATCACAGCGTCAGTGGCCTTATTAGATGAAGGCGCCACCGTACCGTTTATCTCGCGATACCGTAAAGAAGTCACCGGCGGGTTGGACGACGGTCAACTGCGTACCCTTGAAGAGCGTTTGCGCTACCTAAGAGAGATGGAAGATCGCCGCACTTCTATTCTTAAAAGCATCGATGAGCAAGGCAAACTGACTGATGAGCTAAAAGGTCAGATCATGCTGGCGGATACTAAAAACCGTCTTGAAGATCTATACCTGCCATACAAACAAAAGCGTCGCACCAAAGGTCAAATCGCCATTGAAGCGGGCATTGAACCATTGGCCGATGCCCTATTAGCCAATCCAGAATTAACTCCAGAAACCGAAGCTGCCAGTTTTGTTGATGCCGATAAAGGTTTTGCTGATGTGAAGGCTGTATTAGATGGTGCCAAATTTATCTTAATGGAGCGCTTTGCTGAAAACGCAGACTTGATTCAACGCCTGCGTGATTTTTTATGGCAAGAGGCGACGCTAAGTGTGCGAGTGGTTCCGGGCAAAGAAAACGAAGCGGCTAAATTTCAAGATTACTTTGAACATGACGAGCCATTAAACAAGGTGCCAAGTCATCGAGCGTTGGCGATTTTGCGTGGTCGTAACGAAGGCTTTTTGAGTTCTAACCTGGTCACAGGTGATCCTAATGACAAGTTAACCCCTAGCCCATGTGAAGGCATGGTGGCGGGTTTTTATGACATAGAATTTAAAAATCGCCCAGCCGATAAATGGCTAGCCGAAGTGGTGAAATGGACATGGCGCGTTAAATTATTAACCTCCCTAGAGAACGAATTAATTACACGCATTCGTGAAAGTGCAGAAGATGAAGCCATTAAAGTATTTGCCATGAATCTAAAAGATTTATTAATGGCGGCACCGGCAGGCCATAAAGCCACCATCGGTTTAGACCCAGGTTTACGTACCGGTGTAAAAGTGGCGGTTGTGGATGCAACCGGTAAAGTGATGGATCATGGTGTGATGTACCCAACGCCCCCACAAAATCAAATTGCACAAAGTAAAGCTGCGTTAAAAGTGCTGTGTGAAAAACACAACGTAGGTTTGATTGCCATTGGTAATGGTACCGGCTCCCGTGAAACCGATCGCTTAGTGGCTGAGTTCATAAAAGAAAATCCAAAACTCAAAGTACAAAAGATTGTAGTAAGTGAAGCCGGTGCTTCAGTTTATTCAGCCTCTGAATTAGCCGCCAAAGAATTTCCAGATTTAGATGTGACCATTCGTGGAGCCATCTCTATTGCCCGCCGCCTGCAAGACCCATTGGCAGAGCTGGTTAAAATTGAACCGAAAGCCATTGGTGTCGGCCAATATCAGCATGATGTGTCTCAGTCTGCATTGGCTCGTTCGCTTGATGCGGTGGTTGAGGATTGTGTGAACGCCGTAGGTGTGGATTTAAATACGGCATCTGTGCCTTTGCTAACGAAGGTGTCGGGTTTGAATAGCACTATTGCGAGCAACATTGTGGCGTTTCGTGAAGAAAATGGCGCGTATCAAAGTCGTACCGATTTGAAAAAAGTGCCTCGTTTGGGCGGTAAAACCTTTGAACTGGCGGCGGGCTTTTTAAAAATTGCCAACGGTAAAAACCCATTAGATGCCAGCTCTGTGCACCCTGAATCCTATGATGTGGTTAAACAAATTGCGGCTAAGGCACAAAAAGATGTGAAGTCAGTGATTGGTGATAGTGCCTTTCTAAAAGCGGTGAATGCCAGTGAATTTGTGAGCGAACAAGTGGGTTTACCAACGATTAAAGATATTTTGGCCGAACTTGAAAAGCCAGGTCGTGACCCGCGTCCTGAGTTTGTGACCGCAGAGTTCAAAGACGGCGTCGAAGAAATTAAAGATCTACGTGACGACATGATTCTTGAAGGTGTGGTCACTAACGTAACGGCGTTTGGTGCATTTGTGGATGTGGGTGTACACCAAGATGGTTTGGTGCATATTTCAATGATGAGCGATCAATTCATTGATGACCCCCGTGAAGTGGTGAAAGCCGGTGATGTGGTTAAGGTAAAAGTGATGGAAGTGGACGCACCGCGTAAGCGTATCGCGTTATCTATGCGCCTGAGCGACAACGCCAGCGATTACCAAGCTGAGAAAGCCACCCCTCGTGGTGAGCGCAAACCTCGTAATTCAGCCCCGCGTCAGCACTCAAGCCAGCCGCAAACACCAGCAACTAATAACCCAATGGCCGCGTTGTTTGCCCAAGCGCAGAAAAAGAAAGGCAAGCGATTGTAGTTTTTGTCGTTGTAATCGTTGATTGAGGCTCTAATATTGAGCCTCATTTTTATTAAGGAAGATAAATGAAAAATATAATAATCATTGCCCTGATCATTATGGCTTCGGGTTGCTCCACTTTAATGAATGGTACTGACCAAGTGGTATTGGTTGATAACTATTATAATCAAAAAGAGCGCGTAAAGATTCATACCCCATATTCAACACATATAGATACTATGCCGGCAAGAGTCCATATTTCTAGTGGTGTTCAAGGTGGCGAGTACTCGGTGCATTTAGAAAGCGAGTGCTTTAATCAGCAATCTGTCAATATACCGAAGTCATTAAGAGGAGCTTATTGGTTGAATATGTTCAATATTGTTGGTTTTTTTGTTGATTATTCGACAGGTGCTATGTGGGCATATCCGGAAAAAGTACATGTACCTATTGATCGCTATGATTCATGTGCAGATGAGGTGGCAAAAAATTAATACATAAAAGCAAGGTCTTTTATTTAAAAGAGACCTTTATTTCATGCTTGATTAGGTAATATGGGCATTATCGTTATGCTTATACCCAATAATAAAACAATCCATTCCTAGTGCTATACTTCCCCTAATCCGCAAGCTCGTTATAATCGCTTTAATTTACACCTTAAGGATTTTCTCCTTTGTCTCAATTAATCCCGTTTGATCAAGTACTCTCCCATTTGCAGGACATGGATCCTTCAGCCTTACGCTTTTCACGTGGTATTGAGAAAGAAGGTCTACGGGTAAATGATGATGCACATATCAACCAAGCATCTCATCCCAGCGAGCTAGGCAGTACTCTAACGCATCCCCATATCACCACAGATTACAGTGAAGCTCTGCTTGAATTTATTACGCCGGTTAAACAAAACGCTGATGAGGTTTTAGCGTTTTTAGATGAATCACAGCGCTTTAGCTACCAGTATTTACCTCAACAATATATTTGGCCAGCCTCTATGCCTGGTATTATCAAAGATGAGCTAGAAGTGCCCATTGCCCATTATGGTCAGTCGAACGTGGGTACACTCAAACACGTTTATCGCCATGGCTTGTGGCATCGTTATGGTCGTAAGATGCAGTGCATTGCAGGCTTACACTATAATTTCTCAGTATCCGATGAACTGTGGCAGGCCGTTGCAAGCTGGCAAGGTGAAACGCTAGATAAAGACTTTGTCAGTACAGGTTACTTTGGTTTGATTCGTAACTTCCGCCGATACTCTTGGTTGTTGTTGTATTTGTTTGGCGCAAGCCCTGCGGTTGATGCCAGCTTCTTAGAAGGTGAAGAGCATAATTTAGAAAAATGGGATGACACAACCTTATACGCCCCTTATGCCACCAGTTTACGCATGAGTGGTTTGGGTTATCAAAACAATGCACAAGATGGTTTGTTTGTGTGTTTTAACGGCTTACCTACCTATACCAAAACTCTAAAAATGGCCATGCAGCAGTCCGTGCCAGAATATGAAACCATGGGTGTTGAAAAAGAGGGTGTGTACAAACAACTCAATACAAATTTGCTGCAAATCGAAAACGAATATTATTCTGACGTTCGCCCAAAGCGTAATAGTAAAAACGGTGAGAAGCCATTAACGGCTTTAAATGAACATGGTGTTGAATACATCGAAGTGCGCTGTTTGGATTTAAATCCATTTGAGCCACTTGGTGCGAACCGTGATCAGATTAATTTTATGGATTTATTTTTAGCATATTGCTTATTAAGTCCAAGCGACCGTTTATCAGAAAACGAATGCAACGAAGTATCTGAAAACCAAAAACGTGTGGTCATGGAAGGTCGAGATCCTGCATTTAAACTTAAGCGCCATGACGAAGATGTGAGTTTAAAAGATTGGGGCCAAGAGCTACTTAATGAAATGACGCCGCTAGCCGAATTATTAGACGCAAAACAAGGTGGTCATGATTTTAAAATCGCGTTGGGTGTCATGCAGCAACGAGTAGACAATGTGGCGCTTACTCCTAGTGCACAAGTATTGGCAAGTATGAAACAAAATCATCAATCGTTTAGTGAGTTTGCACTACAACAAGCCAAACAAGTGTCAGAGTATTTTAAAACCCCCGTGACGGATGATCAGAATGCCCATTGGTTAAGTCTTGCTCAGCAATCAAAACAAAAACAGCACGAAATTGAAGCAGCGGACAGTATGTCATTTAAACAATACCTTGCGGAGTATCTTGTTAAAGCGTGAAGTGTGTCACAAATAAATTGGCCAAATGTCACATTGGCAAAATTAGTCTAATGGATTGCTTGATATTGGTGCTTTGTGAGATAGATTTACCTCAAAAGGCATATGGATCTGGCTATGAAACTAGTGGAATCTCACTGGGATCTTGAAAATTTAGACAAAGCATATCGGCATGGTTTCATGGCTGGTATGGTCGGCAAGGATGTCATTTCATGCCCCCATAAAGCTGAAATCGTTGTTAATGCTTGGGAAGCTGGATGGCAAGATGGCAAAGAGCAATATGACATCAAACATGCTGCCACATTCAAGCAATCCCTATAAAAAAAGGCCATGATTTCATGGCCTTTTTACTTTCTATATAAATTATCTTCCTGACTAATTCTGCGCCACAAAATTTTGAAAATATAAATCTTCAATGTAAGGCTTACCCTCTAACTCTGTCAGTAATGCTCGAAGCTCATCTAAGGCTACTTGGCGTAATTTCTCACGGGCGGTAGGGTCATTGATGGTCGCTTCATTTTGTTGGCTTAAAAGCAGAACCAGTTGGTTTCGAATATAGGCCTGGTGGTGATTAACCTTGCCAGCGGCTTCAGCCCCCATTACTCGTAATGCCACATCTGTTCTGATGTACTTAAGACGCCCAGTGGTATTATCGTCATAATTTAAAACAAAGGCTGGTTGTAAATGTACATACTGAGTCTTGTTGCCAGCTGGCGGTGCATCGGCAGCATAAACAAAGCTGCTAATAGTCAGTAAAGTCATTACAATTAAGAAATAGGCGGATTTCATATGGGGTTCCTTTTGCGTTTTATGTATTTAGCATAGAACAGCTTGAGCCGCTTGCTGCAACCAAATCCATAAACTTGTGTCTACTGCATTGTTCTTTTCTCTTGTCGATAAATTAAGGGTGTTTATGTTTCCAATTTCTAACCGAATGATATCGCTGGCGGTATTTGTTGCCTGTGCGGCGTTATTGGCTGGTGCTTACTATTTTGAATATATTTTGTATATGGATCCATGTCCGTTGTGCATTATGCAACGTATCGCGGTATTGCTAGTGGGCATTGCTGGGCTGTTGGGTTTTTTACTTGCACGCAATCAAATAGCGCAACTGGCTAGCGGTGTGTTTATGTTGTTAAGTGCTGTGCTTGGAATGGGCGTAGCGGGACGGCATGTGTGGATACAAAGCTTGCCAGCAGACCAAGTGCCTACTTGCGGCCCGAGCTTAGAATATATGGTAGATACATTACCTTGGGCTGAAGTGTTAACTGTGATGCTACGGGGTAATGGTAATTGTGCTGATTCGCATTGGGCATTTTTAGGATTATCTATGCCGCAATGGGTATTAGTTTGGTTTGTGGGATTTGCAGTGGTAGCGACGTTTTTAGTCATAAAAAACGCGAAAAAGTAGCAGAAAAACGCCATTCTTGAATGCGAGAAAAAGAACGCTTCCTAGCGATACTATTGCAAAAATGAAGCAGGCTCAAGCATTAAAAATATCGAAAAAATTGAGCTTGCAGCGGTCAAAACCAGTGCCTATATTGAAGGTACTGGACCTTAGACCATAAGTATAAGCAAGAGGATTGGCCATGCTAGAAAGTTGCAAAGATGCAAAAGAACGTTGGGGTGGTGTGCATTCATTAATTGATCGTTGGTTGAATGAACGTCAAGAGCTGCTAGTTCTGTATTGCGCAATAAAAGGATTAAAACCCTATAGTCCGCGAGAAACACCATTATCAATCAAAGTCCAAGCGTTTTGTCAGGTACTGATGGATTATTGCAGCGCAGGTCACTTTGAGGTCTATGAGCAATTAGTACGTGAAGCGAAAGAGTTTAACGATGGTGGTATTGAATTAGCTAAACACCATTATCCGCGCCTTGAAGAAATCACGGTTAAATGCGTCGAGTTTAATGATAACTACGATAGTGCCGAACAATGTATTGAAAAATTAACGGACCTGCCAAAAGATTTATCTGAGTTAGGTGAGTTATTAGAAGAGCGTTTCGAACTTGAAGATGAATTAATTGAAGCTCTGCACAATGTACACAAAGAAATGATTGCGTAATACTTTAAGCAATCTTCAAACTTAATAGCCAAAAGGCGTCAATAACGCCTTTTGGTCAAATCAAAGCGCCTTCCCTAAGTTTCAAATCTGCCAAAATTTTTATACTCGCCTACACTCTATGTAGAACGTAGGAATACTGCTTATGAAACTTATTATCACAATTGTGTCAGCTTTATTGCTATTAACATCTTGTTCAAGTGGCGATAGTCCATCTAAACAATCAGAAGTCGCCGTGCAAGGTGTTTATAGTGCTTGTTTATCTTTAAATGGTGATCACGTCTTGGTTGGTTCCATTCATCATGGTGGCAGCTACTGGCAAGTTGACCCAGTAGAGCGCTTGTTTGACTGGAACCATAAAGCGGAGACCCTTACCGGTGTTTTATCATGCGCCATAAGCGATAACAACGCTTACGCCAGTACCGCAGAGCATCGCAAAATTGTGTTATGGAATGCAAAAACTGGTGAAGCATTTTGGTTATGGGAAGCCCCAGCCAACATCGAAGACATGGCCTTAAGTAATAATGGCCAGTTTGCATTATTAGGATTGGATAACTACGAAGCCGTATTATTTGATATACAAAATGGCGGGGTTAAATTGAGAATGCCTCATGAAGGCATTGTACAAACCGTTAGCATGAGCCGTGATCAAAAGTGGGGCATGACAGGTGGCGATGACTCAACTGTAAAAGTTTGGGATCTAAATACAGGTAAAGCCATTTATACGTGGGAGCTTAGAAATCAAATAAAGGTAGTTGCATTAACGCAAGATGGCCGAGTAGGTTTTGCAGCCAGCCATCGAGATGACAGCATATTATGGGATTTGAATACAGGTAAAGAACTGGCGAAATTGCCACAAAAGCAAGGTTACTACCAAAGTGCTCGTTTTAGTGAAGACGGCTCAAAACTATTAACAGGCAGTTCAAGTGGTTACATTATTTTGTGGGATGTGGCGAAAGCAGAAAAACTCAGAACATGGCAATTATCAGCGCGCAGTGGCTGGGTGAGTAAAACAACGCAGGTGCTTGATGTGGCATTCGCCCCTAAAGGATATAAAGCAGTAGGGGCAAACGGTTTAACCTATCAATTAGATTGATTAACGATTGATTTGATCAAGTTGTTGCTGACGGCTATCAAGATTTTTTTGAAAGTCATTAATTTGATCAAGCATCTCAGGTACTTTTTCAATGGGAGCGGTTGTTAGCGGTAAAGAAGAGCCATTACCGTCGGTTGGATCGAAGCGTTCAGATTCTTCAGGTTTATCTTGATAACCCTCAGGGAGCTCAATGGTTTTCATGGAGTTAATTTTATCTTCAACCTGTATTTGCTGTGCGTTGGAACCTTCAGGAGGATGATCGCTGTACTGCCAGTTGCCTTTTGCGTCTTGCCAGCGGTAAAGGGATTTTGGTGCAGCACTAGGTACCACAGTAGATGTGAGATTTTTAGCTGGCTCTATAAATTCAGAAATATCTAAAATGGGGCTGCCATCTGGCTTTTTCAAAATAAAAGGGCTGGCGACTGCCAGTACTAGGGCGAGTAATAGTAATTTGTTGAAAAGTCCCATGAGTTACGTTCCTTGTAGAGTTTAAGGAATTATACCTCACTAAACGCTGAGACTCAGTGTATTAAGAATGGGAAATTATCATTTGAGTCAAAAAAATTGACTAAATGACACATAACCAAGGATTAGGTGAGCGGGTGCCAGGGAAAAAATTTGACGCCATAAAGCCGCAAGCAGCAAGAGTGGTTTCTCATGCTGAGCCAAAGCGAATCTTAATTGCCAATGCAAAAGGTGGTTGTGGCAAGACAACGCTTGCCACTAATACAGCCGCTTATTTTGCTAGCCAAGGAGCAAAGGTTGTTTTAATTGACCACGATCCTCAAGGCTCAAGTGCACAATGGCTTGATGCTCGTACTAAAAACTTGCCTTCTATTTATTCGGTTGCTGCATATCGTAAAGATGATAATCACACCACTCGTAGCTTTCAGCTCATGGTTCCTATTGATACCACACATATCATTATTGATACGCCAGCAGGGGTAAGCGGAAATGTGCTTTCTGACCACCTTCGTCATTGTGATCTGATATTAATGCCGGTTGTACCGTCAGTAATAGATATTCGTGCTGCAACAGGATTTATAAAAGATGTTCTATTAAGTCCTGGTTTTCGTATTAAGCCAAAACCCATTGCTGTGATCGCCAATCGAGTGAAGCGAAATACGCTAGGCTATAACAAATTAGAAGCTTTTCTTAATAGCTTAAATATTCCATTTATCACAACTATCCGTGATACACAGCAATATGTTCGTGCAGCAGAATTTGGAATGGGCATTTTTGATTTCAGTCAACCTAATGAAAAAGATCATGAAGAATGGCAGCCATTAATCAATTGGCTCAATATTCAGCTCAATAACAGCAAAAACAATTAAATATTTTAAAAAAATAACGTTTAAATCTGGCGTATCGGTTTTGTGTTTGTATAATTGCCGTACCCACACAGAGCATACCCAGAGGTAATCATGGCAGCACGTAAAAAACCTGCAGTAAAGAAAGCGACTAAAGCCGCTGTTAAAAAAGCACCAGCTAAGAAAGCAGCTGCTAAAGCAGTTGGCCCAGTAGCTCAGCTTCAAAACGAAATTGCAAAACTAACGACTCAGCTAAATGCTGCTCGTACTAAACAAACTGCTGAAGCGACTAAAGAAGTTGCTGCTGCCACTAAAGCGGTTACCAAAGCAGCTGATGCTGCTAAGAAAGCAAAAGATGCTCAAGCAAAAGTTGCGACTAAAGTTAAAGCCAAGAAAACTCCAGCTGGCGTTAAGCAATTAGCAGCCGCTAAAGCAAAAGCAGCTGATGCCGCTAAAGCACTTAAAGCAGCAAAAGCGGTTGCTAGCACTGCTAAAGCTAAGCAAGCTGAAGTTAAAGCTGAAGCGGCTAAAGCCGTTAAAGTTGAAAAAGTACGCACTGCAGCTGAAAAAGCCTTCCTAAAAGCAGAAGCGGCTAAAGAGAAAGCAGCAAAAGCAAAAGAGAAAGCTAAAGCTAAAGCGGCTGCTGTTAAAGCCAAAGCCAAAGCAAAAGTAGCTGCTGAAAAAGCAAAAGTGAAAGCTAAAGCTAAAAAAGAAGCTGACAAGCTGAAAAAAGAAGCAGCTAAAGTGAAAAAAGCGGCTGCTAAAGCTGCAAAAGCCGCTGCTAAGAAAGAAAAAGCAGCCGCTGCTAAAGAAAAAGCAAAAGCAAAAGCAGCAGCAAAAAAAGCAGCTAAATCAGCAAAACCTGCTAAAGCGAAAAAAGCAGCTAAAGCGGCAAAGCCAGCTAAAGCTGTAAAAAAAGCAGCTAAGCCAGCAAAAGCGAAAAAAGCACCTAAAGCGAAAAAAGCGGCTAAGCCAGCAAAAGCGGTAAAAGTAGCTGAAGCAAAAGCTGAAATGCCTGCACCAGCAGCGCAAAGCTTATTTGCTGAAAATAACTAAGACAGGCTCACTGACTTAGGGTTGCAAGTGCTGATAAAGCGCTTGTAACCAGCTTTGTTTCATTGTTATTCCTTTCTGTCTGCCATACTTATTCATACTAACCTTAAAACCTTCTAGCCTAGTATTATTCGATTCCGGCCACTGCTGGCTTATAAGAAAAAGCATCTTTTGTTGTTTTTGTTCAGCCATTAACTCTAAATCTTTGAATGCTTGATAAAGCTCTTTGTTTTGCAGTTGTTTCACTTGGCGACGTAGCTTGCGAATAGGCTTAACTTTTGACAATTGCCATAGATGTACGTCATTCAGTGCAACATCCTCTCGATAGACTTTGTTTTGTGAAATCAACCAGCCGATAAATAGCAGAATATTAATGTCTAACTGAAAATGATCTTGTGCATCTAACAAGAACTCGGCACAGCCCGGCTTTTTATATTGCTCGATGGAATATAACCAGAATGGGTTATCCAATGAATTTATGGCATCATGCGCAACCTGAACCACCGCCCACCCCTTTGAATGTGTGAAGTCGAGTTATGATACGTCTGCAACAGGTTAATTTACACCTAGGTACAAAAATAATCCTACAACAGGCTGACCTGACTGTGCATGATGGCCATAAGCTTGCTGTTGTTGGAGCAAATGGCGCGGGCAAGTCCACACTATTTAAGTTGTTGTTACAGCAGCTCGTGCCCGATCAAGGTGATTTATATATCCCTAAAAACTGGCGCATTGCACACATGGCGCAAGAAGTTGCGGCATCAGAAAAAAGTGCATTGGATTATGTGTTAGACGGCCACCAAGAATTTCGCCGTATCCAGCAAGCCATGTTAAAAGCTGAGCAAGCGCAAGATGATTTAACTTTGGCTACATTGCATGGTGAATTTGAAGTGATACATGGTTATCAAGTTGCTCAACTTGGTCAAACCATGTTGGCAGGGCTGGGCTTTAAACAAGAGCAGATGGCTCACCCTGTCAGTGCATTTAGTGGTGGTTGGCGTATGCGCTTGAATCTTGCAAAAGCGTTGATTATGCCTAGTGACTTGTTGTTACTTGATGAACCGACAAACCATTTGGATTTAGATGCCAGTTTATGGCTAGAGAGCTTTTTGCAAAAATACAGAGGTACATTGCTTTTAATTAGCCACGATCGTGATTTTATTGATTCAGTAGTGGACGGCATTGTGCATCTGCATCAGCAGGCCATCACGTTATATTCGGGTAATTATGCTGACTTTGAGCGTCGCCGTGCCGAGCGCTTAGCTCAGCAGCAATCCATGTTTGAACAACAACAAGCTCAAATCGCACACATTGAAAGTTTTATTGAACGTTTCAAAGCAAAGGCAAGCAAGGCCAAACAAGCACAAAGTCGAGTAAAAGCGCTAGAGCGTATGGAGCGTATTGCGCCTGCCCATATCGACAGTCAATTTCATTTTGAATTCCCTAATGCGGATAAATATAGCGATCCATTACTAAACCTGCAGCATGCCAATATCGGTTACGGTGATAAAGTTCAATTAGACAATGTGCAATTATCGTTACGACCAGGGGATCGAATTGGCTTACTAGGGGCCAATGGTGCGGGTAAATCCACTTTGATAAAAGCAATTGTGGGTGAGCTGACTTTAATGGGCGGGGATTGCTTCCAAGGGGAATATTTATCCACGGGATATTTTGCCCAGCATCAGGTAGATGAACTGGATTTGCGTCTCACTCCTTTTGAAAATCTATTGCATTTGAAGCCTGATGCCAGCGATCAGCAAATCCGCAACTTTTTAGGTGGCTTTGGTTTTCATGGTGACCAAGCATTAGAAGTCAGTGATAAGTTTTCAGGTGGTGAGCTAGCTCGTTTAGCTTTAGCCCGTATCGCTTGGCTTAAACCGAACTTACTAATATTAGATGAACCTACTAACCATTTAGATTTAGATATGCGCCATGCCCTAACCATGGCACTACAAAATTATGATGGGGCGATTGTGGTGGTCAGCCATGACCGTCACTTATTGGCCAATACCGTTGATCAATTTTATCTGGTGCATCAAGGTCAAGTGAGTGAGTTTGATGGGGATTTAGAAGATTATCGCGCTTTTATTAAGCAATCTGAAAACGCAGACGACACAGGCGTGGTAACGGCTAAACAAACAGAAAATAGCGCCGAGGCGAAAAAAGATAAAAAGCGTAAAGAAGCTGAAATTCGTAAAGCGCTTAGTCCACTGAAAAAACAAGTGGCTAAGTTGGAAGAGCAGGTTGAGTCCTTACAAACTCAACTTGAAGCTATCGAAGTAAAACTAGCGGATACCAGTTTGTATGAGCCTGCTCAAAAAGCAGCGTTGCAAACGACATTGAACGAACAAAGCCAAGCAAAAAAGCAGTTAGAAACGGATGAAGAACAGTGGATGTTGTTACTTGAAGAGCTAGAAGAATTAGAATCTCAATTGAGTGAATAAGCATCGGCTATTAGAAAAGAAGAATAAAAAACCTAAGAAAGGCGTGGCGTGAGATGCCTTACCTAGCTAAATGCTCAATTTAAATAGACAAAACAAGTTTGTTCTTATGTTTTCGATGTGGCCAGATAAGCCGTAATAAAAGCGTCTAAGCTAGGGGTAATGGCTGGTTTACTTTCCCTTGCGCTATCTGGTCTTGGGTTGATGCCTGCTTTGAGCAAATCACTGATTTTATGCACGCTAATATGAGTGCCTTCAAGTTGAGGCAGAACATGCTCTAGGTAGGTAATAGTTGCCTTATAAGGGTGACCGATGGCAATGGCGCTGCCATATTTTTCGGCCACTCGAATGGCTTTTTTAAATTGAATATGAATATGTTCAATGTTGATTTCATTGTCTAAGAAGATGTCACGGGACGCACTGGGAATACCCATTGTTTGTGCGGTAGAAAAGCCCACGCTTTTGGCGTTAGTGCGGCTATCTAAAAAGAATAACTGTTTTTCTTTTAACACTTCCATAACCCACATCATGGCAACTGAGTTAGTCGTTAACTGGCTACCCATGTGATTATTCATGCCTTTGGCAAAGGGTATGCTTTCAAGTGAAAAGGCTAATTTTGTTTTAAATTCTTGTTCGCTTAATGATTCATTGAGTGCACCAGCACCAAGCTCTAAACCATTTATAGTGCTCATAGGGGCATGCAAAATAACATCTTTACCTAAGCGAGCAGCCCGTTCAGCTAAGCGTTTGCTGTGCTTGCGATGAGGCATGACAGCAAAAGTGATATCCGCAGGCAGGGCAATGGCTTTTAAGCCAGATTGTAAACTGTTACCTAAATCATCAATCACGATAGCAAGGCGAGCAGAAGTAGGCTGGCTCGCCAAGCCGACACTTGAGAAGCTAGTCAGTAATAGCAGGTACAGCAGGTGCTTGATCATCAGAGCCACGATTGAGTTTACTACCTAATAAGCGCATACCTTTAAGCATAGTAAGTGCTTGGTTCAGTTGATAGTCTTTGGCGATGAGTTTTTTGGTTTCATCTTCGTCATCTTCAACTGCTTTGGCTTGTTGTTCATCTGGGTTTTCAAGGTGCCCCGTTAAATCTGCTTCTTTGTAATAGCGAGACTCATTTTCTGGGGTAAATTTACCTTGATGTACTTCGATGTCAGGGGTAATGCCTTGGGCTTGAATCGAACGACCATTTGGCGTGTAGTAACGGGCGGTTGTGAGTTTTAAAGCATGTTCGCCGTTCAGTGGTAATACGGTTTGCACAGAGCCTTTACCAAAACTTTGTGTGCCCATGATCACCGCGCGTCCGTGATCTTGAAGGGCGCCTGCCACAATTTCAGAGGCTGATGCGCTGCCGCCGTTAATTAATACCACCAATGGTAATTCAGGGGCCGGTGTATCAATGGTCGCCTCGTAGCGTACATCTGCATTGGCAATACGACCTTTGGTATACACGATTAATCCGCTCTCTAAAAATGCATCGCTCACGGCTACTGCGGCATCTAACACACCACCTGGATTGTTACGTAAATCAAGAATAACCCCACTTAAAGGTTTTAGTGGTTGATCACTTTTTTCTGTGAGTATTTGCAGGGCATTATTGATGTCGGCACCTGTATTTTCTTGGAATTGGGTGATGCGGATATAACCATATTGCTCGTCGAGTAGTTTGTGTTTCACACTGGTGATTTTAATTTCAGCACGCTTAATGGTGATTTCTAAGGGCTGATTTTCACCTTCACGCAAAATGGTTAATACAATTGGAGTACCTGGCTCGCCGCGCATTTTTTCAACGGCTTCGTTTAGGCCTAAGCCTTTAACGGGTGTTTCATCTAATTTGATAATGAGATCGCCGGCCAAAATCCCAGCTTGCTGAGCCGGTGTATCATCGATTGGACTGACCACTTTAATAAAGCCGTCTTCCATACCCACTTCAATACCTAGCCCGCCAAATTTACCACTGGTATTGGCACGTAAATCTTCAAAGTCTTCTTCGCCTAAATAAGACGAATGGGGATCTAACCCCGTTAACATGCCGTGAATGGCGTTTTCCAATAGAGTTTTGTCATCCACGGTTTCTACATAACTGGTGCGAATGCGTTCGAAGATTTCGGCGAAGGCGCGTAACTCTTCAAGGGGTAAGCGAGAGGGGGCGACTTTGGCTTCACCTTCGATAATGTCTTGAGCATGTACTGAAAATGTCAGCACGGCTAACAAGGTGAAGAACAATGGGCGTAACATAGAGAATCTCAATTTATATAAGCTTTATAAGTTATAACAGATTGTTATGAAATTTGAAGTCAGGTGCATGCAATTGGGGCTAATTGATAATAAAGCTGTCGATATATGTCATCTAAGACAGGAGTATTAGCCTTTTAACCAGCGTTTTGGGTTTTGTGGATTACCTTTATGGCGTATCTCAAAGTACAGGCCAGTGTCTTCAAATCCACCACTGCGCCCTACATTGGCGATTACTTCGCCGGTTTCAACCCAGTCACCCACGCTTTTAAGCAAGGCTTGGTTGCGGGCATATAATGTCATGTAACCTTGGCCATGATCCACAATGGTTAATAAACCAAAACCGCGTAGCCAATCACTGAACACGACGCGACCATGGTGCACAGCATGCACTTGTGAACCGGTTTGCTCTGGATAGACCCAGCCTTGCCATCTTTGTTTACCATTAGGCTGCCATTGACCAAATAACTTCTGAGCACGGCTATTAATGGGACTGGGTAGCTTGCCCTTTAGTTGTTTAAACGGGCGACTTTCTTTATTGCGCTCAAATGGCAAAAAGACTTCTTCTACCTTACCCAGTACTTCCATCAGGTTTTGACGATCTTGTTGTAAGCGAGAAAGTTGTTGGCCGCTGCCACGAATTTTTTTATCCAATGCATTAGCGTGCTGTTGTTGTTGTTTTTGCGTCTGCTTGAGTTGTGCGTAACTGCTTTTTAATTCACTTAAGTTAGTTTGTAGGTTGGCCTCACGTGTTTCGATCTGGCTTTGTACTTGGCTCAATTCATTCAGCGTACTGCGGTATTGTTCGATCTCACCTTGGTGGGCTTTATTAAAATATTGTAAGTAACTAAGGTTTCGTGAAACTTGGGCTGGGTCTTGTTGGTTTAGCAGCATTTTAAGTTGAGGTTCTTGGCCAAGCTTGTAGCTGGCCAAGATGATGTCATTAAGAACGCGCTGTTGTTTGTGCTGGGATTTATTCAGCGAGGCCTGTTCGGCTTTGAGCTTTTTTAGGCGATCTCGTTCCTCCTGCAACGCTTTCCTTAAAGACTCCACTTGCTTGCTCATTTTAGCCACCTCTTCATCGCTTTTGCGTAATGATGTGACTAAACCCTTGTGGTCATCTTGTGCTTTTTTTAGAAAGACTTGCAGTTCATTAATATCGTCTCTTAATTTTTTTAAGTGACGTTCGCTTAGCTGTTTGCTGTCAGCACCCTCTGCCACACTGAGTGTGGCAGAGGTAAAAGGCATCACAACAAGCAGGATTAAGCTTGCGAGTAAGCGCATTACGAACGCTTCTCTAATAACGATTGGCCGGTCATTTCAGTTGGTTGCGACTGGCCCATCATGGTTAATAAAGTGGGTGCAATATCGCACAGAGAACCGCCACTCTTAAGGGCCGCGGCTTTACCTTGCGGGCTCACATGTACAAGGTTTACAGGCCCTGTGGTGTGTTGAGTCATTGGGCCGCCATTGGGGTCTAGCATCTGTTCGCAGTTACCGTGATCCGCTGTGATTAAGCACTCACCACCCACTTTTAAAATGGCATCGGTAACACGTTTTAAACAGACATCCAGCGCTTCAACGGCTTTAACTGCGGCATCAAATACGCCGGTATGGCCAACCATGTCACCATTAGCAAAGTTACATACGATCAGGTCGTATGTTTGATTTTCAATGGCTTCCACCAGTTTGTCGGTCACCTCTGGTGCGCTCATTTCTGGTTTTAAATCGTAGGTAGCCACATCTGGGCTATTGATTAAGATGCGCTCTTCACCTGGGTAAAGCTCTTCACGGCCGCCGCTAAAGAAGAAGGTGACATGGGCGTACTTTTCAGTTTCAGCGATGCGCAATTGAGTTTTGCCCAAGTTACTTACGTATTCACCAAGGTCATTGGTCATAGGACTTGGAGGAAATGCACAGCTGGTTTTAATGGTGGCGGCGTATTCCGTCATCATCACAAAATCGCTTAATTGTGGATGCGCGTTACGGGCAAAACCGTCGAATTCGGTATCGACAAATGCGCGGGTGATTTCACGGGCACGGTCAGGACGGAAGTTCGCAAAGATAACGCTGTCGCCATCTTCAACTTTTACCGGTGTACCTAAGATGGTGTCATCGATGAACTCGTCATGAATGTCGCGCTCGTAAGATGCTAATAGCCCTTCAACACCATTGGCCGCTTGATATTTAGCGGTGCCTTGGGTGTACATGTCGTAGGCTTTTTGCACGCGTTCCCAACGATTGTCGCGGTCCATAGCGTAATAACGACCAACAAGAGTAGCCAGCTTAGCGTTTTCACCTAATCCTAATGATGCCATATGGGCTTCAATGTCTTCGATAAATGGCTGAGCACTTTGTGGTGCCACATCGCGACCGTCCAAAATACCGTGCACATAAATGGCTTTGGCACCCCGTTTTGCGGCCATAGAGGCCAGCGCTTTAATATGATCTGAGTGGCTATGAACGCCACCTGGGCTTAATAAGCCAAGTAGGTGTACCGCTTTGCCTTTTTTGATCGCGGCATCCATGGCATTAACAATGGCGGTATTCTCGAAAAAGTCGCCATCTTTGATGCTTTTGTTAATTCGGGTGAAGTTCTGATAAACAATGCGACCAGCGCCTAGGTTCATGTGACCCACTTCGGAGTTACCCATTTGGCCATCCGGTAAGCCAACGGCTTCACCAGAAGTGCTAATCAAAGTGCGCGGGAAGTTGGTTTTGAGTTTATCCCAAGTTGGGGTGTTCGCGGCGCTGATGGCGTTATCATTAGCGTCTTCACGCTCGCCAAAGCCATCAAGAATAATAAGTGCAACAGGTTTGGGCAAAGTGGACATATGACCCTATAAAATTTGGTTGATTATGCGCCAGATTTTACATGTTTGTGGGTCATCATGCCATTGGCGATGCGAGTGGAAGACTGAGAAGGCGGATTGCGCTTTTGATGCTTGAAAATTGAGGTATACTGCGCACCAAAGAATTTGAGGTGGTATATGGAACAGTTTCTAGAATTTACAGTAAATAATTGGATGTTGGTCACTGCTCTGTTAGCGCTTTTTGCATTATTAGCGTGGGATAGCAGTCATAAAGCAGGCCCTAAAGTCAGCACCCATGAAGCAACACGTCTTATTAACCAAAGCAATGCGCTGGTTTTGGATATCCGTGAAAAGGCCGATTTTAAAGCGGGTCACGTGGTGGATTCGATCAATATTCCTAATTCTCAAGTAACTAATCGCATTGAAGAGCTAGAAAAGCATAAATCTGTCCCCATCATAGTAGTATGCAAAACAGGCCAAACCGCCTCTGCAGCGAGTAAAGCCCTTAAAGATAAAGGCTTTGAACAAGTATATCGCCTAGGTGGCGGCATTATGGAATGGACCAATAACAATCTACCATTGGTCAAAAAATAATAACTAGAGAAGTAGTCATGACAGATCAAGCAGCACAAACAGATCAGCAAAAAGGCCAGTTTGGCGTTCAACGTATTTTTGTAAAAGATGTCTCTTTTGAGAGCCCTAACGCACCGGACGTTTTCCGTGGCCAGTGGAAGCCTCAAATCAATATGGATTTGAACACCCGCAGCAACAAGCTGGCGGATGATGTTTACGAAGTGGTTCTAACACTAACCGTAACCGCTAAAAATGAAGATAAAACAGCGTTCCTTGCGGAAGTACAACAAGGTGGCATCTTCAAAATTGAAGGTCTCGAAGGCGGTGCTTTACATCAGACACTGGGTTCTTTTTGCCCTAACTTGTTGTTCCCATACGCACGTGAAGCCATTGACTCCCTTGTCATTAAAGGCAGCTTCCCTGCATTGATGCTGGCACCTGTTAACTTTGATGCGGTATACGCACAAGGTGTTCAACAAGCTAAAGCGCAACAAGAAGCAAAAGCTGAAGCCACTCATTAATTATTGAATGGCGAAAAAAAACCGAGATACCCTAGGGTTCTCGGTTTTTTTATATCTGCTATTTATTGACCCTTATTTGGCGCCGGTAAAATCCAGTTGTCGCCAAGCTTCATATACCATCACTGCAGTGGCATTGGATAAATTCAAGCTGCGGCTATCTGGCACCATGGGGATACGGATTTTCTCATCTTGGGATAAGGTGTCGAGCATGGCATCAGGTAAGCCACGGGTTTCCGGTCCCATGACAATAGCATCCCCTTCGTTAAACGACACATCAGTATGCCAGCGTTGACCTTTAGTGGTGATGGCATAGCAATTGGCCGGTTGTACCGCATCGACAAATGCTTGCCAGTCTTTATGAATTTTCACCTTGGCAAACTCATGGTAATCAAGCCCAGCTCTGCGTACGCGCTTTTCGTCTAATTCAAACCCTAATGGCTCAATTAAATGAAGCTGAAAACCCGTATTGGCGCACAGGCGAATAATGTTGCCGGTGTTCGGCGGGATTTCGGGCTCAAATAATACAACGTGCAGCATAGGGTTCGATACAGGGTAGGAATTAAGTCATAAGTTTAACGTAATCAAGCATGGGGTAACAGGTTCGGGTTATACAAGAGTAGATGCTTTAAAACCATGTATAGCAATCTTTATAAAAAACAGACTTTGTACTGAGGGTTTAGCGCAGGCTCAGAAGCAGATTCAATTTTAAATACATAAAAGATAGGTTGGAAAACCGTTAAATAATAAATTTTTATAAGGGCTATAAATCATCGAACAATTGCGCATGTGGTCTAAAGTTTGAGTAGACACCTCGTCTAAGTACTGATAGGGAGATCTGGTATTGGCACTATCAAACAATGTTCGCTCTTGGTTTAAACGCAATAAAGACACAGCCCCAGGATGTGTTGGCATAAGTATGTGTGATGCCGGCATTAGTTTGAGTTACGGCGTAATCAAACAAGGCGAATATCAAGTTTCACTAATTGACTTTGCACCGCTCCCCCCAAGTGAATACGAAAGCTATGCAAAGGGCTGGATTCAAAGAAATAAATTAAAAAATGCCAAAGGTCATTTTGTACTAAATGATGATGAATACCAGTTAGAGTTAATCGAAAAGCCGCAGGTTCAGGAAGAAGAAATGCGGGAAGCGGTTAAATGGAAAATAAAAGACCTGGTTCAATACCCGTCACAAGAAACCATCCTTGACGTATTTAATTTACCTGATGATGCCTATCGCGGGCGCTCAGATATGCTTTATGCCGTTGTGTCATCAAAGGAAAAAATCAGTAGTAAACTTGAATTCATGAGGCAGATAGGTCTTGTTCCATCTGTTATAGATATTCCTGAATTGGTGTTACGAAATATACTTTTATATTTCCCTGATAGCGAAGAGGGAACAACTGCAATATTAAAATTAAATGAAAACGATAGCGAAGTCATTATTTATAGCCATGAAGAGCTTTGTTTTGCAAGAAATATTGACATCGGATTTAGCCAGTTTTTAAAAATCGAAGAGGAAATCACACTTGATAATTCTGACGTTTTTGATCGCTTAGTTTTAGATCTACAGCGTTCTCTTGATTACTTTGAGAGCCAAGTAGGTAAGGGCACAGTTAGTAAAATTATTATTTTGCCAGTAGATAATATTCAAGAAAATTTTATTCAAAATCTAAGTCAGGGAATAGGTATTAATGTTGAAGAGTTTAATATGAAAAACGTAAGACCAATACAAGAAAAAATTAATAGTAGTCATACATTTCATAGTATCACTTCTATTGGATCTGTATTGAGGCGGAATCAATGATACAACAAATAAACCTATATGTAGAAGAGCTAAAGTATGTAGAGCCGAAATTCTCGTTCGCCTTTATGTCTAGATTTTTGATATACGTATCATGCATATCAATTTCTTTTTCGTTTTTTTTATATCTTACTAATATGTTTGTATCTAAATTCCAAGATGAAAAAGAAATTGAAGCGCATCAAATTACTCAGTCCCTAATACGAGTAAAAAAAGAATATCCAAAGCCAGAGGTTGACCAAAAGTTAATTATTAAAATAAAGGATTTAGAAGTAGAGAAAAATAGAAATAAAGAAATAGTGAAATATCTAAGGTCAAGGAGTTTGGATATTGAAAATCAAGAATTTTCAGTATACATGAAAGCTTTTACTCAGGTTAAGCAAAAAGATTTATGGTTGACCAATGTATCGATTAAAGATGCTGGTAAGTCTATATCATTTAAAGGTAAAACATTTAAATCAGAAAATTTATCTAACTTTTTGTTTAAATTAAAAAATCTTAATGTATTTCACGAAATGGAGTTTAAGATTTTTAATATAAATAGAGAGGATAAGATATTGAATTTTGAAATATCAACTTTAAAAGAAGGGCTGGATAGAGATGAAATGGTTCTTAAATAAATTTGGTATGGATATTCTAGGCATAAAAATTGATGCTCTCAGTGAAAGAGAGCGTAGATTGGTTTTTTTAGTATCCAATTTGTTAGTGATTTCAGTATTTATATATTTTGTATGGCACCCTTTGTATAAATCATCACTTGATGATTATAGGGTAGCACTTGAGTTAGAAAATAATACTGTTCTTATTAAGAAGGAAATAAACGAATTAAAACGATTATCCGGAATTGATATTAATTATCCTTATATTAACAAGATTATTAATTTAGAGAAAGAACTTGTTGGTCAGGTTGGTGAAATTGGTAGTTTAACTTCAGATTTGATGACGCCGGAGAGAATAAGTGATGCATTCGGTGAAATACTATCCACCAAAAAAATGATTATTAATAATATGAATAACAATCCGGCAGAGCCTATCTTACTGGATGGCGAGTCAGCTAGCTTTTTGTTTAAACACGAACTAGTAATGAATATGAATTCTAAATACTTAGATAGTATTGGTTATGTGAAAAAACTAGAAGGGCAAGAGTGGAAAATATATTGGGATGAAATGGATTTTACAATTATTGAATATCCTGTAGGAGTCCTAACAATGAAGGTTCATACACTAAGTAATAGTGATCGTTTGATTGGATTATAAGAGGTTGAAATGAACATTATTCTTACGATACTCATACTATTTTTGTCATTGTCAGCTAATGCGTATGACCCTATGGCGCCACCTGGATATGGTGGTAATAATTCCAATGTAATTAGAAATAATAAAAAAATAAAAGCAGTTGAAGAGAAAGGTGATTTTAAACTTTTACAAATTGTAATTAACAGTAAAACTAAGAATGCAACTATTGATGGTCGCATTGTAAATGAAGGTGATTATTTAAAAAATGCTTATGTTAAATCTATTTCAAAAGAAACCGTAGTATTGGTTTTATCAGATAAAGAAATGATTTTAACGTTGACTAACGAATACCCTAGGATAAGGCACTCTCATGAAGCGTATGGAATGTAAGCTAGTATTCATTGCTTTTATTGTACTAATGTCAGCATGTAGTAGTCAGCCTGACTACTCTATGGTTGAAGAAGAAATTTCAGCTATGCGAAGTAAAGGCAGTATGGACATGCCATATGATGACTTAACACCAGGATTAGACATTAGGTCAATACCAATGAAATTTGACGTGGTTGCTAAGGAAAACTCCGCGAATGATTTTTTTATGGGGCTGGTAACCGGCGTGGGCATCAACATGATTGTTCATCCTGATGTTAAACAAAAAATCACACTGAATCTTAAAAATGTCACATTAGAAGAAACGCTAAAAGCTGTTAGAGATATATATGGATTGGAATATGTTCGCACCGAATACGGATATAGGATTTTACCAAAAATATTACAGAATAAAGTATTTCATGTTAATTATTTGAATGTAAGTCGTAAGGGCAGTAGTGGTATGTCTGTCGCAAGTGGGCATATAGGGGGTTATGAGTCATCAGGTTCTAGTGGTAGTACAAATCAGCCTGATCGTTCCGGTGATGTTTCTACCGCTAGTAAAATTGAAACCTTAGCGGATACCGATTTTTGGAAAAGCCTAAAACAGTCTGTACAAATGATTGTAGGAAGTGGAAAAGATAGAAGGGTGATTATTGACCCTCAAGCAGGTTTAATTGTAGTGCGTGCTTATCCAAGTGAATTGGCATCTGTTGATGAGTACTTAAGAAAAGCTGAAATGTCATTGCAGAAGCAAGTCATTATAGAAGCAAAAATAATTGAGGTGACATTAAATGACTCTTTTCAAGCGGGTATTCAATGGGATGCGTTAAGTTCATCGGGAAGTACTGATATTGTTTCATCACTTACGTCTACTACGTTGAGAAATGAGGATGATATAGAAGGTGTTTTATCAATTGCATTTACAGGTTCGGATTTTACGGGTGCTATTCAATTATTACAAAGACAAGGCGAAGTACAGGTTTTATCTAGCCCAAGAATCAGCACGTTAAACAATCAAAAAGCAGTCATTAAGGTTGGTACAGATGAGTTTTTTGTAACGGATGTGAGTACAAATACCACGACTACTACAACCACCACTAATACAAGCCCTGAATTAAGCTTAACCCCATTCTTTTCTGGGATTGCGTTAGATGTTACGCCTCAAATTGGTGTTGATGATGAAGTTATCTTACATGTTCATCCTAGTGTTACTGAGGTGGTGGAGCGTAACAAGGTAATTGAAGTGGGTGATAGTACATTTGACTTGCCTTTAGCATTCAGCAGCATTCGCGAAACAGATAGTATTATTCGCTCTAAAAGTGGCCAAGTGGTGGTGATTGGCGGGTTGCTGCAAAGTAAAAAGTCACGAGTAGATGCGAGTGTGCCTTGGCTTTCTCGTATTCCGATTTTGGGTGCGCTATTTTCTCAAACCCAGCGTAGCAATGAGAAAAGTGAGTTGGTTATTTTGCTACAACCGAAAGTGATACGTCCGGATTATTGGAATGAAGAAATTAAAGAGATAGAGAAAAATTTTCCAAGTTGGAAGGTTCATGGAGGAACTGAAGATGAAAGCTGATGTTGTGCAAATGCAGGATTATGAAAAGCCATCAATGAAGCATGTGTTAGATAATTTTAAAAACTTTTTTGGCCTAGATGAAATGCCTTTCTCTTTGGTTCCACAGCTGCGGTATTACACAGTATTACCTAATCATAATGATTGTTTTAATATGCTGCTTTTTGCTATATCAGCAGGCAATGGAATAATAAAAGTGACAGGAGAAGTTGGTACTGGAAAAACACTTATATGTCGTAATTTGATAAAGACCCTTTTTGAACAAGGGTACTATGTCGCCTATTTACCCAGCCCAAGATTAACGCCAATCGAACTAAAATGGTCTTTAGCTAAAGAACTTAAAATCTCTGATTTAAATGATTTAAATGAACATGATTTATTGGATGCGATTAACAAACAGCTTATAAATTTATCCAATATTGGTAAAAACGTAATACTCATTGTTGATGATACACAGTCTTGCCCAAAGGATACCCTTGATGAAATAAGAATGCTAACCAACTTAGACTTAGGCTCAAAAAATTTGATTCAAATACTATTGTTTGGGCAGCCAGAGTTAGATGATATTTTATCGAAGCATGAGTTTAGACAGCTCTCTCAGCGTATTAATTTTAGTCATCGATTAACGTGCTTGAACAAAGAAGACATAGACCAGTATATCAATCATCGCATAGGAATAGCCGGTTATAATGGAATCCCGGTTTTTGATCCATCTGCAATAAAATACCTTCATAAAATGACGAAAGGTATTCCTCGATTAATAAATATTTTGTGTGAAAAATCTTTATTTATTGCTTTTAGCAAAGGTTTAAGGAAAGTAAATAAGGAGATTGTTAAAGCTGCGGTAGAAGATACTGATTGTATTAAATCAAATATTAAGTGGCTTGTTTGATCTTTAGAGAGCGAATAATTATGAGTCTAGTTAATGATGTCCTAGATAGTCAAAATTACGATAAGCCAAGTGGATTTGTCCATGTCTATTTTAATAGTAAAATAGACGACAATAAATGGTTAATATTGTCTTTCATAGCAACGTTTCTGATGTTGACGTTATTTTCATTTGTTACATATATTTCTTTTGATAATGACAAATATTATCCGATAGAAAATGATAATCATATTACAGATGTATTATATTCTGATGTCTTGATATATCGCAATATGTTAGATGTAGATCCAGTTGTTGAAGAGCAGGAAGTATTAAAACAAGACAATATTAATATCAAAGAAAATATTCAGATAGACAAAAAAGTAGATGTCGCTAATAAAGTAGAAAAAAAGGCAATCCCACTACCTATAGAAAAAAAAGTAATTAGTAAAAAAGATATAGCTATAGCGGATGATAAAAAAGGTACTGATACTAAAAATATAGTGAGTCAGGTAAGTAGAGATATAAAAGATGTTAATACTGTAAATAGTCACTTTCCCAATCATATCAATGAAGAAATAAAACTTCGAAATCTTTTGAATTCCAATCCTGCATCTGTTTGGTCTTATGTTAAAACCCATTATGGGGATATATCGAAAAATCCTAGACTACTGGCTATATCTGCACAGGCAGAGCAAAAATCTGGTAATCACAAAAATGCCATAAATTTATATAGAAAGTTAATTAATTCGGAAAGAAAAGAGCCCCGTTGGTATAGCGCTATTGGGTTTAGCTTTGAAAAAGAAGGTGATTACGAGAGCGCTCATAAAATGTATACTGTCGCAATTAAATTAGGAGGATTACCAGGTAGTCTTAATACCTTTACATTATCAAGACTGGACGCGCTTGCAGGGATTGTAGGAGCGGAAAAATGAATAGAATATTTAAAATAAGAGTAGGGGATTTACTTGTTACTAGAGGTGTAATTACTTCTAATCAATTAATGATGGCCCTAGATGAGCAAAAAAAGACAGGTCATAAAATAGGAAAAGTGCTTGTACAGCTGGGTTTTGTAACAGAAGACAAACTGCTTTTTGAGTTGGCCACACATTTCCAAATGCCATATATAGACTTGGCAAAATTTCAATTCGACAATGAAATCACCCGTCGCTTACCTGAAAATCACGCTCGTCGTCACCGAGCGGTTGTCTTAATGGAAGATAACGATCGTTACTTAGTGGGTTTTTCGGATCCTCTGGATATTTTGGCAATTGATGATATTCAACGCATTCTAAAAAAGAAAGTTGTCCCCACCTTTGTTAAAGAGCGTGAAGTTTTATTAGCGATTGATCGAATTTATCGTCGTATTGAGCAGATAGCATCCATTGCTGGCGAATTAGATGAGGAGCTATCAGGCACGGATGTCGATTTAGAAACGATTCTTGCAAAATCGGATGCGAGTGAAGCACCGGTTGTTAGGCTTTTGCAAAATATATTTGAAGATGCTGTACAAGTATCGGCGTCTGATATTCATATAGAGCCAGACGAAACCGTATTAAGAGTGCGTTTACGTGTTGATGGAGAGTTACAAGAGCAAGTGATGAAGGAACGGCGTGTTGTCAGTGCATTGGTGAGTCGACTAAAAATTATGTCCGGTTTGGATATTGCTGAAAAAAGGGTGCCTCAAGACGGTCGATTCAATATCAGGATACTAAATCGCAGTATTGATGTGCGCTTATCAACTTTACCAACTCAATTTGGTGAGGCGGTGGTGATGCGTTTGTTAGATCAAAGCCATGGTCTGCTTGATATAGATTCCTTAGGGATGCCGCTTAAAATTAGCCAGCGTTTTAGTACACTTATTTCTCGCCCTTATGGAATGGTGCTGGTTACCGGGCCAACCGGTAGTGGTAAAAGTACAACGTTATATGCTGCATTAAATTCATTAAATTCTGAAAATAAAAAAATCATTACGGCAGAAGACCCTGTTGAGTATCGATTATCTCGTGTGAATCAAGTTCAAATAAACACCAAAATAAATTTAACATTTGCAAGTGTTCTACGCACGGCTTTAAGGCAAGACCCAGACATTATGTTGATAGGTGAAATGCGTGATTCTGAAACGGTAGAAATTGCCTTACGCGCGGCTATGACAGGGCATATGGTGTTATCAACACTGCACACCAATGACGCTATTTCTACTGCTATTCGATTAATAGACATGGGTGCGGATTCGTATTTAGTTGCATCAAGTTTAAGGGCGGTTATTGGTCAACGGCTTATTCGTCAAATATGTCAAAACTGTAAGTCCCCATATACATTAACTGAGCAAGAAAAAAGCTGGCTAATAGGTTTAGGTGTTGATGGGAATAAACATACTTTTTATGAAGGTACAGGTTGTCATCACTGCTCCAATACAGGTTATGTAGGACGTACAGGTGTTTATGAATTATTAGAGTTAGATGAGGTTTTATTGGACGCATTAAGGCGAGGCAATATGTCTGAATTTACTAAAAAAGCAAAAGAAAGCAGCCTATATATGCCGATGGCTGAGTGTGCATTAGAACTTGCAATAGCTGAAAAAACATCAATCAGTGAGGTATTTAAAATTACAGCGACACTTGATGATTTGGCTTTATCTGTTGAGAGCTTAAGGTGAATTCATGGACACTTATGAATATAAAGCGAGAGATAGCCAAGGTGGATTAGTTAATGGCGAACAAGAATCAGCGAGTGAAGAAGCTCTTGCAACTCGCTTAATGGATGATGGACTCGTTCCGATTAGTATTAAAGTGGCGGAATCGGTTACGGAGATGAATTTTGATATTAATGACTATTTACCTAAACCAAAAATAACACTCGAAGATAAAATATTATTTAGCCGGCAAATGCATGCACTTTCACGTAGCGGCATACCAATTGTTAAATCTGTTATGGGCTTAGCAGACACATATCGAAATCTGACGTTTAAACATGTATTAAAAGATGTTGCTGATAGTTTAAGTCGAGGAAATACTTTAAGTTTATCTCTTAAGTCTCACTCGAAGCACTTTTCTGCGCTGTTTATTAGTATGATCGGTGTCGGCGAAAGCACGGGTCAACTTGATCATGCGTTTCAGCAATTAATTAAACACCTTGAAATGGAGCGAGATACAAAGAAAAAAGTTGCATCGGCGTTACGTTATCCAATGTTAGTCATAAGCGCGATATTTATTGCCATTATGGTTGTAAATATTTTTGTTATCCCAAGTTTTGCGAAAGTATTTGCAAAATTTGGGGCAGACCTTCCTTTTGCCACTAAAATTCTTCTGGGGACATCAAATTTCTTTATGGAATATTGGTGGTTAATGATCGTATCTATTATTTTGGGAATTATTGCGTTTACAAGATACATTGCAACAAAACCAGGTGAGTATCAATGGGATCGATTTAAACTCAGTATTCCTATTATTGGTGGTTTATTAAAGAGAGTTTCTCTTTCTCGATTTACAAGGACATTTGCCATGATGTTCCAAGCGGGGGTGCCAATATTAGAAGCGTTGGATATTAGCGCCGAAGCAATCGGCAATCGGTTTATTGAGAAAAATGTCAAAGACATGAAAGAAGGAATAGAAAGAGGAGATTCTTTGTCTAGAACAGCGAACGCGTCCGGTATGTTCACGCCACTTATTTTACAAATGATCTCAGTGGGGGAAGAAAGCGGCCTTATAGATAAACTATTAAATGATGTAAGTGATTTTTACGATGAAGAAACAGAATACGATGTTAAAAATCTGAGTGCAGCTATCGAACCTATTATTTTAGTCTTCATGGGTGCAATGGTATTGATTTTATCACTGGGAATATTTTTGCCGTTGTGGGATTTAAGCAGTGCAACACGTTAACTTTAATGGTTTTTACTATCAAAAGGAATAAGGGTAATAGATATATTCTTTTTATTTATAAATTAATTTAATTATATGATGTCTATTTTAGACTAAAAATGATCGATTTTATGAAAATGAACTACACTAATTTTAACTTTATGCATTTTTTTAATCGCCTGTGTCGAGAATTTTAAAGGAAAAAAAGGAGAGTTCTATGAGACATATAAACAAGCTAATACCGCATTATCCCCAATCAGGTTTTACTTTGATTGAGCTGATAATGGTGATTGTTATCTTAGGTATTTTATCTGCTTTTGCACTGCCTAAGTTTGCCGATTTTTCGGATCAAGCAGAAGAATCGACCGCAGAAGGTGCAAGGGGGTCGGTTAAGTCAGCAACAGCCATCACGCATGCTCAGGCTTTGGCTACAGGTAGCACAGGTGCAACGTCAACAATCACAATTGAAGGCTCTATTATCGACATGGTACATGGTTATCCGAGCGCTAATGATGCAGGCGTCAACGGAAATATATGCACAGCGGCAGGTATCGATTTAACAGATTTTAGTTGCACAACTTCAGCAGGTGACGGTACGGCTAATAGCCCACGCGTGGCAACTATTACATTATTGGGTTCAACTTGTGCGTTTACCTATACGGAAGTGGATGCAGACGAAGATCCAATCGTCCCAAGTATCAGCTCGTTGAACTGTCCTTGATATGTACGCAACAAAGCGAACCATGGGGTTTACTTTAATTGAGCTAATCGTGGTGATCGTATTGATTTCCATACTAGCGATGTTGGGGATTGGGTTGTTGTCCAAGACACAGGATTATAGTCCTCGCTTTGTGATGGACCAGTGGTTAACACAAATACGAATGGCACAAAGATTAGCATTCGCCAAACAAAATACAGGAACATTACTTCAATTTGTAGTGAGTCAAAATGCTAATGAATGGACGATGAGCATTAATCTAGATGCTCAAGTGATCGAAAGCTATCGCGTAGAACGAGACAATGTGTCTGTTCGTAGCAGCACAGTCGATTTTGTAAGTGCATGTGAAGACATTCCTTTATTAGTGTTTCCACATCGTTTTTATTTTAATGGTTATGGTGACGCAGTTGATGCTACGGATGTTCAATTGGCAACTAACACACGGTTGTGTTTCAGCGGTAATTTTGATCTTGAGTTATGTATGAGTCCTAGTGGGTATGCTTATGCCGGAAGTTGCCAGCCATAAATATATTTGTGTTTACCCTCGACAAAAGGGGGTGACATTAATCGAGCTTATTATCACTATTGTGGTGTTAGGGATTGCATTATCCGCTTTAGTCACGTCACTTAGTTCAGCAATATCGCGAAGCTCTACACCCTTCTGGGAAGGTCAAGCACTCGAGTTAACGCAAGCGTATTTAGATGAAATCCTTTCGATGAAATTTGATGATGCCAGTCCCAGTGGTGGCGGAAAAGTAGAAACTACGGATAATCCTTGCGTGTTGTCTAATGAGGGTCAAGCTAGAGATAACTTTGATGATGTTGATGATTATGAAAATGTAATAGATTCCCCTCCTACTTTAATAGATACAACAATTGATATGAGCGAGTATCAAAACTATTCAGTTTCAATTCGAGTGCAATGCGCCGGATTAGATTTAGGGTTAAGCGACAATGAACTGGCAAAGAGGATTTCTGTTTCTGTAACCGTACCATCTGGTGATAATCGTACGGTTTCTGTTTATAGAGGAAATTTTTAGAAATGATGTTTCATCGTGCTTTGCCTAATAAAATAATCAATCAATTTGGTTTTACCTTAATAGAAATCATTGTCGTGATGGTTGTTTTGTCAATATTGGCAATTGGTAGCGTTAAGTTTATTAGTTTAGGCGCAATGGGTTATGTTGATACTACGCGTCGGTCAAATATTGCGGCAACTGCTACATTGATAAATGAAAAAATATCCAGATTAATTCGCGACGCTTTACCTGGCAGTATTCGGGTTTCAGATGATCAATCATGCATTGAGTTTTTACCTGTCTTAGCCGCTACACAATATATACAAGCACCTTTTGAAACCGCTAGCAACGAAGTAACAGCTGCCCCGCTTGATAATAACAATTTTAGAGATTTCGGTTATTTATCTATTTACCCTATTACCAGTGATGTTAATGATATTTACGATAATACAAACTCACCTGGATTTGTCAGTGTTGAAATAGCACGCATCGTGAACACAGTTAACGGTGCGATAGTTATGAATTTTGATAATGCAGATACTTTTCGATTTTTAAAGCGCTCCCCTCAAAAAAGATTGTATGTTGTTGATGAACCTAATGCGTTTTGTCAGATAGGTAATAATTTATTTTATTATCGTAATTACGGCTTTGTTCCGGATAAAACTAATTTAATGGCGACAGTATCTTCATCTGTTCCGAACAGGCTTTTAATAGGCAGCGGAATTATGGCTAACTCACTACAATTTACTTATTTACCAAGTTCTTTAAGGCGTAACTCTATTGTTGCATATGAGTTAGAACTACAAGACCCATCAAGGGCCGAAGAAACTTTGGTCGTTAATCAAGAAATTCAAATCAGAAATGTACCTTAAAAAGTCGATGATATGAAGATCACACAAATGCATAACACTAATCTTTTTTTATGCCAATTAAGATCTAAGCAACGTGGATTTGGACTTCCGTCTGCTATTTTTTTGATTTTGATTATGGCGTTATTTATTGCAGGAATTCACCAATTAAATGAGATTAATGCATCTGTGTATGGGCGAGAGTGGATGAGCATGCGAGCCTTTTATGCCGCAGAATCGGGCGCTCAAACAGCGGCTGTATATGCGTTGACATCCGAACCGGAAGGTACTTGTGATAATGCATATATTGCGAATTTAAATTTAAACTCGGATGGCCTTAAAGATTGTACGATTAATGTGGCTTGTTTAAATCGAGTAGTGGATAGTTCAAATCACCTAACTTTAACAAGCACTGCAAGTTGTGGGAATGGGCCTGATCAAGCAGTAAGAGTGGTTCAGATAAGGGTTGTGCCATGAGGATTATATTATTATTTGTTTTATGTTTTGTTGTGCCTCAAGCTTCTTCTCATTGGAACTGCGCTTGGCCATTTAAATTAGCCGTG
Source organism: Bermanella sp. (assembly GCA_049115935.1). Classification (GTDB taxonomy): domain Bacteria; phylum Pseudomonadota; class Gammaproteobacteria; order Pseudomonadales; family Oceanobacteraceae; genus Bermanella. Next base: position 8,830 of record JAGDZK010000005.1, on the reverse strand, counting down.
ACCATTGAAGAACAGTCGGGTAATGATCTCATAAATTATGAAGTCAGTATTGATTTAGATGTGTCGATTCTAAATAACTTATATGTTTGGAGTGATAGTGGGTTAGATATTCGGTTGCTTGATTCCGATGATGAAAGCCCGTTAGAAGTCTGGATAGAGACCTGGAATGCATCATCCAAAAAAGCCAAAATATGGGTAAGATTACCGCAGCTTTTAGCGAATGAAACTAAAGTTATTTATCTATATTACGGTAATGAAGCTCCCGATCCCATTTTAAATACCGCTTTCGAATTAACGCTTCCTGGGATTAATTTACATAGTCGATTATCAAGTATTAATCCCTCAAGTAAGAGTCATGCACTTAATTTATTCGAAGCATCAACAGATATAAATCTTGGGTATGGTTGTGATCTTTTAACAACCTATACAAACATTAGCCATAGCACGTTATTTGGCGAAGATAAAAACAGCATCATTCATAGCGAAAGTTATTTTCAGGTATTACCAGGAGAAGAGGGGTTGTGGACTTTTCGGTTAGGCAGTAGTTTTGGCAACGGTGGTGGCTTATATATTAATGGTGTGGCGTTAGAAGAAAACTGGGTTGATGATTTAACATGGGGTGGAGACTGGAATAATTCTGCAGTTTTGCAGGGCAGTATTACGTTATCTGCTGGATATCACAAACTACAAGTGATTGGATCTGATAATTGTTGTGATAGTGCCAGCTCGTTACAATTTAAAAAACCTACGGGAAGTTGGTTAGCCTACGCCAACGTTAACCTTGATATTACCTCGAATGGTTGTCCTATTATTGCACCTAATATATCCATTGGTTTAGCAACAGATTTTCCTGTCTTAACATGCCCTGTAAAAAAAGCATTAATTGATTTAGATAATACTAGTTGGCAAGTCGTCAATAATGTATTGGATTTAACAGGAAATATTGTAGGGTCAATTACAGGAAGTGTGGAACCTATTCTTGAGGGTGCCATGTGTGCTGCCGCCAAAATAGATGCCGATAATCTTTTACTTAATGGAGGGATCATTTCATCTGCTCTGGATGTAGATGCAGATATCGGCAATATAGGAAATATTTCGTTTTGGCTAAAATTGGATGATGAATGGAATAATGGAGAGGATAGAATCTTATTTGATGCCTCAAGAAATTTGCTGGGCTTGTTAGGTTGGAAAGTGTTTTATTTGTTAAAACGAGCTGATGGGTTATTAGAATTCCACTTTGAAGACGATGATGATAATGAATTTACTATAGTTGAAGTTTCTCAAAACCGGCAATCTAATACTTGGTATTTAATTAGCGTAAATTATGATTATGTTAATAATAATTTTTCTATTTATATTGGTGATACTCTAGTTGCAAGTGGTAACCCTGTAACATCTGGTACAATTGCTAATCTAGGATTATTAACATTTGGTCATAATATGCAGTTGATTAATTTAGGTGCATTAATTGGCGCTAACTTTAAAGATATTAGTTACGATGAAATTTCAATTTCTGCCAATGTACTTGATGCAACCGAAATACGATCATTGTTGACCGAAACTCGTGATTGTCTAATTCCGGAAGAAAACTATTGCATTGGTACATTTCCTGATGGCTTAGGGGCAACTGGGATTAATGGTGTTATTAATTTTGGTTTGAATGCTCAACTTATTAATAATACAGGATTGAGTTTAAATGCGAGTGTGGTTAATACAGATGTAAATTCTAGTGTGCCCTCCTGTTCTTTTGATGATTGCAGTTCCAGTGGTACTTTAATTAATCGATTGACATCTGTTCTGTTTCCGGCAATTGGTATAGGCATCGACATAAGCCTCAGCTTATTTCAATTTAATTTGGATTTAGGGCTAACGGTTAATTTGTTTAACAATGTTGTATTAAAAAGTTCAGCCACTTTAAATTTTTTGAATACATTGTTTTCTGATTTTGAGATTAATCATTTAGAATTGAAGAGTAATTCGACGCTTAATTTATCGGCAGGTAATTACTGGATTAATGACCTAACTATTGGGAATGATGTAACCATTAATGTAACCAGTGGGCCTGTGAGAATTTACGTGGGTGGAAACGTAAGCATTGGCAACGACTTGATTATTAACTCACCTTCCCAGTTTAATACTGGATTGAGTGAAAACTTATTTATATATTTTTATAATGATGTGGTATTTGGTGCTGATGCAACCATTAGCGGTGTTATATATTCAGAGTCCGATGTGACGCTATCATCAGGTAGTCATTTATTTGGTTTATTAACCGCTGCAAATATTTCGTTAGGTGCGAATGCAAAAGTGATATTGGATGTTGATGCCTATGGCGGTCTTGGTGACATTATGTGGTGTGAAACTAATAGCGTTAATATTTCAAAAATTGAAATAGTAACCGCACAGACGGCGATTAATTGTTTGCCTACATTAGTCGAGCTGTCCATATATGATGCTAATGATCAAATTATTGAAGATTATGTCGGAAATATAACACTTTCAACATCAACTAATCATGGTGACTGGAGCCTTGATGCTAGTGCGAATGGTGTACTGACTCCAGGGCCTGTTGATACTGGCGCTGCTACTTATAATATGGTTGTTAGTGATAAGGGAAAAGTGAAATTATACTTGCATAACATCCATGCTGAAGAGACAGAATTAAGGGTAGAGTCTTTGACTATCAATAATGCGAAGCCTGTTTCTTTTGAAAAGGCAGGGTTTGTTTTTAAAAATAATGGTGTTATCGATAATATTCCTAATCAGATTGCGGCTAAATTTTCTCATGTCGCCCCCAATGGCAGCTCGCTATCGGTAGAAGCCGTTGATACAGCAACAGATGGCAGTTGCCAGGGGTTGTTACAAGGAAATCAAACGGTTAAATTTGCAATAGAGTGTATTGCCCCTGCTAATTGTTCTGGTTCAAGCGCAACGATCGCGGGTGTGAATATGGTTTCTACAAATGCAACTAATAATGGATCAGGCCTGAATTATGTTGATGTCACATTAGATTTTTCCGATTCATCGACCTCTGAAGCCCCTTTCAATTTAAGTTATATCGAATCTGGTTTAGTTCGATTGTACGCCTATTATGAATTACTTAATTCTGCTGGTACCGCGACGGGAGATGTCTTAGAAACGGCTTCTAATTCATTTTTATCCCAACCCTATGGTTTTTGTGTCGAACCTGTTGATGCTGATTGGCAATGCGACACCCCCGGACTCAGTAACGCTTGCACCCAATTTAAGCAAGCTGGAGAAGCGTTCGATATAGAGATTAGTGCTAAGCGTTGGAATAATTCAGGAAGTTCAAATTTTTGTGATGTAGGTTATGTAACATCATTTAATTATTCTGGGTCCGTGGATTTATCCGCGAATTTGGTTTCACCAGCAGCAGGAACGCTTGGAAATTTTGCTCCAGCTAGTGCAAATCTAGTAGATGGCGATGTCACGTTATCCTCAAGCTACAGTGAGATGGGTACGATGAGCATTAGTGTTGACGGTAACACAGGGCTAACAGCCAGTACGTCAGAAAATATAGGGCGATTCTTTCCAAAGGATTTCTTTGAGCAGTCTAACATCGTACCTGTTTTTGATAATGCCAATACAAGTTTTACTTACACCGGGCAAATAACGGCTGGCAATGAGGGAGCAATACATTATGACGTATTACCCAGCATTAATTTTATTGCCAGAGGTTTTAATAATCAGCTATTGGAAAATTACATAGCGCCATTTAGTTCAAATTTTGATCTCACGGTTACGGCGTCTTCTGCTGTGATCGGTAGTCTTGGCGCTGCTGTGACCGTTACGGCAGGGTTTAACGATGGTTCATTCTCTGGACCAAATGCGGATTCAGAATATATATATGAGTTCAGTAATGATGATCACTTTGTGTATGATCGTAATCTTAATAGTTTAATCGATCAATTTGATAATGATATTACGCTGACTATTTCAAATTTAGAAGATGCTGACGGTGTGAGCTTATCAAACACACCCGTTGAGCTTAATGGTAGTGGCGGACCTATTTTGTATGGGCGTATTCGCATTGAAAATGCGTATGGTCCTGAAGACATAGATTTATTACAAAAAGCGAAAGCTGAATATTACGATGGAAGTAATTTCGTTATTAATATTATGGATAGCTCGACAACCTATGACGTTGCAAATATTGGCGCAAAAACAGTGATTAATGAAGGTGATGTGGGTAATGCTTTTACTGATGCTGATACAACGGCTAGCGGTGATGGTGGAGACACGGGAAATTTAGCGGGTGGAGTATTCAGTTTTATTTGGTCTGCGCCAACACCTAAATATGGCTCCTTCAAATACCCTTATTCTGTTCCTGTGTATTTGAAATTTGATTGGGAGGGGGCAGGTGATGATGATCCTAATCCTGAGGTTAGCTTTGGGCAATATCGAGGGCATGACAAAATGATTTACTGGAAAGAAATTATTCGCTGATATTATCCTTACGCAATTTAAATCGGTATATGGAGAATATCAATTAGAAAGAAAAGAACGAACATTTAATCTGACGATTATTGGCGTTATTGATTTAGAATTAGCATTACGTTTTATGCTGGAATTGAAAATTAAAGTGAGTCAGCCTACGGATTCTCACTTGGCAAGTTTAGTAGATTTAAGTGAGTGGGTGTTGCACCCACCTGAAATTGTTGAGTTTATTCAGGAGTTCCAACAACGGGTTGAAGAAAACAGTCAGCTAGCAGACGCCGCTGTTATCAATGAAAGTGTTTTGAAGGTAATGGCTAGAGATAAGCTGATAGGCGCTTCACGTAAATTGGTGCATCAAGAATATTTTAAATCAAAACCCGAAGCGCAAGAATGGCTTCGGGTTTTGTCGTTATATAAATAGGTAAACGGGCGCTTAGTCCATTTCTTCCTCTTCTGTGGTTTCTTCCATTCCTAGTTCTTTAATTTTACGGGTAAGGGTGTTACGACCCCAGCCTAATAAAATAGAGGCATCACGACGACGCCCGGCGGTATGTTTAAGTGCCGTTTCAATCATGATGCGCTCAAAAATAGGCACGGCATTATCAAGAATGCTTTTCTTGCCTTGAGCTAATTGTTGGTCAGCCCAATTGCGTAACGCTTGCTCCCAGTTGTTACTGGTTGTGGCTTTTTCTTCTTGGTTTAGAAGTTCTGGCGGCAGGTCATTAATATGAACTTCACGACCAGACGCCATTACCGTGATCCAGCGACAGGTGTTTTCTAGTTGGCGTACGTTACCTTGCCAAGGCAGAGTGCAAAGATATTCTTCGGTATCGCTTTTTAATACTTTTGCTTCAACGCCTAGCTCTTCAGCTGCGCGAGTTAAAAAGTGGTGTAATAAACGTGGCACATCTTCACGACGCTCAGCCAGTGCTGGTAAGTGAATGCGAATAACATTTAAACGGTGAAATAAATCTTCACGGAACGTACCAGCTTTTACAAGGCCTTCTAAATCTTGGTGTGTTGCCGCAATAATGCGCACATTCACTTTGACTGGCGTGCTACCACCAACGCGATAAAATTCTCCGTCAGCTAATACACGTAATAAACGGGTTTGTGTATCTGCTGGCATGTCGCCAATTTCATCTAAAAATAGTGTGCCGCCATCGGCTTGTTCAAAGCGACCGCGACGTTGACCACCTGCACCTGTAAATGACCCTTTTTCGTGACCAAATAATTCACTTTCAATTAAGTCTTTTGGGATGGCTGCCATGTTCAATGCAACAAAAGGTTGCTCGCTACGTGGGCTGTGTTTATGTAGTGCGTGAGCAACGAGTTCTTTACCCGTGCCCGATTCACCGTTGATCAAAACAGTGATATTGGAATGGCTTAAGCGACCAATGGCACGAAACACTTCTTGCATAGCTGGGGCTTCACCAATGATTTCCGTATGCTTATACGGCTCAGTTGGTTCTGCATGGTTAAGTGAGGTGGTTTCATGTTTATGGGCGATGGCTCGTTTAATTAAACTGACGGCTTCGTCTACATCAAATGGTTTTGGTAAATATTCGAAAGCCCCTTTTTGATAGGATGTTACAGCGCTATCTAGGTCACTATGGGCTGTCATAATAATAACGGGGATATTAGGGTCAACCTGATGAACTTGGTTCAAGAGCGTTAAGCCGTCAATACCAGGCATGCGAACATCACTGATGATGGCATCTGGAATTTCGCGGTTTAACGCATTGATAACTTTATCGCCATTTTCAAATGATTGGCTTTCAATATTGTCTTGCTCAAGGGCTTTTTCTAATACCCAGCGGATAGAGCGATCGTCGTCAATAATCCAAACTTTATTCATGGCTTAGTCCCAATGTTAAAAAATATTTTTCTGTTCTTGCGCGCTGTAATCGTTTTGATCAAGTTCTAACGGCAAGTAAATAGAAAACTCAGTTTTACCAGGTTCACTATCGCACTCGATAATGCCCTGATGTTGATTGATAATTGATTGGGCGATGGATAGCCCTAGACCTGTTCCTTCTGCTCGCCCGCTAACCATAGGGAAAAATAAACTTTCACGAATATTTTCAGGAATCCCAGGACCGTTATCAGAAATACTTAAATGCAATACAAGTCGATGCTTGGTATGACCAATAGTGAACTGTCGAATGGCCCTTGTACGTAACGTAATTTCTGGGAAAACATGGTTACCTTGTTGTGAAAGTAAGGCCTGCATGGCGTTACGGGTAATATTTAACACAACCTGTATTAATTGTTCTTTGTCAGCAAGAAACTCTGGAATACTTGGATCATAGTCACGGCGTAACTTTAATTGCCCTGCCGCTTCAACACTGATTAGGCTATGAACTCGTTCTAGAACTTCATGAATATTGGTTTCAATGCGCTCGAGTAATTTATTTGGCCCAAGCATCTTATCCACAAGGTTTCTTAAACGATCCACTTCTTCAATTATAATGTGGGTGTATTCTTTAAGGTCCGCACTATCAAGCATACGTTCAAGTAACTGTGCACTGCCGCGAATACCACCTAATGGATTTTTAATTTCATGGGCCATACCGCGAACTAGTGTTTGTGTTGTCGCTTGAGCCGTAATTAATTCCTCTTCACGGCTAATGCGCATTAGACGATCGCGAGGGTGCATTTCAACCACAAGGCAAATGGTTTTATCAAACTCTACAGGGCTCACACTGTAATCCAGCGTAATGATTTGTTGGTTCATTAAGCGCACTTCAGCTTCGCGCTTGGTAAAAGAGGTTTCTTGTTCAAGTGAATTAGCAAAGGTTTGCACGTCTTGTTGGACGTCACAAAATACGAGCTCTGCAGGTGTGCCAACGCAGCGTCGACCGCTCACTTGTAGTAGCGCCTCCGCGGCGGGATTAAGGTATTGCACTGTTAATGATTCATCTAGCACTAGAATCGAGCTATCTAAATGATTAATTAGTTGCTTATAAAAAACGAAATCGGCCATAACATACTTTTCCTGAGTAATGGCCTTGTAGCAAGAAGCAAGCCATATCCATTTTGCACTGTTATAGTCTTAAGGCTCAGCAAATACGGGGCTTTAAAGCCTATTTTAGGTGCGGGTTTTCATATTAAGGCTTACTATAGCACCACTTTGGTGCAGTGGATTCCAATTAGGTGCGAGGGCGATTCAGAATAGAAGGACGTTGTACGTATATGCGGCGTTTTGAGCTTGAAATAAGAAGCTTTCCTTGGTGTTTTATCATGACTTGTATCAGGTGAGTCCCACGGTTTAGGTTCTCTAGCTTGAATTCCAACTGTGCGCCGGTTTGGATAGTTAATCCATTAAGTAATAGGGTAACTTCATGTTTTGGTTGGAGTGCTGGCTGAATATGGAGCTGAATATTAGTACTTCCGGCGTAACCGGTTGTGATCATGTGGTCCTCTTTGGGGCTAACAATCTCTAGCAAGCGATAGCCAGTAAAGCCGGGGTCAGACTCTGCACCTTGTTCTTCTTGTTTTTGCACTGCTTTGGGCATTTTTACCTCTTGTAATTGAGGTAGCTCGGCTTTGCTTGCATGGCCCGGTGGCTCATCGCCATATACGCGGATGCCTTGCTCATTGATCCAAGTGTAAACCTGAGCGTGGCTTATAAACGATAATAATAGTGTTAGTAGTAATACAGGTTTCATAGATAACTCTCATTTGAGCCTCTACTGTAGCGGGTTTTGTTTTCAGTTGCTGGCCTATTTCATCAAATTGGGAAAAGGTTAGCATGATGATGTTTTGAAGGCATAAAAAAGGCAGCCCGTAGGCTGCTCCTTTTTCTAAACTAGGTCTGTTATTAAACTCAGTAGTATAGATCGTACTCAACTGGGTCATGGGTCGAGAGTTGTGCTCAACGCCTTTGTTTTAGCCATAAAAAAGCAGCCCGTAGGCTGCTCCTTTTGTTTCTAAACTAGGTCTGTTATTAAACGCAGTAGTATAGATCGTACTCAACTGGGTCATGGGTCGAGAGTTGTGCTCAGCGCCTTTGTTTTAGCCATAAAAAAAGCAGCCCGTAGGCTGCTCCTTTTTCTAGACTAGGTCTGTTATTAAACAGAGTAGTATAGATCGTACTCAACTGGGTGAGTTGTATGCTCAACGCGATACACTTCTTCCATTTTAAGTTCGATGTAAGCATCGATCATGTCTTGAGTGAATACACCACCTTCAGTTAAGAAAGCGCAGTCTTCTTTAAGACAATCAAGAGCTTCACGTAGGCTACCAGCCACTTGTGGGATCTTAGCCGCTTCTTCTGGCTCTAGATCGTACAAGTCTTTATCTGCAGCATCGCCAGGGTGAATCTTGTTTTTAACACCATCGATACCAGCCATTAGCATTGCAGCGAATG
>JAGDZK010000004.1:0-64611 GCA_049115935.1 Bermanella sp. | reverse complement strand
CATGGGTGTCTTAGTTTTTTCGTATTTACTTATCATGGGTGTCTTAGTTTTTTCTAACAAGCAAAAGCAGTCGGATGAACTTCCCCCGATAACGTGAACACCTTAAATAACTTTAAGGTGTCGAAATGCCCAAGGAGGCAAAGTGAGTACTAGATACTTAATTTTCATTTTACTTTCTGTGCTTATTGGCTCTGAGAGTCTCGCTCAAGCGCAGAGTTCTGAAAGGTCTGAATGGAAAGCATTCTTTGATAGCCATGATGCGGCAGGCACAATTATTATTGTCGATAGCCGTGGCTTGTCCGAAAAGGTGAGTGTTTATGACAGGGTGAGAGCCAGCAAGCGCTATTCGCCAGCCTCTACTTTTAAGGTTCCTCATACACTGTTTGCTTTAGATGCAGGGGTGGTGAAGGATGAATTTCAGCTATTTCCTTGGGATGGCGTTAAAAGAGGCTACGAGCCTCATAACCAAGATCAGAACTTGCGCTCGGCTATGCGCAATTCTGCTCTTTGGGTGTATGCAAATTTTGCAAATGAAATTGGTGAGAAGAGGGCAAGGGCCTACCTAGAAAGAATCCATTACGGAAATATGAATCCGAGTACTGAAAGCGGCGCATATTGGGTTGATGGAAAGCTTGCGATTTCTGCGATAGAGCAAGTAACGTTTTTAAAAAAGCTATATCAAAATGAGCTTCCGTTTAAGCTTGAGCACCAGCTTCTCTTGAAAGATATTATGATAGTTGAAGCCGAAAAAGACTGGATACTTCGAGCAAAGACAGGATGGGAAGGCCGTTACGGTTGGTGGGTCGGTTGGGTTGAGTGGCCGTCTGGACCGGTCTTTTTTGCATTGAATATAGACACTCCCAACAGATGGGAGGATTTGTATAAAAGAGAGGCAATAGTTCGGGATATTCTTTTGTCAATGCAAGCGCTACCGCCTAAAAAATCAATGTAGCCGACTGCGAAAGCGCCGGCTGATTAAAGTGTTACACATACCATTGCCTCCCTATGGGAAAGGAATTCAGAATTTTCATTTACCCCATTATTAATTGTAATAAATCTGTCATCTAATTCTTATATTGTGCATGGGTACACAACAGATGCGATTGCATTGGGCAATACCTGTCAGTGTTGGTAATTAACTATGAGTGATTATGAAGACGATCTTTTACTGGAAGTAATGGACTATGAAGATGATGATTTCATCGATGATGGTTTTGAGCTTTAAGTTTTAACAACTCCCTTTCTTTAGCGGCGCTCGCCGTATGCTGGCCACCTTTTATGTCTTGGCCAGATTATTCAAAAAAATTCTAAATTATAAAACCTGTGTTTGTTCGCGATGCATTCTTCTGTATACCCCAGGTGATTCATCGGTCCAACGTTTAAATGCCCGTTGAAAGGCAGTGGGTGAGCTGAAACCCAGCAAATAAGCAATCTCCCCAATGGCTAGGTCTGTGTCTTTCATATAGGTTTCGGCAAGGCTGCGGCGTGTATCATTTAATAAGTTTTGAAATGAGGTGCCGTGATCTTGTAGTTTGCGCCTAAGGGTCCATGGGGGCATGCCTAAGCTGTCGGCTACTTGTTCGATACTTGGGGTTTGGCCTTCTAATAAGGGGCTTATTTCATCCATGACTTTTTCACTTAATGAGCGATCTTTGGTGGCTTTGGCTAAGCGCTCTTCACAGATGCCTTGTAAGTTTAAAAACGCATTTTTGTCATGTTGTAACAGTGGCCAGTTTAAGGCATCGCTTTTAATGATAAGTGCATTGCGCTGCTGGCCAAATAATACTGGGCACTGGAAATATTCTTCATAGGCATCCCCGTGGGCGGGGCGTTCAAATTCCACTTCAACCCGTTCGATGGCCCCCGATTTACCGCATAACCATTCAATGACTTTGTGTTGTGATGATAAAACGGAGTCCACCACAAATAGGTTGTAATCGTTGTAGGGGCTAATAGAGTAGAAGCTAGCCACGCCTTTGCAGTTGTCTAAATAAAAGCTGGATTGCCCGCGGCAGTTGGTACTGGATAAACGTTCGTAGTGGGCCATAACTTTACAGGCCGCTTCGATATTTTTAGCGGTCATGGCTAAAAAGCCGGTGAGCCCTAAAAATGGGATTTTTACGCGTCGACCCATTTCTAAGCCCAGGTCACCGCGGCCCGTTTGTTCGATAGCGGCAAACCCTAAGCGCATGAAGCGAGGTATGCTGATGCGCCCCTCAGGCTGTGAAAGCTTGGCGTCAGATAAGCTGAACTGGCTCGCTAACGTGGCCGAATCGCCGCCAAGGGCGTCAACGGTGCTGAGCAGGGCACGCACATAGCTTACTGAGATATCACCTAATTTCATTTGTTCTACTTGGTTAGAAAATTGTTCATCTAGGATATTGGCGAATACTAGCAAGAAAACTAAGGTATTAGCCACAAACCAAACAAAAAATCATAAAAATAAAATTGATGTTGGAGAGAAATATGAGCCAGTACGCCCACTTGTTAGAACCGTTAGATTTAGGCTTCACTCAAGCCCGTAGCCGCGTGTTGATGGGTTCTATGCACACAGGTCTTGAAGAGCGCAAAGGTGGCTGGGAGCGCCAAGCGGAATATTTTCGTCAGCGTGCTGAAGGCGGTGTGGGTATTATCGTGACAGGCGGCATCGGCCCAAATACGCAAGGGGTCGGCGTACAAGGTGGCGCGATTCTTTGCAAAGATAACGAAGCAGAAGTGGCCAATCATAAACTGGTTACAGATGCCGTGCATACGGTGCCAGGCTCTCTTATTTGTATGCAGATTTTACATACCGGCCGCTATGCTTATAACAATGAAGCGGTGGCGCCGTCTGCTATAAAATCGCCCATTCATCCGTTCCCACCAAAAGAATTAGATTTAGATGGAATCGAACAACAAATTCAAGACTTTGTGACTTGTGCATTGTTGGCGCAACAAGCGGGTTACGACGGTGTTGAGATCATGGGTTCAGAAGGCTATTTCATTAATCAGTTTATTGTTAAACGCACCAATAAACGCACCGATCAATGGGGTGGCAGTTATGAAAACCGTATTCGTTTAGCTAAAGAAGTGGTGCGTCGTACCCGTGAAGCGGTGGGTGAAAAATTCATTATTATTTTCCGTTTATCCATGTTGGACCTAGTAGAAGACGGCAGTACTTGGGATGAAATTGTTTACCTAGGTAAAGAAATCGAAAAATGCGGTGCCACGTTAATCAATACGGGTATTGGTTGGCATGAGGCCCGTGTGCCGACCATTGCCACCAGTGTGCCCCGTGCCGCGTTTGTAGAAGTGACGGCACGCATGAAAAAAGAATTAAGTGTGCCTTTAATTACTACCAACCGTATTAATGATCCTGAAGTGGCCAATAGCATTATTGCCGAAGGTCAGGCCGATATGGTTTCTATGGCGCGTCCAATGTTGGCTGACCCATATTTTGTGACCAAAGCAGCGGCAGGTAAAGCAGATGAAATCAATACCTGTATCGGCTGTAACCAAGCCTGTTTGGATCATGTTTTCAGTGGTGGTGAAGTGTCATGCTTGGTGAACCCATACGCATGTAACGAAACCAAGTTAATTCAACAGCCATTAGCCAAAGCGAAAAAAATAGCGGTGGTGGGTGCAGGCCCAGCTGGCTTATCGGCGGCGACTACGGCCGCTGAGCGTGGCCATGATGTCACTTTATTTGATGGTGCCAGTGAAATTGGTGGCCAATTTAATATTGCGAAGCAGGTACCAGGTAAAGAAGAGTTCAATGAGACGATTCGCTACTTTGGCAAAATGATCGAAAAAACAGGGGTTAAGTTGCAGCTTAATACCCGTGTTGACGCGCAGCAGCTAATTAAAGCCGGTTTTGATGAGGTGATGCTGGCCACAGGTATTGTGCCGCGCACACCAGAGCTAGAAGGCGTCGATCACCCAATGGTACTGAACTACCTGGATGTACTGCGTGATAAAAAGCCTGTGGGCAAGCGCGTGGCGGTAATGGGGGCTGGTGGTATCGGCTTTGATGTATCTGAATACCTTACCCATGGTAAAACTAGTCCAAGCTTAAATAAACAGGAGTTCATGCAAGAGTGGGGCGTTGATTTAACCGTGGCTACCCCGGGTGGTTTGGCCGCTGATGCACAGGTTGAAGCATCACCGCGTGAGGTATTCTTACTGCAGCGTAAGAAAACGAAAGTGGGTGCTGGCTTGGGTAAAACCACGGGTTGGATTCACCGTACGACGCTTAAGCACAAAAATGTGCAGATGATGAATAAAGTGAGCTACTTAAAAATCGATGATCAAGGATTACACATTGAAGTGGATGGCAAACCCATGTTGCTAGAAGTCGATAATATCATTGTGTGTGCAGGGCAAGAGCCACTGCGGGAGCTACAAGAGCCACTACAAGCAGCAGGCATTGGTGTGCACTTGATTGGTGGTGCTGATAAGGCGGCTGAACTGGATGCAAAACGTGCTATTAAACAAGGTACTGAGCTAGCGGCTGCCATTTAATCGGTTTTAGTTGTTAAAAAACGCCTCTAAGTTTCGGCTTAGGGGCGTTTTTGTTTGTGAACGGGTGCTTAAGTTGGCGAGCGGTGGCCAGTTTAGGGGGGAGAAAATGTAAGACTTATCACATATTGAATATCTGAACTGACCTACACTGAAATGACATTACTTAGGGTATTTAAGATGGCGAGCACGGCCTTAGATTGGGTGCATCCCATTTCAAGTCATATTGAAACCTTGCTGGTGTTTAGCGAAGGGGATGTGCGTCATGTATTAAGCAAAGATGAGATGGATGCTTTGCTTGATGGTGAAACAGGATTGTCCGGTATAAGTGGCAAGCAAAGGGCGGTATTTGTGCAGGCTAATCACGATTGGCTGATCCAAGCGTTGGTGTGTTGTGTGATTCCGTTTGATGAGGAGGGTTACTGCGAGCCGGATTGGCCGCTACCACTTCAACGTTTATGTGATACCGCAGGGCCTGGGCCTGACTTTGGTGCGGGTAGAATTCGCTTGGCGTGTCGTAGCCAGTGCCCCATTTCAGGTTACAAAGATAATTTATGGGACCCATCAACGTCCGTATTTTCAGCAATCACTGAGGCTTTGGATCATGCTCAAGGTGAGCTGATGCATCAAGAGTCACCCCAAGACCCAATCGAAGAAGTCAGTCATATTAAACGCACGCTGCGTAACGAAGAGGCTGCGTATCGCAATCAAATCCAGCAATTACAACAAGAACTTGAAAAACAAAAGTTACTAGCTGAGCGAGTATCACAGCAGCTTCTGGAGTTATCACAAAAGCGTTCCAGTTTAGCGGAGCATGAGTTGCGCCGTGAAAACGAAAGCCTCAATATGAAGATACGCGAGCAGCAGGTAATCATAGAAAAACTGCGCAGCCAATCACAGGTAGCAGACCATGATGCTGATCATAGTGAGGTAAAGGATTCTGAACTTGTGCAGTTAATGCAAGATAATGAAGTGATGAGTGTTGTATTTCACCCAGGCGCTGGGCATTTAAATTTACAAGCACATCAATTGTTGGATTATTTAGATGACCCAATTGCCTATGCAGCTCATCATATTTCGTTAAGCAAGGCTGAGTATTTGGTGTGGCTTAAACATCACGATCACCCACAGTGTGTGGTGTGTGATGCACCGGTTGCATTGATTGGCAACCCAGCAATATTTGACGGTAATCGTGATATTTATTGTGATGAGCATAAACCGCTTGAGTAGCATGGTAAATTGTGGAGACTAACGTTTTTTGATTGCAGTATGTTCATGGACACCTTTCTTTCTAAACTTAAACAGATTCACATTCAAAATATTACCTCCCTCAAGGTCATTAATGATTTTGAAGTGTCATTACATGTAAAGCGTGATGATTTAATTGATGATGTGATCAGTGGGAATAAACTGTTTAAGCTTTATTATCACCTAGAAGTCTTTTTTAAAAATAAGCATAAAACACTCATTACTTTTGGTGGTGCCTATAGCAATCATTTGCATGCAACGGCGTTTGCAGGTCAGCAATTGGGTATTAAAACCGTAGGCGTGATTCGTGCCGAGCCTCATGAATTAGAAACATTAACCCCAACCTTACAAGATTGTAAAAACTGGGGGATGACGCTTATTGGGGTATCAAGAAGTGAATACCGTTTAAAACAGAATTCAACAATGGTTCAGCAGCACGCGCAAGCCTTTGAAAGCCCTTATTGGATTCCTGAAGGTGGTGCTGGTGAGTTAGGGGTTAAGGGGGCGGAATTAATGTTAAACGGCATTGATCAAACCCAATACGATGTCATCGTGATGGCGTGTGGAACAGGGACGACCTTAGCGGGTGTGATTCGAGCTAGTTCTCCTAGTGTTAAAGTTATTGGAGTGCCGGTTTTAAAGGGCGCTAACTGGATGCACAAAGAGGTTGAACAATATTTAGAGTCACACATGACAAACTGGGAGTTGCAGCTTGGTTATCATTTTGCGGGTTATGCAAAATGGAATGATGGGCTGTTAAATTTTATTGAACAAATGCAGGCTCAAACGAACTTACCATTGGATCCGGTTTATACGGCCAAAGCATTTTATGGGTTATTAGACTTGATCAAACAAGAAAAAATAGCAAAGGGCAGTCGTGTATTGTTTATACACACAGGAGGGTTGCAAGGCTCAAGGTCTTGAACACGCGTACTCTGTGTGGAATGCAAAGCATTCCACACAGTATCACCAAGAAAGACTAAGCGACTTCGCTGCTACTTTCGTGGGCTTCATGAGTGCGATTGCTACGGTACTGAGCTGGACTCATACCAACGTATTTAATAAAAATACGATCTAGCGTACGGCGACCCGAAAAGCCAATCTTCATGGCGATTTGCTCGATGCTTTGTTTGTTATCCATCAACAAACTTTTTGCTTCTTCGATACGTGAGTGCGTCAGAATTGATTTGAGTGATGTCCCTTCTTGTTGAAGGTGACGATTCAAAGTGCGTGAGCTAATGTGAAATAGCTCGGCTACTTCCTTTTGGGTGGCACTGAATTCAATACGATTCTGTACGATTGCTTGACGAATACGATCGCTCAGCAATGCACGATTATTGATTTTCTCTGCCAGGTTTTTCACTTCTGTTTTTATCATATTCATAATGTGTGGGTTTGCTTGATGAAGTTGCTTGTCAAGCCAGAAAGCAGGGAATACTGCTGATACTTCCTGACAGTTAAACCGGACCGGAGTATGTAGCCATCTTTCATAAGACGTTTCGTAGCTAGGCGCTGAAAACGGCAACAAAAGTTGGGTAAGCTTGAATTCACGACCGCAAATTTGTCGCAACCAATGACAGGTAACAGACAGCATCAAATCCATACGGATTCGTTGTTGCTCGTCAATATCTTGGTTAATTGGGAACGTAATTTTGACGCTCCCATCCCCCTTGCGACTAAAAGTTGGCGGTGCTTCATCACTGAACAGGATGTAGTAACGATTGAGAGATACGAGAGCTTCACCTAATGTGGAGCAACATAAAAGCAAGTGCTGCAATAAATTGTAGGAACGTGCTTCTAAGCTGGCGCCAGCGCTTAACCCCAAGTCACTTTTGCCGCTGACCTTAACCAATGCTTGGAAAAGGGCATCAACTTTAGCGACGGTAATGCGGTTATCAGGGTCTAACAGCAAGTCAGGATTAATATCCGCTTGTGTTACAGCAGAGACCGTGTCGAACCCTAGGGATTTAACATGGCTGATAACAGGGTTAATCAGTGATACAGATATGCAGTCGGATGTCACCGTACTGATCCTTTCTTTTGTTATTGTTATTTTAAATGGGATCTCTGTCCTGTTATTAAAAATGCACATAATGTGCCATTTTCATTTAATGTCTAAAGATGGCAGGTACTGGCTAGGTTTTTTTTAGTAGACGGGCTTAAGACAATCATACAAATGTTGCGAACTTGTTACGCATAGTAACTATGGCAGTAACAAGTCTGGGTACATTTTACTCTTGGCAAAGTTTAGTAGTGGATCTCAAGGCCAGCGGAAAAGCCTTCAAGTTTTCCTTTTGGGAAATCAACCGCTTTAAGAGTCACGATTGAGTATTCGGTGCGTATGGCAAGCCAGCTATAAGGTTTAAAGATGGCGCCGTATCCGTACCAAAAATCTACGCCAAAAGTCTCGGTGACGTCATCGGTATCTTCAATGCGGCAATAACTGATGGTGCCGCAGTCATTTAAATTATTAGGGGTTTCGGTTGAGCCTTGTGGTAACTCGTTACCATCACTATCAAAACCGGGTCTTGGTGCAAAGATGGTGACGTTAATACTTTCTGAGTGCCATGCTAAAAAACTGACGCGGGCATAGACTTTCATCCAGTTATTAATGTCTTTTTTGAATTTCAATCCAGCAGAAATACCTTGGGCACGTAAATTAGTCAGGCCTTCAAATCTTGCTATTTGTTCATTTACCGAGTCATCACCAAACCCTATATTTTCGAAGCGGTCTTCATCGTCGTCGTCATCAGGGTCGCCCAGTACAAAATCTGGGTCATCAAATCTTGAATAGCCGTAATCGATGTAGCTCCACTCTAAATCAAGCCAAGGTGTTGTGTCGCTGCCGAAGTCTATGCGAAAGCCATTATCTTGTTCGTCAAAAGTCGCTGAGCTATTAAATGTTTGAGCTGCGCCAAAGTATCCGGCATTCGCTGCGAATGAAGTGATTATCAGACTAATAAATAGCAATAATTTAGTCTTTTTTGAGGTACGTGCGTCCATGAAGTGCTCTGTCTTTATTCTTATTGGCCGGCATTTTAACCAGCATTGGCTTTGCTGTCATGGCTTGTGTGAGATTCTTAACGGAAAGCTTTCGTTTATTGACCAAAGCGTAAGCCATTGTTAGCTAGGTAGTGTGTTTCTTTGTCCGTTGATTCGCGGTTTAACGCTTTATTACGATGAGGATAACGAGCGAACTGCTCAATAATGTCTTTGTGTTTATGGGCAAAACTTAAAAAGCCTTGGGCAGGTTCACCATGAAGATTTGCTAACTGGGTAAATACTTCAATGGATTGTGTGTGTATTTCAATATCTTCGCTGTGCTGCAGTGGCATACATGCGAAGGTAGCCACGTGAAGTGGCAGTGTTAAATGTATGTCTTTTTCAATGAGCTGAAGGCTTTTATTTAGTGAACGTTGATCACCACTAAATGCTTTGCCTTGTCCGCGATAGATATTGCGGGTGAATTGATCGAGCAGAATGATATAAGCGAGGTCGTCTTCAAGACAGTCGCAGTTAAACTCATTATTAAGTGCTGATTCTACAAGGGGTTGAAAATCCTGTTTTATTTTTTCATCAAGTTCCTGGGTTGACTGAAACCATAATGAAGCTTGGCGTTGTGCTGCTTTTTCATCAAAGGGCCAAGCACCAAACCAGAATGCCAAAATTTCTTGTGTGAATGGGTGCATGGTGTGTGTCCTTAAGTTATGGGTTAACTAAGTTTAGTTCAAGGTCATAAAGTTGTACGTTTGCTTGAACATTAGTGAAACCAAATTCAGTTAAGGTTTGTTGTAAACCCGTCTCAATATAAGCGCTCGAAAAAAAGCACAAATCTGGCTCAGGTGTTTTATTGTCTTGTGGTGGGGTGCTGTGATTGAGCAATGATATGCAGCGCTTGGCGATGGCATCTGCAGAATCGATCCAATTTATATGTTCAGCTAATGCCGTAAGCTCTTCTTTTAAATGGGGGAAGTGGGTGCAGCCTAATACCACGTAATCACAGTTTGACTTTAAAAAGGGCTCGATAATATGGGCGATTGTCTGTTGATCAATGGGTTGTTTGTTTAGTTTTTTTTCTGCAATAGAAACCAATTCAGTACTGGCAACTTTAGTCACCTGATATGGGTTAGCAAAATCTAAAATCAAGCTTTTAAGGTATTCACCGTTAATGGTGGTGGGCGTCGCTAAAATACCAATGGATTGATTGATGGTTAAATTGGCGGCCGTTTTTACTGCAGGCACCACACCTATGATGGGTGTGTTGATGCACTGGCGTAATTGTTCAAGGCAAAGAGTGCTGGCGGTGTTACAGGCAATAATAATGGCATCAAGTTGATGCTGCTGGTTTAGGTTTTTTACCAATTGAACGATGTGATGGTTCAACCAATGGGTATCTTTATTGCCGTATGGGGAGAACGCGTGGTCAGCAAAGTAGACAATACTTGCGTTTGGTATTTGCTGTTTAATCGCCTGTAAGACGCTTAAGCCGCCTATGCCAGAGTCCAAAAGAGCAATGCGTGGCAAAGTGTTTACCCCAATAAAAAAGAAAGGCCCGTATTATACGGGCCTTTGGTGTTTAATGTCCTGCGTTAACGCATTTAAATGTTAAGGCTGGGTTGTGTCTTCGGTGTTTGCATTAGTTGTGGATTCGGTCACAATTTCGTTTTCGTTTTCGTTTTCGTTTTCGTTTTCGTTTTCGTTTTCGTTTTCGTTTTCGTTTTCGTTTTCGTTTTCGGTTGCCGATTCTTTTTCAGTGGCAATCGTCACGTCTTCGTTCACACTTGGTTTCGATTGCTCATCTTCTGCCACCACTGGTGCGGCTTCTTCAATGACGCTCGACTCAACAGGAATGACTTTTTCCTGATTTGACTCATCTGCCGACTCAGCTTTGATTCCAGGCACTTTGGTTTTGTCTTGTTTTGTTTCGCTGCTTAACTCATTAGCTGATGGCTCTGTTGTGGTGTCTTCAGCAAGTTTTTCAATCGGTGTTTGTGCCACTGCTTTTTCTTGAGAGATTGTGGTTGAGTCTAATGCTTTATCTTCTTCTATTTTAGGCTCTAGCGTAGTGTCAGGTGTCTTTGCTACGGCATCTTCTTGCGCTTGTTTTAGTTCGGCTATTACTGATTCAAGCTGTTGTTTTTCAATTGCCCATTGTGACGTATTAATGTTTGTTTGGGCTTGTTTGTTTAAACGCTCAACAGCTTGAGCCAGAGCAATGGATTGATTATTAAGGGGCATGTGTGTGATTGCATCATGATTAAGTGCTTTAGTAACACGCTCTAAAAGTGATTCAATATACAAAACATGTTGTTCAGCTTTTTCGGCATCAAGTTTTAAAAGTGGCTTAGCCGCTTTTGCCACGTGTTCAGCATGTTGAGCAAGTTGAATAGTAGCCGTGCTTTGTTTTGCCAGTAATTCACGATCTTTGTATTGGCCTTCTACGGTTAATTCTAATTTTTCCAGGGCTTTTTCAGCGATCTCGAATGTTTTTGTGGCAAACTCTTCGGCATCGGCATCTTCTGCTTTTTCGAGTGCATTTTCAGCGGTTGTGAAATAGGTAACTTTAAGGGTTTGTATTTCTAGCTGTGTGATATCACTAAGTATATCTTTTTGATCGTTAATGGCTTCGTTGGTTTTATTTTGCTCAATGAGTAGGATTAAATCTTTGATGTCATCTTCAATATCTTCGAAATCCCCTTTGAGCAATGTATGGCTATTAATTTGCTTGAGCATTTCAACGCCATCAAAACTTGGTTTTAGCTGATTAATCACCACTTCTTTGGTGGCTAGGCCGCGATCAAATAATGCTTGGGCTGTCAGACTGTGTGCAATGATGATATTGGCAGGTTTGCTTAGCTTTAAGGACTCTTCTGCTTTGGCCATTTCAGCTTCACCTTGGGCCATGTAGCTTGGGCTGAAATAGTAGAGGTCTTGCTTTTGCGCATTTATTTGCGTATTTCGTGTGTTTTCAATGACTTGTTGAGGGCTTTGTTCAATGTTTTGCGCTTGGCTCAGTGCGGTTTGTTGAATCAGTGCGGTATCTTTAATAGCAGGGCCGGAACAGGCGGATAACAAGCTTGCTGCGCATAGGCTAAGGAGGATTTTGTTCATGAGAGTGGCCTTGGAAAATGTGATCTAGGTAACATTTTACCAAAGCCTGCTTAGATGAACAGGTTAATTGGGCGTAAGGATATCGAACTTGTACTCACAGAGAGTTTTTACCTCGATCAAAATTTGATCTTTATGTTGCTCTTCTAAAGCAAAGCGTTGCTTATCTTGTTTGAACTGCTCTTTGCGAGTGAGCGCTTTGTATGCATCATGGGTTGGCATAGTGATGGCTTGAGCAAAAAAAGACTGAATGGTTTTAAACTCTGGTTTGTTTTGTAGCTCGTCATCTAGGCGATCCATTAGTACCTTTAATCTTAAGCAGCCTTCGGTGATCTCACACTGACCTTGTAGCATTGAGTTACCAATAAACCTTAAATCAGCGGCTAGTTCGTTTCGATGCTTTTGCCATGCGTCTTTATTTTGTTGAATTTGTTGAGCTTGAAGTTGCCTTACATTACGTAATTTGATCATGTAGTAGGCGGCTATGGCGCTTAAGGCCAGTAAGATGATGATGGCTATGCTAGTGAGGTACAACATAATATGACTCTTAATATAAAAGCTAGATTATATAGCTTTCGTCGCTAGGTTGCGAAAGGGTATCGAACGCTTGTTTGGTGCTTAAAAAGATTTTGCCTGGTTGGATGCTGTCTACAAAACCACGGTTGATGAGTTCGTCCATTACCGGGCCTTTCACTTCAGCTAGGTGTAATTGCTTATGTTGTAGTTGTAGTTTTTCGTTCCAAGATTGTAATAAATCCAAGCCATCACTATCTATGATGTTGACCGCGGAACACACGATAAGCAGATTGTTTGTATCTGGGTTATGCTCAAGTGCCTCTTCAATAAATTGATTAATGGCATCTTGGTTGGCGAAATGAATACCTTCATCAATACGAATGGCCAGTAAACCAGAATGTGTAATGACATTATGACGTTTTATATTACGAAAGTGAGCGCTATCCGGTATTTGACCAATAATGGCAATATGAGGTTTGGCTGCGCTGCGAATAAGAAAAATCACAGATAACGACACCCCAGATAGAATACCAATTTCAACGCCTTGCCATAACACCATGATAAAGGTGACCAACCAAATGGTTGTTTCTTTTGGTTGCACTCGCCATTTGTTAAAAACAGGGGCGAACTCAAGCAATGGCCATACAGCGATTATGACAATAGCCCCCAATGCCGTAAGTGGAATGTAGTTAATGGCATCTATTGTAAATAAAAGTAAAAAACCAACAAAAAAAGCGGTAAAAACGCCTGCTAATGGGCTGCTTGCTCCCGCTTGAAGATTCACCATAGAGCGGCCAAAACCACCGGCAACAGGGTACGCATGAAAGACACAGGCTGCTAAATTAGCAAACGATAAACCCAATAGTTCTTGGTTGGCGTGAATGGTTTCCTTTCGGTGTTTTGCTAAATTCTTAGCAACTGACGTGCTTTCTAATAAACCAATGAGTGCGATGAGAACAGCATTGGGTAAAAGTTGTTCAAATAATTCCCAAGGTAAGACAAAAGAGACGTTAAAGACTGAATGGGACTGGTCTATGTTCACAGTTGATAGGGTGTTGGGCATAAAAAACGCCCAGACACAGCCAATGATTACCACCACTAAGGGGCCTAATTTACTGATGAAATCATGGTGGATTTTTTTAAAGCCCATAAGAAGGCCAATAAAACCAAGTGCTAGGGCAGCTGTTTGTGTATCAATACTGCTTAACTGAAAAATATTCCCCCCAAGGATGAGAGGTAATTGCTTGCTGATAATCAGTATGGCCGCAGAAGCGGTGAAGCCTTGGATAACAGGGTGGCCAATAAAATGCACTAAATTGCCAAGATTAAGTAAACGCATGCCCATTAATAGCATGGCCACTTGTAATGCTAAGAGTTGAGCGGCAGGTAGTGCTTGTTCAGCCGATAGAGGCTGTAAAGCCTCGCCCACCATTAAACTGATAATGGCCACAGGACCAATTGCCAACGCGTGGCTACGACCAAATACGGCATACGCCAATAAAGGGAATATACAGCTGGCTAAGGCAACAGAGGGCGGTAAATGAGCGAGTAAACCATAACCGATTGCTTGAGGAATGATTAAAATAGCGACAATTAAGCCCGCAACCATGTCATGACGTAATTGCCAGTTGGAATGTCGCCAAGGAAAAAGCCAATTAGGCATGACTATTTCACTAGGTCAGCGCAATAGATGCTTTGTAATACCATGATCACTTCTTTGGCTTTTGTGCCTTGCAGCGAATAATAAATGGTTTGTGCGTCTCGACGAGTATTAACGAGATTTTCACGGCGAAGCCATGCAAGGTGCTGGCTAAGTGCCGACTGGCTTAAATCCAAGCGTTCGTTAAGCTCAGTTACATTCATTTCCCCCTGTGCTAATGAGCATAGGATCATGAGTCTGTTTTCGTTAGCTAGGGCTTTTAATAATTGAGAAGCTTCACGCGCGTGGGCTTTCATTTCTTGAGCGATGGCAAAGGTTTCCATGGTGTCCTCGAAGAACAATTGTTGCTGCTTTAAATTTAACACAATATTTAATGAAAGCTAAATTAGATTTTGCTAATGTAGTGTGAGTTATACATTTTTGGGGGCGCTGATGCATATACAAAGCTACTACCACCATGATACTCAGACTTTTTGTCACTTGGTTGTTGATGATCTGTCGAATGAGGCGGTTTTAATAGACCCTGTGGCGGACTATAAAGCCAATACAGGTAAGGTAAGTCATGAGTTTTCTGATGAGATAATCACTTATGTTAATGGGCAAGGGTTAACCCTAAAATATGTTTTAGAAACCCATGTGCATGCAGATCATTTAAGTGATGCCCAATACATTAAGCAGCACTTAGGTGGGCAAGTATTCATTGGTGGAAACGTAGCGTTAGTGCAGCAGCATTTTGATGAGGTATTTGGGTTAAATAGCCAAAAAGAAGCGTTATTCGATGGCTTGGTCAGTGAAGGCGATGTCATAAGTGTGGGTGAAATAACCATTCAGGCATTGGCGACACCGGGTCATACGCCGGCCTGTTTAAGTTATGTGGTAAGGGCGCCTAATGAATCAATCCATGTATTTGTTGGGGATACCTTGTTTATGCCGGATATAGGAACGGCCCGGTGTGACTTCCCCGGCGGTGATGCAAAAGCCCTGTATCAGTCCATTCAATCCATTTATGCGTTAGGTGATGATGCGCAGTTGCATATGTGCCACGACTATCCTCCCGAAGATCGAGAAGTACGCTCGGTTGTTAGTGTACAAGAACAAAAAGTTCATAATGTTCATTGTGCCGGTAGTACCACAGAATCGGAGTTTATTGAAAAGCGCCAGGCAAGAGACGCAAACCTAGATGCTCCAAGGCTTATATTGCCAAGTCTGCAGGTTAATGTGAGGGCGGGGCATCTGCCAGAACAAGATAAATTAGGTCGTAGATTTTTAAAAATCCCGTTGCGCTAACGTGTTTTGGCTATAAATAGCCATAAGAACAGGTGTTCTTGTGCATTTTACTTATATTCTGCTAGCTTTAAGCGTATCCAAAAATAAAAGCAGGGAAGGCATATGGCGTTTTCAAACCGTTGGGTGCTGGCAGATGGCACATTGAATGATGAGCCTATTACCATTCGCTATCGTGATGAGTTGGACGCTGAATTAGCATCTGGGGAATTCGCGCAGTGCGTGCAAATCTCTTGGAATGCAGCGGATGTTGACCCTTCAACAGGCTACCCAAGTAACAAAGAATTGGTTTTCATTGATGACTTCAATCAAAAGCTTATGAGCGCAATTGAGCCCAATGCTCATGCCTTAGTGGTCATGGTGATTATGTGTCAGGGGGTCAATCAATGGATTTTATACGCTAAAGACACCAGCCAATTACAGTCCGATTTAAATACTATTCCTACCGATACTGGTTTGTACCCCATCGAGATTGTGGCAGAAGAAGATGCAAAGTGGGATATATTCACCCAGCTGCGTGATGCTATTAAAACTCAGTGATATTTTTTGGGATTTGATGCCTAGGCCGGGGGCAGTGCCCGACCGGCTTAAAGTTTGGTGACGATCAATCTTCTTTAATATCTGGGTTACTTTGACGAGTCCCTTTTTTAGCCGCTAATTTTTTAGCTTCAATTTCTGCTTCTTTACGTTCGGCTTCGATTCTTAGTTCTTCTTCTTCTGCTAACATCATCTCCGGTGTTTCATAGGTCAGCTTACCTAACTTACCCGAGCGTAATTCGTGTATTAAAATCTCAGCGGCTTTATGCATGTCAACTACGCCACCAGAGCGTAAGCAACCACGTTTACGACCAATGCCATCAATCAAACGCTCTCCGGTTTCTGGCAGGTCTGTGAATTTATAACGGGCACGAATGGTGTCAGGGTAAAGCTTGAGCAGCATGTTGCCAGTGAATTCAGCCACTTCAAAATAATCAATGGCGGTATCACGTACCGCGCCGCTGGCGGCTAAGCGAAAGCCACTGGCGGTATTGTGGATTTTTGGCCATAAAATCCCAGGGGTATCCGATAACACAATACCATCGTTGATTTTAATTTGCTGTGGGTGGCGGGTTAGAGCAGGTAAGTTGCCGGCTTTTGCCACTGTTCGACCCGCTAATGTATTAATCAATGTGGACTTCCCTACATTGGGAATCCCCATGATCATGGTGCGGATGGATTGTTTTTTTTCTTCTCGCTCAGGCAGCATGCTTAAGCAATATTGAGTAATGGCTTTTACCTGTTTTTTATCTAAACCCGTCAGTGCCATGGCTTTGGTATTCGGCAGGCTGTTGAAGTAATCGAGCCATTGTTTGGTAAAGGCAGGGTCCGCTAAATCAGATTTGTTAAGCAGCTTAAGGCAAGGCTTACCTGTTCTTAGCTCGGGTACCAGTGGATTTTCGCTGGAGTAGGGAAGTCGAGCGTCTAGCACTTCAATCACTAGATCGATCTGGGGCATCATCTCAGTAATTTGTTTGCGTGCTCGGTGCATGTGACCGGGAAACCACTGGATAGCCATTATAAATCCTATAAATACGTAACAATATATCGGTCGGCTATTTTACGGGGTTATGGCAAGTGGGGAAAGGAAATAAGCAGATTGCCTTAAAACTAAGGCAATCTGAGGGTTTTGCCTAAGGGTTAAGCAAAAATAGAGTTATTACTTTGGGTCGGCTCTTCTTCAGAAGTGGTTTGTTCGCCAAATGGAGAAGCCTCTTCCATTTGCTCACTGTCTGAAGTGTCTTGCGCTTCAGTGACCATGGTGGTTTCTTCTGCTGTTGACTCGTCTTCTTGCTCAGACAGGGCTTCTTGCTGCTCGGCAAGAATTTGCTGGGCGAGCATTTCTTGTTGCTTTTGTTGTTCTTTTTCAGCTTTACGCTCGTCTTTAATGCACTGTTTGTCTTGTGCAACCCAGTTAACACCTGTGACTTCTAGGGCGCTTAAACCTTGTTCTTCGGCGATCTCGGCCGCGATGCTGTTTGCTAATTCATCAGCGTCTTTGGCCAGCATCTTTCGCTCAACAGGCTCCAGTGCGCTGAACATATCCACGATCGCTTGGCTTAATGCTTCACGAACTAGCTGGTTTTTATCTTTATTGAAGCGTTTAGAAATAGTGTTGATCATGGCCATATCGGCACTGCTAACACTGACATCAATAGGGGTGAAGGTGGATTCTTGCGCAATGCGCTCTTGTTCTTCTAGGTAAAACTGTTCGATTAATGATTGCGCCTTGCTCATGCTGTCACCTCTTGCTTGATTTGGGCTAATTTATACATGCCTAAAATGCCTTCGTCAATGTGAATCTGTATATCCATACATGGTTTTTGTTGGACGAAATGCGTATACTTTTGCCCATATATTTAAAGGTGATAAGAACTATGAATGTCGAACAACAAATTCAGCTGAAATTAGATCAAGCATTCAAACCTATGCACTTAGAGATTGTAAATGAGAGTCATATGCATAATGTGCCTAAAGATTCAGAAAGCCATTTTAAAGTGGTTTTAGTGACACACGAATTTGATGGCTTAAACAAGGTGAAGCAACATCAAGCCGTTTATAAGGCATTGGCTGAAGAGCTGGCGGGTGTTGTCCATGCTTTGGCGTTACACACTTTCACCCCTCAAGCATGGACTGAATCTATGGGAGCGCCTGATTCTCCAAATTGTATGGGCGGAAATGGTAAGTAGTGTTTCATAAATGGCGTAATTGACGGCTCATTATGAATTTTTGGACATTGTGATGAGCCAGCTGATGGGTATACTCAAGATCCTTTCACCGTTAATAATGAGGATAATAAATGAAACGGTTAACCATCCTAGCCAGTGCAGCGCTGCTGTCGTTAAGTCAATTTAGTCTTGCAGATGTGAGCCCTTGGCAACTAGAAGCTCATGATGAAGATACAGATATTAAGGTTTTCACCCGAGAAGTAGCGGGCTCAGAATTAAAAGAATTTAAAGGTGTTACTCACATAAAGGCAGACGTAAATGCATTTGTTGCGCTGTTAAAAGATGACCCTCAAGCCACTAGCTGGATGCATAATGTTATCGTATTTGACGTCAAAGAACGTGTAAGCGATGAAGAGACATTAATTTATACCGTAAACGAAGCCCCTTGGCCGGTTACCAATCGCGATACCTATATTCGCTCCATTATGACCGCCGATGCGAATGGTGTGGTGACGTCTTCTATTAAAGCGGAGCCAGATTACGCTGAAAAAAATGACGACTATGTGCGTATGCCAAGTGTGAATGGTGCATGGACGTTTACGCCACAAGCTGAAGGTATGGTTGAAGTGGTGTATCAGGTACATGCGAATCCTGGTGGCTCATTACCTAATTGGTTAGTCAATTCTATTGTGGTTGAAACCCCAATGGAGACCCTAACTAATCTGCATGAAAAAGTGCAGGAAGAGCAGTACCAAAACAAAACCTATGCGTTTATTGAAAATGCTAAGCAAGCTACAGAGTTAGTTGCTGAATAATTTTTGTTGTAAATGTAAAAAAATGCCAAGCAATAACTTGGCGTTTTTATTTTTAAATAAGAGTAGTGTTAGCCCAGCAGTTCTTGGTTACCACCAAATGCAGACGTGTTTGTTGTAATGGTGTATTCCTTCACAAAAGCATGTACGTAGTTTGGTCCGCCTGCTTTGGGTCCTGTCCCTGATAAGCCATGACCGCCAAACGGTTGTGATCCAACTTTTGCACCAATCATATTACGATTAATGTAAATATTACCGACAATGGCATTGTGAGTGATGTAATCAATCCAACGCTGGTTTCGGCTGTGAACGCCAAGGGTTAAACCATAACCACTGTCATTCATTTGTTGCAGTTTGCTGTCTAGGTCGTCGTGATTAAACGGAATAATGTGAAGAATAGGGCCAAAAAACTCTTCAGTCAGTTCTTTAAAATCCGATAGTTCATACGCACAAGGCGCTAAGTATAAATCACTAGGTAGGCTGTCTGGCATAGGTACCTGAGCAATGAGCTTGGCGTGCTCATTTAGCCAGTTTATGTGTTCATTTAATCGCTGTTTGGCATCGTTATCAATAATGGGCCCGAAATCGGTATCACGTAAAAAAGGGGATTCAATATTTAAAACCGCCAAGCGCCCACGCAGTGCATGGTAAAAAGCATCTTTAATATCTTCTTGAATAAACAAAACGCGCAAAGCTGAACAGCGCTGGCCGGCACTATCAAAAGCAGATTCAATGACGTCTGGAATGAGTTGGTCAATGAGTGCAGTACTATCGGCAAACATGACGTTTTGCCCTCCAGTTTCAGCTAGTAAGGGTACAAATTTTTCGCAATAAGTGAGTATCCATTGCTGAATTTTTTTAGCCGCTGCAGTGGACCCTGTGAAGCAAACCATATCAATCAGTTGCTGCTCGATCAGTGTTTTAGCAATCAACTGACCACTACCAGGTAGAAAGATAAGTTGCTCTTGGCTTATGCCTGCTTGAAACATGATTTCAATTGCACGATGAGCAACTAAACTGGTTTGTTGAGCCGGTTTGGCAATCACTCGGTTACCACAGGCCAGTGCTGCACATACTTGGCCTACAAAAATTGCAAGTGGGAAGTTCCAAGGGCTAATGCAAAGCACGGTGCCACGAGGACGATACCTTAGTAGATTTTCTTCACCTGTTACAGAATCTAAAATAGCAGGGTCTACAAAGTTCTTTTGAGCTTGGCGAGCATAATATCGGCAAAAGTCGATGGCCTCACGCACTTCATCTAAAGCATTTTGCAGGGTTTTACCGGCTTCTTGCATACATAAAAATATGAGTTCAAAGCGATGCCTGTGCAGTTCATCAGCAACTCTTTCTACGGATGTTGTTAAGTTTTCTAAGTCATCAAATTTAAATTTGGAATTCTTAAGTTGGTTGATGCAGTTTTGAATAGCGGCTTCGTCACTAGGGTATAAAATACCTATCCGTTTTTTGTCCACTGGGCTAAATAAATCAACGGGTTGAACTTGCTTAAGCTCTTGCCCGTTGATAATGGGGCTGGCTTCGTAGTGCTCTTCAAAAAAAGGCAGTACCGCATCCATTGTGCGGTAGTAAAATTTATCGTGTTCCAGTTCAACACCGTGGCTATTGCGATAATCTACAAAAATCTCCCCAGGTAATGGTACATTTGGGTTCATGATTGAAGATTGAATTAAATTATCTGCCGGGTGTTCCGTTAGGGTGTGAATAGGAACCTGCGGATCATGTACTTTAAATACGAAAGAGCTATTGGCCCCGTTTTCAATTAAGCGGCGAACTAAATAAGGTAATAACTCTTGGTGTAAGCCAATGGGTGAATATATTCGACAGGGGATTGAATGACGCTCATTAACCAAATCGTATAACGCCTCTCCCATACCTTGTAAGCGTTGAAATTCGAATTTCACACTGGACTGTAAACTTAAAATATATTGCACCGTCCAAGCGTTGTGAGTCGCAAACTTAGGCTTGATCCATTTTTGACGGTCACTTAACAAAAAGCGAGTGCAGGCTAGGTAGTTGAGATCGGTGCTGGCTTTTTGTGTAAATACCGGATATTCGGTTAAGCCAAGCTGCTGTGCCCATTTTATTTCGGTATCCCAATAGGCGCCTTTTACCAGCCTTACGGGAATCGTAGTTTGCAGTTTGCTACCTAGTGCATATAACCAATGTAAAACGCTCAGTGCGCGTTTACCGTAGGCTTGTACCACTATGCCAAAGTGCCCCCAATTAGATAAATCTTGGTGGCTAAGGACTGTTTCAAATATTTGTAATGAAATATCTAGGCGATATTGCTCTTCGGCATCAACCGTAATCGGTACATTTTTATCTCGGGCCCTACAAGCAAGGCTCAGTAATCGCTCGATGATAACTGGCATGGCTTTATGTTGTTGGCTGGGCTCATATCGTGGGTGGAGGGCAGAAAGCTTAATGGAAATATTGTCAGTGAGTTTTTCTTTACGGTTATTCCCCTCGGCGACCACATCAATGGCATGGCTGTAGGCATTAAAATAACGTTTGGCGTCTTCTTCGCTTAGTGCTTGCTCCCCCAGCATATCGAATGAGCAACACTGTTTTTTGGCTTCTAGATGCTTGCCGTTATCGATGGCTTCTTCGATACTCTGGGCAAAAATGAATTGCTCACCCATTATTCGTATCGCGCGGCCGACGGCTTCACGTGTGATGTTGATGGTAAGCTTATTGACCAAACCGGTTATGGCTTCGTTGGGTTGTGCTTTATTCGATTTAAGCACTTTACCACTGATTGCAAGCCCCCAACTGGCCGCATTGACCCAGAATGAATCGCTTTTATTGAGGTGATGTTGCCAGCCTCGCTCTGAAAGTTTATCTATGAGTAAATCGTTGGCAGTTGCTCTGTCTGGCACACGTATTAGGGCTTCTGCCAAGCACATTAAGGTAATCCCCTCATCAGTACTTAGGTCGTATTCTTGCAGTAATTGGTGAAGGATAGACTGGCTATTATGTTGACGAATCACTTCAACTAAATCGGTTACAGATTGAGTGAAAACTTCATCTTGTGTTTCAGGGAAGGTGTCTAATAATTCTTGGACGTAATCTTGCTCATCGCATAGGTAATGTTTTTGAATCAGGGCCCTTAAGCTCGGTGCTTTTTCTGCATGTATGTTGGCTGGGTCGAGCGTAAAGTCCATCATGGCGTTTTCCTTAAATTGCCCATACCTTAATATAGCTGATTTTGGTGAGTCTATTGCCCATTTCAGCTTAGATGGCTAGTTGAAAAGCGCCAGTTTTGATGGATTATTGGTTTTGTGACTCCCGCAGCGAATTGAGTTTGTTTTGAATTTTTTTGGCTCGATTTATCTTATCTTTTAACTCTGTCATCGATGCATTCAATGTTTGTGCTTGTTGCCATAACGCCATGGCACGCTCAATATCCCCTTGGCGATAAACGCTGTCACCTAGTAGGTCAAGCTCTTTAGCATTAAAGACAAGTAGGGACTGTGCACTCTCAATGGCTTCTTTAACATCATTTCCTTTAAAAGAAGGTTTAGAAAGTCTATTTACAAGAGAGATGATTTGATCAAAATTTTCTTCAATCATAGCTTCGTTTAATTGACGAACTAACTTGGCTTGCTGCTGTTGAATGTTAGCTGCATTCTTTTTAGCCAAACCTTGTTTAATGGAACGGTTAATGGTCTCGCTTTTTGCCATTTCATTTAGGTTGATGGCTTCTTTATATGCTTTTTTGGCTAATAAAAGGTCATTTTGTAAAATAGCTTGCTGCGCATATGTGATAAGTTTTTCAGCTAGTAAATGTTTTTTGTATTTAAGGGGCGAGCTGGATTGCCACCAAAATAAATCCGTTTGTTTATCACGATATTCAAATAATCTACTTTGTGTTTGGCTGTGCAGATAGTTAGCTTTTGCTAGTGCTTCTTGGCACGCTAATGTTAAGCGCTCATGTTTGCGTAATTGGTTTAATTTATTTTGGGTGCGTTGGAATTGTCTATGATCAGGAAGCGTGGATGTTAGTACAAATAAATGCGCATTCGCTTTTGCCCACTGTTTCTGTTCGAGTAGTAAGTTGACGTGTCTTAATTGTTGGCGACGATAAATATTTGCTTGGCGTTCAATGTTTTTGATTAGCGCTGCATCTTCGGGGTTTTGCTGCTTGGCTTGATCAATTGCTTGTTGGTATTGATGGCTCTCTATGAGCTCATCAATGCTTTTGAAACACACGCCTTTTTGAAGAGTACTGCAACCAGATAAAGTAACAAGCAGGAGTAAAAGAGCAATTTTAAACATTCTGCATAGCTTCCATCTCTGCTTCTTGTTGCATTAATAAGCGGTTGAATTTTGGTGCTAAGTGCAAGACATGGCGGCCAGTAACAAGGTCCGTTTTGCCTTTTATTGTTAGTGCAACAGGGGGTTCAGTGACAACCAATTCATTGGTTGATGGGTGATTAAAAACCGCATCGCTGATCATCAGTTTATTGTAATCTGCTTGTTCGCACATGCGTGCTGCTAGGTTCACTGTGTCACCTGTTATGGTTAATTGCATTCGCTCACTTGAGCCAATAGTACCTGCAAGCATTTCACCGCAATGTAATCCAAGCCTAAAATCTAAACTCGGTAAGCCTTTTTCTTTACGCTGAGCATTCATTAAGTCAGTTAGACGAATGAAAATTTGTGCTGAGCAAATTGCATTGATGCTATGTTTTTGATCTTCTTTGTGTACGCCAAACGTTAGCATGGCGCCATCACCTATATAATTATCGACCGTGCCGCGGTACATTTTGGCTGCTTGATGTAATAGAAAATAATAATGGTTAAGAATGTCAGTTATTTCACTGGGTTTTGAGCGTTCCGTTAATTGAGTGAAGCCCACTATGTCTACAAAAAGCACTGAGCCATGTACGTTACGCAAGGGCGTTTTATTTGTATGTAAGTTTTCTAAAATTCCCTTTGCAATATCTTTAGAAATATAACTGCTGAATTTGTGTTCGATGGATTCTTTATCACGTAGACCCTGTAGCATGTTACTAAAACTTAAAACTAGGTCGCCCACTTCATCGTTCTTAATGCTTGGTAGAGAAGGCTTTAAATTGCCATCGGCAACTTCTGATGCCACTTTTTGTAGGCGTTTAAGTGGTGCACTTAAATTTGTCGCAAGCCAAGCGGATATTATTAAGGCAAGTATGCCAATACTAAAAACAATTATTCCAAGTACTTTGCGCGTATGAATCAGCGAGTTTCTAATGGGGCTGTTGTCCAATACAAGTGAAATACTGCCCGCTTGCACATCATGAAAAAGGATGGGGGTTTGGTAATGATTGCGTTTGACGCGCTGTATTGCAGGCACATTTTGTGGACTTTGTGCCAGTAGTTGATCCTTATCATCAAACACTCGCATTTCGTGGATGCTTGTATTTTTACTGACTAAATTATCAAGCATAGACGCCAGCGCTAATTTATCACTGGCCATCACCATTTCTGCGGCACTGTCGGCGGCTTGCTGGGTAATGGTATTGGCGAAGGTATCTGTTTGTTGTTGTAATAGGTGGTTTAAATTATAACCAAGGTACGCCCAGATAACCCCAATGGTCAGGCTCAAGGTAACCGTCATTGCTAGCAGAATTTGCCAAAATAGCGGAAATCGAAGATGTCGAAGAAAGTAAATGACTTGCATAATCCAGATGTCGTCGGATATGACGGTGGTGTTTAAAAAATGTTCAATTATCCCATGAAATCCGTTTCAATGAAATCTAAGTCTACATTTTCTACCATAGCTTTAGTGGGGGTTAATAACAAAGCTAAACATCCAAGCTGTGATGGGGGTCTTGCTTTGAGCGAACAGGTGAATATTAATCCCAGCCGTCACCGTAGTCGTGCAGTAGCTCCTCTCCTGCTTTAATGTTTTTAATGGCCATAACGGTGAAATCATCATAATAAGCAACATTGGCTTTTTTGTGGTGATTAATGTACTTGAGGTCGTTGCTGACTTTAAATTTGTCTTGGCCATCGTTCATCCACAGTACATGGGGGCCGTCTTTTGTGCAGGGCTTACCTTCAAGTGTGCCAATCAAAGTATTTTTTTTGATTGGACATTTTGCGAATAAACCTTTTCCGTGTACCGCACTGTCTTTTACTTCAACTAATTCAGGTAATTGCTTGTTCATGTTTCTAATCGTTATGTGAGTATTCTTCACCTTGGCGATAAGCGCCTGGCGTCATGTTTGTCCATTTTTTAAATGCACGGTGAAATGTGCTTGGCTCAGAAAATCCAAGTTTTTCGGCTACTTCTTGAATGCTTAAGTCACCACGCTCTAAATAATACAGCGCACTATCTCTGCGTAGCTGGTCTTTGAGTTCTTGATAGGTTAAACCTTCTTCTTTTAAACGTCTTCTTAATGTTTGTGCACTGGTATGAAGTTCTTGTGCAACGTACTCAAAATTTGGCAGTTCAGTTGATAGGTCTGACCCAATAATGGCGCGAATTTGTGCGACTAAACTATTGCCTTCGTCGGGTCTTGCTAGTAAGTCCGCTGGGCTTTGTTTTAAAAACTGTTTGAGTGTGGTTTCGTTTTGTGTAAGTTTTGCCTGCAGAAATTTAATTGGAAAACGAATACCAGTAAAGTGGCTATCAAAATGAATGTCGCAATAAAAAATACTCTGATATTCATGGTGATTGACAGGGGCGGAAAATTTAAAGTGCGCATCCATCAAACGTATGCGCCGCCCAATGAGCCAGCTACCAAAGCGATGCCAAATCACTAAAATGGATTCTATTAAAAAATGATCGGGATCGTTTAATTTACTTTCGTCTACTTTGATTGTGGCGTATTCATCATCCACTTCTAATGTGATTTCGGGTAAGTGTAAAAATAAACCGTAAAAACGGTAAGCACGGCGAAAGGCTTTTTCTAAGGTGGGGCAGTGAATAACGGCATGGCACATCATGGCAAACGAACCAAGTGGGCTTACTTCTTTTCCAAGCCCCATATACTCGTCTTGCATTTCCAGCCAAATATTTTGAATTAAGGTTGCATACTGTTTGGCTGTTACGCGGGCTTTAGGCTCATGCAGAACATCTTCTAGGATCCCAGAGCGCTGTAATAGTGATTTTATATCCACATCATGTGAAATAGGGCCACGTAGGGCGGCTTTTACATAATGATAGGGTATTGAAAATTCTAATATGCTCATTACACCCACTAAATAACAGAAACGATTGACCGAATGCGTCAAGCATACACAAAGCGTCTTATAGTTGCAGCAGATAACCTAGACATGGCAGTGACGATATGGTCTATTGCTAGAGAATAAAAATAATAATAACAAGTAAATCATCAATCGCCGAGGTGCCTATGCTAAGCCCACTAGCCGCGTTTTATAAAGCTGTTGAAGAACAACCTAATCGAGTTTATTTGCGCCAGCCAATTAATGGCAAATACCAAGAATTAAGCTGGTCTGAAGTTGAAATCATTGCCCGAAAAATGGCATATCAATTAACCCAGCTTGGTATTGAGAAAGGCGATAAGGTTGCCTTGTGGTCAAAGAATTGCGCGCAATGGATTATGGCCGACTTGGCTATTATGATGGTCGGTGGCGTGTCTGTTCCATTGTATCCGGGCCAATCAAAAGCCAATGTGCAATATGTACTTGAACACAGTGAATCAAAATTACTGTTTGTTGGTAAGCACGATAGCGACCAAGAGGTAATTGATAGTATTCCGCAAGGATTCACTACGATTGGTTTTCCATATTATAGTGGTCCTGTGACCCATAAATGGGACGACTTAGTGAGTAAGCCTGCGCCTCAAAGCTTTAACGCTCATATGGCTGACCTTGATGAGGTCATGACACTTGTTTACACGTCAGGCACCACGGGCCAACCAAAAGGCGCCGTGCATACCCATAAAGCATTTGCATTTGCAGCGAATAACTTTGTTGAACATGTAGGAATTAAAAGTACCGATCGTGCTATTTCTTTCTTGCCGTTAGCCCATGTTGCTGAGCGCATGATTGTCGAAGGTCAAAGTTATTATGGTTGGTTCAGCATATCGTTTGTTGAGTCACTAGATAGTTTTGCCGATAACATTGCCAGTGTTAAACCCACGTTATTTTTTGCGGTACCAAGGCTTTGGTCAAAATTCCAAGAAGGTATTCTTGGTAAGGTAGGTGGGCAGAAAAAATTAGATTTGTTATTAAAGATTCCTGTTGTTTCAACTTTAATAAAAAATAAAATAAAAAAAGGCCTAGGTTTAGATAAAGCAAGGTTGTGCGGTTGTGGGGCATCTCCCATGCCACAAGCATTACTTGAATGGTTTGACCGAATTAATCTACCGGTAATGGAAGGTTATGGCATGACGGAAAACCTATGTTATGGCACATTAAGTTTACCTGGGCAAAGAAGTATTGGCGCTGTTGGTAAAGCGTTTTATCAAAATCAATTAAAGATTAGTAAAGAAGGGGAGATTCTGTTTAAAAGCCCTGCGTTAATGCAAGGTTATTATAAAGATGCACAAAAAACCCAAGAAGCCTTTCTTGATGGTTTTTATCGCACTGGCGATAAGGGCGAAATAGATTCACAAGGTTTTTTACGTATAACAGGGCGAGTAAAGGAACTCTTTAAAACCACCAAAGGTAAATATATTGCGCCAGCGCCTATTGAGGGTTTGTTGGTTTCACACGTGGCCATTGAGCAAGCTTGTGTTATGGGTTCGGGGCGAAACCAACCGTTGGCAGTGATTGAGCTATCTGAAACCGCACGTGCCATGGATAAAGAAGAAGTAACCAGCCAAGTACTAGAGCACCTAGAAAAGATGAATGGGCAGCTTGAGCATCATGAGCGTTTAGATTGTGTGGTGCTAACCCAGTTAGCTTGGACGGTAGAGTCTGGACTGATTACACCAACACTTAAGGTAAGACGTGATACCGTAGAAGAACGTTACCTGCAATTGGTAGAAGAGGGTCATAAAGGGGTTATTTGGGGGCCTGAAGAAGCGCAGCCAGAGTCTCATCAGGCAGCCTAGAGTCAGTGTGTTATGCAAATGGGCCCACACATTTATGTGTGGGCCCATTTTTTTGTCTGTTAAGTATGCATTATTGAGTTTATACCGTTATCTTTTATTGTGTGACTGTATTTTCAAATAATATGTTAAAAAAGGGTGGTGGAGTCATGGGCGAATATTGAATGTTAGCCAGTCTGCTATTAAGGCGCTGGCCAGTATTTGGCGACCTTTATCTGCTTTTGCGCCCATGCGCGCCTGGTTTTCAATAAACATTAAGTGATTGACGATGGTAAACACTTCTTCTTCGCACAATGGCAATTCGTCACTCTGATAATCTTGGGTGAGCGTTGGCAATAGCGCTATATTACGTACCTTGAGGGCTAGGCTTGGCTGCACATGGCGAAGCAGGTTGAAGGTAAGCTCTAAGCTGGATTTTGGTAATGAAAGCATAGGAAACCTTATTGATTGGCTTTTAATTACTATAGTAGAAAAAAGCCAATGTGCTGTGAGCGGTTTTACCAATTAATTGGATTTATTGTGTGATTGTAATTCAGGTCACATTTGGCATGATTTATCTATAACTATTAGGAATACCCCATGCCTATTCGTAAAACATATGAGTTTGAAAGAGTCACAGGCGCAAAAGTTGGCAGGTTTAACCAAGGCATTAATACTCAGTTTATTGTGTATCGCCTTGGTGAAACGGTGATTGATACCGGGCCAAGTAACCAATGGCGACATGTGAAGCAGTTTCTAGCTAAACAGCCGGTTGAACAGCTTTTATTAACTCATCACCATGAAGACCATAGTGGTAACGCCCATCATATTTCAGTGACTCACGGAGTGTTGCCGCGTGCACCTAAATTAGCACAGGATAAATTAGCTACAGGTTATAAAACGCCGTATTTGCAACGCTTAATTTGGGGCTCTTTGGTACCGGTTAAAACGCAAACACTTCAAGCTGAAGAGTCATTGGCTGATGGCAGTAAAGTTATTCCAGTGCATACCCCTGGACATGCTAAAGATTTAACCTGTTACTTCCTACCTGAGCAGGGATATTTCTTCAGTGGTGATTTATTTATTGCAAAGCGTTTAAAGCTACTGCGAAGCGATGAAAATTTACAACAATTATTAGAGAGTATTCAAAAAGTGTTAAAGCTAGACTTTAATACATTGTTTTGTCCCCATGGTGGCATCATTGAAAATGGCAAAGCAGCCTTGCAACAAAAACTCAATAATATTTTAGATCTATGTGAAAAGGCTCAAGCCTTAAATAAAAAAGGATTGAGCCTGGAAGAGGTGACCCATCAATTGCTGGGGCCAGAAGATATGGTGGCAAAATTAACAGGTGGTAATTTCTGTAAAAAGAATCTTATCCGTCAAAGTTTAGATGTCTCACTGCTTTAACGGTTTGATGAATTTTAATGTCATGCGATCACTTTCACCTATGTTTAAGTACTTTTTCTTGTCTTGCTCGCCAAGACGTAAACTAGGTGGCAGTGTCCATACGCCTTTTGGATGTAATTTTTTGTCTTTTTTATTTGCATTGATTTCAGATTTATCTAGTAACTTAAAGCCTGCATTTTCTGCCAGCTTAATTACATAGGCTTCTGTTACATAGCCTGACTCAATCATTTTATCAATTGAAAATTCATTAGGTGCTCGGTGTTCGACCACGCCTAAAATACCACCGGGTTTTAAAGCCTTATAAAAACTATTGAATGCTGACTGCTCACCTTTATTTCTCATCCAATTGTGAACATTTCTAAACGTTAGTACGCGGTCCATGCTGTTCTTTTCAGCAAAGTTGATTATGTTGGGTGGAGCAAATGTTGATATTTGAATTTTGGAAAATTCAGGTTGTACACTCACCCTTGCTTCATATTTATTACGGCTATTTCTGAAAAATGCTACCGGAGAATCAATGGGAAAGTGTGCGGCTACAAAGGTGCCTTCTTCAAAAAGCATGGGGGCTAAAATCTCGCTATACCATCCACCGCCGGGCCATATTTCAGTTACTTTGTGGTGCGGCTTTACTTCAAAAAAGGCAAGGGTTGCTATGGGGTTGCGATATTTATCCCTAGCAATATTCTCTGGGCTGCGTAAAGGTTCTGCCATTATGTGGGTGCTGCATAGCAAGATGGCAAGTAAGATAAGCTTCATGGTTTCCCCTAGTTGTAACTATATTACGTGAGTATTCATAGACCCTATGTCAGTTTCAAATTTACCACTTAACATGGGGCTGTCGATGACCTGTTGGCCGATTATAGGGCAAATACTGAAATCATGTTTGGTTTGGGCAAAAACAATCTCATCTGGCAGATAAACTGGTTTATTAAATTCGATATAAACTTGGTTGGGAAATGTTAAATTCACAGGCTGCGCTTGTGCGGTGGCTTTTGCCGCCATGCACATGCCATGGATGATGGTTTGTTTAAATCCAAAAAGTTTTGCGCTTAAGGCATAAAGGTGGATAGGATTTAAATCCCCCGTAATTTTTGCATATTGGCGACCTAGGTTGGCAGGTAAAGACCAAGTTTTAATATCGCCAGTATGTTTTAAAATTTTGGTATTTTTAGCAGTCCGATGGTTTTTAGTAATCGTTTTTCTTTTTCTATAAAAATAGGTACTTGTAGCCTGCCATTTTAATTCCCCTTCCACATAAACCTGTGTTAACAAGGTGCAGTTAATGCCTTTATTGTTTTCATCGTATTGATCTAGCCCAACTTTAATCGTCAGTACGTCATTAGGTGAGATAGGACTTAAATAATCAGCGCGGTTGCTTCTATGGACCAGTCCCATTACAGGGAAAGGCAGTTGCTTATTGAGGAGCAATTCTAGGTGGAGTCGAAAAGCTAAAACCTGAGGGTATAAAGGTGGCAGCGTTGCTTGGCTGGTGGTGTCGTCACACAGTTTTTTATATTGTTTAAGTTGATCCTGGTTGCACTTAGTGTTGAGGACAAGGGTGGGAATGTTAGGTGTTTTAATGGGGCCTGAGGCTCTTTTAAGCAGTGCCCGTGTATACAAAGAAAGTAGTGACGGCTGTTTTGCTAGTAAGGTTTCATGCTTCATGAAAGGTCCTGACTGAGTTTTGTTTTTAAATCTACCTGTATTGTGAGAATAAAACATGACAGTTTTGCGACAATCTTTTTGGCTTAGGACAAATATGGTCAAAATAGACTATCAGAATGTCAGAATGGGACTTGGTATTTGCATAAAATATCTGTTAGTTTCAAGTACTTAAGCACTCATTGTTAATATGGAATGATAATGCGCGATGCGAGTATTTTATTACGCCTAGTTCATGAGGCTATGCTGGCCATGAATATAGAAGTGGCTGAAATTTACCAGCAGTGTGGT
The DNA here is from genome assembly GCA_049115935.1 of Bermanella sp. GTDB lineage: Bacteria > Pseudomonadota > Gammaproteobacteria > Pseudomonadales > Oceanobacteraceae > Bermanella. Next base: position 33,416 of record JAGDZK010000004.1, on the reverse strand, counting down.
ATCACTCTTGATCATATTCAAGATAAAAAAGCTCGCTTAAAGCACCGAGCAAATACTCGTTTTTGGCAGGTGGCTGAAACGGTTACACAGGATCAGTCCATTGGTTTACATGTTGCTGAACATGTGCCTTTGTATCGAGGCCAGGTGTTAGAGTACTTGTTTTTAAGCAGTCAAACGTTTGGTGATGGTTTAAACCGAGCACTTAATTATCAGCGTTTATTGTCCGATGTCGCGCAATCATACCTACATGTTGAGGATGAAAAAGCCAGTTTAGTATTTGATACTGCATTAGGTGATGAGGTTGATCATCATTTCATTGAATGCATTATTTTTGGTGTTATCCGTTTTTTCAAAAGCATTACACAAGATCAGTTTGAGCCTTCATTAATCCAACTGATATTCGATGAGCCCAGTAATAAAGCAGAGTATGAGCGAGTATTTCAATGCTCTGTTGATTTCAATCAGTCTAAAAATGCCATTGTATTTCCAAGTTCGATTCTGGAATTTCAATCACAACATGCTGAGCCTGATTTAATTGATCTACACCAAGAGGTGGCTCAAGCTCATGTAGAGAAAATAGAAAAACAAGATTTGGTTTATCAAATACGGCAAGTGTTAAGCGAGCATTTGGATAAAAAAGAAGTCAGCCTTGAATTAGTTGCTCAATCTTTAGGGTTAAGCCCAAGATCTCTACGAACTCAATTGGCTGCGCTTGAGACAAATTTTAATCAAGTGCTATCTGAATATCGTGCTTTTCTTGCAAAGCGTTTGCTTGAGCGAACGCAAGAGCCGGTAGAAGAGATTTGTTATTTGCTAGGCTTTTCTGAAGTCAGTGCCTTCTATCGAGCCTTTAAACGTTGGACAGGTATGACGCCAGTTGAATACCGTAAAACAATCCTAGACTCTGAATGTGTATGAAAATGTGAAATGTGTTGTCTCATTTTACGCCATTGACCGAAATGCACCGCCTGCCTGTCAGCAATGACAATGTAATCTGCCTATAAAACATTATTCTTTCAATTGTATGAATCAAGCTGGTCTTTAGCTTGGTCGAAAATAACAATAAAAATTGAAGTAGGCTCACCATGATTACAACTTATTTTTTGCGCCCATTATGTCTTGGCAGTGCTTTAACCGCAGCGGTTTTATCCGCAAATAGTGCCCATGCAAGTATGGGGAATATTGCCACTACATATGGCTTGTTACCGCAAGATATGGCTACTTCTCAATCCTTTTCATTATTCAGTGACCAAGTCAGTGCGTCTTACTACAACCCGGCTAGCTTGGCGCTAAGTGAGAGGGGAGAGCTGACCTTTGGTTTTCTTCAAGCGACACCCAGCTTAGAGGTCACATCAAATGGTGGTGCAAATCCGCCACAGCGTAGTGGCACTGTTTTAGAATCCAATCAAACTGAAACGGTTTTGTTTGGTATGAAAACCAATTTAACCAGCCTTACAAAATTTAAAACCCCTGTGTATTTAGCAATGATGGCGGGTGTAGAAAAATACGGCCTAGAAATGTTGGCGTTTGAATCCAATAGCTCTCAAGAAGGGCAGTTCATGCAGTACGGGCAAAAACCTTTGTTTTTATCGGTCTCTGCGGCGGCGAATGTTATGCCGGGTTTTCATTTGGGTGCCGGTGTCCGTGTTACTTTGCACGCAAAAGCCAATATGGTGCTTGAGTCTGATTTAGCAGGTAATACCAATAGCGAAGAGCTTGAGGTTAATGCAGAACCTGTTTTTATTCCCTTAATTGGTGCTTATTTCGATGCGGATGAGCTTTTATGCGGTGAAACCAAAGATTGCCTTTGGCAAGGTTTAGATTTAGCCATTTCTTATCGTGGTGAAAGTGATACTCAAACAAAAGTGAATGCAAACGCGACCATACCTGGCACGATTCCAGACCCAGGTTTGCCATTGGTTGTCAGTACATTAGATGCGTATCAGCCGATGATTGTCTCAATTGGTGCGCGTTACCAATTAACGCCTAATTGGCAATTAGCCACCACCATTGAATACCAAAACTGGGCCGAGCTTGAAAATAAATTACAAGACGACACCATTAAAGATCAAGCCAACCTGAAGTTTTCTGATGCCATTGTTCCTCGCTTTGGCGCGCGCTATGAGTACGCTAAAAATACTCATGTATTGATGGGTTTAAGCTATGAAGAGTCTGTGCTTGAGGATGGTTTATCACCTGATGTCAATGTATTTGATAACGACCGATTTATTCTTGGCGCTGGAGTTAGTCATGAGTATGGCGATACAAAATTTTTAGCATTTCCTTTGCGTATGGATGCCGCGTATCAATATCACCATTTAGTTGAACGTGATTTTGTCTTGTCTTCTGACGAGGTTGCTACGAGTCCTTATGAATCCGTCACTGCCTCGGGTAATGCCCATGTGGTGAGTGTATCTTTCTCAATGATGTTTTAAAAAAGGAGAGATATGATGAAAAATACTTACGCGTTATGCATGTCTTTCTTAATTGCAATCTTATTGAGTGCTTGCAGTGAAGTTGAGACGGATCAATCTATTGATTTCTCCAACTGGGAGAAATCATATCTTGTTTACAGTTACCCATTTGATGGTCAAAACAATGTATCGGTAAAAACCAATGTTGCGTTAATGTTTAGTCATGAAATCGATGATGAATATTTACAAAGCCATGTAACCTTGCTTGATAAAAATGGCAATACAGTTAGCGGTCAAGTAAGCATTCAAGAAAATAGCGATAAGAGCCTAATGTTTACGCCTGACGTAGAATTATCTGAAGGCGAGACTTATACCTTAAATTATCAAGGTGTTACCAGCACATTAGGGGAAGTTGAGTTTAGTAATACCATTGAATTTAACACCATTGGTGTTTCCAAGGATGCTCAAGTGGGCAGTGGCCGGGATGGACAAAATCCAGACCCATTATGGTTTCATGTGACTCAAGAGTTTCCATCCGCTGACTTACCCTTCATGGATTTTTCAGTCATTCATTTAACGCTTAGCCATACCGTTGATATTTCTACGGTTAAATTAGATGAAGGGTTTAAATTTATAGAACAAGGTCAAACCCAAAGTGTACCTGGCAAGTTAATGGTGAAAGATAGGTATATTATCTTTGACCCTAAAAATGATCTTAAGCCCGGTAAAACCTACACGTTAAGTTTGGCGGATACGGTTAAGAGTCAATCAGGTTTATCGCTTGATTCTCCAGCTTATGCCTCTAAAACCTATGTGCCCCTTGATTCAAAGCCAAGAACCACCATGGTACAAAAAATTATTGGAGAGGCCGATCGTAATGTTTCACCATTATCAGCTTTGCCTCGTAATTCGGTGCCAGTTAACTCCACGTTAATGGGTAATGTGATCAGCTACGCTAATAGCAATTACTATACGGAACTTGCGTTTATTCCAAACTTTCCTGATGCGTCGCCATTTGTTATTCGTAAAGGCGCTGTCATTAAAGGCAGTAGTATGCCGGTTGAGATTGGCGGTAAAGTCAGTGCGAATTACACCACAGAAGACATTTATTTAACTCTTATTACCGATGCCACAGGGTTTTTAATTAATAATAAAAATAGTGATGATAAAAATGCCCCAAAACAAGTGCAAATAGTGATGGATGTGGCCATGACCGCACAGCATCCAAAAGCAAATGGGGCACTAAGCCAAGACGTATTACACATTAATTTATTTGGTATTGCCCGTACAGAAAATGATGTGTTAGTGGTGGACACAGTGGGTGAGATTAACCCAACCTTATTAGGGGTAGAAAAAGCCAACGGTTTAGTGTCATTTTTTCTAGAAGCCTATGCTGATCAAGATAATGCGCCAGCTAAAATTGCTGACACTATCCCTCCAGAATTACAAAGCTGGTTGCCTGGTGAAAATATTCATAAAGTTGACCCAGCCGATGCCATTTTGCTTATTTTTACTGAGCCCTTAAGCCCTGAAAATTTACAGCAAGAGGTTACCCTTACCCGTAATGGCAATGAATCAGTTGCCGTGACGGTGACCCATGATGGCAGCTCGATTATTGTTAAACCTCATGAGCCGCTTAAATACAACAGTGATTATGTGGTGCGTGTTGGTGGTGCGGTTATTGATATGGCGAAAAACCCAATTGCTGCGCCAATGGAGTTGCCATTCACCACACTCAATTACGACACGGCACAACTAGCTGCACCTTTAGTGGGTTCAGTTTATCCTGGATATAATTGTCGATTGGTTGACTCTGATTTAGTTAATAATATTGCAGGTCGTTGTGATGGGGGGAAAACAAGTGATGATACGTTCTCAATTTTTAGCATTCCCCAAAACCGTGATGTTCAAGTAACGTTTAATCAGTTAATGGATACCAGCACCTTTTCACTTGGTCAAAACTGTAATGAAGGAGCTATTCGGGTTGAACAAATCAATGCTTTAGGTGAATGCCAAAAACCAGTAAGTGGCAGTATTCAATTTGATGCATCTAGAGTGCGCTTCACGCCTTCTGTTCCATGGCAAGATGATGTGCTTTATCGCGTGGTACTGAATTCATCTGAGTCTTCATTGTGCGATGCCAGTGATCAGGTTTTATGTAGCAAAACGGGTTTACCGTTGAGAACCAATCCTTTGACCCTAACCCTTGATAATCGTCATCAAGGCAGTGCTCAAATGAGCATTCCTTTTATCGCCAGTGCGCCGGATCAAACTAAGGTATTCAACCCGTTAAGTAAGTTACCAGCAGGGGATGTGAATCGTAATTTCTCTCACGATGACAGTGAAAGTATCGTACTTGAAAACTCATCACGTTTAGCCGTGGCGGGTACAAGTGGTTTAGTGAGCGATGCGAGAATGGGTTGTAAAACGGGAAGCTGTCCAAATCAAGATTACATATTTGTCAGTGGTTATCTGCCAACCGATGTGGGCGTATATGACAAAAATTTAGGCAAAATACCGGTTGAACTATACAGCCAAGCGCTAATGACGACCTCTGTCACCATGTACGCAAAAGCATTGGGTCTTTGGTTGGAAAACCCCACTGGACCGCAAATTATGCGAATGCGCCCCCGCTATGATGAACAGGGAAACAGTCTGCCGGGGATTGGTTATATTTACTGGGACCCTAAGCGAGACAATGAATACGGTACAAAGGGTCAAGCCATGTTTAAAAGTACCATGGAAGTGTATTTAGATGCGCCAGGATTGAAACCAGAAATGCTAGGCATTGAATTAGATACGAACATGCACAGTTTGCCGCTGACTATTTATTTAAATGGCCCGATTGTTTTCTTACCGGATGGACGCATGGAAATTCAATTGAAAAATGATGAACCTGTTGATATTGGCGTGGTCATCGACTCACCGCTCGGCAGTTCAGATGTGGATTTAGTCATACCAGAAGGAGAGCTAGCGATAACCTTGGTTTCGAAAATGGTGAAAAGTTAATAGTTTTAAAGCCATTTTAATTTAGTTTTTTAGGGATAAGAAAATGACAATAATAAAAATATTGAGTGTGCTATTCGTTGTTTTATTTTTACAAGCCTGTGGTGGGCAGTCGCAAACAGTTGATTTTTCTGAAAAGAAAAATATCCAGCTCTTGGACAGTGCACCACTTAATAAACAAGGAGGGGTAGCAATTAGTGATGTGTTTACACTTGTTTTTTCCCATTCAATTAGTGATGAAACTTTGTTGGACAGCATTCAGTTATTTGATGAGTCTGCACAACCGGTCAGTATTAATGTTGAAGTTGATCCAAACGATAATGCTCAAGTATTAATACAGCCTTTACAACCTTTACTATATGGTGAACGTTACTTTTTAGATTTTTCGACTTTGCTTTCAATCGTGGGTACTGAAAGTGATGTGAAGGGTATTGAATTCACCACGCGATCTGAAAAAAGTTTAATAGACAATACACCAACGGATCCTGATCCAACCGATCCGACCGATCCAACCGATCCNNGATCCAACTGATCCGACTGATCCGACTGATCCAGTTGATGAACAAGATACGAATGGCGATGGTGAAATTACACCTGAAGATACGGTATATGTGCCAGTTGAATATGATGAGACAGATTTCTACATAGCAGAAAGTTTTCCTCAAGGCGTTTTACCTTATCTTGATGTTTCTGTTTTTCATTTCACATTAAGCCAAGCAATTAACCCAGATACGGTGGTCGTTAACGAAAGCTTTAGTTTAATTAAAGACGGGGAAAGTGAGTCGGTTGCCGGTACGTTGTTGGTTAAAGGTCGTTATATTAGTTTTGACCCGGATGAAGATTTAGATAGCACGGCGCAATACACGCTGAGTTTGAGTAGCAGCATTAAAAGTTTATCGGGTCGTAGTCTTAGCGCCGGTGAGTTTTCTGGAAAAGCCATCACACCGCTTTCGACCTTACCTAGGTTGAGCATTGTACAAAATATATTTGGTGAAGCGGACGGGCCAATATCCCCTGTAAATGCGAAAACCCGTAACTCAGTTGAAGTGCATTCAAAGCTGATTGGTGAAAACATCAGCTATGCCCAGGGTGATTATCACGCAGAGTTAGCACAGGTTGGTAATTTTCCTGATGCTATTCCCTTTGTTATCCGAAAGGGCTCCGTAATAAAGCTATCCTCTATGGACGTGAATATTGGTGGCCAGTTTTCAGCTGGCTTTGTAACCGATGATATTTTTCTCACGCTTATAAGTGATGCGGTCGGATATTTAACCCCTCACGACAGCGGCCCAGGCTTTAATCGTAAATTGAGTATGGTGATGGATACTGCCATGACGGCCACTAATCCATTGGCCAACGGCACATTAAGCCAAGATGTGTTAAATGTGAATCTTGGTGGTCTTGCTGTTATTGATAATGGTGTCATGGTCGTTGATGCCATTGGTGATATTTCTATGTCGTTGCTGGGTTTAGAAAATGTACCATCGACTGCTAGCTTTTTCTTACAAGGCTATACGTCACCTGAAAGTGCCCCAGAAAAAGAAATGGATGTGATACAGCCTACATTGCATAGTTGGTTACCAGGTGATGTGGTTAACCGATCTAAGCTGACGGATCCTATTTTGTTAACGTTTAATGAGCCTTTATCAATACAATCTATTTATGAAAATGTGCACCTACTGGATGGCTCAGGTTTACAGGTTCCTTTAAGCATTACCCAAGATGGTAGCGTGTTGGTACTTGACCCAGTTGCCTCTTTGAATCCTGATACAAGTTATACGGTGCAGGTAAATGCAGGCGTCCAAGATTTATCAGGTAATACTATTGCAGAGCCAATTAACTTGTCTTTTACCACTCAGACTCTTGATACCTCGACGTTAACCGCCCCATTAATTAGCAGTGTCTACCCTGGATTTAATTGCCGTTTAACCGCCGGTGATCTAGCAAATAATATTGCAGGTCGTTGTAGTGGTGGCTTAGAAGGTGACGATATGTATTCAATTTTTACTTTGCCTAGTAACCGTAAAATAGAAATTAATTTTACCCAGCAAATTAATCCGCAGACGCTTAATTTAGGAGAGCAATGTGGGCAAGGCGCATTCCGTGTTGAGCGAATTAATACGGCTGGTGAATGCTTAGGCGTGGTTGAAGGTGCGATTCAATTTGATCAAAGTCGTTTAGTGTTTACCCCAAATGCTCCATGGCAAGAAGACACCTTGTACCAATACAGTTTATACACCAATAAAACCACATCTTGTGATGGTAGCGATGGTGTTATTTGTGGTGTGAATGGATTGCCTCTTAATACTAAACCTATGAAGTTAAAGCTAAAAAATCGCACAGAAGGCAGTAATGGTTTATACATGCCGTTTTACGGTGCGCCAGCTAAAACGTCACATGTGTTGAGCACCATGAGCCAAATGCCAACAACGGATGTAAACCGCAACTACACATTAGATAATAGCGAAACACCGATTATCGAAAATGCGTCTAGGCTGTGGGTTCAATCTACAACTGGGCTAATAAGTGAAGCGCGTCTTGGGTGCAAAAGTGGTAGCTGTGCTGCTGATGAGGCGATCTACGTAACGGGTAATTTACCAACGGACATTGGCCAATATGATGCTGAGAATGACCGTATTCCGGTTACTATTTATCCACAAGCCTTAATGACCACTTCAATTACTATGTTTGCAAAAGCCATTGGTATTTGGCTTGAAAACCCAACAGGCCCACAGGTTATGCGAGTGCGACACGATACTGATGAGAATGGTCATTCAATTCCCAATACAGGTTACATCGTTTGGGATGAAGAGCATCAGCAAGCGTACTTTCAAAGTACCATGGATGTTTATTTAGATGCCCCAGGCTTAGCGCCAAAAGTGATCGGTATTGAAATGGATACGAATATGCACAGCTTGCCGCTAACCTTGAATTTATATGGGCCAGTATCGTTTTTGCCTGATGGTCGAATGGAGATCGCACTGACTAATACACAAATGGTTGATATTGATGTGGCCATCGATACACCATTCAGTCCATCTAAGGTTTATTTAAAAATACCAAAAGAAGCGCTCATCATTAACTTGGTGTCTGACCCTGTAAAACATTAACGCTAAAGAGTTTTGAATTGAGGCGTTTGCCCACCATTTGGTGGGCTTTTTTATGCTTGTTTGATTTGTTTATCTTGCAGCATTAGCGGATAGATATCTTTGATCCAAAGCTGTGTGCCGGCAGCTACCGCAAGGGGCATCACAAAAATATTCACCACAGGAATCATGGTAAGTAACGTAACCGTACCGCCAAAGCTGAATGTATGAAAAGTAGGGCGTTTGGCTAATTTTCTTAAATCGTTAAAATCTTGTTGGCAATTATCCGCACCGTAATCTAAATATTGTATGGCGATGCACCAACTTCCCCATATAAAGGCCAAAATAGGCACAATTAAGTTCACGAACGGTATAAAACTGATGAGAAACAAAATTAGCGCCACGGCTAAGCCATAGCTAATAAAGTAGCTGAGTTTTACAACTTCGCGCCAAAGTGTACGCATAATAATCTGTGCCATGGTTTCGCCTTCAGGCATGGGGATGCCATGGTCACGCTGAATTTTTTCCGCTAATAACCCATTAAACGGCGCTGCAATTAAATTGGTGATAAAGGTAAAACTGAGCCCATATAAAATCAGCAGCGCTAAACCAAATACAAGCCAAAACATCCAAGCCATAAAGTGCAACCAGCTAGGGATGTAATTTAAGGCAATATCGATCACATCAGAAAACAATGTGACCAGCATAGCCGTTAAGATGACAAACAAAATTAAGTTGGCCACCAATGGTATGAAAATATATTTACGGTAACCTGGGTTCATCAGGGTACGAAAGGCGCTGTATAGATGGTGCATGTTAGATGTCATCAGCTGGGTATTAATGATGGCCAACTTTAGCCATATCTGAGCCTACTCACAAGGGGTGTGGTAGAATCCGCTCACCTATTTAATGCGTGTTGTGATCTATGCCTGTTACCCACTTTATTACCCATCAAATTGATAAAGACCCAAAAGCGGCTGGTGCCTTGGTTAAATGCTCAGAAAAAGACGATTTTAAAGAAGATCATGCCGCTAAAGTGATGGCGCAACTGCGTAATATCTTTATTGGTCGTGCTAGTAAGCGCTATGGGGAGTTTGGCCCTGAAGCGCCGCAGTTTAAAGGCTTGATGCTAGATTGGTTGGATAATAAACAATCCTTTGTTTCATTGACGCAACGCATAACCAAGCTATTCGCTGAAAAATTTGATAATACACAGCATGAAGTGGATGGTTATTTAGCGTTTATGGCTGAACAGTTAGCGGATGGTGATCGTTTTTATGTGTATCACTTACGTGAAAAATCCAACGTGGCATTAAGTGAAGATGGCGAACTAACGGAAACTCGATTTATAGACTTCTCTAATACTGGCTTTGCTTTGTCCTTAGATACCACCGCCTTACAGCAGGGTAATGCAAAAAAATATTTAAGCTTCAGCTATGGTCGTGGCGAAAAAGCCGTACAAAACTTATTTTGTGAATTTTGTGGCTTTAGCGATACGGTCAATGTTGAGCAAGAAACCCAAGAGTTTCTAAAAATCGTCGAAGCCTATACAAAAGAATTGCCAGAAGAGAAAGCTAACGAAACACGTACCAAGGTGGTTGAGTTTTGCATGGAGCAAGATAAGTATGGCGCAGCAGTAGAGTTTAAGGCTCTGTCAAGCGAGTTAGATGAGCAAGCTCCACAAAAATTTGAACAATTCGTACAACAGAAGCGTCAAGAGATTCGACAAGCTAACCCAGAACAAGCTCAGGTAGAAGTGAGTGAAAAAACCGAGTTTATCCCTGATCGTAAAAGCTTAAAGAATTACATTCGTTATAGTGGTAAAAACAAAGACGTCACTTTAAGTTTTTCTGCCATGGCTTTAGGTGGCGATGTACAATTTAACCAAAGCAATAACAGCTTAATGATTACAAACTTACCGGCTCGCTTGTTAAAGCAATTAAAACAAGAAGCTGATTTTGAGCCTAACACGGAGTCTTAATAACAAAATCCTGGCTGGCCGATTAACGCATCACTTGCACGGTTAGCCAAAGTGTTATTGCTCATTAGCTTATCAAAATCGATTAAGCTAAGAGCATCAGGCTGTTCAAACCAAGGCTTAAAGAAATTCTCCCAGTGAATAAAAATAATATTATTGGGTTCAAATTTTTCAATTAACCCAGTTGGATAATTGTCAACATGATCAAATGATGCGGCGGCTAAGAATACCTTTTTTACCTCAATGCTATCCTTGATGTCTGGTACACCGATGGGAAATGCTGATGCAGATGTTTGTACAAAAATCCTTTCAACTACTGTTTTACTATTAGGTGCGGCTAAAAAATCCACTAGCCAGTTAATGTTTGTGCCTTGTGTCCAATGCCAAACATACTTTGGACTGTCTTCAAGTGCGTGATCATGGTTGTGTGGAAATAAATTAATCCCTAAGGCTTGTGGTGCGTGTTCAGATGGTGTGGCCATGACGCGTATCCAACCGTTTGCAATCGTTAGCCACTGACCAAACTCTTCTTTATTTAAACCCTTAAGTGGGCTTGGCTGCATCTTGCTTGCTAATAAAAATTGAGTGCTTTTACTACTGATGATTTGAGCATCTGGCGTTAAATAATCTGTTATAGCCGGAACATCGGCTGCATGATCATAATGACCATGACCAATTAAAACGGTATTGACAGACTGGTTGGGTGTTCCTAGTACTTTTTTTATTTGCGAGTGGTTCGGTGTGTAAGGGGTGAAACTTGCAATATCCCATAAGGTTTGTGGGCTATAAAATGGGTCAGTTAATAAGCGTTGCCCTTGATAGTGAATATCTAACGCACCTACGCCTAGATAACGAATTGCAGGTTTGGCTGAATCACTTGGGCAGTTGTAAGCTTGCGATTGGGCCGCCAAAAATAGGTTGAATACTAAAAGGCTTAAAAGGACAGGGATGTGTTTCAAAATAAGCCTCTACTATTAATCAAATAAACACGCAGTGTGGCTGCGCATTATTTCAATTTTATGAATTTTTTATTTTTATATTAATGATTCAAAATAACCAAGTTTTAGTGGCAGCGACGCCAACGGCTAACAATAGTATCCAAAGAATTGGCAGCTTAATAAAGCGCAGCAATACAAACCCAATCACTGCCAGTGCTAAGTCTTCTTTGCCATCAATAGCTGAGGTGAAAATTGGATCATAAAGGGTGGCGAATAATAAACCCACAACCGCAGCATTAATGCCGCTAATTAATCCTGCCACGTTTGGTTTAGAGGCCAGTTTTTGCCACTGTTTGTGTAGAGCCAAAATTAAAATAAAGCCAGGTAAAAATATCCCTGCTGTAGCAATGAGAGCACCCAGCCAAGCTTGTGGGTGCGATAGCGCACCAAGGTAAGTGGCAAATGTAAACATAGGCCCAGGCACTGCTTGCGCGGCGGCATAGCCTGTAATGAATGCGTTATCACCTATGTTGGCTGCAAAATAATCTTGCAGTAAAGGCAGTACCACATGGCCACCACCAAATACTAAGCTGCCAGCAATAAAGGTTTGCTCAAACAACTCATGTAAAGGTAAGAGGCCGCTTAAAATTAACGCAAATACACCAATAAATATAACAAGTGGCCACCAAGTCATTGACCCTTTAGGTTGGCTATCCGGTTTGGGTTCTTGCTTTAACGCGACACTGCCATAAACGGCTGCTGCTAAAAGACATACAATTTGAACGAAAGGGTTAGGTATCAGCCAAATGGCACAGGCTGTTAATGTGGCCAGTATTATGGTGCTGGTATTGTGACAAAAGTTTTTAGCCATACCCAAAACGGCATCCAATACCACAAAAACGGCGAAGATTTTTAAAACACTGATTAACTCAATGGCGAACGGCGCTTGAGTGAATTGGCTTAATCCAAGGGCAATAGCCAGCATGATGATAAAGGAGGGCAGAGTGAACCCGATAAACGCAAGGACCCCACCTAGTAACCCCATCTTTTTTAGGCCGATGGCAAAACCCACCTGACTAGAGCCGGGCCCTGGTAAAAATTGACTGAGGGCGATTAACTGACTGTATTCGTTATCACTTAGCCATTTGCGCTGCTCAACAAATACGGTTCTAAAATAACCAAGATGAGCCGCAGGGCCGCCAAAGCTGGTGCAGCCTAACATGAAAAATTGAATGAAAAGTGAGAGTGCCGCTTTCATACTTTTGCTCTTTTAGTTTTAAACGGGGCAATCTTAGCAAGATGAAAAGCAGAATGTTACTCCTGTTGTATATACTGGAGCATGTTGATCCCTAAGCGTATTTGTTACACTTGCAATGATGATCATCACGTCAAGATATTACCATGCGCGCCGACTCCTTAATTATTCTCGATTTTGAAACCACTGGCTTATCTCCTGATATGGGCGATCGCGCTATAGAAATTGGTGCGGTGCGTTTAGAAAATGGTCACGTGGTGGATAAGTTCCAAGCGCTAATGAATCCAGGCTTTCAAGTATCGGGTTTCATAGCGGATTACACTGGTATTACCAACGCTATGTTGGCGGATGCACAAAGTTGTGAGGAGGTTATGCATGAATTTGCAGACTTCATACAAGGCTCAAACTTAATTGCCCATAATGCATCGTTTGATAAACGTTTTTTAGATGCCGAGCTTGCCCGCATAGGTCGTGACTATGATGGTGAGTTTTCGTGTTCGTTGCTGGTGTCGCGTCGTGTGTTTCAAGATGCGCATAGTCATAAGTTAGGTGAACTTGTGAGTTATACCCGAGTAGAAAGTGGTGGTGAATTTCACCGTGCTTTATATGATGCCGAAATGACCGCTAAGGTGTGGCTTGCCATGCTGGCAGATATAGGTGAACGCTACGGCGCATTTGATTTAAGTTTTGAGCAAATTAAAAAATTGGCTAAAACCCCAAAAAAATCAGTGAATAAATTAATGATTGATTGGTCGAGTGTTTAGCTGTCATCAATGCAATTTTTGCACGCAGTTTCTATCTATTCCATATAAAACTTAGATACAAAAAAGCCCGCGATGAGCGGGCTTATCATCAAACACTAGCAATTAGAATTTATAACCAAAGTTAACGCGGTAAACCATTGGGTCAAGATCGTAATCCACGGTTAGTTCACCTGCTGTGCCTTCGAGTGTGGCCGTGGTACCAATTTTGGCGTACATGGCAGATGCGTTAACAAACATATTTTCATTAATGGTGTAATCGATACCTGCTTGTACTGCTAGGCCGTAAGATTCATCCAAGTCTAGGTTTTGGTAAGAACCGCTTAGATCCGAATCCACTTTTTCATCAAAGAATACCGTAATATTCAAGCCGCCACCCACATAAGGCTGAATAGCAGATGTTTTATCCATAAAATAATATTGCGCGCTAACAGTGGGTGGTAAGTGTTTTACTTCACCAACGTCGGTACCTGCAAGTGCACCTTTACCTTTAATTTTATGTGTAAATGGTGATGCGCCAAGTACCTCAACACCAATTTGATCGGTAATCATGTAAGTGCCTGAAATACCCAGTTGAGTATTGTCATTGGCAGAAACCTGAGCGCCTGCAACCTGATCAAGATCATCAGATGTTTTTTCAGGATTGACAGATGCAGTACCCACGCGCATCAAAATATCACCGGCTTCATACGCCATAACAGGTGTACTAGATAACATAGCGGCTGAGATTAAAAGAGCTGGGGCGTTTAGTTTTTTTATCATGGGGTTTCCTTAGATTTCCCTTGGGTTTTTCTGCATACTAGGGAGAATCTAAAGTGGTACAACTGATCTAAATCAAGTGTTTGGCGTAAACTAACTTATTATTTTTTAAGATAAATAAAGCTGATTTAAAACAAGATTTAAGATTTTAGATTGGTATAAAAGAGGGTAAAAGGGGAAGGTTTTCATTAAACGTTTCCCTTTAAAAAAACTCTAACAATGAATCACGTTTTAAATGATGTGTTCATTTAATAGGCATATTATTTAATGGCTAACATGAGAGTTTGTTTAGCCAGCTCCTCTAAACTCAAATTACCATCCGGTCGATACCAAGTGGTTGTCCAGCCAATGGCACCAGTTAAGAGGCGGCGCAAAATAAAACCATCATGTTTGATATGGCCTTGCGCTTTGCCTTGCTCAATGGTGCTTAACCAAAGGCTTTCGTATTCATCCCTTAGCTGCAAAATATATTTTTGTTTGTCCTGGCTAAGACTGCGCCACTCGTAAACTAAAACCCCCATTGCTTCACCCGTATCAGTATGAATGGATGCAAGCTCACACGTAATTAACGCCAGTAATCGATCGGTTGCGCTGTCGGCGTGTTTCAGTGCCTCATGCATACGAGCAATGTTGATAATGATGGTTTCTTCCATCACACATAACAAAATGGCTTCTTTGCTTTTAAAGTGATGAAACAAACTACCTGATTGAATGCCAACAGCCGCACCTAGTTCTCGTACCGTGGTGCGCTCATACCCCTTGGTTTTAAATAAATGCGCAGCGGCCCGCATCAGGCGGCCTTTGGCGCTCTGTGGGTCGGTAATTTTACCTGAGGCCACTAGCTCGTTTAGCACTGCATCCACAGTTGAATCCTTAAGAATTGGCATATTTGGCCATTATTTATGAAACATTTGGTATTGTAAACCAAGCGCTTGCTTGGTAGTGTGGTTTTATTGAATTAAAACTGAGCCTAAACGGTGTGAAATACAAGCCCGTTTAGTGGTTGTTAAGGAAGCAAAATGTCATATAACAGCGTTTTTAAACCAGATTTATTTGCCAATACAGTGATGGTTGTGACCGGTGGTGGCAGTGGTATTGGCCGTTGTTGTGCCCATGAGCTAAGTCATCTCGGTGCTCATGTGGTGTTGATTGGCCGCAAAGAAGACAAATTACAAAAGGTGCAAGCCGAAATCATTGAAGATGGTGGCAGCGCCGATTATTGGGCATGCGACATTAGAGAAGAAGAGTCTGTAAAAGCCACTGTAAAAGCCATCAAAGAAAAACATGGTGTCATTCATGGCCTGCTTAATAATGCCGGTGGGCAATATCCAGCACCTTTAGCGGCGATTAATCAAAAAGGTTTTGAAACAGTTGTGCGAACTAATTTGGTGGGTGGCTTTTTGTTTGCCCGTGAAGTTTACAACCAGTCCATGGTGAAAACCGGTGGCAGCATTGTCAATATCATTGCGGATATGTGGGGCGGTATGCCGGGCATGGGGCACTCAGGTGCTGCTCGTGCTGGTATGGAAAACTTCACCAAAACCGCAGCCTTTGAATGGGGACAATCGGGTGTGCGCGTGAATGCCATTGCGCCGGGTTGGATTATCTCAAGTGGCATGGATACCTACGAAGGTGCGTTTAAAGCCATTATTCCAAAATTAGAGCAAGCGGTTCCCTTGTCACGCATGGGGACAGAGTCAGAAGTGAGTGGTGCGGTGAGCTTTTTGTTAAGTGAAGCATCCGCATTTGTGAGTGGCTCCACTTTACGTATCGATGGTGCTGCATCTTTAGGTAATCGCATGTGGCCATTACCCAAAGCTAAAAATAATACCCCTTACAATGGTTTCCACCGTGCGGTGATGCCAGAAGTGCTGCAAAAAAATAATAAAGATAAGCAGGAGGCCTAACATGCCAGTATTGCAATCCGAAATTGATGTACACGGTCAAGGCTTTAAAACCAATAGCGAATTTATGCAGTCGTGCATTGATGAATTTCGCGCGATCGAGCAAAAGGTCATTGAAAAAGAATTGGCCAGTAAAGAAAAATTTATTCAGCGTAAAAAACTATTACCCCGTGAACGTTTGAATCGTTTATTAGATGCAGGCTCGCCATTTTTAGAAGTGATGGCTTTGGCCGGTTATAAAATGCATGACGATAAAGACGGCAGTGGTGCAGGGGGCGGTATTATTGCGGGTATTGGGTATGTGGCCAATATTCGTTGCATGATTGTAGTGAATAACTGCGCAATTAAAGGTGGAACCATTTCACCTGCGGGGTTAGATAAATCATTACGTATTCAAGAAATTGCTCAAGAAAATAATTTACCCGTGGTGAGTTTGTCAGAAAGTGGTGGTGCAAATTTAAATTACGCCACGGATATTTTTGTTAAAGGGGCCAAAGCATTTGCGAATCAAGCGCGTATGTCAGCTCAAGGCTTGCCTCAAATCACCGTGGTGCACGGGAATGCAACGGCAGGTGGTGCGTATCAGCCTGGTTTATCGGATTGGGTGGTTTTAGTTCGTGGCAAAGCCAAAATGTTTTTAGCGGGACCGCCACTTTTAAAAGCCGCTACTGGTGAAATAGCAACGGATGAAGAATTGGGCGGGGCAGATATGCACGCCCAAACAGCGGGTACCGCGGAATATTTAGCTGAAGATGATGCAGATGGTATTCGTATCGCACGAGAAATTATGCAAAGCCTGCCTTGGAACGATCAAGTAGACCCCAGCGCGCTTAAACCCAATTTATATGAGCAGCCTCTTTATTCACCCGATGAATTACTAGGGGTGGTGCCTGCGGATGCAAAACAACCTTACGATGTTCGGGAAATTTTAGCGCGCATTGCGGATGGCTCAGAGTTTTTGGATTTTAAAAATGAATTTGACCAACAAACCGTATGTGGACGCATCAAAATTGAAGGTCACGCTGTGGGCATAATCGGTAATAACGGCCCAATCACACCAAATGGTGCGGCAAAAGCAGCGCAATTTATTCAGTTATGTGAGCAAAGTAATACGCCGCTGTTATTTATTCACAATACCACGGGTTTTATGGTGGGCACTCAAAGCGAACAAAACGGGGTAATCAAGCACGGCTCAAAAATGATTCAAGCGGTGGCCAATGCCAAGGTACCTAAGATCAGTATTAATGTGGGTGGTTCATACGGTGCGGGTAATTATGCCATGTGTGGTCGTGGCCTTGATCCACGGTTTATTTTTGCTTGGCCAAATAGTAAAACCGCGGTAATGGGTGGTGCTCAAGCAGGTAAGGTGTTGCGTATTGTTACCGAAGACAAACAACGCAAAATGGGCATGGAACCAGACCCTAAAGTACTGGACACCATTGAATTAGCCACAGCGCAAAAATTAGATGCAGGATCGACCAGTCTATTTGGTACCGCTCGCCTTTGGGATGACGGCATCATAGACCCAAGAGATACTCGACGTGTTTTAGGCTACTGCTTAAGTATTTGTAAAGAAGCACAAGCACGCACGTTACAACCTAACTCATTCGGCGTGGCCCGATTGTAATATTTCTATTTATATTTATAAGGATAACAACATGATCATTACTCACGAACATAAAGAAATATTTCGCACCATGAAAAATTTCGTAGAAAACGAAATTAATCCAAATGTGGCTGAATGGGAAAAAGCGGGTGCGTTTCCGGCCCATGAAGTATTTAAAAAAATGGGTGACCTTGGTCTTTTAGGAATTAATAAAGACGAAAAATACGGCGGCATGGGGTTAGATCATTCCTATAATATTTATGCAGCTGAAGCATTAGGGTATGCCACATGTGGTGGTGTACCGTTAGCAATTGGTGTGCAAACCGATATGGCAACCCCAGCCATTGCAAAATTTGGTAGCCATGAACTAAAAGAAGAGTTCTTAGCGCCCGCCATTGCTGGTGATTATGTGGCGGCTATTGCAGTTTCAGAAACCGGTGCAGGTTCTGATGTGGCGGGGCTAAAAACCACCGCTAAAAAAGACGGTGATGATTACATTATTAATGGCTCAAAAATGTGGATCACAAACTCCACCCAAGCTGACTTCTTTTGTGTACTTGCCAATACCAGTGATGACAAGCCCCATAAAAACAAATCATTAATTATCGTACCAGCCAATACCAAGGGCGTAACGGTAGGAGAAAAAATCGACAAAATCGGTATGCGCTCAAGTGATACCGCGCCCGTTTATTTTGATGATGTACGTGTACCTCAGCGTAATCGAATCGGTGCTGAAGGCACTGGTTTTATGCTGCAAATGTTGCAGTTTCAAGAAGAGCGTTTGTGGGGGGCAGCGAGTGGCTTGATTACACTTGAGCAATGTGTTGAAAAAACCATTGAATATACTCGTGAACGTAAAACTTTTGGCCAACCACTAATTAATAATCAAGCCATTCATTTTCGTTTAGCTGAATTACAAACGGAAATTGAATTATTGCGCTCTCTTACTTATCGAGCCACAGAGTTAATGATTAACAAACAAGACGTCACTAAGCTTGCATCTATGTGTAAGTTAAAAGGTGGCCGCTTGATTCGCGAAGTAGCGGATAGCTGCTTGCAGTATTGGGGTGGAATGGGTTTCACCACAGACAACCCAATTTCACAGGTTTATCGTGATGGCCGTTTAGCGTCTATTGGTGGTGGTGCAGATGAAATTATGCTGGGCATCATTTGTAAGTACATGGATATTCTTCCTAAGAAAGCAAAATAGTCACAGTTTAAATGGGAGCCATCATGTTAGAGCAAGCTTACACCTGCATTAAATTAGAACGGGACGAGCAAAACCCTTGGGTGTTGCATTTAACGTTAGACCGACCACAGGCGCGTAACGCCATGAGCTTGGCCATGGTCGGTGAGTTAACACAAGTGCTGGATGCTTTACAAACCGACCTGTCGGTACGAGCCGTCATTGTGCGTGGTGAAGGTGGGCACTTTTGTGCAGGTGGCGACATTAAAGATATGGCCAATGCGCGAGCTGCTGCTGCAAAAAGTGACTCAGATCCTTACTTTGAGTTGAATAAGCAATTTGGTGAATTGATTTTAAAAATGAATCACATACCTCAAGTTGTGATCACCGTCTTAGAAGGTGCGGTGTTAGGTGGTGGTTTTGGTTTGGCATGTGTCAGTGATGTGGCAGTTGCAACCGATACAGCAAAATTTGGTTTACCTGAAACCAGTTTAGGTATTCCGCCTGCGCAAATAGCCCCGTTTGTTGTTAAACGTATTGGCTTAACACAAACAAGACGTTTAGCGTTATTAGGTGAGCGCTTTGGTGGTGAAGAGTCGGTTAAGTTGGGCATCAGCCATTTTTTTGCAAAGGATAATGCCGAGCTTGAGGTGTTACTAGGGCGAACCCTTGATCAAATTAAATCATGTGCCCCTCAAGCAAATGCGGTGACTAAGCAGTTGATTTTAAAAGCCGCTGAACACGAGGCATCGGAATTAATTGACGAAGCGGCGAAGGCATTCAGCGCAGCCGTTCAGGGGCAGGAGGGTGTGGCAGGAACCATGGCGTTTATTCAAAAGAAACCGGCACCTTGGAATACTTAGTTGATAATGTTTGGTGTATCGGGCGCAGGGGCGCCCTCGTACAAACTTAAATAATACTGTTTATGGAAGATGTACGAACTCGCACCCTGTGTGCCCCATGAGCGTAGCGATTGCATTGGGTATGCGAGTGAAAAAATAATAAATAACACAGTAAGCAATAAAGTGGTCTGAGGTTGGAGAAGCAACATGGCTGAATTTACAAAAGTATTAGTGGCAAACCGTGGTGAAATTGCCTTGCGTGTATTAAAAACCGCAAAAGCCATGGGGTATGAAACCGTAGCGGTTTACAGTGAAGCAGATGCCGATGCACCCCATGTTGCGTTTGCAGATGAAGCGGTATGCATAGGTCCTGCCCAAGTGAATCAAAGTTACTTGGTGATCGAAAAAATTATAGAGGCTTGCAAAAAAACTGGGGCCCAAGCGGTTCACCCAGGTTACGGTTTTTTATCTGAAAACACGGATTTTTGTGCGGCCTGTCAGGCGGCTGGTATTACCTTTATTGGGCCGGACCCAAAAGCCATTGAATTAATGGGTAATAAGCGTTTAGCTAAAATCGAAATGATAAAAGCCGGTGTGCCCTGTATTCCAGGCTATGAAGGGGCAGATCAAGATGAGAAAACCCTGTTATCCCATGCCAACGAAATTGGTTATCCCATCATGGTGAAAGCCGCGGCAGGCGGTGGTGGTCGTGGTATGCGGTTAGTGCACGCTGAAAAGGATTTTTTAGAACAACTTAAAACAGCTAAGTCAGAGGCGTTAAACGCGTTTGGCAGTGATGAAATTATTTTAGAAAAAGCGGTTATTAGTCCCCGTCATATTGAAATACAAGTATTTGCCGATCGTCACGGCAATTGCATATATTTAGGTGAGCGTGATTGCTCTGTGCAACGTCGTCACCAAAAGGTAGTAGAAGAAGCGCCATCTCCGTTTGTTAACCCTGAGCTTAGACAAAAAATGGGTGAAGCGGCTGTTAATGCAGCCCTTGCTTGTGAATATGTGGGCGCGGGTACCGTTGAGTTTTTAACGGATGATGCTGGCAGCTTTTACTTCCTTGAAATGAACACCCGCTTGCAAGTAGAGCACCCAGTGACAGAACTTGTCACTGGTGTGGATCTGGTGGCCTGGCAGCTAACAATTGCAGCGGGTGGCCTTTTACCTAAAACACAGGAAGAGGTCACAATTAAAGGGCATGCCATGGAAGTACGTTTGTATGCCGAAGACCCTGCATTAGGTTTTATGCCACAAACTGGTGAGGTATTACGTTGGCAATACGCGCAAGGTGATGGCTTAAGAATGGATGCCGGTATCAAAGAGGGGCAAATTATTACGCCGTTTTACGACCCTATGCTTGCTAAAGTGATTGCATATGGTGATAACCGTGATCAAGCACGTCGCCGTTTAATGGCATCATTGAAAAAAATTGAATTATTAGGTGTGCGCACCAATCGTGGATTTTTATTTAATATTTTACAGCATGAGGTATTTGCAAGTGGCGGTGCCACCACTGCATTTATTGAATCCTCATTTAATAATGATAAATCGTTAACCCCACATCCTTTGACTTCTTGGCAGCAAGCTCTTGCTGCATGGCTATTTTATTTAAACGCCGCACAAAAAAATTCAGATGCGTTGGAACGTGGCTTTTGGCGTAATTCAAATCCAGCGCCGACTTGGTTTGATCTAGTATGTGTGACTGACAAACACAAAGTGGCAGTCAATGTGGTTAATAGCCAAGAAAAAACATTTTTGCTGCAAGTAGATGAAGATGAAATGGCGGTTACCTTAGAAGCATTTTCTGAAAATACCTTACGTTACAGTGAGCAGGGTGTGGCTAAGACCGTTAGTTTTGCATTTTATAAAAACGGTGTGTACTTAAATACTCATGAAGGTTGTGTCTTTATTGAAGATATGACCCATGCGCCAGCGATCAGTGCTGATTCAGCAGGTAGCGGGCTCATTAAAGCCAGTATGGATGGCGGCATCATAGATGTATTGGTAGAAGGTGGCCAAGCTGTTAAAAAAGGCCAAACTTTGGTTGTGCTTGAAGCCATGAAAATGGAACACAGCATGAAAGCCGACAGTGATGGTGTGATCAAATCTATTTTAGTAAGTAAGGGGGATCAAGTTAAAGGTCGCCAGTTATTAGTGGAAATAGAGTCAGAAAATGTAGCGCCAGAAGTGGAGTCGGCTTAATAAACATTTGATTGTTTAGGCCAAGCTTTAGAGTGTTTTTGCCATTGTTTGCATCTGTTTCAATGATAGTTTTAACAGGTGTAAACATGAATACCAATAATTATAGGCTACTCTCATGTCCAAAGTTGCTGTTACCCCTCCTTATTTTGATGAAACTCACCACGCCCTGCGTGACAGTATTAAGCGGTTTGTTGATAAAGAAATTTTACCCCACATTGATGACTGGGAAGAGCAAAATACCTTTCCCCGTGAAATTTATAAAATGGCGGGGGATGCAGGATTTTTAGGCATTGGTTTTGATGAAAAATACGGTGGCACTAAAGCGGATGTTTTTCATAAGCTGGTTTTTTCAGAAGAAATTATGCGTTCAACCAGTGCCGGTTTGGTTTCAAGTTTAGGCTCGTTAGATATTGGATTGCCACCAATTGCAAAATGGGGCAGTGACGCGCTAAAACAAAAAGTGATGCCTGCGGTGATTGCCGGTGACAAAATTTGTGCTTTGGCCATTACTGAACCAAGTGGGGGTTCAGATGTGGCAAGCATTAAAACTCGCGCTGAAAAAATAACAACACAAGACGGGACCTTTTATAAAGTTAACGGCAGTAAAACGTTTATTACTTCAGGTGTTCGTGCTGACTATTATACGGTAGCCGTGCGTACAGGTGGTGATGGTTTTGGTGGCATTAGTTTATTGATGATAGAGAAAGGCACGCCGGGATTTAATGTGGGTAAGAGCCTTAAAAAAATGTGTTGGTGGGCATCAGACACAGCAGAGCTGTTTTTTGAAGACTGCATGGTGCCGGCTGAAAACTTAATTGGTGCGGAAAATACCGGTTTTTTTGCCATTATGACGAACTTTCAAAGTGAAAGGTTAATGTTGACCTCTATGGCAAATATGACGGCAGAGCTTGCATTAGAAGAGTGTTACAAGTACGTAAAAGAGCGTGAAGCCTTTGGTCGTGCCATTGGTAAGTATCAAGTGATTAAACATAAATTGGTTGAGATGGCGACAAAGTTAGAAGTCAGTAAAACCATGATGTATAACGTGGCAGCCAATATGAATGCAGGTATTGATCAAGTTAAACAAGTGAGCATGGCCAAAAATTTTGCAACGGATGTGAGTGATTTTGTTACTTATGAAGCCGTGCAGATATTTGGCGGTATGGGCTTGATGCGTGAAAGCGTGGTTGAGCGTTTGTATCGAGATAATCGCATACTGTCTATTGGCGGTGGCACACGAGAAATTATGAATGAAATTATTGCCAAGCAATTAAAAATTTAAATATTTCAATCTAATGACATAGTCTTATTTTTTATAGGGCTGTGTTGATCCTTTTAAAAGTACTGCTACACTGCGCCAGCATTTTTAAAAAGGATGAAAAAAATGAAATTGACTTCACTAACTTCTGTTGTATCTCTTCTTGTTCTTGCTTTGACTTTAGGTGGCTGTAGTTCACCAATGGTTAAAAGTAATGCCGATCAAGAATTCCCTCTACCAGTTACTGCAAATAACCCAGCTTTTATTTTCCCTATTAGCCTACATGGTGTTCCGGGTGATAATTTAAAAACGGGTTTAGCTATCTCTTCTGGTGCTTTAAGTGAATATGGTGCTTCAGTAATCTCTGGTCAGCAAATGTATAGTGCTGTAGGTAATCTATCTTGGACACTTGGTGAAAATATGCGTCGCCAAGTAAACAAAGATGAAATGGAAATGACCGGTAGCGCAGCTAAGTATGCGGCTGAGCTAGACTCTAAGATGAAAATGTTAACCGGCAAGCTTAAATCAGCGGGTGTGATTAAAGATCCTAACTACAACTTTAAGTATGTTGTTGTTTTACACGTTGACTCTGCATCAGGTTTGCAAATTCCTTTCATTAAGAAAGTGACTGCGTTTGGTGGTGTGATGGATTTAGAAACAAACAAAATAGTTTCTTATATCGAAAAAGACATTACGCTATCTGAGAGTGCTGTACTTGCTCAAATGCCAGTTGAAATGAATAAAATCATTGCTGAGCTTCTGAATCCAACAAAAGCATAATTGCTTCTGTTTGTAGATAACAAAAAAGCCCCAACTATTTTTTAGTTGGGGCTTTTTTGTGTGTTGTTTGAGGTTTTAAACGCTATTTTAGTAGGGTTAACACTAACCACGGAACCAAGAAAAACATAAAGTTCAGTAATTTATACATACCCATTAACTGGTAGTGGACTAACATGATCTTTTCACTGCTAGCTCCGAACAAGCGGGTGTGAAAGTTCATCATGAATTCACCGCCCAGTAATAAAGCTGCAAACCAAAAAACTAAAATACCCATATTAATAAGGCCGCAATAGCCTAGGACACTGATGAGTTCTGTATTCATGCTTTAAGCCTTTTTTGAGGTGTAACTATTATAGAGCACCGGATTGAATATAGGTTGTTCTAGCTCAAGGTTTGGTGTTGAACTTATAAACCTAACTGCTCCAATTGCTGTTTCTTTTGCTCAGCTTGCTTGAGTTGAATGTCATTCAGTTGGTTTTGAAACTCTTCAACTTGTGCGCTAGGGCGAGTTTGTTCAGTTTGTTTGGTGTCATGTAGATAAAATTTGGCGACGGCCAGTAACATCATAGCGGTTATCAATAAACGTAAAATCATACTGACCTCTATATATTATTTAAACAGCAGGTAAGTCGAATTCAACCAAGTCATATTGGCCGTTTTCTACTTTTAAATACCAGCCTTTTTCGTACCAATCACCCAGCACAATACGCTCAAGTTCATTGCCGTTAAACTGCCAATTATGAATAGCTGGGCGATGCGTGTGACCATGAATCATGCGTTTTGAATTAAGCTTTGTCAGCTCAATATCCACTTCAGTAGGGGTGACATCCATAATGGACTCATCTTTCATGCTGTTGCTTGATTGGCTTTCATCTCGAGCTTTTTGTGCAAAGGCAATGCGCTCTTCAATGGATTGACTCAAAAACTGTTGTTGCCACTGAGGGTCGCGGGCCATTTTACGAAACGCCATGTAGGCTTCATCACGGGTGCATAGGCTATCACCATGCATGAGTACGACTGGCTCACCATTTAAAGTGATGACGGTAGGATCATTCAAAAGAGTCATGCCTGATGCTTTACAGAAAGCGTCACCAATTAAAAAGTCGCGATTACCGTGCATGAAATACAAATCGACACCACGATCTTTGGTTGCCTTTAAAACCTGTTGAATTTGCTGAATGTAAGGGTGTTTAACGTCGTCCCCAATCCAGTAGTTAAAAAAATCACCCAGAATATAAAGTGAGTCGCCCGCTTGAGGCTCAAGCATGAAATCAAGAAAACCCGCAGTAATGCGGGTCTCCTCTGGCGCCAGGTGTAAATCGCTAATAAACCAAGTGCTCATATTTGGGCTTATTCTACGATTTCAGTGCTGTCGATGGTGATTGGCTCAACGGGTACGTCTTGGTGACCCATAGCCATACCCGTTTTGACGCCTTTCATGCGGTTAACGATATCCATACCTTCAACCACTTCACCAAATACACAGTAGCCCCAGCCTTCAGGGTTTTTGCCAGTGTGATCTAGGAAGCCGTTGTCTTTCACGTTAATGAAGAATTGGTTAGAAGCACTGTGTGGATCCATGGTGCGAGCCATGGCAATGGTGCCAGCTTTGTTAGACAAACCGTTATCGGCTTCGTTTTGAATGGTGCCTTGAGTCGCAGGGCGTTGGCTCATGTCTTTTTCCATGCCGCCACCTTGAACCATGAAACCATCGATTACGCGGTGGAAAATCAAACCATCGTAAAAGCCTTCTTTTACGTAGTTGATGAAATTTTCAACAGTTTTAGGGGCTTTTTCTGCATCTAGAGACAACTTAATGTCGCCAAAACTGGTTTTTAATAGAACCTGAGTCACGGGATCACCTTTTCTATGTGCTTGTGTTTAAAGGGTGCGTATAATACGGCTTTTATATTTTTCTAGCCAGCGGGCAGGGGGAATTCTCCCACTCTGATTGCAATTGCAGCAAAAGAGCGACCCAAGGCCATATTCAATTGAGCTTAAGAAATGACAGAAGAAAAGGCAAAACCCGTTAATTTTATCGAGAAAATCATTAACGAAGACCTTGCCAGTGGTAAACACAGCAATATCGTGACTCGATTTCCACCTGAGCCAAATGGTTATTTACACATTGGCCATGCTAAATCCATTTGTTTGAACTTTGGCTTAGCTCAACAGTTTGGTGGTCAGTGCAACCTGCGTTTTGATGATACCAACCCAGAGAAAGAAGAAGACGAATACGTACAGTCTATCCAAGATGATGTGCGCTGGTTAGGTTTTCAGTGGGCCGGTGATATTCGTTATACCTCTGACTACTTCGATCAACTGCACACATGGGCGCTTGATTTAATTAAAGCAGGCAAAGCCTATGTGTGTGATTTGTCGGCTGAGCAAGCTAAAGAGTACCGCGGCAGCTTTGAGCAGCCGGGTAAAAATAGCCCGTTCCGTGATCGCAGTGTCGAAGAGAACCTTGAGTTGTTTGAGAAAATGCGTGCAGGTGAATTTGATGAAGGCGCGTGTGGTTTACGTGTGAAAATCGATATGGCGGCTCCAAATATGAGCATGCGTGACCCGTACATTTATCGCATTAAAAAAGCGAATCACCATCAAACAGGCGACAAGTGGTGCATCTATCCGAGTTATGACTTTGCCCATGGCCAATCAGATGCCATTGAAGGGATTACTCACTCGGTATGTACACTTGAATTTGCGGATCACCGCCCACTGTATGAATGGTTTATTGAAAACTTAGCAACGCCGGCTGAGCCTCACCAATATGAGTTTGGCCGTTTAAACATTAACTACACCGTCACCAGTAAACGTAAATTGCGTGCCTTGGTAGAAGGTAACGTGGTGAATGGTTGGGATGATCCACGTATGCCAACTATTAGTGGTATGCGCCGTCGTGGTTATACATCGGCAGCTATTCGTAATTTTTGTGATTCGTTAGCCGTTGCCAAAACAGACGGCACGGTGGATGTTGCCCAACTTGAGTTTTTTATTCGTGATGATTTAAATCAAAATGCACCACGTGCCATGTGTGTGATTAATCCGCTTAAAGTGGTCATTACCAATATGAACGCGGATCATGATGAAACCTTAACAGTACCTTACTTACAAGACAGAGAAGAACTTGGCGAACGTGACATGCCGTTCACCAATGAAATCTTCATTGATCAAGATGATTTTAAAGAAGAGTACAGTAAAAAATTCAAGAAAAAATTCTGTGTGGGCAAACGTATACGTCTGCGCCACGGTTATGTGATTCAAGCGGATGGATTTGAAAAAGACGCTGAAGGTAATATTACCCAAGTAAATGCGTCTTTAATTGAAAACACACTTGGCTGCGATCCAGAAGACGGCGAGAAACCTAAAGGTGTGGTGCATTGGGTAAGCTGTAAACATGCGGTAGAAGCAGAGCTTCGTATGTACAGCCGTTTATTTACCGATGCCAATCCAGACGGCGGCAAAAAAGATTTCATGGAATGTTTAAATCCTGAATCTTTAATTGTAAAAACGGGTTTGATTGAACCTGCACTTGCTAATGTGGCCCCTGAAACAGTTTTCCAGTTTGAGCGTGAAGGGTATTACGTAGCGGATCGCTTTGATCACTCAAGTGATAAACCTGTCTTCAACTTAACCATTGGTTTGCGTGAAGATAAATCGCTGGCTAGTTAATGTATAAGTGCAGGCACTCGCAGCTTTGAGTGCTGTCGGGCGCGGGGCACCCTCGTACAATATAGAGTTTGTATGTGGGTGAACTTAGCTTGATTAACCCAATAGGTTGGGCGCGGCCCACCGGTTTAATTTAGTGTACTAGACTAAATTGATTTTAACCCTGATTCAAAATGTAGGGTGTTGTGAAACACCATTCAAAGTAGAAAGATTATGACCCTAAATATATACAACACGTTAACGCGTCAAAAAGAAGAATTTAAACCACTACAAGCTGGCAAGGTTGGCATGTATGTGTGTGGTATGACGGTTTACGATTTTTGTCACATGGGTCATGCACGTGTGATGGTGTCATTTGATGTGATCGTGCGTTACCTGCGTCATATTGGTTACGATGTGAATTACATTCGAAATATTACCGATATCGACGATAAAATCATTAATCGCGCCGTTGAAAACAATGAGCCGTTTAATGTATTGGTGGATCGCATGGTGGATGCCATGAACGAAGATTTTGCCAAATTAAACGTGTTAACACCCAATAGCGAACCAAAAGCCACTGATCATATCGAAGGCATTATTGCCATGGTGAATACCTTGATCGAAAAAGGTTTTGCTTATGCGGCGTCAAATGGTGATGTTTATTATCGTGTGCGCAAGTTTGAAGGCTACGGCAAACTTTCTGGCAAAATTTTAGAAGAGCTAGAAAGCGGTGCGCGAATCGAAGTGACCGAAGAAAAAGAAGATCCATTGGACTTTGTGCTTTGGAAATCGGCCAAGCCAGGTGAGCCAGCATGGTCAAGCCCTTGGGGCGA
The DNA here is from genome assembly GCA_049115935.1 of Bermanella sp. Taxonomy (GTDB): domain Bacteria; phylum Pseudomonadota; class Gammaproteobacteria; order Pseudomonadales; family Oceanobacteraceae; genus Bermanella. Next base: position 4,942 of record JAGDZK010000004.1, on the reverse strand, counting down.
AGGTCGCCCTGGTTGGCATATAGAATGTTCAGTTATGTCCACTTGCTGCTTAGGTAATAATTTTGATATTCATGGTGGCGGCCCAGATTTGAAATTCCCACACCACGAAAACGAAATTGCCCAAAGTGAGGCGGCAACCGGTGAGCACTACGCTAATACTTGGATGCATGCGGGTGCGTTGCGTATTGATGGTGAAAAGATGTCTAAATCTTTAGGTAACTTTTTTACCATTCGTGATGTATTAAAAGAATACGATGCTGAAGTGATTCGTTTCTTCTTGGCATCTGTGCAATACCGTAGTGAAATCAACTACAGTCAAGCCGGTCTGCAAGACGCACAAACCAAACTGGATCGTTTGTACAATGCACTTAAAGGCTGCGACCTATCGATTGAATTGGATGTGACAGATGCAGAGCTATCAGGTTTTGTTGCGCAATTTAAAGCGGCCATGGATGATGACTTTAATACGCCTAAAGCCATTGCTGTGATGTTTGAATTGGTTTCAAGTATCAATAAAGCTGATGGCGCCACTAAAGATAAGCTGGCCAGTTTGCTTAAAACATTTGCTGATGTATTAGGTTGCTTGCAAACTAACCCTGAAGATTATTTTAAGCAGGGTGTTGATGTCGACGAAACCTATATTCAAGATATGATCGAAAAGCGTGTGCAAGCCAAAAAGGACAAAGACTTTGCCCTCGCAGATAAGATCCGTAATGACTTGGATGCACAAGGCATTGAATTGCAAGATAGTCGTGAAGGCACCACTTGGGTTAAGAAGTAATATTCTAACTTGAATCAAACAAAAAGCGCCGCAAGGCGCTTTTTTTATATACGATTAATTATTCTTTTTAAGGATATACTGTAACTTAGAATCTGGAAGCCACCATTCCATATCTTTTGCAGTTAATGGTTTGCTATTTGGGTTATCTAATAAAATGAGACGACGTTCGTTTAAATCTGATTTTATTACGGTACTTTCGAACTCCTTTAAAAATAATTGTTTATAGGAGCCATCATTGATTGCGACCTTCAAGCCATTGCGAATGTCTTTTGCTAGTTCTGGTCTTTGCTTTGAAACAAAAAAGTAAACAGGTAAGGGGTAGAATAGCATGACATCATTTACAATACTGATGTCCTTTGAATAGCGTTCATATTCAGGCCAAATTTCATTTATGCCTCGATGAAAATAATCAATTCGATTAGAGATGAGCCATTTGAATATTAAATTGTAATCAACGTGGGTTTTAACGGGTAGTTCATTGGCCGCATACACAGGAAGATCGCCCCAGTGGGTGCCATGGCCTCCAGTATATTGGCTTAGCTGTTCTTTGGTTTGAATATTTGACAGCTCATGAGCTCGATCTTTTCGGCCTAGAATTAAACGCAGACCTAAAATGCCTCGATAAATGGGTTCTTTGATGGCAATCATGTCAGCTTCACGTTTACTAGATGTAGATAGCCATTGGATATCTAAAGAACCGTTGATGACCATGCTCTCACCGCGGCGTTCATTAACTTCTTGCCTTTGGGCTGATTGTAGCTGGTAATTGTGCCTAGATTTAGAGAGCGCCAAAGATAAGAGCTTTAAGCCAAATGTATAGCGCTGTTGTATTTGGTAGTGTCGTACAGTTAAGCTTTTATTTAATGTTTGATCGGTTGAGCTAATTGCGGGTTCTGCAAAGATAAGCATGAATACATAAGTAATGATGCCAGTTAAAGATTTGATGCTAAATGGCTTGGGCCTAGTGTAATTCAATTGATCTGGCATCAGAATATCGCGTTATCTCTATGTCTCTATTGTCAGTATAGACCAGCTAGATGTATGCGATAGGGAGGGAGTAGTCACGTTTCTAAGTCTATGTCCTTATTTAAATATAAGTTAAGCCAAACACACAGGAAGGTGATTCTAGTTATATGGATATTCTGAAAGTTAGCCCTGATGACGTTGATGCGGTAAGACAGTTGATTGAAGCGGTTTCTGAGGTCGATATACTGCCTGTGTTTAGTGAGCAAGGTAAAGCTGAATACAAGGCCCGTGTACTGCCTGATATTAAGCAGGCTTTTGATATGCAACGGTTTTATGCATTGAAAATTTCAGATTCAGGGGTGTTACTTGGTTTTGGTGCATTAAAAGAAGGGAGCTATTTAACTCATTTATTTGTATCTAAAGCAATTCAAGGTTGTGGGATGGGAAGGAAGTTACTTGAAGAGTTAATGGCTTCAACAACCGCGAGCGAAATGAGTCTTCGGGCATCACTTAATGCAGCGGGGTTTTATGAGTCCTTTGGTTTTACTAAGACAGGCCCTGAGTCAGACTTTAATGGGATTAAATTTGTACCTATGAAATGTGTATTGTAATGAATGTTCAGCTTTAAATAAAAAGTCGCTGCCTGATCTCAGGGAGCGACTTTTTGCATTATCTAACTTGATGGTTTAGATGAAATAAGCTTTTAACGGAGGGAAACCGTTAAACTCAATGGCCGAGTAGGTGGTAGTGTAAGCACCGGTAGAAAACCAATACATACGATCCCCCATTGCTAGGTTCAGTGGCAACTCGTACTTGTAGTCTTCGTACAAGATATCGGCGCTGTCACAGGTTGGCCCTGCAATAATGACTTCTTCTGTTTCACCTTTTTTCTCCACATACAGTGGGTATTTAATGGCTTCATCCATGGTTTCGATTAAGCCGCCAAATTTACCAATATCGGTGAATACCCAGCGGTTTAAACCATGACGGTTTTTACGGCTGATTAACACCACTTCACTCACTAACACACCTGCGTTAGCAACTAACGAACGACCAGGTTCCAAAATGATTTCTGGGAAGTTGTCGTCAAAGTCTTCACTCAAGAAACGAGTAATTTCTTCTGAGTACGTTTTTAAGTCGTTTGTACGGCTCATATAGTTAGCAGGGAAGCCGCCACCTAGGTTTGCCATTTTTAATTGAATGCCGTTTTCTTCTTGAAGACGTTCAAATATCCATTTCACTTTTGCAATGGCTGAGTCCCATGCGCCAATGTCACGTTGCTGTGAACCGACGTGAAACGAAATGCCGTAAGGTACTAAGCCAAGGTCACGTGCAAGAATACACAGGTCTAATGCCATATCTGTTTGGCAACCAAATTTACGGGATAGTGGCCAGTCAGCGGTTTGCGCACCTTCAGTTAAAATACGTACGAATACTCGCGCACCAGGGGCCGCTTGTGCAATATTGCGCAAGTCAGCTTCTGAGTCGGTTGCAAATAAGTCCACGCCTTTTTCATGAAAGTAGCGAATGTCTTTTGATTTTTTAATGGTGTTACCGTAACTAACACGATCACCTTTCACACCAATGGCAAGAACTTTATCTAGTTCGTAACGGGAAGCCACATCAAAGTTGCAACCACGATCATCCAAAATTCTTAATAGCTCTTCTGCTGGGTTAGCTTTAATCGCGTAATAAGTTTTTGCGTAAGGAAAACACGCCATTAATTCATCTAGCTGACGAGCAAATGTCGCTGTATCAATTACCACACAAGGTGTTTCTAAATTGTCAGCGTATTGTTTAATGCGTTCGAAGGTATCGCCTTCGTAGTAGTCCTTAGGTTGGATCTGCATCAGCGTGGGGTGCTCCATTTTTTAAAAGTTGGGTTAAAAGAGTTGTGGGTTAGAAAGTGCGGAATATAGGCTTATTACTCGCTCAGTACAGCGATAAATAATTATCCTAAAGATCACTTATTTTAATGATTGTGGCATCAGTGTTTGATAAATGCGCTCATATTAATGGGCAAAAGATGACAATAAGGTGTCGGCTCTACAGTATTGGCGCATTTTGTTGTATAAACTGCGGCAAATATTCCGTCTATTCTTAGAATACACTCCTTTTTAAATGAGAGAGCCATGAGCGAAAGCAACCCGTATTTAGGTCGTGCCCAGCGTTTTGTTGGTTTGCTTAAGCATTGCCAGGTTTTGGGCATGCAGGTGAAAGAAGCCAGCAAAGAAAGTTTGACCATTGAGCTTCCGTATAGTGAGCAACATGTGGGTAATCCCTCAACAGGTGTAATTCATGGTGGTGTTCTAACAACCCTGATGGATACAGCCTGTGGCACCATGGTGATTAATGCCTTACCTGAGTTTGAGTTGTGCCCAACGCTTGATTTACGAGTGGATTATGTGAGGGCGGCTGAGCCTAAAAAGTCGATTTTTGCCTTTGCTGAGGCCTACCGGGTGAGTCGCCATGTGGTATTTACCCGATGCACGGTACACCAAGGGGATGTAAATGAACCCGTTGCAAACTGTGTGGGGACGTTTATGCGCATAGGCTCTCACTTATCACCGCCTGACTTTAAGCAGGCTGTGTTGGGTGATGAATTGAACTCAGGGGAATAGCATGTCGAATTTTGAAACACTTTTACAGGCGGCCCATGAGGGTGGCGATTATAAGCCAGTGGTGGATGCGATCCCTTATGCGCAGCTCATTGGTATTGATTTCCAGCGTTTTGGCAATGATGTGATTTTTAAGCTGCCAGATAACCCAAGTAATATCGGGAATCCTATTCTTCCGGCGGTTCATGGTGGGGTAGTGGGCGGCTTTATGGAAATGTCAGCGGCGCTTCATTTATTAATGATGTTAGATACACCAGCTATGCCCAAAATCGTGGATTTCTCGTTGGACTACCTACGTGCAGTGCGTGGTGGGCGCGATACCTTTGCGGAATGTCAGGTGATACGCCAAGGTTCCCGTGTGGCTAATGTGATTATCAATGCTTGGCAAACCAAGCGTGAAGAGGCCGTAGCGACGGCTCGTGCCCACTTCTTACTGGCACCTTAACCAGCAATCGTACGAACCCGCCCCCGCGGGTGAATAACCCTCATCGCTGGTTAGGTGGTGCAGCTTTCAAAGGTAAAGCTTTAGTACTGGCTAGTAATGATTGACCCAGACTAATTGATTCACTCGCAGGTG
>JAGDZK010000003.1:0-44893 GCA_049115935.1 Bermanella sp. | reverse complement strand
AGGGCTGCGCCCTTGTTGCCACGCTCTTCTTTGTCTACTTGAACGATGACTTCTTGACCTTCTTCGATAACATCTTTGATGTTAGGGCGGCCAGAGGTAGACGTTTTAAAGTATTCGCGAGAAATTTCTTTAAGTGGCAGGAAGCCGTGACGCTCAGCACCAAAGTCCACAAAAGCGGCTTCAAGGCTAGGCTCTATACGGGTAATTTTACCCTTATAGATGTTTGCTTTCTTTTGTTCACGGGTTGTAGGTTCAATATCTAAATCGTACAGGCGTTGGCCATCAACTAGCGCAACACGCAACTCTTCTGATTGAGTTGCGTTAATTAGCATTCTTTTCATTAACTTCTAGAGCTCATATTTGTGTGGTTCTGATATGAATCACAAGGGTTGAGCTAATCAAAATATTTATGCGTGCTTTGCATGGACTTCTATACCGACTCTAGGATTGACTGCGTCCAAGCAGGGGTGTTTAGCTAGTTTTACTATGAATTTGCAAACACCGACACGAAACATAAGCTGATTTAGCAAGACCCCTTGCTCAATCAGAACGTATCGTTTTTCTTATTTAGCGGTAATTTGACCGCTAAATGCCAAAATTCCGGGAAGTTTATATCTAACTTTCCCAAACTTACGTTATCATCCGGGCCCAATGTTGTTTGGGGCGCTTTAGCCCTGGGTACAACCGGAATGGCTGAATATAGCAAAGATTAGCAATGCGTCAAACCGGTTTTTCTTAACTAAGAGTTTTATATGTCTGAAAGTTCTAAACGCGAGGTCATTTTTGAAGAAGTCAGCCTAGACTATGCTGGTCAGCGTCTAGACAACTTCTTAATGTCGCGTATGAAGGGTGTGCCTAAGTCCATGGTGTACCGTGTGATCCGTAAAGGAGAGGTTCGAGTCAATAAAGGCCGCTCTAAACCGGAATACAAATTAAAAGCCGGTGATTTGGTCCGTATTCCACCTGTGCGAGTAAAAGAAGAAGTCAAAATCGAAAATGTGCCCTATAAGTTGGCCCATGACATTGAGTCGGCTATTTTGTTTGAGGATGATTATCTTATTGCCGTAAATAAGCCCAGAGGCATGGCGGTTCATGGTGGAAGCGGCATAAGTTTGGGGTTGATTGAGGCACTGCGTGTTATTCGTCCTGATTGCAAAAGACTGGAGCTGGTCCATCGCTTAGACAGGGATACATCTGGTGTGATTTTGGTGGCTAAAAAACGCTCTGTCTTGGTGGCCCTGCACGCTATGTTGCAAAAGAAATCAGGCATCCAAAAGCGTTACTGGGCACTGGTGTATGGTGGCTGGCCAAAACATATGAGTGAAGTGACGGCGCCACTATTAAAAAATGAACTTCAATCCGGTGAGCGAATCGTACGGGTGTCACAGCAAGGTAAGCCTTGTCATACTCGTTATTCATTAGAGCGGCGCTTTGATGGTTATACATTGTTAAACGCTGAGCCAGTGACAGGGCGTACCCATCAAATTCGAGTGCACTGTCAATTTGCAGGGCATTCTATTGTAGGTGATGAAAAATACGCAACGGATGATGAATTAAAACAAGCAAAAATAGCAGGGGCAAAACGTTTATTTTTACATGCGAAGTCTCTGCGTTTTATTCATCCTCAAACAAACGAAAAATTAACGATTGAAGCGCCATTGGATTCAGTTTATGAATCGTTCTTAAAGTCGCTGACGCCTGTAAATTAATGAATGGATGTTCATGAAGTATCAAGCTGTAATTTTTGATTGGGATGGCACTCTGGCTGATTCAGCCACTCGTATTGTTGAATCGATGCAGTGTGCAGCTAAAGATTTCGATTTGCCGTTTCGCAGTGAATACGATGTTAAACAAATTATCGGTTTGGGGTTGCCAGAAGCGATCATAAGTCTGTGGCCAAAGCTTGAGCATGACCGCACGGTTGTTAAAGGTATGGCGAAACAATACAGTGCACATTACCATGATGAAAATCGAACGGATGTGGTTCTGTTTGATTATGCGCTTGAGCTGCTGCAATTAATTGATTCTCTTGATTTAAAAGTAGCAGTGGCAACGGGTAAAAGCCGAGCAGGGCTTGATCGTGTGTTGGCTCAGTTTAATATGGCCCATTTGTTTCACGATACTCGCTGTGCAGACGAAACTCGCTCTAAACCTCATCCATTAATGCTGCATGAGTTATCACAGTCGTTAAATGTTGATAATGAAAACATGTTGATGATTGGTGATACGCAATTTGATTTAGATATGGCTCATAATGCAGGTATGGACAGTGTTGCGATTACTCATGGCGCCCATAGTATTGATAAATTAAAATTAAGCTCGCCTATGTTAATGGTGGATGACTTAAAGCAATTTGCACATTGGTTGTCTCGCCAATCAGAATTAACCGTTTAGAATTTTAAAATAGGAATAAATAAACAATGTATCAAGACCCAGTTGACCGTCCTGAATCTGCAAAAGAGTGGAAGTTAATTGAAAAAGTTGTTGGGAGTATTAATTCTGAACAACGCCGTGCTCGCCGCTGGGGTATCTTTTTTAAATTAATGACCTTTGCTTATTTATTTATAGCGTTGGCTATTTTTGCGCCTAGCGATCTTGGCACTCAAGATTTAGGTGTGGATGGTCAGTTCACGGCTATGGTGGAAGTAAAGGGTGTGATCGCTGCCGGTGAGGAGGCGTCAGCGGATTTGATTGTTACTGGTCTGCGCAATGCTTTTGATGCAGAGGGTGTGCAAGCAGTTGTTTTGCGTATTAATAGTCCTGGTGGTTCACCCGTTCAATCGGGCTATGTTTATGACGAGATTGTGCGTTTGCGTGGACTAAACCCCAATATTCCTGTTTATGCTGTGATTTCAGATTTAGGTGCTTCTGGCGCTTATTACATTGCAGCCGCCGCTGATGAAATTTATGCCGATAAGGCCAGCTTGGTCGGCTCAATTGGTGTGGTGGGTTCAGGTTTTGGATTTGTTGGTGCCATGGAGAAGCTTGGCGTAGAGCGCCGTCAGTTTACGGCGGGTGAGCATAAAGGGTTTCTTGACCCATTTACGCCATTAAATAAAGAAGAAAAATCTTTCTGGGAAGGGGTGTTGGCCACTACTCATAAGCAATTTATCGAACAAGTAAGAAAGGGGCGAGGTGACAGGTTGGCAGATGATGCTAAGCTGTTCAGTGGCTTGGTTTGGACCGGCGAACAGGCGCTATCACTGGGGTTGATAGATGGTTTGGGCAGTTCAAGTTATGTGGCTCGTGAGTTGGTTGGTGCTGAGAAAATCGTTGATTTCACGCCTCAGCCAACACCGTTTGAAGCACTTGTGGGTCGCCTTGGTGCATCCATGGGTAAGAGTCTAGCAACCGCATTTGGTGTGTCAGACTCTCCAATTAGCTTAAAATAGGCGTTAAAGCTTGATTTTACTTGAAAAAACGTCAAATAGTTTTGACATCACTTAACCCCATGAGTACCATTGCGCGCACTATGAACCAAGGTTTATTTCCAGTACGGGTTGATCCGATAAAAAGTGTGGAACAAGAAGCTGAATTCAGCGGTTCCATTCAAGTCTCCAAGCTAGAACGGTTGCAAAACTTTCTACAGGACGACAGCGGTGAATCTCAAGTTGAAATCCAATTTGGTCATGACCAACAGGGTACTCCCTTGTTACGTGGCCAGTGTCAAGCACAAGTACGCATGACATGTCAGCGCTGTATGAACCCGGTTGATGTGGAGTTATCCACAAACTTTGAACTCGGCATCGTGTTTAGCGATGAGCAGGCAAAGCATTTACCAAAGCAATACGAACCAGTTATTGCTGAGAGAGATGACTTAGTTTTGCTACCCGTGATTGAAGATGAGTTAATCCTCAGCCTTCCGATGTATGCTTATCATGCCGAGTGTGATGATAATGAATTGGTCGCTAAAGCTGAAGAAATGAAGCCAGTGCCGGTTGAAACAGAAGCGCCGAATAATCCGTTCAGCGTACTTGAGCAATTAAAGAAATAGTAGGAGAGCCTAATGGCTGTTCAAAAGAGCAAAAAATCTCGTTCACGTCGCGGTATGCGCCGTTCTCACGATGCACTAACTACTCGTGCATTGTCTATCGATCCAACTTCTGGTGAGACTCACATCCGTCACCACGTGACTGCTGATGGTTTCTACCGCGGTCGTAAAGTTGTTGAAGTACAAGACAGCTAATTATGGTCACCATTGCCATTGACGCAATGGGCGGGGATCACGGTCCCCGCGTGACTGTTCCCGCTGCGTTATCCTCATTAGAAAAAAATCCCGATTTAACAATTCTGCTATTTGGCAATCGCGCCAAGCTTGATCCGTTTTTACACCAATCTACCGCCAGTTCTCGATTAAAAGTTATTCATACTGAAGAAATTGTCAGTTGTGGTGAGCGCTCGTCTGCGGCATTACGAAAGAAGCAATCTTCAATGCGTTTAGCGGTGGATGCGTTAAATAATAATGATGCGGATGCTTTAGTAAGTGCGGGTAATACCGGCGCCTTAGTAGCCATTTCCCGTTATGTGCTTAAAACCATGTTAGGTATTGATCGGCCTGCCTTAATAGCCCGTTTGCCACATATCTCTGGTTCAAGTTATATGTTGGACCTTGGAGCAAATGTTGAGTGTGATTCTGAAAATTTACATCAATTTGCGTTAATGGGCAGTGCCTACGCATCGTCGCTGGCAGGTATTAAATCCCCTAAGGTCGCGCTACTTAATATTGGCAGTGAGGAAATTAAGGGTAACGAAGATATTCGTTTGGCTAATGCCATGCTTAAAGAATCTCAATGCATAAACTATGTGGGTTATGTCGAAGGTGATGATTTATATAAAGGCATTGCTGATGTCATTGTGACCAATGGTTTTGCGGGTAATATTGCGTTAAAAACCAGCGAAGGTTTGCTGAGTTTTGTTGTACAAATCATTCGAGATGCATTTCAAAAAAATCTGTTTACGCGATTGGTGGGACTAGTTGCACTGCCAATGTTAAATAGCTTGCGCTTAGCATTTGAGCCCGACTTAAAAAGTGGCGGTGTATTACTAGGGGTGCAAGGTATTGTGGTAAAAAGTCATGGAAAGTCACAGCAAGCTGCTTTTTCAAATGCCATTGATGGCGCCTACCTGTTAGCAAAAAACAAATTGTTACAACAAATAGCTGAAATGCTAGATAGTGAAGTGCTATAACACTGTTACACATTTATTAAATATTCTTGTCTATTAAAAAAATAAGCCTTTCAGGATTTATCTATGTACAAAAATGCCGTTGTTTTCCCAGGTCAAGGTTCTCAATCTGTAGGAATGCTGTCTGACGTCATTGAGCAATATTCAGTTGCAAAAGAAACCATTCAACAGGCCGATGATGTTTTGGGTTTTAAATTAAGCGACTTAATTTTAAACGGCCCAGCTGATGAGCTTAATAGTACCAATAACACACAGCCAGCGTTGGTGGTGGTTGAGGTTGCTTTATGGCGCGCATTAGGGGGTAAGGTAACAGCCGATGTAATGGCAGGTCACAGCTTGGGTGAATTCTCTGCATTGGTTTGTGCTGGCGCCCTCGCATTTGAAGATGCCTTATTACTGGTGCGTCGTCGTGGCGAATTAATGCGTGAATCTGTGCCAAATGGTGTGGGTGCTATGGCGGCTATTTTGAATATGGAAGATTCAGTTGTTGAAGAAATCTGCAAGGCGAGTGAACAAGGCCAAATAGTACAAGCAGCCAATTATAATAGTCCGGGCCAAGTGGTCATTTCAGGAAATAAAGAAGCGGTTGAGCGAGCCGTTACGGCTTGTAAAGAAGCGGGTGCAAAGCGCGCCATGTTATTGCCGGTGAGTGGGCCATTTCATAGCGCATTGATGTTACCAGCGGCGGATAATTTTGCAGAATATTTAAGTGGTTTTAATGTTCAAAATGCAACGTTGCCTGTTCTGCAAAATGCGACCAATACATTTGAGCAAGATGCACAGGTAATACGTGCTAACTTGGTTAAACAAATCGCAAGCCCTGTGCGTTGGACACAAGCGGTTGAGCTACTAGCTGACAATGGGGTAGAAAACCTGTTAGAAATAGGCCCAGGAAAAGTTCTAACTGGGCTTAATAAACGAATTGCGAAGCAACTTAATAACCAAACCATTAATTCAGTTGAATCGCTACAGGCTTTGTAAGGGTAAATTATGCAACAAGCCATTGCCGTGGTAACAGGTGCAAGTCGAGGTATTGGTCGAGCCATTGCTCAATCATTGATTGATGCCGATTATTTTGTGGTAGCCAGTGCAACCAGCGAATCGGGTGTGGCCGCAATTAAAGAATATTTAGGTGAACACGGAACCGCGTTTGTTTTAAATTTATCAGACAAAGAAAGTTGTGCTGAATTTATTAAAAATGTAACGGAACTTGGTGCAGCCTCTGTACTGGTTAACAACGCTGGCATCACCAAAGACACGCTTATGCTGCGTATGAAAGATGACGATTGGGATAGCGTAATTGAAACCAATTTAAGCGGTGCCTTTCGTCTCACCAAAGGCCTACTTAAAGGCATGATGAAACAACGCTGGGGTCGCATCGTTAATATCAGTTCGGTTGTGGGTGCCATGGGTAATCCTGGTCAGGCGAATTATTGTGCATCTAAAGCGGGTATTGAGGGTTTTACTCGCTCGCTAGCGTATGAAATTGGCAGTCGTGGTATCACAGTTAATGCGGTGGCCCCTGGGTTTATTGCAACCGATATGACGGATGAGCTAACCGATGATCAAAAAAACACCATGATGGCTAATATACCGGTTGGTCGTTACGGTGAGCCTGAAGAAATCGCCAAGGCCGTTGCGTTCTTAGTATCTAAAGATGCGGCGTACATTACAGGTCAGGTACTAAATGTGAACGGTGGCCTAAATATGGGGTGAATTGGCCCCTAGTGGCTAATTTATCTCGCAATTTCCAATAAATGGCTTAATAATCAGTTGGTTAATATCGATTTGTCGGCATATTGGCTTATTTAGAATTGCCTAATATGGCACAAATCATAGGTTTACCCGTGCTCAAAGAGGGGTATAATGTCGCCCTTTATTGAACAAGCCTTGTAGGGCAAACTGGCTCTATATAATAAACAGGATAAATTATGAGCAGCATTGAAGAACGTGTAAAAAAAGTTGTTTGCGAACAGCTGGGTGTTAAAGAAGACGAAGCAAAAGGTACATCTCGCTTTGTAGAAGACCTAGGTGCAGACTCTTTAGATACAGTTGAGTTAGTAATGGCACTAGAAGAGGAATTTGAAACTGAAATTCCTGATGAAGATGCTGAGAAACTAACCACAGTTCAAGAAGCAATCGACTACATTATTGCGCATAGCTAATTGCTAAGCATTGATGTAAAAGCCGCCCCCTAAAAGGCGGCTTTTTTGTTTGTATGGGTTTTGAAAAAAACAGCAAAGAAAGGGTGATTATGGCTAAGCGACGCGTAGTTGTAACCGGTTTGGGTGCGGTAACGCCCATTGCAAATGATGCTGCTTCTACTTGGCAAGGTTTGATCAGCGGCCAAAGTGGTATTGCAACCATCACCCATTTTGACCCTTCTAATCTTGCTACTCAGTTTGCGGGCACCATCAAAGATTTTTCACTTGGTGATGTTATTAGCGCAAAAGATGCAAAAAAAATGGATATCTTCATTCAGTATGGGCTTGTTGCCTGTGCTGAAGCCGTCAAGCAGGCTGGTTTAATGGATGCCGGTTACGATTCCGATCGCATCGGTTGTGCACTTGGTTCGGGTATTGGCGGTCTAAGCACCATTGAACATAACCACTCTCAGCTATTAAATTCTGGCCCAAGACGTGTCAGCCCGTTTTATATACCAGCCTCCATTGTGAATATGCTTTCTGGGCATTTAGCCATGATTTATAAATTCACAGGCCCTAACTTTGCCATTTCAACGGCATGTACAACCGGCACTCATAACATTGGTTATGCTGCTCGTACCATTGCCTATGGCGATGCAGATGTGATGATTGCAGGTGGTGCAGAAGCAGCCTGTACTCCAAGTGGTATGGCTGGTTTTTGTGCGGCTCGTGCCATGTCTACCCGCAACGATGACCCAAAAGGTGCTTCGCGCCCGTGGGATAAAAACCGAGATGGTTTTGTATTGGGAGATGGTGCAGGGGCATTAGTACTGGAAGAATACGAAGCAGCCAAAAAACGCGGTGCAACCATATTGGCTGAAATAACAGGCTTTGGTATGAGTGATGATGCGTTTCATATGACAAGCCCACCTGAAGATGGCTCAGGCGCCGCAAAGGCAATGCAAAATGCGTTAAACGATGCGGGCTTAACCGGTGCGGATATTCAATATGTCAACGCACATGGCACTTCAACTCCCGCAGGTGATGTGGCCGAAAGTCGCGCCATAGAATCCACCATTGGTCAGCATGTATTGGTGTCTTCAACTAAATCCATGACAGGGCACTTATTAGGGGCAGCCGGTGCCATTGAAGCGATTTTTGCAATTCAGGCCCTGATCAATAATAAAGTACCGCCCACTATTAATCTTGATGACGTAGAAGACGGCTGTAACCTTGATTACGTTGCCAATACCTCACGAGACATAGAATTAACCCACGTGTTAAGTAATTCCTTTGGCTTTGGTGGCACCAATGGTTCACTCATATTTAGCAAGGTACAAGGTTAAATATTATGTGGGTGATTGATGATCAGCAATATTTAGGGCAGCTTGACGGATTTAGCCGCGCAGCCCAATTTGCTGATGGTTTATTTGAAACCATGGTGGTCAAACAAGGGCAAATCCAAGGCCTTAATTATCATACGCAGCGCTTAGGTTCGGGTTGCGAGCGGTTAGATATTCAATTGCCAGATAAAAATTTAGCGCAGTTATTGATTGCTTACGCACATAAATTTGTTGAGCTATCAGGGTTAAGCAGTGGTGTGCTAAAAATCATAGTGAGTCGCGGTAACAGTCAGCGTGGTTATGGCTACGATGAATCGATTACCTCAAAAGTGACGGCATTTTATAACCCGCTACCTCAATATGAGGCCAAACTGTATGAGCAGGGTGTTTCAGTTAAAAGCTTAACTACCGAATGCGCAATGCAAAAACAAATGGCGGGTTTAAAACACCTTAACCGCTTAGAAAATGTGTTGGCGAAAAAAGAACTAGGTGCTCAAGCATTTGAAGGTTTAATGTTTAATCACTTAGGCTTTGCCATTGAAGGCACCTCAAGTAATATCTTTTTTGAAAAAGATAATCAGTTATTTACACCCAAACTGAGTGTGTCGGGTGTGGCAGGTGTCATGCGCGCGTGCATTCTGAATTACGCAAAAACACGAAATATGAAAATGAAAATTGACGATATTGCCCGTGGGCAATTGGATCAATTTGAGCAAGGTTTTATTTGCAATAGTGTTATGGGCATTATGCCTATTGCAGAATTTGATGGTCGTTTATTTAAAATAGGGCCGCAAACAAAAGCCATGCAAACTGCTTGGAAAGATGGAGTTGTATATGGGTAAGCGCTTAAATTTAGTGATGTTAATGCTGTTTATATGGGTACTGGCATTAATGGTTTATGGTGTTTATCAATTAAACCAGCCGTTACAAATACAAGAGCCAAAAATCGTGAGCCTTGATAAGGGACGCCCGTTATCCAGTTTTTTTGTAAAACTCGAACAAGAAAACTGGATGGCCGATGCTCGCTGGATCATGCTCATTGCAAAATTATCAGGCAAGGCTCGCTCAGCAAAAGCGGGGGAGTATGAATTAACCCCAGATATGAGCAGTTTGGACATTCTTGATTTATTGGTATCCGGTAAAACCGTTTCCTATAAAATCACCTTGGTTGAAGGTCAAAATATTCACGAAACCCTCGCACGCCTTGCGGCTCATGAAAAGCTTGTACAAGACTTGCCCTCTGATGTGAATCAGCTGATGCCATTTTTAGGATTAGAAGGGCACCCAGAGGGGCGCTTTTTCCCTGATACCTATTTATTTCATAGCAACACTCGCGCCTCAGAAATATTAGTGCGTGCGCAAATTCGTTTAGAAGTGGTGTTGGCAGAAGAGTGGCGCAACCGCGAAGAAGGTTTGCCTTATCAATCCCCATACGAAGCTTTGATCATGGCGTCCATAGTAGAAAAAGAAACCGCCGCACCTGACGAGCGAGAACAAATCGCCGGCGTGTTTGTGCGCCGCTTACAAAAAAGAATGCGTTTAGAAACCGACCCCACGGTTATTTATGGGTTGGGCGATCGCTATAAAGGCAATATTCGCAAAAAACATTTAAGAGAAGTGACGCCGTACAACACTTATCGCATTAAAGGGCTGCCACCTACACCCATTTCATTGGTAGGCCGTGAAGCGATTTATGCGGCTCTTCACCCAGCCGATGGTGAAGAATTATATTTTGTGGCAAAGGGCAATGGTCGCCATCAGTTTTCTGCAACGTTGGCCGAGCACAATAAAGCCGTGCGTCATTATCAAATTAACAAGCGTAGTGAAGACTATCGCTCCACTCCGGCGGACAGTAAATAATGGCGGGTAAATTTATAACCATTGAAGGCATCGAAGGGGTGGGAAAAACCACCAATATCGAATTCATAAAATCATGGTTAACACAGCAAAACATCGAATTTATCACTACCCGCGAACCAGGTGGCACAGAGCTAGGTGAGCAGCTTCGTGAGTTACTATTACACGGTGGTGATGTGTGCAGCAGCGCCGAGCTACTAATGATGTTTGCCTCTCGTGCTCAACATTTAGAGCAAGTGATTAAACCCGCTATCGCTCAAAATAAATGGGTGATTTGTGACCGCTTTACCGACTCCACATACGCTTACCAAGGTGGCGGTCGTCAACTGCAAACCCATGTGATCTCAGAGCTCGAACAATTAGTGCACGGTGACTTTCAACCTGACTTAACCCTGTTATTAGATGCCCCTGTAGAAATTGGCCGCGCCCGCGCTGCAAAGCGTGGTGCTGCTGATCGCATTGAAGCCGAAGACTTAAGTTTTTTTAATCGTGTGCGTGATATGTTTTTAAACCGCGCAAAACAAGCGGTGCGTTTTAGTGTGATTGATGCCACGCAGTCGTTAGACAGTGTGCAAGCGGACATTCAAACACGATTGAATCAATTAAAAACTGAGGCTGCTCAATGAAAGTAGCACAAGCATTACCTTGGACTCAGCCTGTTAGTGATCGCATTGTTCAGCAGTACGCTAAGCAGCGTTTAGGTCATGCTTTGTTGTTAGTGGGCCAAGAAGGGGTAGGAAAACGCTTATTGCTACGGGAATTAAGCCAGTTTTTATTGTGTACGAATCAGCAACACGGCCCGTGTGGCGAATGTGGTAGTTGTCATTTATTCAACGCAGGCAGTCACCCTGATTTGTTAATGGTTGAGCCAGAAGAAAAAGGCAAACAAATCAAAATTGAACAAGTGCGTAAAGTCACTGAATTTGTAAATACCACCGCCCAGCGCGGGCATAGTAAGGTTGTTTTGCTTGGCCCAGCGGAAGCCATGAATGTCAATGCATCCAACGCCTTATTAAAAAGCTTAGAAGAGCCAAGTGGCAAAGTAACACTGTTACTTTATAGCCATCAGCCCAGTGGCTTGTTAGCCACCATTAAAAGTCGATGCCAGCAGTTTCCGGTATATGGCCCAGAATTTTCACAGGCCCTTGCATGGCTGCAACAAAACAGCGAAACACAACTAACCGATCAAGTGGCCAATAGTATTTTGCGATTAGCCAGTGGTGCGCCATTAAAAGCGCTGGATATGATTGAACAAGACGTGCATGTGCAATATATGCAATTTTGCCAAAACATGATCGACCTGCAAAACCGACAAGTGCAATGGAACGAGTTGCTCGCCAAATGGAAAAACTGGGATATGCAGAATATTCTGCAATGGTTTTACGGTTTATTATTGGATGCACAAAAACAAAAAGCAGGATTGGTGGGTGATCAAACATTAGCCATGATTGAGCTTGCGGCCCAAAGCCAGCAAGTGGCCCAGCGAGCGCAGTATGGCCAAATAGAGCAAGCGTTACAAAAGCTCACCGAGTCACAACTTGCGTATCGCGGACAAGCCAACCCAAATGCCACCATGATGACAGAATCCTTACTCATTGACTGGTTAGCATTATTGGGGCAATCTGCCCATTAATTAGCAGTATTAGAATAATAAAGGTTAAACACTATGGCACCTAAATTAGGTCCCGGTAACGGCATACTTTCACTTACTATCAAAGACAAAGCCGTGTTATACGCAGCCTACATGCCGTTTATTAAACATGGCGGTTTATTCATACCCACCAATAAAAGCTACACAATGGGCGATGAAGTGTTCATGCTATTAAGCCTAATGGACGAGCCAGAAAAAATCCCAGTGGCCGGCAAAGTTATCTGGATCACCCCAAAAGGGGCGCAAGGCAACAAAGCCGCAGGTGTAGGTGTGCAGTTCGCGGAAAACAATACCGCACGCAATAAGATCGAAACCCACTTGGCCGGTGCATTAAATTCAGATAGGCCCACCCATACGCTTTAGGGTTGTTAGGGGTTTTCTTAAGCTTCTGTTAGAATGCGCCATTTTTAAAATCATGGAACGATTTATGTTTGTATTCCAAAAGCCTCTTCTAACCGTATTCTTTTGCATAAGCCTAAGTGCCTGTATTGATTCAGAAGAGGATCTGAATGACAGTCAAAGCCCTGAAATCCTAGCGTTTAAGCAGCAATTAATTAGCAATCAGTGGAAATCAGACGAGACCACTAGCAATGGCACCCTTATCACCAGCTATCTATTTTTTCTAAGCGATAACCAAGTTTCTAAACGTAGAGTTCATAAAGATTCTAGCCGCACTATTGCAGAAATAAGTGGCACTGCTGATTATTCCATTGGAGAAAAAGTCATCCTACCTTCAGGGCTTTCTGCTTTTGAACTAAACCTTATGAATAAATCCATCTCATTCGATCCTGACTTTATCCAACAATCTGTAACGCTGGATTTAATCACTATCGAGGATGATATCTTATACTTTGGGCTGCCAAACATTATTGAAACATGTGAAGGGGAGCATTATAAAAGATACATAATCGATGCTGATACCAAAACTGAATGTTACGCCCGCCCCAATAGTATTAATTTTGATAAGCCATTTAGAAAAATTGAAGGCGGTTAAGTTATTTTTCTGTAAGTGAATTAAAGCTTCCAAGTTATCGTTTATGGGGTCGTCTAACTAATAGGATAGTCACGTTAAGCAATTTTTAGGGTCGGCGGTTGCTGGTTTTTTTGATGCTTTTTATTGGTGCGGGTGTCTGATTTATTTTTGCTATCTATCTAGGGGTATTCTAATTGACAGAAAGCAGTGCGAAAACACCGATAGCATTCCTTAAATAAAAACGGGGCATCAACAAAGACATTACACTCATTAATATTCATTATGAAGGTTCATAATATTAAAAGAGTAGTAATGGCTTTTTGTTCCCCGTTTTATCGTTTTAGCAGGTCATATCAATAGTATTTGTCACAATCATAAGGCGATGTGGATTGGTACCGATTGCGCGGTTCACTCACGTTACTGTAGCGATTTCCTAGAGTATTTGGACCGTTATCAATCGACTGGTTCGCCACTGCACACGCATCACCGTGGTCGCCATCTTCGCAGAAATTCTCGTAATACAGGCCGGTCATTGCACCCACAATTACACCATTACCTTCTTGGCCGCACTGCCATCCAGCCCCTGCGAGATATTCCCATGAATTACGGTGTCCAAACAATAAGCGCACCATGTCGTCTTCATACAATGACTTCCAGTTAAACGTCCACATAAACGTCGAATTGATATTTGCCATGTGCTCAATATCACCACTGATGCTATTAAAGGCTTTCATGTCTGAAAATAGACCAAAGGTTCCGATCAGCGGGCCGCCCATAGACAAGCCACACTGAATGCCCCAGGCTGCGCATTGAGCATTCGCTGCATCGGAATCGGAGTTGTTATCGATGTCGATAATGATCAGGTTTTCATCATGTCCGCCCAATTGCATTAGGTTCTGCTGAATCTCTGTCACGTAAGGTGTATTTAACTCAGTTGCTGGGTAAACGCCCCAAAATTTCCGCATTTTACCATCACCTTCGCCCACTGTTGTTTTTACAGTTTGACGAATAGCGGCATAATCGGCTTCCGTTTTGGTGGTTGATTTCACATCAAACCAAACAGCCGCAATTTGTGGATTCGCTTCAGCGGCTTTTAAAATAGTAGACAAATTAACCGCGACTTTATCGCCGTCGTGATAAGCACACCAAGTTTCAGCGCAGGTTTTTTTAGCCGGTACATCGTCGCGATGGCTCACATCGATTTCAATGGCGTTAATACCAATATCATTACTCGCCGCATTAACCGCACCAAGGCTGTTTACGCGATGGGCAAAGACCCAAGCGGCTTCTGAAGAAAAAGCACTGTGGCTCATCAATAAGCTAATTAACAAGCTGCCGCACAGCAGCAAGTTTGCTGGAAATTGTTGATTCATTAATCACCTAAAATAGAAAAATAACAAGAAGTGTTTCGTATCTTATTGATTTATAAGGTTTTTTTCAAGAAAACAATAGTCTGAAATTGATGCGCACCGAAAACGGATTAACTCGATGTTTATTAAATTGCAATGTGATAACCGACTCGTCCTGCTATTTTCCTGATATTTGTATTCGCTGGGATCGTTTTTTCTAAGGCCTTTACCCCGAAGGGGGGCGCTTCTCTATATTTTAGCGAAATGAAAACGTTTCGTGTTGGCTGAAATAGGAAGCAATATAAAGCGAAGCGCCTTTAAGTGTCATGGCTGGCATTGGTCTGTGACGTATCGGCCTAGCTATCGTCTAAATTCGTATTCAATATCCACGGTGATAGTATCTTTGCCTAAATCCACTGGCATGGCAGGTAAAGGCTTGGCGCGCTCAACAGCATCTATTAACGCGCTGGTTAAAACAGCATGCTTTGATTTATAGCGTTCGAATATTTTTACTACATTTCCTTTGTTGTCCATGGTGACAAAAATAGAGGCCGTACCTCGTTTTTTCAGCATGACCGCTTCAGATGGATATTTCATTGCATCAAGTACGCGCGCGCGGATTGATTGCATATACTTGCCAGCTTCTTCAAGGTTGTATTTGCTACCTTGATTAATCATATGATCAGGTATTTTAGGTGATATTAATGCTTTTTGCTTTCTGCTTAATAAATCAAACTTGTACGTAACTGAGAATTCCCACTGTGTCCCGTTTAATTCATCCGGTGGTAATAGCTTTTGTGCCGAGATTTTAATTGCGCGCAGAACTTCAGACATTAGCATTTCAGGTGTGTTTTCATCTTCAAATGAAACATCTGACACAATGCCTTTTCGATTAACTGTAAATTGCGCATCGACAACGCCTTCTTGCTGGAATTGTCTTGCCCAAGCTGGATATTTGACTTCGGCAAGTACTGCTTGACGTAGCTTCCATTCGTGTAAGTCTCTAAAGTA
Source organism: Bermanella sp. (assembly GCA_049115935.1). Lineage (GTDB taxonomy): Bacteria > Pseudomonadota > Gammaproteobacteria > Pseudomonadales > Oceanobacteraceae > Bermanella. The sequence continues at coordinate 29,381 of JAGDZK010000003.1, read as the reverse complement.
GTATTGAGCTAGTTGTGCTTCTTGTGCTTTACGCTCTTTGATTAACTTTAACTTTTGAATCCGTGCTTTTTCTGCGGCTTGTTCTTTCTCGCGACGCTTGGCTTCAGCCGCTTTGGCTTGAGCCAGTTTTTCTGCTGCTGACTTTTTTAGGTTTTGTATGCGAATTAATTCTTGTTCTGCAAGATTTTTTTCTGCTTGTTGTTGCTTTAATGCCGATTTTCTCTGGCGCTGCTCTTCTATACGTGCAGCTTCTTCTGCTTTTTCTTTTTCTTTAGATGATTGTTTAAACCAACTGTTGGTTTGTATTTGACGTGATGCTGTCACAGTGTGTGTTGTCATTAGTTGTTTGTGAGAAACAGATTTACTGTCATTTTTAATAGATAGAATTCGATTTTTAAAATCACGTGATGGTGGCAGATCTCCAATCCAGGTGTTTACTAGGTAGTTAAATAAACGATCGTCTTGAGTTGTTATGAATTCAAAACTGTTTAACTGAATTTGTGTTCCTGTTTGTGGCTGATACTCAATAATGAGTTCATCACCATTGGTTAGGTCTTTAGATAAAAAACTAGTAAAATAGGCCAAGTCTTTTTGTAGTTGATCGCCACTGTTTAATAGTGTGTTGTTTATTGCAATATTATTTTGCCACTGTTTTTTCCACTGTCGAGGGGACCAGCGATCAGCTGTGACGATTAGTTTCATTTGTTTATGTTTTTTGTATAAGCCAATCTCAACAGGATTAGAAATACGCTCATTCAATAAAAGGCCAGCAATGTAGTATTCTTTGTTGAGTTCATTGTAGCTGGCAACGCCATTTAATTGTAATGCTGCCATGGCGGGACTTGTTATTGAAAATGTACTAAAAGCGATTAAATATTTTAAAGTATTTGATAATCGAGAGGCGGTAAAGAGCGAATTCATAAAAATAAACCCTAGGTTGGGTGACAAAGATTTCGGTTTTTTTTTGAAATCGATCATGCAGATTGAAAGTATGGGTGAAAACATATTAAATTATCATTCTACATGCTATTAACGAAAGGGATTGAGTGTAAGTCCCGTGTATTTAGTGCTGTGGTTATCACAAAGTACTTGTTTGCTGCATTTTACTTATAATTATATCTATAGTACATACTGCAAAATATAAGCTTCACTGTAGAAGGCTAAAATCTAATTGGTATGCCAATTAAAAGCCCGCATATTGCGGGCTTTTAATTATCCTTATTGCTATTACTGTTTAGCAATAACTCGAACGGTGTTGTCAACGTCTTTTGCGTCGATGTAACCAATCATATTAGGATTTTTTGCAATGATTTTTTTCATTTCGGCGGCCGAGCCAACTTCTTGATTAGGCTTCGCACGACCTGTAAAAACTAAACGAGACCAGTATGTATTTAGCTGGCTTGGCGTTTTTTCTAGGAATGATTCACCAAATTCGTCACGTACATCACTGCCTTTCTTTAGTTCAACAGCAATGGCTTCTTCATCATTTGGAAAGCTAGATACTTTTCCTAGAAAAATACGCGCAATAATATCGCTGTCTAATTTAGCAATTTGGTTGTCACGGCTTACTATCACGGCAATTTCAGCGTTTACTGAAGTCGTGGTAATGGCCAATAACACGGCTGAGGCAAATATATTTCTTAGTTTCATTTTTATATCCACCCCTTAAAAGATCATGTCAACAGCAACGCTGTACAGCATGCCGCTGTTGCCGTCTTGGTTAAGATGGATTTTTTCATCATGGTGTTCTACTTCAAATTTCAGTGCGGTGCCTGAGCTGTAATCGTAACGTGCACCTAAGATCATGCTTACGTCTTCACCATGTAATGGTAATTGCTTTTGGATAAGACCAGCATTACCACTATCAAAATCCGATTTAGAGGTTGAATAAGTCGCGTGTAATGTTACATCGCTGATGCGGCGTGAAACTGATACTAGCCATGCATCGATGTCCATTAGTAAGGCCGATTCATAAATAATTGAATTTGCTTCAGCTACTAGGCCGTAAGTGCCGTTATTATAAGTGAACGCCGCGTCGTAGAAATTGGCTTTATGAGCATCGAATGTGAATTCTTCTTTTAACTCTTCTTTCTGCGCATCGTTAAATGCAGAGTTTGCAATGGCGCCTATCGCATTTGCTCGAAGGTCATCAACTAATCGGCCGCTATCAGATACAAACCTACCCGCTGCTGCATCGAATTGTCCATCACCTTTATCCATGTCAAAGGTAACTTCAGCTTGTTGAGCTGATAAGCGGAAACCGAAGTCCCCTCTGTTTAGCTCAGCAACTATGCCCACAATATTGGTCAAGTCAGCCTCGTAATTATCGCCGTATAGGTCAATGGTTTCGGTGAAGCGACCGTAGTTTAATTTAACGCTGCCGTCGAATCTTCCAAACGAAAAACGCTTGGTGATATCAGCGCCATCGAATGATGAGAAGGGTAGGCTATAAACATCAGATGGTGTGCGAACCCAGTTATATGCATAACCAACTTCTAAGAATTCTGAATAATAGAAAAACGGAATACGTAAACGACCCATACGTATATCGATGTCTTTAGTTGCATTGTATGTAACAAAAGCCCAAGCCGCTTCAGTGTTGTAGTTGCTGCCACCACGTGACACAAGCTGGCCCGTTGCAGACGTTTTATCGTTGACTTGCTTTGTGATCTGTAAGCCGAAAATAGCATCTTGCTTAAAGTTACCAGAATCTTCGTCAAAGCCATCTAGGCTAACCGAGTTGCCGTAGTTGATGTTATTACTATCAACGCGGTTTTCTGTATCTAATACTGCGGCACCTACGCTTAAAAAACCGTAAATACCTAAATCGTCATCTGCTGCTTGTGCAATATTGACTGAACTGAACAGTCCGACAATAACAGCAGAAGCCCCCAATTTTTTATACATGGTTTGCTCCTATTATTTAAGGGCGCGGATTCTAACTGTAAACATAGAAAATTCAACCATTGTATCGTGTATTGATTTGTTGCAGCTTATGATTTTGTGATGCAAGTCCATTGTGCTTTTAAGGCGCTTGATTTCGTTGCTTCATTATTAGTACGTGAAATCAGGAGGTAGAAACTAAAACGCAGAGTTTGTAGCTTTGTGTCGGATGTTTTATAAGATGTAACATGATTGAGATAAAGGCTTCTTTATGAAAAGGAGCTTTTATTGTCTGATCTAAGTTTTAGCTATTAAATTTATTAGAGCTTTTATTTGTCAAGGCGGCCTTATCACTTTATCTCTTGCTGTAATGGCAGTGTGTCAGTTTTTTTGCTATCAGCTCTGTATGGGTGACGCGGATAGGGTCTTTGCCTAAAACATCAAAATACCCGTTTCCATAGCTAAGTAGATGATTTTACTTAGTATGGAGTTATCAAGGTATGTATTTGGTTTTTTATGAAAACAGAGGAAACTTTGATTGGGGTTTTGTCAGTGTTGTTGCTAGGTTAGAGGGCGTGAGTTATTTCTCACGCTCTCTAAATTCCCCTGGTGTGATACCTAGCCAGCTTTTAAAGCTGCGGTGAAAGGATCGAGGCTCACTAAAACCTAAGCGTGCGGCAATGTCTTGAATAGATAATTCGGTACTAATTAATAAATGCTTGGCTTGTTCTTGGCGCACATCATCAAGAATATTTTGATAGCTGGTGTCGTGTTGTTGTAAACGGCGTTGCATGGTGCGCTCAGACATGCCTAAACGTTTTGCTACCATTTCTTTTCTTGGAATCCCTTCAACTAATAAACCTTTGATTACATTCTTGGTTTGCATTGGCAATGGCTGCTTGTCACTGATGTTGGCCATTAATATGTCGGCGTGGTTTTCTAGTGTTTTTAATAGTTGCTCATCTGGTTGACGCATAGGCAGCGCCAATAATTTTTGGTCAATAATAAGCGCACTGTATTCGCAGTTAAATTCCATTGGGCATTGAAACATAGATTGAAACTGTAGCATGGCGTTGTGGTCAGGCTGGTCAAATTCAAAATAAATTTTACGCGGATTGCCATTGGGCTTGTCCACTAAAAAGCGCGCAAAGTTGATCCATGAGCCTAATACGTTGGCAATCATATGGGGGCGTACACTTGGGTCGGTGTAATGACAATGCCAACGCATCTCTAAGGAGCCGTCTTCTAAGGCATGAATATCCGTGCGCCCCATATCACCAACCAATTGCTCATAAACAGGGGTGATGCGAATGGCGTCTTTGAGACTTTTGCAGTTCATGACCATATAACCCAATACGCTGTAAGAGCCTGCTTGTACATAGCGCGAGCTTTTTAAACCAAAACATGAGTCCTGGGTGGTTTTGGCTAGATAGGCCAAAATTCGTTGAAATTCTTCACCTGTGATGCGTTTTACATCATTGTTTAATATTTCAAGGCTAACTTGAGTGGCATTCAAAATGTGCTCAGGTTCTAACCCAAAATCGCTTGCCGCCTTTAAATATTGCAATATAGCGGGGGATGACGCATAACCTAGATGATTCATGGTTAATAAAGTTCTCTTATGATTATTCTGACTTTATTTGTACGAACGTTGGCATTTTTTGACAGTGTATCCAAATGAGCCAACGTTATGATGGTTGCCATGATAACGCCAGAAAAAATATGCGTCTATTTTTACAATAATAAATATTAGGAGTGGTATATGCGCCGCTGGAATGGTTGGGGTGATGATGGTTTTGAAATGGCCACCCCACAAAATGGTATTCAATATTTAAATCAACAGGTTGCCCCTGGCCCTGTTTTGGCTGATGCGCAACTTGAAGCTGTATGTGCTCAAGTCCCTAGCTCTCGTTTACCTGAACACGACTTAATTAGTACCAATGCCGAAGACCGCGTCAGGCATGCCCGCGGGCAGAGCTTGCCTGACTGGCTAGCCATGCGCAGCGGTGATTTTGATGTGTTCCCTGACGGTGTTTGCTTCCCACAAACCACAGAGCAAGTGGAAGCGATTCTTCAATTTTCCTATATGAATGACATTGAAGTAATCCCCTACGGCGGTGGCACCAGTGTGGCGGGCCACATTAACCCGTTAGTAAGTGATAAGCCGGTACTGACCATTGATATGGGCCATATGAATCAACTGCTAGATCTTAACGAAGATAGCCAGATCGCTACCTTTGGCGCTGGCGTGCCTGGGCCGCAAGTTGAATCGCAGTTGCGTGCACGTGGTTATACATTAGGTCACTTCCCACAATCTTGGGAACTATCAACATTGGGTGGATGGGTGGCGAGCCGTTCAAGTGGCCAGCAATCATTGCGCTATGGCCGTATTGAGCAAATGTTTGCTGGCGGCACCATGGTTACCCCAAAAGGACGATTGGATATTCCTACCATTCCGGCATCATCTGCAGGGCCTGACGTGCGTGAAATGGTATTGGGTAGTGAAGGTCGCATGGGCATCATTAGTGAAGTAAAAGTGCGTGTGACCCCATTGCCTGAGCAAGAAACCTTTTTTGCTGTGTTCTTACCTGATTTTGAAGCCGCTAAAAGCGCTGTGCAATCAATTGTGCAGAACAAAATTCCGCTTTCGATGTTACGTGTGAGTAATGCATTAGAAACTGAAACTCAGTTAAAACTGGCTGGCCATGAAAACTTAATTAAGTGGCTAGAGCGTTATTTAGCTCTGCGTGGAGTCAGTGACGGTAAGTGCCTTTTAACCTTTGGTGTTACCGGCAATAAACAGCAAAACAAAGCGTCTTTAAAACAAGCTTTTAAGTTTTTCAAACAATTTGGTGGGGTAAAAGGTCCTGCCATGATGGGTGAAAAATGGGCTGAAAATCGTTTTAAATTTCCTTATTTGCGTGAGAATTTATGGCTAGAAGGGTATGCGGTGGATACCTTTGAAACCGCAACGGACTGGCATCGTGTAACGGATTTAATGAACGCCATGGAAGTAAGTGTGCGCAATGCGTTAAAACAAGAGGGCATTGTACCTCATGTTTATACGCACTTATCACACATGTATACCCAAGGTTGTAGCATCTACACCACGTATGTTTTCCCAAATGGTAAAACATATGATGAAACATTAGCACGCTGGAAAAAAATCAAAAAAGCGGCAAGTGAAACCGTTGCTAATGGTCATGCAACAATTAGTCATCAGCATGGCGTTGGTAAAGATCACGCGCCGTATATGGCCGCTGAAAAAGGGCCTCTCGGTATGCACAGCATTGAACTGCTGGTTGAGGGCTTTGATCCAAAACAACTTCTCAATCCGGGCACGTTATTGCAGCGCAAAGAAAAATAACTTAATAAAAATATGAAGTAGGAACAACATGGATACATGGCAGTCCCCTGGTCGTTTACACACGATTCAACAGATCACTCAAACCAAGCAATGGGATATGGTGGTTATTGGTGGTGGAATAACGGGTGTGGGTGTAGCACGTGAAGCGGCTCGTCAAGGGTTAAACGTTTTACTGCTAGAGCAAAAGGATTTTGCATGGGGCACATCGAGCCGTTCATCTAAAATGGTTCATGGTGGTTTACGTTATCTGGCATCAGGTAATTTAAAACTGACCAGTCATTCGGTCAAAGAGCGTGAACGCTTAATGAATGAAGCCCCAGGTCTTGTGGATTTAATGGCGTATAGCTGGCCTCATTATAAAGGCCAGTTTCCAGGGCCTAAAGTGTTTGCCATGTTGTTAGCGCTTTACGATAGATTTGCAGGACAAAAGTATCGTCACTTTGTTAAAAAAGATGAAGCCTTGTACGAGTTACCCGGCTTAAGTGAAAAAGGTTTAATTGGTGCCACACGTTTTGCTGATGCGGTTACCGATGATTCTCGTTTGGTCATGCGTGTATTAAACGAAGCCCATAACGATGGCGCTGTGAGTTTAAATTATTGTGAAGTTAAGAGCATGATTCATGAAAATAATCATGTAAGTGGCGTCATTGCAAAAGATAATGCCAGTGGTGAAGAATACACAATCAAAGCAAAACTGGTGGTAAGTGCCACGGGTGCTTGGGCTGATAAATTTCGTAAAGACATGGGAAAAGAAGGGAAGATTCGCCCATTGCGTGGCAGTCACCTGATGGTGCAGTCATGGCGTTTACCTTGCGCGCAAGCCATCACGTTAAAGCATCCAGTTGATGGTCGCAGCATGTTTATTTACCCATGGGAAGGCATGACGGTTATTGGTACCACAGATTTAGATAACCCGGAAATGTCATCGCTGGAGCCAAGCATTCAGGCGAATGAGGTGGATTATTTAATGACAGCCGCCAACCATCTTTTTCCTAGCGCGAAATTATTAAAGAGCGATATCGTTGCAAGTTTTGCTGGTGTTCGCCCAATCGTCTCTGGTGGCGCGTTGAATCCTTCGGCTGAAAAACGCGATCATACTATTTGGGATGACCAAGGTTTGATTACCGTCAGCGGTGGTAAATTAACCACATTCCGTTTAATTGCATTGGATGTTTTAAAAGCGGCTTCGAAATATTTAACCGGTCTTAACTATAAAGATATCGGGCAGAATATTTTTAATACTGCCCGTGCAGGCTCGCATTATTTTGATTTACTAGACTCACAATGGCAGCGCCGTTTATTAGGGTTTTATGGGCAACAAGTTGATGGTGTGTGTGCATGTGCAAAGGATGAAGGTTGGGCGTTGGTGCCAGGCACACAAACATTCTGGGCGCAAATTCGCTTTGCCGCACGTGCTGAAGCGGTGGTGAAACTCGATGATTTATTGTTACGCCGTACCCGTATTGGCCTGTGCTTAGATAAGGGTGGCGTGCAATTTGAAGAAAAAATTAAACACATTTGCCAACAAGAAATGCACTGGGACGATTCTCAGTGGCAACAACAATGGCAGGATTATTTATCGACTTGGCAGCGTTATTACTCGTTACCTGCCAGTTAAAAATATAACAATAAAAACCGGATTCGTTGTATATGCAGTCTCAATACATTCTCTCCATTGATAATGGTACGCAAAGTGTGCGTGCCTTATTGTTTGATTTAAATGGTCAACTCGTTGCAAAAGGTAAGGTTGAAATTGAACCTTACTTTTCAAAGCAGCCGGGTTGGGCCGAGCAAGATCCTGAGTATTATTGGCAAAGTGCTGCGCAAGCTTGCGAAGCACTTTGGGCATCTACAGATGTGAATCCGAATGAAGTAATTGGTTTGGGTTTGACTACTCAACGCGGCACCATGATCAATTTAGATGAACAGGGTAAGCCACTTCGTCCAGCTATTATCTGGTTAGATCAACGCCAAGCTGAAATAGAAAAACCCATCACTGGCATTTGGGGTGTGTTATTTAAACTGCTGCGATTAAATCCCGTAATCGAAGGCTTTCAGCGTAAAGCACAAGCCGCATGGATTGAGCAAAATCAACCGGATGTTTGGAAAAAAACCAGTAAGTTTTTATTGCTAAGTGGCTACCTAACGTACCGCTTAACCGGTGAATATAAAGACTCAGTAGGTTGCACAGTGGGTTATTTACCGTTTGATTACAAAGGGCATAAATGGGCCGGTAAAGGTGACTGGAAATGGCAAGTAGCCAACGTAAAAGACACCATGCTACCTGAACTGGTTAAACCCGGTGAGTCATTAGGTGCGCTAACAAAAGAAGCGGCTGAACATTTAGGTTTGCCAGAAGGCTTACCTGTTATTGCATGTGCCTCAGATAAGGCCTGTGAAGTAATTGGTAGTGGTGCTCTTGACCCTCATGTAGCTTGTTTAAGTTATGGCACCACAGCAACCATCAATACCACCACTAAAAAATACGTAGAACCTGTGCAGTTTATCCCGCCTTATCCTGCGGCTATTCCTGATGCTTATAATACAGAAGTCATGATATATCGCGGCTTTTGGATGGTGAGCTGGTTTAAAAAACAATTTGGTTTACGCGAGCAACAAATTGCTGATGATCGTGGCGTGGCACCTGAAGTGTTGTTTGATGAACTGGTTAATTCGGTGCCCGCTGGCTCTATGGGATTAATGTTGCAACCGTATTGGTCACCCGGCACTCGAGTGCCTGGGCCAGAAGCAAAAGGTGCGGTAATTGGGTTTGGTGACGTGCATACTCGTGCCCATTTGTATCGCTCAATACTAGAAGGTTTAGCCTATGGTTTGCGTGAAGGTAAAGAGCGTATTGAAAAGCGCAGTCGTGTGAAAATCACAAAATTGCGCATCAGTGGTGGTGGCAGTCAAAGTGATGCAGCCATGCAATTAACCGCCAATATTTTTAATTTACCCGCTGAGCGCCCAAGTACATATGAAACCTCAGGTTTAGGTGCGGCGATTAATGTGGCGGTTGGTTTAGGTAAGTTTGAAAACTATGATGCTGCCATTGATGCTATGACATCAGTGGGGGAAGTGTTTGAACCGGACTTTCAAACCAGTCGACTTTATGACCAACTTTATAAAAATGTTTATTTAAAAATGTACAAACGATTACAGCCTTTGTACAAACAAATTAAAGAAATTACAGGTTACCCTAAAGCCTAATATAGGTTTATTTGATCAAAAAGGCAGCAATTTGAGCTGCCTTTTGTTCGTTTTATAATCACTTTCGGCTTAATTCTTAACCCCGCTCACAAAATAATCGTATAACCCACACAGTGTGGCGCATTTGGTGTATTCTTCGCATTTTTGCTATTGGTCAAAATAAGCCAATGACAAATAATTTTGATGAATACATCAACGCAAGGTGCCGTGTTTGTGAGTGTAAAAAATAAAATTATTAAACCATTAGAGCTAGCTGTTATTGTTTCTGGCTTAACGTTAACCAGTGCCGTGAGTCATGGTGTTGAATTTTTTATGGATGTAGAAGGCAGCTTTTCTTCTCAGTTATCCATTGGTTCAAGCTGGAGAATGAGTGAACCAGACGAAGCATTACTTTTACCGGGAAACAACAACGACGGTAACGCAAACTTTGAAAAAGGGGATGCATTCTCTCAAATTATTAAAGGTAGTCACGATTTACACTTACGCAGTGGCGATCATGGTGTGTTTATTCGTGGTAAATACTGGCACGACTTTGCGCTAGAAGACACCAAAGTGGCTCATGGCCATGCGGCAAATGGCTTTGCTGAAAACGAAAAATTAAACGATAAAGATTTTAACGAATTATCTAAGTTTTCAGGCGCGGCTTTATTAGATGCCTATGTATATGGCATGTACGAAATTGGTTACACACCTATTGACGTGCGTTTAGGTCGCCAAGTCGTAAGCTGGGGTGAAAGCACCTTTATTTTAGGCGGTGTTAATTCCATTAACCCTGTTGATGTAAACGCATTTCGCCGTCCAGGTGCTGAAATTAAAGAAGGCCTGTTGCCGGTTAATATGGCTTACGTGAACGTAGGTTTGACCGAATTTTTATCCATGGAAGCCTTTTATCAATTAGAATTTCAAGAAACCGTGATTCCAGGTTGTGGTACTTATTTTGCGTTTAACGATTACGCACCTGAAGGTTGTAATAAAGTTATTTTATCAGGCCCAGGTTTAGAAACATTAGATGATGCGAGTCGGATAGCGGCTGGTTATTCACTAGATCGTGATGCGGACGGTAACCGTTTAGCGAAAGATGAAGGTCAGTTTGGTATTGCGTTTCGTTACATGAGTGAAGCACTGGGTGATACGGAGTTTGGTTTTTATGCCATGAATATTCACAGCCGTTTACCGGTTGTAAGTGGTATTAAAGCCACAGATTGGCAGTCGGTATCGGATGCCGGCAGCCTGCAAGATGCAATGGATAACAATAAAACCAATACTCGTTATTATGTATCTTATCCTGAAGATATTCAGTTAGCGGGCTTGAGCTTCGCTACTAATGTGGGCTCTGTTGCGGTGTCTGGTGAAGTGAGCCATAAAAAAGATGTGCCATTGCAAATTAACGCTACCATGCTGTTAAGTGCGGGCTTAACAGGCCTATCGGCATCACAAGAGTTAGCGGCTGATGTTGCAGCAACTGCAAACGGTGCTGACTTCGAAGGCTATCGTTTATTTGATGTGAGCCAAGCCCAATTCACCATGTTGCAGTTCTTTGATCGCTTTTTAGGTGCAAGCCGTTACACACTAATTGCAGAAGCAGGCTATACCTTTGTACATGATTTTGATGAAGGTGATGATGCGATTAAGTTTAGCCGTGCAGGCATTTTTGACGGTTCTGACGAAGGTTATGTAACAGAAAGCTCGTGGGGTTATCGCACTCGTTTAGTGGGTGAATACAATAATGCCTTTGCGGGTATTACCTTAAAACCTACATTGGCGTTTTCCCATGATGTTGAAGGCTTTGCACCGCAACCAGGTGGCGCCTTTAGAGAAGGCGAGCAATCAGTGGGTTTTACATTACAAGCGGATTACCAGTCTATGTACAGTGCTAGTATTTCATACACTGAATACATGGGTGGTGATTATAACTTAAGTGCTGATCGTGACTTTGCATCCTTAAGTGTTAGTGTTCAATTTTAAGTTGAATACAAACCAATAAAAAAGGGCTTAGGCCCTTTTTTATTGTCTCAAGATTGTTGATAGGTTAAAAATTTAAACGGCTTGCATTTCATTGTTTTGTTTGTAAACCGTATAAAGCCAAATCAAAGAAAACAGCCCAATAGTTAACGTGGTTAAGCTTAACCATTGAGGTGCAGTGGTAAACCAAACTAGATTTAACATTAATAAGCCATATTTAATGAACTCAGTCAGTAGTGCGCTAGCGCTGCCTTCTTGTACTTTACCTAGACTATAAAGTGCAAATGCCAGAGTTAATCCAATGGAAAAATGTTGATACATAACGAGACTTTCAATGTTATGCATCATCACAAAAATCCCTACAGATATAACCGTTAGTTGCATGATGACATACAGTTTTGCGGATAAACTTAATGGTGTATCGTATTTTTCAACCACTTGGTTGCTTTTTATAATTGGGTATTTTGCTTCAACATCGGCTGGGCGATATCCGGTACGACGAAACCACAAGGTAAACTTATCTTTCCAGCTGTTAGTGCGCCACGCGTCTTTGCACAGTGAGATTAAAAAATGCAGGTTGCCCCAGACAGGATTCCAACTTGCAAGTTGGGTGCTGATGCCAAAAATGACTTTTTCTTCTTTAAGTTCAGGTTGAAAGGTGCCAAATAATCGATCCCACAAAAATACACCGCCAAAGTTTTTATCGACGTAAATTTTATTTTTGGCATGGTGTACGCGGTGATTGCTCGGAGTGACAAAAATAAATTCATACCATTTAGGCATTTGGTCAATTACCTGAGTGTGAACCCAAAATTGATAAAGTAAATTCAAAGAGCCAACCGCCACTAAAATCTCAGGAGGGAAGCCCATGAAAGCAAGAGGAATATAAAACACCCAGCCAATGACATTGGGTACGCTGGTTTGGCGAAGGGCAGTACTTAAATTATATTCTTCACTTGAATGATGGATCACATGGCTTGCCCATGAGATGTTCATGGTATGGCCAATACGATGAACCCAGTAATAGCTAAAGTCATATAAAACAAATGCAGCAAGCCAGGTCCATACATTGCTTTGCCATTCAAATAAGGCAAAGTCTTGGTAAAAGTAAATATAAAAAGAGAAGGGTACAGCCGCATAAAGAATTTGTGTAATACGACTCATGATGCCCATTGCTAATGAGTTAACGGCATCATTAAGTCGATAAACATTTTGTTTTGTGTATGTGGTCCAAGCCAATTCCAGCATGATTAGCACGAAAAAGACCGGAATGGCCATCAGTATGTAGTTCATAGCGTTCTCATTATTATTATCATGACGGTATATTTGGCGATTACCATATTATGAGCAATGGCTCTAACGGCCATTGAGTGGTTTTAGGTGCCAATTGTTGTCTTTGCTGCACTAGCTTGAGGCACCAAAGCACCGCTCGCCAATACTATGAGTATAAAGAAGCAGGCGAGGCATAGATGGAAGACTCCTAGCAACAGGCTTTGATCTTCAATAACCGCCCCCCAGATAAGGGTGCTAGTCAGAACTAAGAGTGCTAAAACACCTTGAATAAGTGCTGATCTTCTAATGCGAACCTTATATATTAGGTAAAGGCATAAAAACACAATAATGGCGTCGCTCAAGACGCCTATTGAATTCATGGTATTTAATATAAAGCTGATTGCCGTGATGGTTAAAATAAAATAAGGGATGATTTTTTGAGAAAAACGCTGCCAAAGTAAGCCCGTTAAAAAAGCCGACATGGCAAAATGCTTGGAAATAAAGCTAAGGGATTGATGCAAAGATTGGGTGTCTGCCAATTCTAGATAGCGCATAAACCCCATGATGGCTGCAGCGCCTGTGCAGATAATAGCGGTTGAAGCAATCAATGACTGGCTATTCTTAACATTGTGCAAAAAGGCAAAGCCCAGTGCGGCAATGAGTAACAGCTCTGATAAACCTGCAATTAACATGGTGATCTCTTTTTATTATTTTTTTAAGACACTAATTGAAATTTTAATTCTTGGGTAGGTGTAAGCTGGCCGTATAATAAGCAAAGGGTGATTAAAGCGATTCCGCTTGAGCATCACTTTCGATTAAGCTTTGTTTGTATAGTTTGTTCATGGTTTCTAAGTCCAAGTCGTAACTAGCAAGCTTTTCAATTTTTAGGTCATCGAGCCGGCCTTCTTGAAAACATTTGGCAGTATGCAATGCCAAGCCTAAAGTTCCCTGACTATTCATTAATGCTTTTACCATATTGTTAGGCAGTTTAAGGCTTTTAATTATTTCTAGAATTGGGCGATCAATAAATGCATCCAATAATGAAAATAAGCCAACGGTGTAGTAATCAAAAATAGAATGCTCTCCGATTTTTTCACCTAGTTTTTGGCAAATGATTGCTCGTTCTAGGCTGGTTTGGCGCAATGCCAGAGGCTTGTCTTCTAAATTGCCTAATGCAATTAATGTCACCCAGCTACGTATATGCCTAAACCCTAAAAGCGCAATCGCCTGTTGCAAGGAGGTGCATTTTTGAATGCGGGCGAAAGCGGCAGAATTCACTAGTTTTAGTAGCTTATACCCCAGTTGAGGATCTCGACTAAGCGTTTCAGTTAATTCGGCTGCGGATACATCGGGCTCTTGAAGTTTTGCTATTAGATTTAATACCACAAGCTTATTGTCTGGAATGGCTTGCCCTTCGATATTTTGTGGCTTACTTAAAAAATAACCTTGAAATAACTCAAAACCAAGATCTTTGCAAAATTCGTACATCTCGTGGGTTTCTACTTTTTCAGCTAGCAAGATTAGCTTTCTAGGAATAAACACTTTAGCAAAACGTTCGATTTGTAATTTGGTCAGCGCCAATACATCCACTTTTACTATATCGACTAAATGCAGAAGCGGGGCGCTGTTGTGATCCAAGATAAAGTCATCCAAAGCTAGGCGAGAACCTTGTTCTTTAGCCTTGGTTAAAGCGGTGATTAGTTCGTTATCAACCTCGATGTTTTCTAATATCTCAATGACAAAATTTTCAGGGTCAAATGAGGGAAGGTCCATAATGAGCTTTTTAGTAAAGTTAATGTAGGCTGGGTGTTGGCCACAGATGCTCTCAAGGCCAGCTTCACCAAAAGCATTAAGCAACACTTGGCTGGTGGCCTTATCGCCACAGGTAAACTGGGCCTCTTCACTTTGTGAATGGCTTCTAAATAGGAGCTCATAAGCCGATATTTCCAAGTTTTTATTGTAAATAGGCTGTCGAGCAAGCAATACATGGCTATTTGTGCTCATGAAAACCTTAAAAAAGGAGTCTTTATAAATCAGCTTAGTTGAAAGTGGGCAAAGCTGTACCTTGGGCTACACTATTTAATAGAATAGATAAAAGGTGTAACAGTCTATGTCAAGTGTGTTATCTAACGTTGACTCGCGAACTAAGCTAGTAGGGCAGAATCGCCTTGAGTTGCTGCTGTTTCATTTTGGTCGTGGCCAAACATACGCTATTAACGTATTTAAGATCCAGGAAGTGCTAAGAGTCACACGACTTACCAATATCCCTGACTCACATCCAGTGGTTAAAGGGGTGACCCATTTACGTGGCCATACCTTGCCAGTGGTTGATTTAAGCCATGCTATCGGTATGCGGCCCACTGAAATTACCGAAGATACCACCATGATCGTGACTGAATATAACCGCACGGTTCAGGCTTTTTTAGTGGCGGGTGTTGAGCGCATCGTCAATATGAACTGGGAAGAAATCATGCCGCCCCCAAAAGGGACGGGCAAATCCCACTATCTGACTGCGATTACAAAAGTGGATGGCAAAATTGTTGAAATTATTGATGTAGAAAAAGTATTGGCTGAGATTGTGCCTTATGAAACGGGCATCAGTGATGATGTGGTTAACCTGGATGTGATGGAGCGAGCGGCTCAATCTGGACTTAAAGTATTAACAGTGGATGACTCCCGTATTGCCCGCTCTCAAGTGAAAGAAACCTTGGTGAGTATTGGTATTGAGGTGATTCAAGCGGCTGATGGTTTGGAAGGCTTACATATATTAAAAAAACTAGCCTCCGAAGGGCCTATAAATAGCCAGTTATTAATGGTGATAACGGATGCAGAGATGCCCTCTATGGATGGCTACATGCTCACTACGGAAATAAGAAAAGACCCGGACCTCAAAGATCTTTATGTGGTGCTGCATACTTCGTTAAGTGGTAGTTTTAATGAGGCCATGGTGGACAAGGTTGGGTGTAATGCCTTTTTGTCAAAATTTCAGCCTGATAGACTGGCCCAAGCGG
Organism: Bermanella sp.; assembly: GCA_049115935.1. Lineage (GTDB taxonomy): Bacteria > Pseudomonadota > Gammaproteobacteria > Pseudomonadales > Oceanobacteraceae > Bermanella. The sequence goes on along the minus strand of JAGDZK010000003.1, from coordinate 13,676 downwards.
TAGAAGTAAGAGCAAAACAACTCTTCGGTTAACCATTAAGAATATATAGTAAAAAAATAGGGCCATGGCCCTATTTTTTTTATGCTTTATAATCATCTTATTTTTAAGGATGATCTTATGGCAGTTCAAGTCAGTCAATTATTTCACTTTCCCGTTAAATCCTTAAAAGGCTCGAAGCTTGAGTCCATGTCAATTGATGAATTTGGTCCTCAGTGGGATCGGCGCTTTATGCTTGTTGAAAAAACTGGGCGTTTTGTCACTCAAAGACAATCACCCAAAATGGGGCAAATATCGACTCATGTAAATGAGGGCACTTTAGTTTTAACGTTTGCTGAAGACCAGAGAGCAGTCAATTTAAAAGATTTAAACACAATTGATCAGTATATGGATGTTAGAGTCTGGAATGATGAGGTACGTGCTCGGTTAATTACATCAGAAGTAAATACTTGGTTGAGTAATATTTTAAATCGAGACGTTTTTTTGTGTTATATGGGTGATGATACCCATCGACAAGTTGATTTAGAGTTTTCGCAAGCAGGAGATCGTGCTAGTTTTTCAGATGGTTTTCCGTTTCTGATTATTAGTGAAGCTTCTGTGGATTTTCTTTCAGAAAAATTGGGTCGACATTTAGAGGCTGAGCGTTTCAGGGCCAATATTGTTGTCTCAGGTTGTGAAGCATTTGAAGAAGATCAGTGGAAAAAAATAAAGATTAAAGGCATTGAGTTTGAGCTAGTAAAACCTTGTTCTCGATGTGTCATACCTACTTTGGATTTAAACACTTCGCAAAAACAGCCTGATGTTATGCAAGTAATGTTAAAACATCGTAAACAAGGTAAACATGTGATGATGGGGCAAAACGCTATACACAGAGGGCTTGGGGTAATTAAGGTGGGCGATGTTGTGGAGTTGATTAATTAAAATAATTCAATCTCGTCGCCACTTTGGTCATCAGTGCCTCTTTCTGCATTATCAAAATGGTGGCGATATATCTCAAGGGCTTCTTCAATACTATGCCCAAGCAAAATATGTTCAAACATAATTCGCTCAGCTTCCATGGTGTAAGAGCCTTTAATTTGATTCTGAAGATTTCGCCATGAATCAGGGTTGTACAGAGATTCTTTGTTGCTGATTAAGGTGCCTAGTTTATCCAGTGAGTTACAAACGTGATCAAGTCGTTGGCTGATGCGATCATAAAACTGAAATGCCATAACGGCATTATGTACATTGTGCTCAAGATTGTTAGTTGTTTCACTGATGACACTTTTGTAGCGATCAAGATTATCGGGCGTCACTTTTTCAGTAAGTGTTCTAATTTGAGATAGGTATTCTGCCATATCGGTGAACGAGGCAGAAAGAGTGCCGACGCTCTGCTCACCATCTTTCATGGATGATTCTACTTGCGCAACGGCAAGAGCCAGCATAGTGATGGTTTCTTTAATTTGGCTCCAGTCCAAGTCTGGGTTTTGAACGCTGGAGCCGTGCTGGTTGATGGCATAACGCTTGTCAGAGCTCACTTTCGAATCCTTTTTATGCATAATTACAGCATAGTTAACCTTTACCATTTTGCTTGATATTAACTTTGGAAATTTGCAGCTCTTCTGGCTGTATGAGTGCCCAAGCACTGACAGTGGTGTCATCTATCATGGGTTGTAAATAACCTAATCGATAAGAGTAAATGGTGCTGTATGCAAGTACCCGCTGTACATACTGCTTAGTTTCATTGAATGGAATTTGTTCTATCCATATGTCAATGGGGCCTTGGTTTTGTTTCAGCCAGCGTTTTACATTACCAGGGCCTGCGTTATAAGCAGCTGTGGCCAGTACGCGATTTCCGTTATATCGTTTTAGTAAATATTGTAAGTAATGGCTGCCAAGTTTAATGTTGTAACTAGGGTCCACCAAACGTCTACTTGAATAAGCAATACGCATGCGTCGTGAGATGCTTTTGGCAGTGCTTGGCATGATTTGCATAAGCCCTGTAGCACCTACTGGGCTTCTAGCGTCGTGCATAAAGGCGCTTTCTTGGCGTGCAATACCATAGATCCAGTTCTTATTTATTTGGTTTTTCTGAGCGGCTTTCTCAAACAAATTATCATGGGCTAATGGAAAGCGCAGTTGTAAATCATGCCAGCTTTTAATTTGAGCAAGGCTCATGATTGCCCGGTCAGACCATTCAAGTCGACCGGCTAAAATAGCGAGTGCTTGTTTGCCTTCATCAGTTTGTTTATCGAATATCGCCTGCCATTCGCGACGAGCTTGTGGGATGCGGTTTAGCTCTAATAATGCCAGTGCTCGTTGTACGCCTTTTTCTAAACGCATGCGTTGAATGACCGACGCGGGAACGTGTGTGGGTTCGTGATTCATTGTGGCGCTTATACCAATCTTTTGACTGGCTAAAAAGCCATAAAAGTCTCTATGGGTAGCGGCTTGTTCAAAATAAGGGCGGCTTTTTTCAAAAGGGGCACCTAAAGAATCTAATGCACGACCTTGCCAATATTGCCACTTAGGTTCTTGTTTTATGGTCGTATCTGATAGCTTAAATAAATGGGTATAAAGGGGCCAATTTTGTTTTTTGATCGCGCCTTGCAGAAACGTTTCTTGTAGGTCTTGGTTTAATTTATTGTTAGCTTTAGCTAGGTTGTACCATTCAAAAATATTGCTCGGAGATTGAGTCGCACTGGCTTGTATAGCGATACTTAGTAAATGCTTAGATTGCTCTTGGTCTAAACCTGCAAACACAGGATGGCCATTTTTTTCAAGCCAAACTTCAGGATGTTTCTTAATGGCTTTGCTCAGTAAAAGAAAGCGCTCTTGTGGGGTAAGGCTCTGGGCACGGTTTTCGGTAAAAAGTAGTTGAGGCTTACGCCAGTAATAGTTGATCAGCTTAGCTTTAGCTTTATGTTGTTTGTCTAACTTGCGAGTCAGGTAGCGTACTAACTTGTACTGTCTTTTGGGTTTGGCATTTAAGAGGCGCTGCCAAATCAAATCTTGGCTTAAATAACCATGGCGCTCCCACGCCTTGTAGACTTTATCGCAAGCCTTTGGAAGTGATACACCAACAAGCCATAGTTCTTGGCCTTCTTTAATCGCATCAAATTGGCGTTTAGTGTGCTCAAGAGCCTTTATGCGTTGGCACTGCAATGTGTGATTGCTGGTTGGCTGGTAATAAGCCAGAAAAAGGGACCATTCTTGTTTTCTTGCTAAATATGAGAGCCATTGTCTTTGTAGTTTTTTAGCAGGAGGTTCGTTTTCATAGCGCTTTAAGAAACTATCAACTTGTGCAATGGGCTTTGTGTGAAATTGAGTTCGAATCCAACGAGCTTCAAGATAGGGGGCAAGAGGGTGGTTTTCGAGTTTTTTAAACTCACGTTGAAACTGGGTATAGTGACGTTTGTTAAGGAGGCGTTCAGCTTTTAGATAGCCGTCCTGGTCAGATGTTATTGCAACAGCGCTTGTCGATAGCAATACCATCAAGCACATGACTATTTTTAGCCAATTCCCCATATATATCTCCCCTTCACTCATTTGAGCATAGTCGAAAAAGTGAAGGGGATATGAGTTTTAGGTCTCTATTTGTGCGGGTATTTCAATTAACGGCTGTTCTTTATCGTACTTCTTTTGATCTTTCAGTACTAAAAGGCAGGGTGTGAGTACCAAAGTTAGAATGGTGGCAAATGTAAGGCCGCCAGCAATAGCGGTAGATAGCTGAGTCCACCATTGTGAACTTGGCGCATCTATTAGTATCTCTCTTGCCACAAGGTCGATGTTTAGCTGATACACCATGGGAATCAAGCCGCATACAGTGGTTACCGTCGTCAGTAGTACCGGGCGTAAACGTTGGGCGCCTGTTCTAAGGGCTGCATCCACTGGGGCGAGACCATCTCTGCGTAAAATCGAGTAGGTATCAATCAGTACGATGTTGTTGTTTACCACGATACCCGCAAGGGCAATCATGCCCACGCCACTCATGACGATACCAAATGGTTCACCACGGATCATTAGGCCCATGAACACACCGGCAAACGACAGAATAATTGCGCTAAGCACTAAGCCTGCGCGGTAGATGCTGTTGAACTGGGTGACCAAGATAATCGCCATGATGAATATGGCAAGAATAAATGCCTTACCTAAAAAGCTCATGGTTTCTACCATTTTTTCAGCATCACCTTTAAAGCGGTAGTTTACCCCTTGTGGTAAGTCTGCTTGTTCCAGTGCCGCTGCGATTTGTGCGCGTTTGAAGGCATCATTTACACCCTCTATTACATCAGCTTCAATCATGTAGCGTAAATTGTTACCCGTACGCACAAGGTTGCCTGTTTGTTGGTTTGGTGACTTTTCAGTGAAGCTACTAATGGGAATCAACTGCCCTTGATGGCTAATGCGTAGCTCATCTAGTTGGTCTAGTGTTCGACTCGTAGTAGGGAAGCGTAAACGTATATCAACCTCGTCATCGGCATCATCAGGGCGGTAAGAGCCAAGCTGAAGACCTGACGTGACCATTTTCACCATATTACCCACAGAGGCTATACTTGCCCCCATGCGGCTTGCGTCTTCGCGGTTAACGTTTAACTCCCATTCGATTCCTTCTAATGGTCGCGAGTCTTTAATATCGCGCAGCTCAGGGTCTTCTTCTAGCTTCTCACGAATCTTGCTAACCACTTGGGTTAATACCTGAGGGTAATTACCTGATATTTCCAATTGAATGGCAGAACCACCGGCAGGGCCATCTTCCTTTGCTTTGGTTTCGATGATAATGCCAGGAATGTCTTGTGTGCGCAGACGAATGTCTTCAAGTATGGCGTTCGCGCGACGGCGTAACTGCCAATCTTCGAGTTCCAGTTGAATACGACCAATTAGGTCCACTGCCGAGCCGCTAGGAGGGTAAACGAAAGAGCTGGTATAAAGCGTACGAATCTCCTGCATGTCATAGAGGCGAGCCTCTACCTCTTTCACTATATCATCACGTTCACGTAGTGATAGATTACCCCGTGCGCGTATATCGACCAATGCAATTTCGGCGTCTGCACTAGGGAAAAACTCAACCCCTTTGCCTAGCACGCCATAAAGGATTAGTGTGCCAATCATTAAGCCAATCACAGCAAAAAGGGTTTTTATAGGGTGATGAATCAGCCTTTGTAAGACAGAGATATAACGGCCTGTGAAGCCGCCTATTTCGTCAAAGCGCCCATCTTCAGCGGCTTTTAATGTTTTGAGTTCTTGTTCTGATATGGCACCGGGTTTACCTAACCAGGCGCCCAATGCGGGTATCACAATCAAAGCCATCACAAGTGAGGCAGAGAGGGTGATAATGACCGTAATAGGGATGAACTTCATGAACTCCCCAACGGTATCCGGCCAAAACAATAGCGGTAAAAATACGGCCAGTGTGGTGGCAGTGGATGCGGTAATGGGCCAAGCCATTCGTTTAGCTGCTTCTTTAAACGCGTGGAATTTAGGGCTGCCTTCGGCCATGCGTCTATCCGCGTATTCGGTGACCACTATGGCACCATCTACGAGCATGCCGATACTTAAAATCAGGGCAAACAGAACCACCATGTTTAAGGTGTAACCCATTAAACTTAATACCAGCATGCCCAATAAAAATGAGCCCGGTATGGAAAGTCCAACTAAGATAGAAGAGCGTGCACCTAATGACCAAACAATAATGATCATCACCAGTACCGTGGCAAAAAAGACATTATTGAAAAGGTCGTTTAATGTGTTTTTGATCTCTTTACTTTGGTCTTGGTTAAACGTGACGTTAATGCCATCTGGCCAGAAAGCTTGTTGCTCTTTCACAACCGCTTTCACCTCATCTAGGGTGGCAATGATGTTGCTGCCTACACGTTTTGATATTTCAATAGCAAGGGCAGGTTTGCCGTTAATGCTGGCCTTGCTAATAGGGTCTTTATAAGTACGCTGGCCTATGGCAATGTCACGAAAGCGAACCACGGCATCGCCATCTACTTTTACTGGCATATTTAAAATATCCAGCGTGTTTTCGATTAAACCAGGTACTTTCACCGCAAAACGACCAGAACCTGTGTCTAGGTTGCCAGCAGCAACCAACTGATTATTGTTGTTAATCAGGTTGTATAGAGCCATTTGGTCAATGTTGTAGGCGTCTAGCTTGCCAGGATCAATAATGATTTCAGCTACCTCTTCGCGATAGCCTTGGATACGGGCTTCTAATACGCCGCCTAATGCTTCTAGTTTCTCTTTTAAGTCTTTAGCGATGGCAAACAAAACCCGTTCATCAACGTTACCGGCTAAGCCCACTACCATAACGGGGAATAGGGATAGATTAATCTCCATGACCTTGGGTTCATCTGTGGCGCTGGGGAGTTCACCTTTAGCGGCGTCCACGGCTTCACGCACATCCGCTAACGCTTCATCAATATTGATGTCGGTTTGAAACTCAAGCTGAATCGCTAAGTGACCTTGGCTGGCGGTTGCAATAATTTCGGTTAAGCCATCAATTGACTTAAGCTCTTTATGCATTGGCAAATAAAGAATGCGGTCCGCATCTTCTGGGCTAATGCCTTCATGAGTAATAGAGATATAAACCATAGGGATGGTGATATCTGGGAAGCTTTCTTTTGGCAGGTTGTTCATGGCGCTTACGCCTACAATCATGGCTAAGCCAAATAGTAGAACCACGGTACGTATGCGACTAAGTGCCGCGTTGATTAAGGCATTCATATTAGTTTGCCTCAGCGGTTAGTGGCTTTGGGGAGATCACCGACTCATCATTTGTGATGTCCTTAATAGGGTGCTTTTTAAAAACAGGTTCTACTTTTTCACCTGAGCTTACAAAGCTTTGACCGGTAATGATTAGATCAACTGGATTCGGTAGGCCTGAAATCCATACGCCATCTGATTGTGCGGTTACGAGTTCAACAGGGGAGAACTCCACATGCTGGCTGTCGTTCACATGTTTTGCACCTAGGACGCCTTTATCATTTAGGCTTAAAAGAGCAGGGCTGATTAAAATAGCATTGGTTTTTTCTAGTGGGATAAGAATTTGCGAAGACACACCGTTTACTTGGCGTTCACTAGGATTGTTTATTTCAAGCTCAACCGCAAACGTGCGGGATGCTTGATAAGACTGAGAAGAAACATAACGTATTTTGCCAGGATAGGTACGTCCATCTAATGTCTTGCCGCTGGCTTCACTGCCAATTTTGATTTTATGAAGATCTTTTTCAGCCACATAGCCTTTGATGATAAATGGGTTGAAATCCATAACGGTGATCACTGCGGAGCCCATTCTCAGGTATGTGCCAATTTCTGCATTTCTGTTTTCTAAGATGCCATCAAAAGGGGCGCGTATTTGAGTGCCTTCTATATCGATTTCAAGCGCTTTAACTTGCGCCTTAGCTGACTCAAGTAGCGACTCACTTTCAGCAAGTCTTGTTTTGTTTTGCAGGCCTTGGCCGATGAGTTTCTCATTGGCGGCGAACTCAAGTTTACGCTGCTTAACCAGTGCGCGGGCTTGCTTTAATCGTTGGGGTTTATCTTGAGGGTCAATTTCTATGATGAGTTGACCCTTTTTCACAAAGTCCCCTTCACGGGCAAGAATTTTGGTTACCTTACCTTCTACTTCACTGGTGATATTGACGCGACGATTGGCTTGGGTTTCACCGTGGATCATAAGTTCAGGGGTTATTTGCTCAGCTAGGTAGCGCTCAACCTGTACGGCAAATAAATCGTTGGTTTCTTTTGCCACCGGTGCCTCTGGAGATTCGGGGGGCGTGCTGGTCAGCATGCCGCTGGCCATCCAGATTGCAATAAGGACACTTGCGCCGACAGCTAGGTAGTGACTGCGGTTTAACTCCATAGGTAACATCCATTTATTAATTTTATTTTGCAGGGATTATAAGGGATTCAGTCGTGACCGAAACCCCAAAATGAACTTATGTTAAAACCTTTATTTACTTGGCCAATTTTCACCATAAATAACGTACAATGCGCGCAATTCTTATTACATGATTTATTAGAGGTTCCATGGCAGTCGTCATATTAGATAACGTAGGTTTGCACTATGGAGAGCAAGTGCTCTTAAATGGCGTTAATCTCACTATCAACGAGCTAGACCGCTTGTGTCTTGTGGGCCGTAATGGCGCAGGTAAATCCTCTTTAATGAAACTATTGCTGGGTATCAACTTACCGGATTCAGGTGTGGTGCGTATTGCAGATGGTTGTACGTTAGCCGAGCTTCCTCAAAGCTTGCCTGCGGCAGATGAGCGCAACGTGATGGATGTAGTGTTAAGTGGTAAGGCTGAGTTAGGCAAGGTGTTACATGACTATCATGAGCTAAGCATGACAGCCGCCACTGAGCAGGACATGAAAAAGCTTGAAATCTTACAAGGTAAGATTGAGGCGGAAGATGGCTGGTTACTGCAAACCAAAGCCGATGCCATTATTGAAAAGCTTAATCTGCCCAAAGAAAAAACCATGGCGGAGCTGTCAGGTGGTTGGCGTCGTCGCGTGATGCTTGGGCGGGCTCTTTTAAGCGAACCTGATTTATTGCTACTTGATGAGCCTACCAACCATTTGGATATTCCCGCCATTGAATGGTTAGAAGAACAGCTGGCGGATTTTCCAGGGGCTGTGTTGTTTGTCACCCACGACAGGGCATTCATGGAGAAAGTAGCCAAACAAGTCATTGATTTGGATCGAGGTAATATTTTTCGCTACGACGGCAGTGATTTTGATGGCCTTGTAGAGTGGCGTGAGAAGCGTATTGAAGATGAAGAAAAAGAAAACGCTTTGTTTGATAAACGCTTAGCCGATGAAGAAAAGTGGATTCGCCAAGGGGTTAAAGCCCGACGCACTCGTAATGAAGGGCGTGTTCGCGCATTAAAAGCCATGCGTAACGAGCGTAGCGCTCGTGTCGATCGCCAAGGCAAGGCTGACTTTACAATGGATGCTTCCGATAAGTCAGGCAAAATAGTCATTGATGCTCGTAACGTGAGTTATGGTTTTGAAAATAAAAACATTATTGATGACTTCACAACTCTCATTCAACGTGGCGATCGTATTGGTTTGTTGGGTGTGAATGGTTGCGGTAAAAGTACATTGCTACGATTACTACTTGATCAATTAAAACCTCAAGCCGGTACGATCAAGCAGGGCACCAAATTAGAAGTTGCTTATTTTGATCAGTTGCGTGCTGGGCTAGATCTTGAAAAAAATGTGGTTGATAACTTGGCAGAAGGTCGTGAGTTTATTGATACGGCCAATGGCCCTCGACATATCTTAAGTTACTTGAGTGATTTCTTGTTTTCACCTCAGCGTGCTCGTACTCCAGTTAAAGCGCTCTCTGGTGGTGAAACCAGTCGAGTAATGTTGGCGAAGCTGTTTAGTAAACCTTCCAATATGCTGGTACTTGATGAGCCAACTAACGATTTGGATGTTGAAACATTAGAGATGCTGGAAAACCGTTTAATGGAATACCCAGGCACTTTGTTGGTTGTCAGTCACGATCGTTCATTTTTAGATAATGTAGTGACATCCCTGTATGCATTTGATGGCGATGGTCAGATTTCTGAACATGTTGGCGGATATAGTGAATGGTATGCCCGGGGTAATCGATTAAAAGATGAAGACTTATCAGTAAGAGAAGCGTCTAAACAAGCATCTCAAGCAAAAAAAGAAGCGGTAGTTGAAAAACCAAAACCAGGTAAAAAATTGAGTTATAAAATTCAACTTGAGCTTGATAATTTACCCGCTGAAATTGAAGCTTTAGAACAAGCTGTAGAAGAATTAACGGCTGAAACAAGCGACGGTGACTTTTATCTAAAAGATAATGATTATGTGACAAAAACCCTAGCCAAGCTTGAGCAGACTCAATTAAAGCTGGATGAAAAAGTTGAGCGTTGGATGGAATTAGAAGCCATGAAAGAGGGTGATGCATAATGGGTGTTTGGATAGCGATGGCGTTCATTGCGCTGGCGATTGTAGGCAGTGTTATGTGGATTCGTCCAAGTCCTCGTGATCAAAAGCTTGCAAAGTGGCGTCGTGATGCACTGGTGGCTGGTATGAAAGTGCGGTTGCAAACCCTTAAGGCTGAACCTAAAAACAGTGGTATACGTGATGATGTACCTGGGGTGACCTATGAATGGTTTAACCCTGAGCCCAATAAAACCGATAAAACCACTTGGGCGATTGTTAATGTAGATGCTTGGCTGCAAGAAGGGTTGCCACAAGGCTGGAGCTGGTATGGTAAAGAGGTGCCAGTGGATTCAGAAAAAATAAAACAAATAGTTGATGCTTTGCCGATTGAGGTGAACGCGATTGAGCGAACACCTATATCAAGCAGGGTCATCTGGAATGAAAACGGTAAAGAGTTTGATGCCGTCAAGCTAAAGGAATATTTACAGAACTTACAGGCTATTTTTTAGCCTGTAAGTTTTGAGTGTAATATTCATTGATTGATTCTAAATCGCTAGTGATTCGATCGCCGTAGCTGCTTACAATAAAGGGCACGGCATTTTTGTTGTAATTAGCGATAGACTTAGCAATGAATTCCCACTTCACCTCTACTTGGTCAACGAGCTTGTAGATGCGTTTTTCGTTAGCACCTTGCTCTTTTAATTTACTTAAAAGGGCCGTGAAGTTTTTACCTTGATTCTCCATGCCACCATCGTTAATGGTAATTACGTTTACTTGCCCAAGGCTTGATGTACTGCGTGCTGCATATTCTGCAGTCAGCGCTTGAATGATAAGGCCCATTGCACGGGTTTGTTGTGTAAGTTCAGATAGTTCGATGCCACTTTTTTCAATAAGGGCGTCATAAACCTTACCTAGGCTCTTATTGAGCGCAATTCCTTCATTACTCAACTCAGATACTAATCGAGCATTGGCGTAACCTTGAGTTAAGAAATCAGCTCGATTGGTTTCAAGTAAGCGGTTGAAGTTTTGCCATTCGCTTAATGCGGCAGCAAGGCTAGATAGCTTTGCCGTTGGGGCGGCACTGTCTGTGATTTTAGACAGGCGATGTTCGAATTGTTTTACATTTGATTCTATTTCACGGTTGTAGCGCGAGTCGCCTTCAAGGCCACTAAACATATAATAGTCGCTTAAGATGGCAAACGTCAGTGTGCGCATCTCATAGAGCTGTTTTAGGGTGTCGTTAGTGTCGGCGTCGGCTGTAGCAGGATTAGCGGCAAGCAAAAAGCATATCGCAAAAGCACTGCACACCTTTTTCAGGGCTGTTTTTATCATTTTGAATCCTGAGGGCATCTTTTATTATTTTCATCACAGTTTGCTTGTTTTTGTCTACAAGTCAAAGGGGAGTTTGGCCTTTATCACATTTACTTATAAAAGCTTGTGCCAAATGCTGTTTTTTCTTGACAATAGGGCAAAAAATTAAGCGCTGTGGAGTGTGATATCAACATTTTTTGCCACTTTCGTCTATGGTCATATATGCCATTACTTTTGCTTCATAAGAAACGAAGTGGACAAAAAACAGCCTATTTGAGTGGGATTTTCAGTAAATAATACGGAAATGGTTGACATTTAAGGCCAGATTTACGAAGGTTCTGCTACCAAATTCAAACGGGCGTATGAATTAGGTTAGTTGGGTGTTTTTCAACCAAATGCCCGTAAGTAGCAGTATTGTATTTTAAAGCACTTATTAAACCTTGTGTTTGCTAAGTGCTTTTTATTCAAGCTGTGTTCACTCAGCTAAATTTAGCGTGGAGATTTGTTGATGATTTACGAAGGTAAAGCCATCACGGTTAAGCTACTCGAAGACGGCATCGCCGAACTAAACTTCGATTTACAAGGTGAATCTGTAAACAAGTTTGATCGTGTTACTTTGGAAGACTTAAAAGCTTCTGCTGCAGCACTACAAGGTAATAAAGACGTTAAAGGTCTTGTTGTTACTTCTGGTAAAGATTGTTTCATCGTAGGTGCTGATATCACTGAATTCGGTGATAACTTCAAGCAAGAAGACGAAGTTATTATCAAGTGGATTCTTGAAGCGAACCAGATTTTTAATGCAATTGAAGATCTACCATTCCCAACGGTTACTGCTATTAACGGTATCGCTTTGGGTGGTGGTTTTGAAATGTGTTTGGCTACTGACTTCCGTGTGATGTCAGAAAAAGCCAAAGTAGGTCTACCTGAAGTTAAATTAGGTATCTACCCAGGTTTCGGTGGTACTGTGCGTCTTCCTCGTGTTATCGGTGCCGATAACGCAATCGAGTGGATCTGCATGGGTGCAGAGAACCGTGCTGATAAAGCGCTTAAATTCGGTGCTGTTGATGCCGTAGTTAAAGCTGAAGCTCTTAAAGATACTGCCGTTGCAATGGTTAAAGATGCAATCGCTGGTAGCCTTGACTGGAAAGCTAAGCGCGAAGAGAAGCTTGTTAAGCTTAAGCTTGAAGCGATGGAGCAAATGATGGTTTTCGAAACTGCTAAAGGTTTCGTGGCTGGTCAAACTAAGGGTCAATACCCAGCTCCTGTTGAAGCAATTAAAACCATGCAAAAAGCTGCAAACTTCGGCCGCGATAAGGCTCTTGAAGTTGAAGCGAAAGGTTTTGCGAAACTTGCTAAAACAACTGAGTCTCAAGCACTTATCGGTTTGTTCAATAACGACCAGTTATTGAAGAAAAAAGCCAAAGAATATGACGCCATTGCAACGCCTACTAACAAGGCTGCAGTATTAGGCGCAGGTATCATGGGCGGTGGTATCGCTTTTGTTTCTGCACTTAAAGGCACGCCAATCCTAATGAAAGATATCGCTGAAGCAGGTATCGAACTAGGTTTGACTGAAGCAAACAAACTTCTTTCTAAGCGTGTTGAACGTAAGAAAATGAAGCCACTTCAAATGGGTGAAGCGCTTAACCGCATTCGTCCTACTCTTTCTTATGCTGAATTCGGCGACGTAGATGTTGTTGTTGAAGCGGTAGTTGAGAATCCTAAAGTTAAAGGTATCGTACTAGCAGAAGTTGAAAGCCATGTAAGCGAAAACGCGATCGTTGCTTCTAACACGTCTACTATTTCTATCGATTTCCTAGCTAAGAGCGTTAAGCGCCCTGAAAACTTCCTAGGTATGCACTTCTTCAACCCAGTACACATGATGCCTCTTGTAGAAATCATTCGTGGTGAGAAGACGTCTGAAAAAGCAGTTGCTACAACGGTTGCATACGCTAAGAAAATGGGTAAAACCCCAATCGTTGTTAACGATTGCCCAGGTTTCCTAGTTAACCGTGTTCTTTTCCCTTACTTCGGTGGTTTCGCTGCTCTTCTTCGTGACGGTGCTGATTTCCGTCAAGTGGATAAAGTAATGGAGAAATTCGGTTTCCCTATGGGTCCTGCTTACCTGATGGACGTTGTGGGTATCGATACTGGTAAACACGCTAACGACGTTATGGCTGAAGGTTTCCCAGAACGCATGAAAGCTGACTTTAAGTCTGCTATGGACGTATTGTTCGAAAACGAATACTACGGTCAGAAAAACAAAAAAGGTTTCTACAAGTACGAAGAAGACAAGAAAGGCAAGCCGAAGAAAGTATTCGACGAAGCCATTCTTGAGATGCTTGCACCTGTATTGGGTGAAGCTCGTGACTTCGATGCTGACGAAATCATTGCTCGCTGCATGATTCCAATGTGTAACGAAGTAGTTCGTTGTCTTGAAGAAGGCATCGTAGATACAGCTGCTGAAG
>JAGDZK010000002.1:0-45264 GCA_049115935.1 Bermanella sp. | reverse complement strand
CTTTAATAAAGGTGCCGCGAGATTTAGACATCTTCGCGCCGTTCACCGTCACATAACCGTGTGCCCAAACCGCGCTTGGTGTACGAAAACCTGCGCTATGTAACATGGATGGCCAGAACAACGCATGGAAGTTAATGATGTCTTTACCAATGAAGTGATACACCTCGGTGTCGTTGCCAGGCTTCCAGTAATCATCAAACTCTAGATCGGTGCGATCACAAAGTTGCTTGAAGCTGGCCATGTAGCCAATAGGGGCATCTAGCCAAACGTAAAAGTATTTGCCTGGGGCGTTTGGAATTTCAAAACCAAAGTAGGGAGCATCACGGCTGATGTCCCATTCTTGTAGGCCGCTGTCTAACCATTCTGCTAGCTTGTTGGCCACTTCATTTTGTAACGTGCCTGAGCGCGTCCAGTCTTTTAAGAAGGCTTGGAATTCAGGTAATTTAAAGAAGTAATGCTCCGATTCTTTTTCAACCGGTGTAGCACCGGACATAACCGACTTAGGGTTGATTAGCTCCGCTGCATTGTACGTTGCGCCACAGCTTTCACAGTTGTCGCCGTACTGGTCGGGAGTTTTACATTTTGGGCAATCGCCTTTTACGTAGCGGTCGGCCAAGAACATTTCTTTTTCAGGGTCAAATAACTGCTTGATACCCCGTACGGCAATGTGACCATTTTCGAATAGCTTGTTGTAAATCAGGCTAGAAATTTCGCGGTTCTCTTCGCTATGAGTCGAGCCGTAGTTGTCGAACTTGATTAAAAAATCCGCAAAGTCTTTTTCGTGATCCGCTTGAACTGCTGCAATTTGTTCTTCAGGGGTGACACCCATTTTTTCAGCGCGCAACATGATGGCAGTGCCGTGAGCGTCGTCCGCACACACATAGGTGCACTGGTTGCCACGGGACTGCTGAAAACGTACCCAGATGTCGGTTTGGATGTATTCCAGCATATGGCCTAAGTGGATAGGGCCATTGGCATAAGGGAGGGCGCTGGTTACAAGGATCCGACGGGTAGACATAAGCTGTGTTCTCAGGGTGAATCGGTTAAAGATAATAGCGGCGCATAATAGCAGGGTTTGAGCCGAGTCTGTAGTGGCTGTGAGCGAGTTTTGGCAGGCAGGGCTGGTCACAAACTGAATGGACGGGTGAGTCGTGTGTTGCCGCATGTTTCGATGCGGCAACCGGTTGCTTACTTCTGTGTAAAGGCCAGTATGCCCGCCACAATAGAGAGCGCGCCATGGATCAGGTGGTCGTATTTAAAGCTAAGATCCGCTACTTCCATTAAACCGTTTAGCACTAGATAGGCGCCTAACACGGCGATCCATAATTTCATGGTATTTCCTTTTATGGTTATTGATGATCAGACCCTAGATTATGCAAGTGCGTGAGTGAATGTCGAGGCTAAGTGGCTAGGATTCGCTGGCTTTGGTTCAGTGTGTTGCGTGCATCACACTTTGTTAGAAGTGACCTTCACCCATTAAGAATGTAAAATCCGACCAAATTACTAGGTTACTGTTTTGGTAGGTGTATATGTCACAGTTTCAAGCGGCCATTGAAGAAGCAATAAAAGGGTATCACGACCCATATCTAAATAGGGATTTAATCACTGCCGGTGCGGTTAAGCGCATTGAGGTAATAGGTGATAAGGCCGAGGTAGATATCCAACTGGCGTACCCAAGTGAATACTTAAAAAACGGCATTGCACAAATGCTGCAGTTTGCCATTGAAAACATAGAAGGCATTAACGAGTCTCAAGTAAATGTGAGCTGGCAGGTGACCCCTCACAAGGCCCATGAAAACTTGGCCAACATTAAAAACGTAAAAAACATCATTGCGGTGGCCTCTGGTAAAGGTGGGGTGGGTAAATCCACTACCTCGGTTAACCTTGCGTTGGCATTGGCCGCAGACGGCGCCCGTGTTGGTTTGTTAGATGCGGATATTTATGGCCCATCAGTGGGTATGTTGTTGGGGGTTGAAGAAGGTACGCGCCCAGAAACCGAACAAGAGAAATTCTTTAAGCCTGTGATCGCTTGCGGTATTCAGTCTATGTCCATGGCGTACTTGGTAAATGAAAACACCCCTATGGTATGGCGTGGCCCTATGGTAAGTGGTGCGCTGCAACAGTTAATCACTCAAACCTTATGGGATGACCTTGATTATTTAGTAATCGATATGCCACCAGGCACAGGGGATATCCAATTAACTTTAAGCCAAAAAATTCCGGTATCGGCATCGGTTGTGGTGACCACTCCTCAAGACATTGCGCTGCTGGATGCCAAAAAAGGCATAGAGATGTTCCGTAAGGTTAATATTCCGGTATTGGGTGTGGTTGAAAATATGTCTATGCATATTTGCGGAAACTGCGGCCATGCTGAGCACATTTTTGGCGAAGGTGGTGGTGATAAAATTGCCGAAGAGTTTAACACCCAGTTATTAGGATCGCTGCCACTATCAAAATACATTCGTGAACAGTCGGATAATGGTTTGCCTGTGGTTGCGGCTGATCCTGATTCTGAAGTGTCGGTGATGTATCGCAATGTGGCACGTAATATGGCAGCAGCATTAAGTCAGCTTAGCAATGAAGTGGTGCCGGATATTCAAATCTCAGACGATTGATTGTTTTGAGATTGTTTAAATAATGACAGGTGATTCACTCGCGGGTGCGAGTTCGTACAGTGATTGTGATTGAATCTAAATTGTAGGAACCCGCACCCGCGGGTGAATAATACTAATTGGTGGTTAGGCGGTGCAGCTTTCTAAGGTATAGATTCATTGCTTGGTAATAATAACTGATATAGCACTAACTGATTCACTCGCAGGTGCGAGTTCGTACAGTGATTGTAGGCTAATTATAAGTTGTAGGAACCCGCACCCGCGGGTGAATAATACTAATTACTAGTTAGGCTGTGGAGGTTCTAAAGTTAACCTTTATTGCTTGGTAATAATGACTGATATAGCGTTAACTGATTCACTTGCGGGTGCGAGTTCGTACAAGGGTGTAATTAAATCTAAATCGTACGAACCCGCGTGTAATACCAACTTAAATACCTAACAAGCAAAAGGATTTGCTTATGATGAATGGTCGTATTCTGACTTACGCAAAGGCAGGGTAAGCGTTACTGGTACTGCTTATGACGTGGTTTTCTCCACAAAGCATCGCCTTTCGGAATTTTCTGATTTCATTAAAGCCCGTCAAGTTGTCCGTTATCTAAAAACGGACTCGCAATTAGATAATACTCAAACCTTGGCATTCGTTGTTATGCCGGATCATGTGCATTGGCTTTTGATATTAAATAACGGGACGTTACCCAATGCAGTGCAGCGTATTAAGAGCATGTATTCGCGTTATGCACAAAACAAAATCTGGAATAAAGGGTTTTATGATCACGGTATCCGTGGTGATGAAGATCTTGCTGCGGTTGCTCGTTATATTGTTGCCAATCCGCTGAGGGCTAACCTGGTAAAACGTGTAGGGGACTATCCGCATTGGGATGCGGTGTGGCTGTGATTTTATTGGTTTAATTGTTTGTCACTAACTGATTCACTCACGGGTGAATAATATTAGATACTGGTAAGGTGTTGCAGTTATCTAAGTTAAATCTCTTTACTAACAGGCAATAAAATGAATGATGCAGCGCTAATCGATTCACTCGCGTGTGCGAGTTCGTACAGTGGTTGTGATTAAATATAAATCGTAGGAACCCGCACCCAGAGTGCCCCATGAGCGCAGCGAGTGCATTGGATATGCGGGTGAATAACACTAATTACTAGTTAGGTTATGCAGGTTTTAAGGTTAACCTTTTGTATTGGGTGATAATGGCTGATTGAAGGTTAATTGATTCACTCGCGGGTGCGAGTTCGTACAGTGGTTTGTGTTGCTCAAATCCCCAGCCAATCTTTAATCTGTGCTTTAAACTCTTTGCTGGCTTTTTTTGGGAAGGCTAAATCAAACCCTTTAACTCGCTTTAAAATGGCTTTGGCACTTTCATAGCTGCCGCTGTGTTCTAAAAAAGCATCGAGCAAGCGTGCTTCGTTAGGTTTTAAGTCATCAATACTCAAAATGGGTAAATCTTGGCGATCAAAAAAATGCACGCAATCTTCTTCTAATTTTATGCCTTTATTCGTTAGGCCGTAAATCACCAGCGCGGACTGTGTGCCACTGGCTTTATCTTGTTTGTTGCCTTGTCTAATTAATTTGAATTCATTTTTAAACCAAAAGTGACGCACATCTTTTGTGTTGGCAAAACTTGAGCCCAGGTAATCGTATTGGTTTTGTTTACAATAATGAGTCACGGCTTTCAAAAGGTCGCTGCCTAAACCGCAGCGTTGAATGTTTTCTAGGGTGGCAATGCGAACAATACGCGCGCCTTTTAAATTAAGCCCGTCCATTGCCCCCATGTGGTGAGCCAAAACCTGTGGAATCAAATGGCCTTTGGGGCGGCGGTAACCATTTAAAATATCTTGGTGTAGGTCCCCGTGAGAGCTTGGCCCATTAATAATGGGACCTTCATCATTGATTAAACACACGCCAATGACATGTTGTGTTTGATTAATGGTAATGAGCTGTGCAAATAAATGCAGACCAGGCGCATCGAGTAAGTCGCGCAGGTCGCTTGGTTTAGTTTGATAGTGGGCTTGTACTAATAAGGCGAATACTTGCCGTAATAAATCAGGGGATTGGCTTAAGGCTTTTTTGTTTAAGTATTTAATCTCTATTGTGTTAAAGCCCTGTTTGATTTCATTTGGCGAAAAGGCGAGGGCACTGGGCTCGCTGTCTAGGCAAAAGGCATCAAATAGCCAGCGCTCTAGTGGGTCGTGTGCGCTATAGCGCACAGGCTGAGTCAGGGTATGTTGCTGCCAAGTGAAATGCTGATGCGTGGCCAGTTGATTAAGGTGTTCAAAAAACCGAATTTGAAAACCCTTGCCAGTACCTTCATAACCGTGGGTAGTGGTTGCCATGATGATGTGTTTAAAGTGCTGGCTCCACTTTATGAGTTGGCCGATGGGTAGGCTGGCGGCTTCATCAATGAACACTATGTCATTGGGCTTGGCTGATTCTAAAAGGCGCTCAGGTGCCACAAATTGAAGTTCATGCTTGGTAGCGTCACTTAAATACTTATAAACCGAGCTGGTGGATGCCTTGTTGGGAGCGCATAGATAATAGTTTATACCGTTATCTTTTGATGAATTTATCAATGAATCTGCCAACATGCCGAGTAGGTGTGATTTGCCGCGACCACGGTCTGCTGTAATCACGCTTAGGTGTTGCTGATCTGGAGTAGCAGGCTCAATTTGGTTGGCTCGAATGGCTTTGCTAATAGACTCTAAAACGCATTTAAAAGCACTTTGTTGATCATTTGTCGGGTTAATGGGTATATTTGTGCTTATTAGGTTGGCGATATTGTCATCACTATGCTCAGTGGTGGTGATTAACTGCGCTAAGTGAGGTTTAAATAATGCATCTAAGTCTTGAGGTTTATCTTGCTCAAGGATGATGACGTCGTGATCAATAGCACAGCTTAATAGGCGCTTTATGGTGTGCTGGTTGTTGCAATGGTCTTCAAAGCCTAGACTGGTGCGCCCTTTGGCAAACTCATCACTAAATAAAGGGTAGTCTTTTAAGGGTGGGGTCAGTAAAAATAAAAAACCACCCGGTAGCAGTGTACCGCTAATGGCGGTAAGGGCATCGGGGAATAACCCGTGGTGTGCATCAAATACCACGTTATCACTTTCGTAACCTAACAATGTATTGGGTTTGCTGGCTTTGGTGCAAGTCAGGTAAGCGTGTTTAAGGGTTGCTTGGCCCACATAAGTATTGTGTTTAAACCCAGCAAGCCAAGGGTTGATAAGTTGCCATGCCCAGTGGTGATCGCCTGCCAGCCAAATAACCTGCCGTTGATAACGTGTTTTGTTGATGGCGCAAAGCTGTGACAACCATGACTGCATAATAAAGGGGGATAACCTGTTACTGGGTTTATAGAATCTGCTAGAATCCGCCCCAATTGTAACTAAGTTTGTAGGCTTTGCATGCGTTTAAGTGATGGTGATATCGAAGCGGCTCTAGAAAGTGGCCATATTAAATTGACTCCGCAACCGGATTCTAAGGCTATTTCGGGTATCAGTGTTGATTTGCGTTTAGCCAATAGCTTTCGTGTGTTTAGCAATAACTCAGTGCCGTTTTTAGATTTATCCGGTGATCGTGATCAGCTGAACAAAAATATCGATCGTGTGATGGGTAAAGAAATCATTGTTGAAGGCGATGATGCATTGTTTATTCACCCAGGTGAGTTGGTGTTAGGTTCAACCCTTGAGTCGGTAGAGATTCCTGATGACTTGGTTGGCTGGTTAGATGGCCGCTCAAGTTTGGCCCGTTTAGGTTTAATGGTGCACGTCACCGCAGGGCGAATTGACCCAGGTTGGAAAGGGCAGGTGGTATTAGAGTTTTATAACCTGGGTAAAATGCCATTGGCTTTGCGCCCAGAAATGATTATTTGTGCGTTATCGTTTGAAACATTATCAAGCCCAGCGCAGCGCCCGTATCGCTTGCGTGAAAATGCAAAATACCGTAATCAACAAGGGGCCATTTCATCACGTATGGGTGATGATTAACCTTTTTGGTTTTATGTGTTGAAAAGCAAAATTGCTAAAACAATAGCCCGCAAACGCGGGCTTTTTTGTGGGTAGTGATTTTATTCATGCTAAACACTGTACGAACTCGCACCCAGCGTGCCCCATGAGGGCAGTGAGTGTGTTGGATGCGCGAGTGAATCAATCCATTATATAGTGCTACAGAATTGTACGAGCTTGCCCCGCGAGCGAAATGCGCTGGCGATATAATAAAAACACTGTACGAGCTCGCACCTGCGAGTGAATTGTCGTTACTGGCATGAAGTGCTTAGAAGTTGATCGTCTTTATTTATTAATTATCCGAAAAAGCGTCACCTGCGGGCATATTATAATGACGCTTTTTATGGTGAAGCAGCTTTAGGTGCTAGATAATCAGTCAAAAGCATTAGATTTATATGCTGTTAAATATAAAAGACTTAAATAGATACAAATGTTTTAGTGCGACGCAAAAAAAGGGACAGCATATTTGCCAAAGCGAGCTGGATAACCCATGATTGCTGCCATATAAAAAATGTGTGGCGTGATATGTCTCGGCAAACACGTCACCGATAAAAAACGTCATGCGACGTTGAATAAACTGTTATGAGTTCTAATTGATACCCTAAAAAGTTAATTTATATAAGGAAGTATGTGATGCCAGTACAAGAAATTACCGTACAAGAGAATCTAGTTATTTTAGACTCAGTTACCTTTGGAGTTGAGTTTGGAGATCCATCTGTAATATCAATTCAACAGCATCCTATGGGGCCATGCTTTGTTTGTGGGCCAGCTCGAGCAGTCCTATCTGAAGAACAAGCACAAGAGTTAATCGCAGCTGGTGTTACGGATCGACGTTAATTTATAAATTCGACCCTCATAACAAGCGCCTGTATCGGACAAATTTCCGCTGTCACCTTTTGTGCAAAAAAAACGCACAAAATCCGCCAACAAAAATTTGCTCGGTGAGCCGGGCGTTAGAAATTTGCAGGCCATAAAATAGGCTAGGAAAAATGGATAGCTCAGAGAAATTGGCGAAAAAGTTCCTTCAGTCGTTAGGGTTCTCAGATATTCTATTTGAACCTGATGGAAATATTCCGCCCGATTTTCTCGTTAATAAAAAAATAGCTGTTGAAGTGCGCCGCCTGAACCAAAATTATGAAAATAATGGGGTGCATAAAGGATTGGAAGAAAGTGAAATACCACTCTGGCACAAATTTGAAAGAACGATTAAAAATTATGGAAAACCAATAGCCGGAAAAAGTTACTTTGTTTCATACGAATACTCTAGACCCATCGCTCAATGGGAAGTCATAGAGGGCAGTTTGAAAAAACATCTTGATGAGTTTGGAGATGGCAAAATAAAAGAAAGTGAGCAATACGAAATAGCTCATAATTTTAATGTCGAAATAGCGCAAGCAAGTGAGCAGTATCCAGATTTTTTCCTGCTCGGTGGGTATTGTGATTTTGACATGGGTGGGTTCGTTCTTTCTGAAGTGTATAGAAATTTGAAGGTTTGTATACGAGAGAAAACGGAAAAAATTAGTAAGCACAAGAATAAGTATGATGAATGGTGGCTTGTTTTAATTGACAGAATTGGCCATAGCCTGAATCAGGAAGATAGATTAGAGTTCTCAAAAACGCTTAAAATTGAGCATGATTGGGATAAAGTAATACTCGTCAATCCACTGAATCACAGCGAACATTTTGTCATCTAAGTTTGCAGTCAGATAGAGTGAGGTGCTGGTGAGTAAAAATTTTAATAAGTGTATGCACGGATTTATTTTTCCGTGCATCGCACTCTAAAATAACCTGGTTATACAAGCGTTAGCCCAAAGCAAGAATCCTTAACCTACATTCAAACACAATCCACTCCTTACCAGCTCCAACACTAAATAATCGCCGACTGATTAACACCGCTATAATTAATACTTAAAAAAACACTGAAAGAGATTTTATCATCTTCTTCAAATGTTTTGTCAGTGGGTGTCATGCTCGTAATGCGATCCACCCGAAAGCTGCGGTAGTCTTGTCTTAGTTCGCACCAAGTGGCGAGCGTCCAGTATTTACCCCAAAAAAATAACCCCAGTGGTCTGACTTCCCGCTTTGTGGTTTCGTCTTTTAAGCTTTGGTATTCAAGGTGAATAATTTGTTTGTTGTTAATGGCTTCGCGTACCTCATCTAATATCGGTGAGGCAGGATAGTTGTTTAAAATCTCAGGGGTGTAGAGTCTGGGTTTGGCCAGTTCTGTTTTTAGGTTGTCCGGCAGTACGGCTTCGATTTTATCCAGCGCCAGCTCGGTTGAGCGGGCCAGCTTAGTGCCTGCCCATGTTTTGGCTAAACGTGCTGCGATGACTAATGCTTCAATTTCTTCTGTGGTAAACATAAGAGGCGGTATATCAAAGCCGCGGTGCATGACATAACCCACGCCGGATTCACCTTCTATGGGTACGCCCGATAACGTCAAATCTTTAATGTCGCGGTAAATGGTGCGCTCTGATACTTCCAGTTTTTCAGCCAGCCAGCTTGCCGTTGTTAATCGCCGGTTTCGCAGGTATTGGATGATTTGAAACAGGCGGTCGGCTCGGCGCACGATTGTCTCCTATTTAGGGTGTTTTGTTAGGTTATAAAGAGTGTATGCCAACACGATTGCCTTCGGTATCCATAAAGTGAGCAATATAACCAATTTCGTCTCCTAGGTGGGTTTTAGGCATTAATATTTGCCCGCCTGCGGCTTCCACTTTAGCCAGTGCCACCGCCAAATCGTCACCGCCATTTAAATAGATCACACTGCCTGTCTGTGAAGGGATGTAAGCCGTGCCGCAAACGATGGCACCGGATACTAAAGATTTATCATCGTGTGGGAATAAGCCCTGTTTAAGGCCCGCCATTTCGAAGGGGTCAATATAGATATCAAATACGGTTTGATAAAAGCTTACGGCACGCTCAAATTGGGTGGCGGGGATTTCAAACCAAACGGCCATATTGATGTTGTTATTCATTGTGTTCTCGCTTATGGGTGGTTTTAGTTGTTGGTTGTTTTAATGGTTGGTGAAAAGCGAGTATAAGGCAGGCCTACTGACAGCATGGTGTCAGGAGTGTTTGATTGTTTTTAATTAAATATAAGTTGTATGTGAACTTATATGGCATGTATGTGAATTTCAAAAGTTTGTTTTATGGTGTGTTGTGCACTTTTTGTTCGGCTGGGTGTTTTTCTGTAGCTGATTTTTGTTAAATTATCTGTGCAAATGAACTTAATATATAAATTTCATCTAAGGTTTAGGTTGGGTTGTGTCTCTCAAGCTAAAGCTGTTAGTTTTTGTTTTATTGGCTAATTACTGCCGAATTTTGACTTACGGTTATGTAACAAAATAGGCATATTGGTCAAAGTGTGCTTGCCTCTTAAATTGGGCGGGTGTTTAAAATTGCATGCGATTTTGCAGTTCATAAGTGTTAAACAACTTTTTGTGCATTATCACAATTATTAAATAGAGGGTTGAAATGAAGCCGTTAAATGTTTTTTTATTGGCATTATCGATCTGTAGTGTTTCGCTGCTGTCTAAGGCAGATGATTATACGGTAATAGCAGTTGGTAATATTAATTGGGGGTTGCTAAACCCTCTTCGGGGGGATGCAAGTCCAAAGGCAGCTGATTTATGGGGTGATCGCACCAAGGATATGCCAACAGGTATGTTAGTAAAGTTTCAAAAAGGCTTTTCTTCTCCGCCTCATATCCACAATATAACTTACCGAGGCATAGTAATCGAAGGGTTGATGCATAACGATGACCCCAATGCAGAAAAAGCGTGGTTGCCAAAAGGCTCTTTTTGGACACAAGTTGCGGGCGAAAGCCATATCACGGCAGCTAATGAGGTGAGTAATCTTATTTATTTAGAAATTGATAGTGGCCCTTACTTGGTTATGCCTGAAGATCAAGCATTTAATAGTGCTGAGCGTTCAATCAATGTTGATAAGCGCAATCTTGTTTGGTTGAACTCTAAAGACGTGGAATGGCTAGAGCAGAAAAAAGTGCAAATAGCTTATTTATGGGGTAGCTCTCAATCTGCTAATGGTAGTTTTGTTAAATTGCCTGCTGGCTTTAAAGGCTATATCAAAAATGACAACGACTTAAAGGTTGTTATGGTAAGTGGTAAGGCCAGCCATCAATGGGAAAGCAAAAGAACACATACGCAGCTTTTGCCAAGTAGTTTCTTTAGTTCCCAAGGTAAAGGGAGGCATGAAATTAAAACTGAAACTGAAGTGATATTTTATGTTAATTCAAATGGTCGTTATGTAGTTGAGTAAATAAGGCAATGTATTTGAGTCGAAAAATTATTTTGCTAAAGTGAAAGAGTTCTGTTTGGCTTGATAGTAGATTGGAGATACGTTGGTCTTAAGATCGCTGTTTTTGTATTGGATGTTTGGTTGAGAGCGAATTAACTTTATTGCTTTAAGAGTAACGCCGCTATTGCGGCGTTTTTAGTTTTATTGCGGTGTGTTTAAGCTTGCGAGGCGACGGTTTCTTCGTCTGTGATGTTTTCATCTTGAGTTTGTTTATCAAGCTTCATTAATAGTGCAGGCAATAATAAAAAGTCAAAAATTAACGCGGCACTAATGGTGCCGCTGATCATCATGCCCATTTTTACGTTGGCCGTGAAATTACTTAACATTAATACTGAAAATCCCGCCACTAAAACAATGGTCGTGATCACCAAGGGTTTGGCTACTGTATTAAAGGCATAGCGTACTGCGTCGGCAGTACTTTGCCCTAATTGATTTCTTGCACGTTGGTATTTGCTAAAAAAGTGAACGGTGTCATCCACCACAATGCCCAGCGTTAAACTGAATACCACTGCCACGCCTAAGTCCACTTGGCCCACTGCAATGCCCCAAATACCAAAGGTAATTAATGCAGGGAATACGTTGGGCAATAAACTCATTAAACCAAACTTAACTGAACCAAGCGCCAAGATGAGTGTGATGGTAATTAGGATAATGGCAATGACCGAGCCTGACAGCATGGAGTCAATATTCTTTTTACCCACGTGGGCAAACATGGTTGAAATACCTGAGGCAGGTGCGGCCAGTTGAGGGGCGTTTTGTGCAAACCAATTTTGCGCGCGCTGGTCTAATTCAATCAAACCTTTGGCTTGTGTACCAACCACGCCAAACGCTAAAAACACAGAGCGCTTTTGTGAATCAACTTGGTTGTTAAGATCTAAGCCATATGGTAATGATAATTCATAAAGCAGTTGATATTGCGATGCTAGTTCGCGGCTTTCTGGGATTTTGTAATAGGCAGGGTCATTACCGTGCATATTTTTATTAAGACGTTTTATGGTGTCGGTATAACTGAGTGCGTTGACAATTTCGGGCTGACTTTTAAACCAATTAACAAAGTCGTCAACTTGTTTTAAAAATTCAGGGTTGTTGACACCGCCTGTTTCGCCGCTATCTAATGAAAAGTTTAATACATCAAAGCCGGTTAGGTTTTGCTCCATAAATTCTGAAGCTTGTCTGAATTCAGTGCTCTCATCAAAGTAGGCTACTGTGTTGTCGTTTAATTCATTTAGTAATGTTAAAGAGCCTAACCCCGTTGCAATAATTAATACGCTTGGTAATAAAACCTTACGGTGTTTGATCGAAAATTCTGCAATGCGGCTTGACCATAATGTTTTGCCTTGTGTCATGGGTTTGGCTCTCATGGGTAGCCAAACGGCTAAGGCGGGTAATATGGTGATGCTTAAAAAGAACGCGGCCATCACGCCAAAGGCGGCAAAATTACCTAGCTCCCTAAACGGCGGTACATCGGATGTGTTCATGGCTAAAAAGCCAATGGCGGTGGTGAAGCTGGTTAAAAATACCGGTTGCAGGTTGATTTTCATGGCCTCTGTCATGGCGTCTTTACGGCTTTGCCCTAACGAAAGGTGGTGAAGGTAACTTGCTAATAAATGCACGCAGTCACAAACCGCAAGGGTTAAAATAATAATGGGCGCCATGACGTTTACTTGGTTTAAGTCATAACCAATCCAGCCTACAAAACCTTCACTAATGACGACACCTAAAATGATCACAATGGTGGTCACAAACGCAGACCAAGCCGAGCGCAATAAAAACAGCAGCATTAAGACAATTAATACAAATAACAGTGGGAATAAATACATGGCATCGTATTCGGTGGATTCGTTAAATGCTGTATTTACAATGCTTAAACCTTGCAGGTGGATTTTGATATTAGGGTTTTGTGCTTCTATTTCTGCGCGCAGTTGACGAGCCGCGGCAACCAGTTCAACTGTGGCTTTGCCTTCGGCTTGTTTGGTATCGTTTGGCATGTTTAAGACCACATTTACACCGGTGGCATGGTGACGATCAGAGACTAAGCGATTAACCAATGTCACTTCGTTTGAGGCAATACTTTTTATGCGCGCCAGCTGCTGGTCGGTAAGTTCACTGGCCTCTTCAACAAGGTCGGCCACTATTAATTCGTCGCCTACCACATCGGTGTGTTGGTAGTTGGTGAGTGAGTCGACGCGTGTAGAATAAGGCAGTTGCCAAGCCTGATGGGTGATGTATTCAACACTGGCTAGGTTTTCGCGGGTGTAGATGTTGCCGTTAAGGGCTTCAAATACAAATAATAAGTTGTTGCTTTTGATGTAAAGGCTTTCGTTTTTATCGTGGGCAATGAGCTGTTCGTTATCGTCGTCAAAAAATATCTTATAGCTGCCATTAAATTGCAGCTGAGTTAAACCCAATGTTAAGCCGATGATGATAAATAGGGAGGCTAGGGCAATTTTGTTGCGGCTGTGTACCAGCCAAATTGCAAGGCGGTCATTCATGTTTATGGTCCGTTTTTTATTGTTATTAATTTTAAAAAAATACTGGCCCGAACATTACGGTAATCTGGTGGTTTTTGCTAGGTTGGCATTGCCGTGTCATTAGGGTTTTGGTTTCGCGAGCAGGCTCGACTCGTACAGGTGTGGCTGAAGGGCTGTATGAATTGTAGGAGCTTGCCCCTAGAGCTATATCGCGGAGGTTTATGGTTGTTTAAAGCATTCTTATGTCCTTGATACTCGCCATCGATTCGTTGTGAAGAAATTTAGGCTCTGGTTTCGCGAGCAGGGCTCGACTCCTACAAGGGATGGTTGAAGGGTTGTATGATTTGTAGGAGCTTTCCTCTACAGCGATGATGGGCGGGTTTATTGGTGTTTAAAAGCTTTCTTATATCATTGATACTCGCCATCGATTCGTTGTGAAGAAATTTAGGCTCTGGTTTCGCGAGCAGGGCTCGACTCTTACAAGGGATGGCTGAAGGGCTTGATGAATTGTAGGAGCTTGCCCCTGCGAGCGATATGGTTTTAAGGGTTGTACGAGCTTGCCTCTGCGAGCGATGAATAAGTTTGAGGGCATCATAATTGACTATTAATACAGTGCTCTATTGATAAAAAGCGCGTATTTATGCATATTAGTCTAAAATATCTAATTAATATGTATAAATATGCGGATTCATAATGCTTTCAAATCTACCTGATCAGGCTGTGAGCTCAGTGCTGGTGCGCCTTGCAGAGGCTTGCCGCCAAACCCGTATTGCACAAAATCGCACTCAGGCAGAGCAAGCCGCGTTAGCTGAGATCAGTTTACGCGCTGCCCAAAACATCGAATCTGGCCGGTCTGGGCAGACGGCCATTCTCTTTAAATACTTATTCTCCCTTGGGTTGTTGAGCCAAATCCACGATGCCTTACCTGATCCTGATGCAGTGTCGCCACTTGAACAATTAGCAATGGATAAGGCCAAGCCTAAAAAGCCACAGCGGGCGTCAAAGGTAAAGCGCGCCAGTAAGGTTCAACCAAAATGGGGTGATGAAAAGCGCGTTAAAGAGGGTGATCGTTAATGGCCATTGAGCTTGCTGAGGTGGTGTTGTGGGGAACAACCATTGCTGTTGTGCGCTGGGATGAACAAGTGGGTGTTGCGGATTTTCAGTACACACCTGAATTTCAGAACTTTGGTATAGAGGTCGCGCCTGTTGTGATGCCGGTGCGCAGTGCACCGTATCGTTTTGCGAATTTAAATAAAGATACGTTTAAGGGTTTGCCAGGTATGTTGGCCGATGTTTTACCAGATAAATTTGGTAATGCGTTGATTGACCAGTGGTTGATTAAACAAGGTAGAAGCCCATCAGATTTTAACCCTATTGAGCGTTTATGTTATACCGCCAACCGCGCAATTGGCGCCTTAGAATTTAAGCCGACTCAGCGCTATTTTGAACACGATGAAGATTCTCAAATTGAACTGGATAAAATGGTGCGCCTTGCCAGCTTGGTATTGCAAAAAAAACAGTTTGAAATAGACAGCCAAGATTTAGATGGCGAAGCCTTAGAACAGATTTTACAAATTGGCACCTCAGCAGGTGGCGCCCGTGCAAAAGCGATTATTAATTGGAATGAAAAAGACAATATAATTTTGCCAGGACATATCAATCCGAAAAAAGAGTTTGATGGCTGGCTGATAAAATTTGATGGTGTGAGTGAAAACCGTGACAAAGAACTGGCCGACCCGTTGGGTTATGGGCGTATTGAATATGCCTATTATTTGTTAGCGCAAAAAGCGGGTGTTGAAATGATGGAGTGCCGTTTATTGGAAGAGGGTGGCCGTGCACATTTTATGACAAAGCGCTTTGACCGTGTGAATGGCGATAAACTCCATATGACCAGTTTATGTGGCTTGGGGCATTTTGATTTTAATGACCCAGGTGCAACCAGTTACGAACAGGCGTTTGTTTTAGCAAGGCAGTTAAAAATTCCTCGTGAGCATGTGGCGCAGTTGTTTAAACGTATGGTGTTTAATGTGGTGTTTCGTAATCAGGATGATCACACTAAAAATATTGCGTTTTTAATGGACAGAAGTGGCGCTTGGCAATTAAGCCCTGCGTTTGATGTGGCCTATAGCTTTAACCCGAAAGGTTTGTGGACGTCAAAACATCAAATGAGTGTAAACGGTAAGCGTGATGACTTTTTATTAGATGACTTGTTATCAGCAGCAGAGCAAACCGGTTTGTCAAAACAAAAGATAAAAAAAATTATTGCTGATGTGTTGGCGTGTTTACAATTATGGCCGGATTGTGCCGAGCAAGCAGGGGTTGAACATCAAATGATGTTATCTATTGGTAATACATTTAGATGGTTTGATTAAAGTACTTAGTCAGTGTTTATTGAGGCCCGTGCTGCTAGATTTTTTAATTCGCAGTACAGGGTATTGCTGTCGGTGTTCTCTTGTACGGCAAACCAAAGTATGGATAAATATTCCATTTGTAGTTTAGCTAGATGCAGTTGATCTACTGTGTAGTCGCCATAAAAAGATAAAAGTTTTTTCTCTTCGCTTAATGACAGTTTGGCGCTGTCACTGAATACCGCTAAATCCCAAATAGGGTCCCCTAAGCCTGCATATTCCCAATCTATTAGATTTAATGTGCCGTTTTTATTTTTTATCCAGTTATGTGTATTGGTGTCCATGTGGCATAAAGATACAAGATGGCTGCTAGGCTGCAGAGCGGTATCTAACTCATTTTTAAGTTGTTGAAGATTGCTATTTTGCATGCTGGGTTTGGGCAATATTTGCGCCCAAAAGAATTCCGTTCTCACGTATGTGTTTACGCTAGGCCAATGTTTTTCGATGGGTTGCTTGTGTGTGCTTAAAAGTAGTTTTGCAACTTGTTCAAGGTCTTCTGATATTTCAAAGCCTGCGGACTGGTGTTCTGCCAGTGTGTAGCCTGAGATGTAAGGTCTTACCCAGTATTTAAAATTAGGATCGTTATAGGAAATAGCTGGGCAGATACTTAATTTACTTATGCGCTCAACAATTTCATATTCGTTTTGATGATGAATATTTAATGTTTTGGCATTTTTGGCATTAATACGAATGACAAACTGCTGGTTGTTTTCGTTTGGCAGTGTGACTAACCAGTTTTCATTGGTTAGCCCTTGTTCAAGAGGGATGAAATCACAGGCTGTTTGCTCGTATTGGTTTAAGATTGGCCAAAGGGGCCAATCGTTTAAAACGTCATGCAGGGTCTGTAATTGGTTGTTCATATTAAGCGGGTTGCGCGTCATTGGTTTTGTGTTTGGTTTTATAAATCTTAAGCCAAGCAGTATATCCAAAGATAACCATAATCACATAGACAGCCATTAATAGGGCGGTTAAATAAAGTTCGCGGTCAATGTATAGGTAGATGGCGATGGCATCAATAACAAACCAGTAGATCCAGTTTTCTAATACCTTTTTAGCCACCATATAAGTGGTTAATACCGCACCCCATGTGGTGAATGAATCTAAATAAGGCAATACTGCGGTTGTGTTTTCACTCAGAAGAAAGCCACTGATAAAAGTAAGTGCTAAGACGCTACCGATGGCCAGTGTGTGTTGTTTTGTTGACCATGTGCTTATAGGCAGCTTAGGTGTTATTTCATTTTGCATGGCGGAGTTTTGTGGCTTTTTATTCCATACGTACCAGCCATAAACAGCCATGGCTAAGTAGTACACATTCAGTGCCGATTCCATAACAAGACTGACATCAAAAAATAACCAGCTAAAAATTGCGGTGCTGCCAAAAGCGGCATACCAGCATAGGCTGTTTTCGCGCATGGCCAATACAAGGTAAGCAATACCTAGAGCAACGGCGATAACTTCCCAGTAACTCATGGCTTGTGCTGCGGAAATTACACCTTGTATAAATACATCGCTAAAGGATTGTGAGGTTTCTTGGGTCGGGTTCATAAAATGCCTTTAGTTGTCGCCGTGAGGTTTAAGTGCAGGGTCAAGATTTGCGCCAATGAACTTACACACAAAAATCGCTTTACCAAATTCTTCATATGAGCGTTTCATTTCTTTGCGTAATACGGACATGACTAAATCGTACTCGCCAAATATTTGAGTGCTCATGGTATTGCCAGTCACGCTAATACCATCAGTTGCATTTAGGCGTTCGATAAAATCTTTGATGGCCGGAATGTAATCATCGGCCAAAGGATATTTGCTGATCTCGACGGATAATTCC
Organism: Bermanella sp.; assembly: GCA_049115935.1. Classification (GTDB taxonomy): domain Bacteria; phylum Pseudomonadota; class Gammaproteobacteria; order Pseudomonadales; family Oceanobacteraceae; genus Bermanella. The sequence continues at coordinate 27,614 of JAGDZK010000002.1, read as the reverse complement.
ATATCGGCTCCAAAATTGTGTGAATAGTGTAGGGCAGGCATTGCCTGCCGAGTAATTGTCGGGTAGTGCCCGACATGTATGTTTTAAAAATTATATTTGGCTGAAACAGAAATTAATCGAGGCTCACCCAGTTGGGTGTGTTGAGTGTCGCTCCATTGATTATTTGGATTGTTACCAAAGCCGCCAAATCCCCGGATGGCGTAGTCTTTATCAGTTAAGTTTCGACCGGTGAGTGCGAGCTCTAAATTGTCTTTTTGATATTTAATTTGAGCATGAATCAAGCCATAACTTTTGGATTGCTCATCGTGGCTGTCTGAGAAGTAAAACTTGTCCTTGCCTTCAGCGCTTAGTGTCATGGAAAGATATTGCGTAATATTGGTGATCACTGATGTATTAAGAGTCCAGTTAGGTGCATGGGCTTGATCACGACCTGTTTTTGAAAAAGTTCCGTCAGTGGTTTCGTACTCATAATCAGTAAACTCAGTTTGTAATAAACCAAGAGCTGCTAACCATTGTACTTTAGGTGCTATTCTCCAGTTTAATTCGGCTTCTAAACCGTAGTTGTCCCCTTTAGCTGCGTTGGCTATATAGTCTTGAAAGTCTGGTGCTTCATTTGGGTCGGTGGCGGGAATAATGTATGAGCTTTTTACTTGCTGGTCTTGTCGCTGTGTGTAGAAGATAGCCAGACGGGTGTTGAGGGAATCACTGTTCAAAGATGACTTTAATCCAAGTTCGGCAGTATTGTTGGTTTCAGTTTTATATGTTCTGTTTGTTTCTGAAACATCGGGGTCGCTATTGAATCCACCAGCTTTGTAACCTCTTGCTAGAGAAAAATAAGCGAGATGATTGGCATGCACTAATGACTCGAGTGAAATTTGGCCACCAAAAAGTGTTTCTTTATTGTCTAGTTTTAGATTTGTGAAATCAGTGAAGTCAGACTCCCATTCTTCCGCCCGAATGCCATATGTTATTTGTGTGTTGGTGCTTAAGTGGCTGGTTAACTGAAAATAAGCAGCATAGGAGTGGTTTTCAAGGCGGTTGCTGTAAGGCGTGGTATTGCTGGCAATCAGTCCAGTGGTGCTTGGGTCTTCAAAATCATAAGTATAAGCGCGATTTAATTTTTCATATTTATTCTGTGAATAGATACCAAATATCCAGTCTGTTGAATCTGCAAACAGTCTGCTTTTTTGATTCGAAAGAAGGCGAACGTCTATATTGCCTTTATTGGTTTCGCGTTTGTATTCATCAAATGTACTGTAAACGTAATTGAATGGATCAGAATTAATGATGCATTCTGATATGCAGTTACCGTTTGAGTCATATACACCATAAGACCAATCTTCATCATAGCTATAAGTAGATGCGGTATTTACAGCAGACACGGTTGTTTCAATTAAAAAATTTTCAGCACTTGAGTTTATCCATTTGACACTTGATGCAGTGGTGCTCTGTTTGTCATAGCCTTGATCATTTGAGTATGTGTTTCGGTTATTGGTTAAGCTAAATGCATCGTAGCCATTATTTATATTTGCATTTAATAACGTGAATGCAACGTCATTAGTATCGTTGATGTCAAAAGTGGTGATTGATTTTACGACTTGCTCATCAAACTTATTTGTATTATCTCTGTTTTGATACACATTTTCGGTGTAGCCATTAGATTGCAAGTGGTTGTAAGCAAATCTAGTTAAAACGGAATCTGTAATTGCGCTTGATATAGCAGCGCCGGTTTCAGTTGTTGAATAATTACCCGTTCTACTTTTAATGTAGCCATTACGCTCAGTTGTTGGCTGTGTGCTTACTATGTTAATGGCACCGGCCAGTGCATTGGCACCAAAGGCAGTGCCTTGTGGGCCGCGTAAAATTTCAACTTGTTCAATGTCAAATAGGGTAGCTGCGCCACCCAAGCCTGTCATGTCGATACCATCTATGGTTAAGCCTACTGATGCATTAACAGGGTCTTTGAATTGACTGCGTTCACCAATACCACGAATTTGAAAGAAACGTGCACGAGAAGCCCCTGACGCAAAATTCACATTGGGTGCCATTGATAGAATGTTTTCTAAGTGGCTGGCATTGCTGGTATTAATTTGTTGTTTATTGATAACAGTAACAGCTGCAGGGATTTCCATAACATCTAATTGACGAAAATCTGCAGTAACACTGATGGTGTCTAATTGGGCTGCATTTGATTTTTGTGCGGCGTCGATGATAGCGCCATTCACTTCGGTAGGCTGAGCGGCGTCTGTGATTTGGCCATTCACTGCGGTGGGAGAGGCCGCTAAAGCCATTAAGCTGGTGGCACTGAGTGCAATAGATGATAAAAGTAATGGGGTTTTCATGGGTCTTTTCCAAAAAATTGAATAAGTCCCGGTTACTGCGTAGAAGTATTAATAGCGCTAGGTGGTGATGAGCGCAAAAGAATGTCCATTCCTACGCCGGTATTAACCGGATCAGGTTCTAGGGGTTCGCTAAAAAGACATCTCAGGCCGAAGCCTCCCCCTGGATGGGGCTGATTCTACGTGATTTGGATATAGGAAAAAAGGACTAGAGTGCTTAGAAGCCTTGGAGGGTACGATCGCCCATAACGGCATTTTTAAGGCTGATGGTATTGCTGTCACCGTTTTTCTGTTTTGTTTCAAGTTTGATTAGTAGGTATTCATAATCAATGGCAAACCAGATGCGGGTCGATTCTTTGCTGTTTTCTTTTATTTGAATGACTTCAATAGTGTTGATGGGGCCTTGCTTTGTTTTGGTTTTACCGCGCTTGGCAACTTTAAAATCGTAATGTTTCAACCGATTTTTATAAGCCACTTCATAGCTGAATTCTGTTTTGCCAGCCGTGAGGTCTAAGCGAATTTGTTCTTGGTAGCTTAGGTTGTCTTGTATGCCTAGTGTTAGTTCGTAGTCGGCCCATTCGTCACGTTCTGGCACCCAGACTTGTTGTTTTTCCCAGTCAAAGGTTTGTGCTCTGCGCTTTTTAGATAAAAAGCCCGAAGTTTTGTAGCGGTAGTGATGGGGTTTTACGATGTTATTTGTGATGCTGTATTGAGATTCTTCGTGTAGATCTGCAATTGATGAGTAGGCTTCAAATGTGAGTTGCCACAGGCCTTCTTCGGTTTTGGATAGTTTGCGGGTGGCGTCAACGGTAATGGGGAACCAGCCTGCTTTCCAGGTGGCTTCGTAGTTGGCCTCATAGGTTGAAAAGTCAGTTGTTGTAGTTGCTTTGGGCTGTGTTGATGTGTCGCTCAAACAGGCTTGTGAAAGAATAGCGAGTAATATGGTGACGATGACTTGATACAAAGCATCCTGCCTAGGTGAATCGTGAGTATGCGTTTGAGTATAAGCGCAGTTGCTGTGTCCATGCCAGCAACTGGCTAGAAATGTCTGTTCTAATTTATGTGTCAGAACTTATTAAGAAGTAAGTTGCACACCAGACTCAGGAAGCGGTTGGTTGTCGAAATATGCGTCGCCTTTAAGCATGCTGATGCGACCTTCTACAAACCATTTGACCGCGATAGGGTAGATAACATGCTCTTGTTGCTGAACGCGAGTTTTTAAGCTGCCTTCATTGTCGTCATCTAGTATTGGTACTACAGCTTGAATGACGTTTGGGCCACCATCAAGATCTTCGCTAACAAAGTGCACGGTTACGCCGTGCTCTTTATCACCTGCTTCAAGGGCGCGCTGATGTGTGTGCAGGCCTTTGTATTTAGGAAGCAGTGAAGGGTGAATATTAATTAAGCGGCCTTTGTAGCGGCGCACAAAATCTGGGGTGAGAATGCGCATGAAGCCTGCTAAAACCACAAGGTCGGGTCCAAATTGGTCGATCTCATGGATTAGCTTGCCATCAAACTCTTCGCGGCTTGAAAATTCAGTGTGGTCAATGACCACACTTGGAATATCAAACTGAGCTGCGCGATCTAAACCCATTACGCCAGGGCGATTACTGATGACGCCAACAATGTCGCCATCGATCTCTTTTTTCTGGCAGGCTTCAGCAATCGCTTGAAAGTTGCTGCCAGAGCCTGAGATTAAAACAACAATACGCGCAGGTTCTGCTTGTTCGGCTTTCACTGTGCTTATTCCTCGTCTACGCCTTTAACGATGACTTGTTCGTCACCTTCGCCTGCCTTTTCGATGCGGCCAACCAAGGTAGCGGTTTCGCCTTCAGCGTTTAGGATGTCCATGGTGGCTTGAGCGTCTTTCTCATCAACCACTACGATCATGCCTAGGCCACAGTTGAAGGTCAGGTGCATCTCGTGCCAGTCGATGTTGCCTTTTTCTTGTAGCCAGTTGAATACAGCAGGGCGATCCCATGCAGCGCTATCAAGTATACACTTGGTGCCTTCTGGCAATACACGCGGAATGTTTTCGTACATGCCGCCGCCAGTGATATGGCAGATTGAGTGCGCATCAATGGTTTCTAGCATTTTAAGAATCGGTTTAACGTAAATACGGGTAGGTGCTAGTAATGCATCGCCCAGAGTTTGACCGTCTAGGTCTTGGTTAAGGTCGGCACCGGATACTTCGATCACTTTACGTACTAGTGAGTAACCGTTTGAGTGAACACCAGAAGAACGCAAACCAATGATCACATCGCCTGCTTTTACTTTGCTGCCGTCGATTAGTTCGGCTTTTTCAGCAACACCTACACAGAAACCGGCAAGGTCGTAGTCTTCACCTTCGTACATGCCTGGCATTTCAGCAGTTTCACCACCAACAAGCGCACAGCCTGACTGCAAGCAGCCTTCACCAATACCGGTAACAACATTAGTTGCTACATCCACGTTTAATTTACCTGTGGCGTAGTAATCTAGGAAAAATAATGGCTCAGCACCACACACGATTAGGTCGTTCACACACATGGCCACAAGATCGATACCGATGGTGTCATGTTTGCCAAGGTCCATCGCTAGGCGTAACTTGGTGCCTACGCCGTCTGTGCCGGATACAAGAACCGGTTCTTTGTATTTAGTTGGTAGGCTGCATAGGCCGGCAAAGCCGCCAATGCTGCTCATTACCTCAGGGCGACGGGTTTTTTTAACCACGCCTTTAATGTTGTCAACAAGTGCATTACCTGCGTCAATGTCTACGCCGGCGTCTTTGTAGCTAAGTGACTTGTTTTGATCGCTCATATTAGGCAGCCCTTTTGTGCGGGAAAGTATCGATGAGTAAAAAAGGTCGCGGATTTTAACACCTAGTAAGCTTTTTATAAATCATACATGTGCTTTAGAAGGCAGAATTTACACTTGGGGGCTGCATTTTTTTTCGAATTTGTCAGAATAGCCGCCAATTATAGGAATAAAGACCACTTCATGAAATTTCAATTGTGTTTTGTTGCACTTATTTTGATCGCTACTTCTTCTTGGGCTAAGCCCGTTTCTGGCTTGTATGATGCTCGAGTGCCTGTGCCTGATCAGCAATTGGTGAGCCGCCAGCATGGCGCTAAGCAAGGTTTGATTGAGGTCGTGCAGAAGGTAAGCGGCTTTACTGTGCCTGCTGATAATGAGGTAATTCTTAAGGCATTGGAGATTGCCGATCAATATTTGTATCAGTACAGCTATGAAGCCGTGCAAAAAGATGAGTGGGATGCGTCTATCCCGCCAGGCTCTAGCTGGTTAAAGATGCGCTTTGAAGCGCAATCTATTCAGCGCATTATTAAAGCGGCTAATTTGCCTTTGTGGGGTAATAATCGTCCAACGGTGCTTTTGTGGTTGATTAAAGAAGAGCGTGGGCGCTCGGTATTGATTGATGGCGCTGATGATAACGCATCAAAAGCGGTAGCCAATGCAAGCCAGGTGCGCGGTGTGCCAGTGGTGCTACCTGTGTATGACCTTGAAGACTCCATTCGCCTGCCGCAAGAGAGTCTATGGGGGCTTTTTTCTGGTTCTATTCTTGAGGCCAGTAAGCGTTATGACGCTGAGTCAGTCATGGCGGCCCGTGTGTATAAGAACAGTAAGGGCAACTGGGTAGGCCAATGGCGTTTTTACTTTAAAGAGCGTGAGTTTAATTATGAGTTTGAAACACAAGAATTAAGTCAGCAGGTTTTGTCAGGCCTGAGTGCTTCAGCTGAGGTGCTAGCTAACACCTTTGCTATTAAACCTAACGATGCTCGCAGTGATGTGTTGGCGATCAAGGTAAGAAATATCGACAATTTAAAACAATATGCTGCCGTGGTTAATTATTTAGAGGACCTCACTATTACTAAAAAGGTCTTTGTTGCTGGCCTTAAAGGGAGCGATATGGAACTGAAATTAACGCTAAGTGGCAGTTTAAGCCAATTAAAACAAGTATTGGCGCTGGATAAAAAGCTGATTCAAGTGGCGGTACCTGTAGAAGGTGCTGAACAGGGGGTAGATCCCTTGGTGCCTCAAGTCATTCAATTTAGCTGGCAATCGTAGGTAAATGAAACAAACCATACTGCGCTACTTACCCAATATAATCACAGGACTCAGATTGCTGGCGGTACCGCCTGTGGCTGTTTTGTTGTGGATAGGTGAGTACAAAGTGGCTCTAGTGGTGTTTGCCTTGGCTGGGGTTTCTGATGGTGTAGATGGTTACTTAGCCCGTCGTTTTAATTGGAAAAGTCATTGGGGCGCCATAATGGATCCTTTGGCTGATAAGCTACTGTTGGTTACTACTGCGGCAGTTTTAACCCTGAAAGGGTTGCTGCCTGTTTGGTTGTTTGTTTTGGTTATGGGTCGAGATGTGATGCTGGTTGGCGGTGCTGCTTTGTATCGCCTATGGTTTGGCCCATTTGAAGTTCAGCCTAGTGTGCTGGGTAAAATGAGTACATTTGTTCAGATTCTTTTGGTTTTAAGCCTGTTGGTTCACATAGGCACGGGACTTATGAGTGACGAGCAGATTCAATATATGATTTTAATGTGCGCCGCTGTCACTGTTGTCAGTGGTGTTCACTATTTGTTTATCTGGGTAAGGAAAGCCATCAATGAGTAATATAGTGCAGCTTGGTATGAAGCCATTTGTAGTGGTTTTTATCTTAGCGCTGTTAGGCTGGATATTGTTTAAGCTTGAGCCAGTTTTAATGCCCTTTGTGATGGGTGCTCTATTGGCCTACCTAGGTGACCCTGTTGCGGATCGATTGGAGGCACGGGGATTTAGTCGAACACTCTCTGTGGTTATCTGTTTTATCGTTATGACCCTAATATTACTTGGGGTTTTGCTGGTATTGGTTCCGCTTATTCTGAATCAAATTAAGGTGCTCTATGGTCATGTGCCGGCCATGTTTGATTGGTTTAAGGTGGTGGCCCAGCCTTGGTTAATTAATACGCTTTCTTTAGAGGCGGATGTGTTTGATGTTGATCATTTGCGAGAGCAGCTTATTAGCCAGTGGGGCGGTGCTCAAGATTTGATCGCAACTATCATGAAAAACGCCACTTCATCCGCATCTTCTTTTATTGGCTTTGTGGTGAACCTTACGTTGGTGCCGGTAGTAGGGTTTTATTTGCTTAGGGATTGGGATGTTTTGATGGCCAAGCTTTTAAAGCTTGTGCCGATTCGTTTTCAAGGTACCTCAAGCAAGTTGGGTAAAGAATGCAACGAGGTGGTAGGAGCTTTTTTACGTGGCCAATTGTGGGTAATGGCAGCCTTGGCTGTTATTTACGGTATTGGCCTTTGGATTGTAGGGTTAAAACTTGCGTTGCTGGTGGCCATAATCGCAGGCCTAGCCAGTATCGTGCCTTATATGGGGTTTGCCATTGGTATTATCGCCGCCATGTTGGCGGGTTACTTTCAGTTTGGCTTAGATTGGTCACTACTTTTCATATTAATTGTATTTGGCATAGGCCAGGTCATTGAATCTGTGGTTTTAACCCCCATCTTAGTGGGAGATAAGATTGGTTTGCACCCTGTGGCCGTTATTTTCGCCATTATGGCGGGTGGTCAGCTGTTTGGGTTTATCGGGGTGATATTGGCGCTGCCTGTCTCAGCCATAATTGTGGTACTCTTACGCCATATACATGAAATTTATAAAGATACAGAGTTTTATTCGGAAAGCTGATGGCATCAATACAGGTTGTAGAGCAATTACCCCTTAGGGTTCAGTTGCGTGATGAAGCTACATTTGAAAACTTTTACGCTAAGCAAGACCTTGAAGCAGTTGAGCAAATTAAGCTTGCTGCAACTGGTCAGGGCGAGCAAAGCATCTACGTGAGCGGCCAAGTTGGTTCAGGCTGTAGTCACTTATTGCAGGCTGCTTGTCATGAAGCTCAAGCATCTGGCTTAAATAGCGTTTATTTGCCCCTTGATGAACTGGTGGGTTATTCACCGGCCGTATTCGAAAGTCTTGAAGATTTACCTCTTATCGCTCTTGATAACCTTCAGGCTATTGCGGGTGATGAGCTATGGGAAGAAGCGTTATTCCATATGTTTAATCGCGTGCGTGATGCTGGCGGTAGAATGATTTTTGCAGCCGATAAACCCCTTGAAGAGTTGGACGTGAAACTGCCTGACTTACTGTCTCGTCTTAAGTGGGGTTTGGTCTATGAGTTTGATGACCCAGATGACGAGTTCAAAATTGGTACTTTGCAGTTGCGTGGTCATAACCGTGGTTTAGAAATCACAGCCGATGTTGCAAAGTATGTGGTTCGTCATGTGAATGGCGATATGGAGCAAATGTTTGAAGTGCTACAGCAGTTGGATAACGCCTCTTTAAGTGCTCAGCGCAAGCTGACACGGCCTTTTGTAAAGGCCGTGATGGACTGGTAGCGTTTTATTTACCCGTTGTAGTCTTCTACTAAGCCAGCTTCTAGCAAGCGTGCGTATAGCTCTAGGCATGTCCGCACTTTCTCTTCTGGTACTTTTAGATCCAATAATAAATTGGATGAAAGGTTTTCAAGCTCTTCTTGTAGTTCCGCTTCGTGCATTTGAAATAACTCAGTCATCGGTACGATATCAAAGGGCAGCTCCGCTCCATAAGCGCCGTAAAGGGTGTTTAGCCATTTTTCATACATAAATGGTTCGCTTACAAATACCGGCTGTTTGTCCACATCTTCAGAAAGCTCGCGAATCACATCCAGTACTGTTTCACCCACCATTTCTATTTGTTGGCGAGTAATGCCGTGGCGATCTTCGTTTGATGCATCCCATTTGCGCCATTCATCTTCAGGGCGAATCATCACATCTTTGAGTTGGCCATCGGCGATAGACCAACATGCAGCGATGGGATACGCATCTTCTTCGTAACTACTGCTCTCTAAGACTAGAAAACGAGGATATTCCATATACAATCCTGTGCTAAGTAAATTGGAGTTAAAAATGGATAGAAAAGAAAGAGACTTTTACCAGCGCGACGCAGAAGATCAAGCATCTTTTTTAGAGCAAACCTGGTGTAACAACTGTATGCAAGTGGATTTGGGCATGACCGATCCAGTTGAATACGAACTTGACGGTGTTGTTATGATTGAAGGTAAGTGTAAAAAATGTGGTGAAGCTGTTACCACTGAGCTTGCCGATGAAGACGATGAAAGCGAGTGGATTGATTAATTCTCTTTGATTTCTCGTTTAATTAAACGCCACTGAATCAGTGGCGTTTTTGGTTGTTACTGGCGCTTATGTAAGCGGGTGTACAAATTAGACGCAACAAATTGAATCAGCGTGATCATTACCCCGACCGTTGCAAGGTTGCTGTGTTGGGCACCAAATGCCGATAGCATCCAAATAATAAAGTACACCAAACACACGTAGCTCATCCAAGCCATGCTGTTTTTGGTTTTCATGATCAGAGCGGGTATCAGTACTAACCATGGGATGCCTTTTATGGCCGTCCATAACACACCCAAAAAGACATCATATGGGCCGTTAATCTCAAGGTCTGGTCGATCAAAGCTACCAATGCCCAGCAAGACAAACTGCAGTATGAAGCAGGTAAGGGCGATGTAATAGCTGGTTTTTAATGTGTTCATTTATGCCTCTAAACGCTTTGCCAATTGAGCGATGCGTGTGCCTTGAGCCTGACAAAGTGCTATTTCTTCATTGCTTAGCGGCAGGTTATTTTGTTTGCCTGCCACGTGACTAACGCCATAGGGTGTACCACCTGACTGTGTATCCATAAGCTCGGCTTCAGTGTAGGGAATGCCAGCCATGATCATGCCATGGTGAAGCAGTGGCAGCATCATGCTAAGTAAGGTGCTTTCTTGTCCGCCGTGTAGGCTTGAAGAGCTTGTAAAGACTGCAGCGGGCTTGTTAACAAGTTCACCGGTTAGCCAAAGGTTGGTTGTACCATCCAAAAAATATTTCATGGCAGCCGCCATATTACCAAAGCGAACAGGGCTGCCTAAAATCAAACCACTGCAGTGGCGTAAATCATCTTCTGTGCAATACAAAGGGCCTGACTCTGGAATGTCACTTTGAGAGCTGTGAGTGTCCGCTGAAACGCTAGGGACGGTGCGTACTCTGGCCTCAGTGCCTGTCTTTTCAATGCCTCGAGCAATGTGCTCGGCCATAGACGCTACCGCACCGCCATGACTGTAATAGAGAACGAGAATATAAGGGCTTGGCACTTATAGAATCTCCAGTACATCTTCAGGTGGCCGACCAAGGCGGGCTTGATCACCATTGATGACAATAGGGCGCTGAATCAGTTTTGGCTCGTTAACCATGGCGTTGATAAGCGCATCGTCAGTTAAGGTTTTATCCTTAAGGTTTTGAGCTTTATAGGCGTCTTCTGAGTTGCGAAGCAGCTCACGTGGTGTGATCCCAAGTTTGCTTAATACTGTTTTAATGGTCTTAGCATTAGGTTTTTCATCAAGGTAAAGAAAAACGTTGGCACTGATGTTTTTTTGTTCAAGTAGTGCAAGTGTTTCTCTTGATTTAGAACAGCGTGGGTTGTGCCAGATCTCGATGGTCATAATGGGCGCTCATTGCAAACTAAAATAAAGGGGTTATTGTACTGATATTAAGTGGGAGTGCGAGTTTTGAATGTGAAGGGTTTTGCTAAGTTTTGCTGGTTATTGCTGTTACGCTTCGAAAAAAATGAGAACCGCAGTAATGCGGCCGAATTAACCTTTGTGACCTTGTTTGCCATTGTGCCCTTGATGGCATCTGGTTATGTGATGCTCACATGGTTCCCTCAGTATGGCTCTTTGATTGATACCTTTCATGATTTTTTATTCAAGCATTTTGTACCGGCATCTGGTGATGCTATTCAAGTTTATTTGAGCGACTTTTCTCAGCAGGCGCGTAAGTTAACTTGGATCGGCCTAGTAATTTTACTGTTCAGCGCTTTGAGTTTGATGATGACAATTGAGCGATCTTTTAATCGCATTTGGCGGGTTAAGAGTATCCGAGTAGGGCGTCGTGTATTGTTCTACTGGCTAGTCATTGTACTTGGGCCGGTTTTACTGGGTGCGATGTTTTTAGTGAGCAGTTATTTATTAAGCTCACAATTATGGATTGATCATGTTGATTCTGTGTTTCATTTTAATCGACTGTTATTTAAGTGGTTGCCATTTTTGCTATCGATGACAGCGTTAACGGGGATGTATTACTTTTTGCCCTCTAGTCAGGTGAAAATTAAGCATGCTTTGGTTGGCGGTGTTTTTGGCGCTGTGTTTTTAGAGGTGTGCAAAATGGCTTTTATAAAGATGGTGTCTTTCTCGCCGTCTTACCAACTAATATATGGTGCTTTTGCGGTAGTACCTTTGTTTTTGCTTTGGATCTTTGTTGCTTGGTGTGTCGTTTTATTAGGGGCCGAGCTTGTTAGAGCGCTGCCATTTATAAATAAAAGTCAAAAAGGTGTTCAGGCCAGTGAGTTGGATTGGGCTCTGATGATTTTGCAGCGATTAAAACACACGGATAACGACTCAAAGGTGAATAGAGAGGCATTAAGTCAGGCGTTAACTTTAATCAATATTGATGAATGGGAAGCCCTACTTGTTAAACTCATAGATGGAAAGTGGGTTGAAAATTTAGATGATGAACTATTTGTAGCGGTTGACTTAAAGAAAATGACGGTTGGTGATTTAAGTGAGCTAGTTCATGGTCAGCGGTTAGAGAAGTTTGCAGTTATTAATAAAACCACGACCTGGTTTGATCAGCTTGACCCTCGTTTAACGCAATTAAGAGAACAAAAAAAAGCAGCCCTTGGGCTGCCTGTTTTTGATGTTATTTAATATGTTAATGGGTTTGATGGCTTTCACTTAATGCTCGGCTGTACTCTGCAAACGTTTTTGCTGCAGGGCTTGGACTAAAGAAAATATTTAACGATCGAGCAATATGGCGTGCACTAAAGACGCCTCGAATGTTTGTGTGTTTTCCATTTTTAGTTGTCACTAAAATGTATTCGCTGCCAATGTCGTTTAAGGTGAATAATACGTCGCCAATTTTTGCACTGAGCACATCTTGTATATCAAGCACTGGCATATTTTCAATGTCATTCATTAAATGCCCAACTTTTATTTCACTGCGTTTCTTTTTGGTTTCGTTTATAAATTGAATCGGTTTTTCGCCTGATATATCAGCAGAAGAAATAATCCCAACTATTTGTCCGTCTTTATTTTCTACTAATAGCATGCTTGTTTTTTCATTAGCCATTTGTTTGCTAACTGATTCAAGAGAGGTTTGCGTGGTACAGATGGGGGCTTTTTCAAGTCGGTGGTCGGTCATGACCGATATAGCTGAGTCTTCTAAGTTAAGCTCTTTATAGCCCCTATCCGGTGTAATGGGTTGAGGTTGTGTATCAAGCTTGCTGAATTTGATGGTTTTATAATTCTCTAGCATGGTGATTCCTCCGCGAGCACAAAGTAATCATAGTCAAAACTCGTCAGAAAGCTTTAAATCTTGAGTAACACTAAGTAAAGATTTGTAGCCCCAAAAACACAGGGCTGTGAACTATTGATTGAGTACATCATTCTTTGTGGAGGCAGTAATACTCATGGCTTCTTGAATTAATTCGTAAGGGACATTTAATTCTAAAAGCGTCTTTTGAAGGTGATTGGCGACTTTATTGAAGTGCTTTTCATTAAGACCAATGGCAACAGGTCGTGCATGGGCGGCACGCATTCCTTTGCCTGAGTAATTATTTGGGCCACCAAAGGCGACGGTTAAAAAGGATTTTTGCATCTTTTTTTGACGATCCATGGCAATGCCATCGAAAAAAGGAGCAAGAGCGGGGTCGTTTATGACTTTGGTGTAAAAGATATCAACGGCAGCGTCGACTGCTTTTTCACCGCCGATTTTTTCATACAACGTAGGCATGGATATATTCCTTAATATTAACCTGTATTAAGGAATAGACGAGTTAGTGTGCTTTTGCCATTAAGGCAAGCTGGTTTGTGAAATGTTTTTCACAAACCAGCGACGCTGCCAAGCGTTAAATACTTTTATTGGGTACTTGGTTTTGCCAAGGCTGCCATTATAGCGGCCCAAAGCTCGAGTCCAGTTGCCTTTTTCCCGTTTAAGGTAGTGAGCAAGAATGGCGCAGCCATATCGAAGGTTGGTTTTTAGATCCATTAAGTTGTCATCAGGGCGGCCAATTTCGTTGCGCCAAAAAGGCATGACCTGCATATAACCTTGCGCACCTACATAGGAAAGGGCATAGGATTTAAACGCACTTTCTACCTGTATGACAGCAAGTACCATCTCCGGGGGGAGGTCGTGTTCTGAGGCTGCGTGGTGCAGCTGCCTTAAAAACTCCACTCGAAAGCTTTTGTCTTTGATGTAACGGGCTAGCCGAGCAGACATGTCCACCATCCATACTTCGGCATCAAAGCGATCGTTAAAGCTGCTACTGGTGTTTATGGCTTGTTTTAGGTATTGCCTAAGCTCAGGGTCCACTTGGGCGTGAGCCAAGTGAACAGATAGAAGCATCAAACAACCTAAAACAAACCGCAACATTAGTTAATGCCTAATGCTGATTTGATGTGACTAAGTGCATCGGCCACATTTAATTCCACGGCATCTTCTTTTTGCTGGGCGCGGGCTTTGTATTCAATCGTGTCGTTTTTAAGTCCGCGAGCACTAAATACTAGGCGGTGTGGTATCCCCATTAGTTCGGCATCAGCAAATTTAACGCCTGGGCTGGTTTTTTTGTCGCGGTCATCCAAGAATACCTCAACACCAAGCTTGGTAAGCTCTTGGTAAAGGGCTTCACTGTGTTTGGTCACATCTTCAGACTTGTTGGCATCAATTTGTACAATAGCCACTTGGAAAGGGGCAAGAGACTCAGGCCAGATAATGCCGCGCTCATCATGGTTTTGCTCGATAGCGGCAGCCACAACGCGAGATACGCCGATGCCATAGCAGCCCATTGGCATGACAACGCTTTTACCGTTTTCATCCAGCACAGTGGCGTTGAGTGCTTCGCTGTAGGTAGTGCCTAGCTGGAAAATATGACCTACTTCAATACCGCGTTTGATTTCAAGTGTACCTTTGCCGTCAGGGCTGATATCCCCTTCAACAACGTTACGAATATCTTCAACGCGAGTAATGCTTGCGTCACGCTCCCAGTTTGCGCCAGTCAGGTGTTTGCCATCTTCGTTGGCGCCACATACAAAATCCGCCATAACAGCAGCGCTTCTATCAACAATGATATCGATGTTAAGTTTGCACGGACCAATGGAGCCTGGCTTGCAGCCTAGTTGAGCAATAATGTCTTCTTCTTTGGCAAATGTCAGTGGAGATGCAATGCCTGCTAACTTCTCTGCTTTAAGGTCATTAAGTTGATGATCACCGCGAAGTACTAGCGCAACAAGAGGGACTTTTTTACCGGCTTCTTTTTCTTCATCGCTAAGCTCGCCCTCAACAATTAGTGTTTTTACAACTTGTTGTGATGCAATGTTTAGAAATGCACTGACATCTTCAATGCTGTGTTGGTCTGGTGTGCCGACTGATTGAAGCTCGGCGCTGGCAACAGGGCGAGGCGTGCTTGGTGCAACCGCCTCTGCTAGTTCAACGTTGGCGGCGTAGTCGGATGCGTTACTAAAGGCGATATCATCTTCACCGGACTGAGCCAGTACATGGAATTCATGAGATAAAGCGCCACCGATTGAGCCTGTATCTGCCGCTACTGGGCGGAAGTCTAAGCCTAAGCGGTTGAAGACATTACAGTAAGCTTGGTGCATACGCTCATATGTGTCGTTTAGGGATGCTTCATTTGCGTGAAAGGAATAAGCGTCTTTCATAAGAAACTCACGGGCACGCATCACACCAAAACGAGGGCGGGTCTCATCACGAAATTTTGTTTGAATCTGGTAAAAGCTCATTGGTAATTGGCGATAGCTTTTTAACTCATTGCGGGCAAGATCGGTGATGACTTCTTCGTGGGTAGGCCCAATACAGAATTCACGATTCTGGCGATCCTTAATGCGCAGCAGCTCGCCTCCATACTTAAACCAACGACCGGTTTCTTGCCATAACTCAGCAGGTTGAACGGCCGGCATAAGTAATTCTTGAACGCCGGCGGCATCCATTTCTTCGCGAACGACTTTTTCGACCTTACGAAGGGTTTTTAGACCCAGTGGTAGCCAAGTGTACAAGCCAGATGCTAACTGACGGATCATGCCAGCGCGCAGCATAAGCTGGTGACTGATGACAACCGCGTCAGACGGGGATTCTTTTAGGGTGGCAATTAAAAACTGGCTAGCGCGCATTTGGGTTCCAAGCGTATCTAAATTAATTGGGTCTGGCGTTTTATAGGGGTATCCTTACGCCGACTCTTTACAAAACAGTCGCAAATTGTATGCTGCGCGGCCCTTAGACACAATTTTTTCATGATGCTTGAATACTTTAGATACCAACAAACGCCTGCGGGTAGGGTTATAAATGACAGATTGACCAATAAATCATCAGATTTATTGGGTGTCATGAGTTTCACGCTTGGTCAGTTTGAAATTAAAGCCAAAGGTGAGCAGCCTGCAATTGGTGATACTTTGTTATTACCTGTAAAAGGCTCAAAGCAATTAAGCTTGCAGTTGAAGGTGCTTGGTGTGGAGCCGCTCATTACACCCATAGGAGGGTGGAGTGCAAAGTGTGCAGGTCCTGCTCAAGCGCAATTTAATGTGAAGTTTGCTGATATTACTTGTGATGCATGTTGCGAGATAACCACGCTAGAGTTCATTGATTTTAGCGGCGACACACAAGCAGATGCCATTGCTGGCATGAATAAGCAGGGCTGGGGTGCCAGTGTTGATAAGCAAATATGCCCAAACTGTAGTAATAAAAAATAAGGTTTTATATGTCTGAGATTGAGTTTGATCTGGTGTTGGATGCAAAAGGCTTGATGTGCCCTGAGCCTGTCATGATGCTGCATACAAAAGTTAAAGAGCTTCAATCAGGCGGTGTGCTGCAAGTTCTTGCTACGGACCCTTCTACTAAACGTGATATCGCTAAGTTTTGCAGTTTTTTGGGGTACAACCTTTTGAGTCATGAAGAAGTAGAGGGTGTTTTCACGTTTTATATTGAGAAGCCGTGATTGCAATTTTTCAGTAAAGCTATAAAGTACTGTATTTAAATACAGTATAAGTGCATTTGGACGTTGTTATGTTGAATCCAGTGACCATTCAATACATGAGCCGCGAAGAGATTGAGCGACTTTTGTTTAGTTTAAGCGCCACCAAAGATAATGAAGAGGCTGCAGCCTTTGAGGCGTTAGCGCGCCGATTGCTGCAGCTACTTGAACAAGCCGTCGATTAGACGGCTTTTTTATGGGCTATTGAAATCGATTTAGATTACGCTTGGACCACCAGATTTTTGCTTGTTCAAGGCAAGCCTGCTTGGTATCTGCTTTGCCCATCAGTCGCGCCACATAAGCAAGTGTGCCCAAAATAGCACCCATGCCATACTCGTCATTTTCATCAACCCATGTTGTTTTTAGGTTGTTGATATCCAGGGTCTTTGGTTTTACATGGCGACGCTCAAATATAGCCTCCCACTCTTCTTCAATTAGCTCGCCATTAAAGCAGTGGTACATTCTTGCAACACTGTCAGGGTTCATTTCACACTCACCACCTTCACCTTTTAAGATGGATAGGCGGTTGTAGCCCAATAGTTCTGCACTTTGCTGATGGGAAGGGCCATAGCCCGGATGAAATATACCTTGGCTAACAAATTCACAATTTAATGGATTGAGTAGGCGTGAAAAGCTGTGCACAGGCGAGCGCAAGCCAAACGTATTACGTAAATCAATAATGTTTTGCAGTTCAGGGCAAAGGTTTGTCATATCCATAAAACAAAAATTGGTTTGCGTTAATTGTTCTTGTGCTTCGGCCCAGTTATTGACGGGATTAATACCAAGCTGCTCAAGGGTGCCCTTGCTGTAGATTCGGCCTTCGGTGTGGCCGTCTGCACCGTGCATAAAGACTTTTATGCCGTTGTCAGCTAATGCTAAAGCAGACAAAAGATACCAAGGCAGTTGGCGGCGTTTACCTGCGTAACTTGACCAGTCAATGTCAGCTGTTAGGTCGCTTGGAATGCTAGCTTTTAAAAAATCTTTTGTAGCTTGGGTGAAACCTGCAAGTTCATCTGCGTTTTCTTCTTTGACGCGCAGTAGCATCATGAAGGCACCAAGCTGTACATCTTCGGTTTCGCCCCTAAGAATCATGCCCATTGCAGCAAGCGCTTCATCATAAGTTAACGAGCGAGAACCTTTGCGGCCTTTACCAAGTATGCGCACATACTGTGCAAATGGATGTTCGATATTGGTCATTATAAACAGTTCGCTGGTTTAGGAAGCCCTGCAATTTTTGCGGCGATTTTAGCTGGGCTTTCGGGAAATAAAGTCATTAAGTAAATGCTGTTGCCTTTTTCGGCGCCATAAGTGTTTTTGATTAATTTAACAAAAGGGCGATTAGCAAGCGCTACTTGGTGTTCTGCATAGAATTTTCGTAATGTGTGAATAATCTCAAGGTGCTCATTAGAGAGTACAATGTTTTCATTTTGAGCAATGTCATGAGCAAGCTCTTCATTCCAGTTGTTAAGGTCTAATAAAAAACCTTCGTCATCAAATAAATGTTTATCCATCTTCAATACCAACTGATGACACGAGTAGATGATGCACACAGGTCGACAAAATCTTTATAGTCTATTGCTTGAATGTTGCCTCTAATTTGTAGAGATCGAGCACTTAAATCATCTGAAAGTACATATGTTGCATGCTCAATATTTTGAAGCAATGAATGCTGGCACGCTAGGGCGCCGTCTTGCATTAATAAAATAATGTCGTTGCTGTCTATGAAATCTAAACAGTCTTTTAATGCGGAGTGTGTAAATGGACTTTTTTGTATTAAGTGTAATGTCATCTAAAAGCCTATTACTTTTGTGTGTTGCGCAATGATGGCTTTGCTTTGTTCGCGGTTAATTATATTAATACCGCTAATTAATTGATTGTGGCTTATGCCTCTATCGATTAGATCTTCTTCAACAGCCAACAAATTTTCTACTTCATACAAAGGTAAAACTTCAAGCGCGCTTCCGTGATTTTTAAGATCAATTGCTTGACTATTTTGATTGTCTAAAAGTTGAAAAACGCCATCGCCTAAAAATAATACGGTCATGTTTTGATCGTAAGCGGCACTGGTTAATATAAAATCTAAACCTTCTCGTGCGATGCTTGAACCATAGGGGGCGTGGCGTTGTAAAATTAAAATATCGTGAGTGGTGTTTGCAGTATTCATTAGCCGAATGTCACCATTTGATCTGAATGAATTTGTGCATCTAATAATTGCCCAAGCCCTGAAAGCTCAAACGGCTCATCTGTGTTGTGCTGAGCTTTTTGATAGCGCTTTGCTTCTTCTTTATTGAGGATGCCGCGTTTAAGTGCTGCGGCGATACAGGTGACAAGGTCTATGTTGTTTTCTTTGGCTAGCAATTGCCATTCATTATGGATGTTGATTTCATCTTGTGGCGGGCTTTGCAGCTGGCTGGCGCCAAGTACACCATCATTGTAAAAAAAGACGCGGTAGATTTGATGGTTGGATTCTATGCAGGTTTTTGCAAACTTCAATGCACTTAAATGGCTTTGAGTTGAGTAGGGCGCGGCCATTACCAAAAGAGAGAATTTCATAATATAGATCAGATTAATTAAAAAAGGAGGGTTGCCCCTCCTTTTGATACTTCAACAGGCGATGATTAATCGTCGCTTGTTGCACCAAGGATGTGCAATAGGCTGGTGAATAAATTGTAAATATTCAAGTACAGACCAACAGTGGCCATGATGTAATTGGTTTGTTCGCCGCGTATGATGCTGCTTGTGTCATAAAGGATAAAACCTGACATTAACAGTACAACCGCACCCGAGATCGCCAAAGAGAAGCCTGATACATCAACGCCAAATGCCCAGGATGCGATCATGGCGCCAATTGCACCAACGATTACAAGAATTAAACCTGTAAATAAGAAGCCACGCATAAACGTGAAGTCTTTTTTGGTGGTGGTTACATAAGCGGATAACGCAAAGAAGATGATCGCAGTGCCACCTAGTGCTTGCATAACAATCTCCGTGCCGCCTTGCATGGCAAGATAGCGGTTAAGGATAGGGCCAAGAGATGCGCCAAGTAAGCCGGTGAATAAAAAGACAACCGGCAGGCCAGCAGCTGAGTTGGCAACCTTAGGTAGAACGAACCATACAATTACGATGGCTGCGATAGACATGATCATGGCTGCGCCATGGCCTAGGCCTAAAGACATTGAGATGCCTGCAGTAACCGCACTAAATGCTAGTGTCATTGCTAACAGCATATAAGTGTTGCGCAATACTTTCATTGCACCTGTTGAGTCTACTTGCTGATGGGCAAGAGTTTGTTGATCCATTTTGTGTTGCTCCAGTTTGTTGTATTTACTATCTAAGGCAGATAATAGGGTTGTTGTAGGGAAATTCAAGCATTCTGCTAACTATATTGATTCTATATTTCACCCTTAGTTCTAGCTAAGTTACTAAAAAGTAAGATTTTTTTATTCTTATTGTTGACACAAAATCTGAAACGGGTAATATGCGTCTCGCTCCACAGCGGAGGGGTGGCTGAGTGGTCGAAAGCACCGGTCTTGAAAACCGGCGACGGCTTATACCCGTCCAAGAGTTCGAATCTCTTCTCCTCCGCCATTTAATTCCTAAAAAACCAGATCTAACGATCTGGTTTTTTTTCGCCTGTCAAAAAGTATGAGGCAGGCCCATAGTATTACCTGCCGCGCCTGTATTATTGAGCAGGTATGAATATGCTGAAGTGAACGCGTATTTATTTATTAAGTAATGCTTGGATGTGGGCGTGGGCACTATTGGCTAGCGCTTCTAGGTTGTAGCCGCCTTCTAGCATGGAGATAATTCTTCCTTGGCTGTGATCTTTTGCAAGACTCATCGTGAGCTTAGTCAACCACGAGAAGTCGTCGTCGATTAAGTCCAGCTCACCCATTGGGTCATCAGTGTGGGCATCAAAGCCTGCCGAAATAAGAATTAAGTCAGGCTTGAACCAAGATGCAGCCTTAATCACCTTAGGCTCGACGATTCTTCTGAATTGCGTACTGGCTGTTTCGGCTTCAATTGGGATATTAATAATGTTTTCAGATTTAATATTCCAGTGTGAGTTTGGAAAATAAGGGTGTTGAAAGCTGCTAATAACCATCACATCTTCGCGGTCCTTAAATATCTCAATCGTGCCATTGGCTTGATGCACATCGAAATCAAAGATTAATACCTTGTTAATGCCAGGTTTACTTAAAGCGTACTGCGCCGCAAGGGCAACGTTATTAACAAAGCAAAAGCCCATGGTTTTATTGGGTTCAGCGTGGTGACCTGGCGGGCGAATTGCGCAAAATGCATTTTTATAGTTACCGGCCAATACTTGGTCAACGGCTTGAATGCCTGAGCCTGCTGCTTCTTCAGTGGCACCTAATGTATCAAATGTAAGAGGTGTATCAGGGTCCGCTAGAATCATGCCCTTGGCTGGGCTAATCTGGTATAGCTGATCAATATACCCAGCCTTGTGTACAAGCTTGAACAGCTCTTTAGGTACTGGTGTGGCTGTTTTTATCGCCAGATCCTGCCATAGTCCAGTTTGACGAAGGCGAGTTTCAACCGCAAGGCTTCGTAATGGGCTCTCCGGATGACTAGGTGGCACAGAATGCTGGTCAAAATGAGAATGGTGTATAAATAAAGTAGACGACATGCACTAATAGCTTGAGGCTTGATTGATAAGTCTATATAACTCAATTAATTGATAGTTAACACCTTTTTCAGGGATTTATGGGCACTCGTTGGTTAGAACGGTTTTTTGAACCATCCAAAATTGCAGTAATTGGAGCATCAGAACGATCCTCTAGCATGGGTGGTGCAGTCATACAAAATTTAAAAACGGCAGGTTTTAAAGGCAGTCTTTACGCGGTTAACGTTCGTCGCTACAAAACTGTACACGGTGTGCCATGCTCATCAAAAATTGGTCGATTACCTAAAGATGTGGATCTGGCGATTATTTGTACGCCGGCACACACCATTGAGAAAATCATCAAACAACTGGGTAAGCACGGTATTCATGCCGTGCTTATTTTAACTGGCGGTATTTCACGTAAACGAGCTGAGCAGTTTCGTCCTTCCAAGCATCCTTTAAGAAAGCTATCTCGTGAGCATGGTGTTCGTATTATGGGGCCAGATTGCTTGGGCCTTTTGGTGCCGGAGCTTAATTTAAATGCCAGTTATAGCCATATCAATGCATTGCCGGGCAAGGTGGCTTATCTTGGTCAGTCCGGTACCTTGGCTAGTGCTTTGTTAGATTGGGCTCATGCTCGTGGCATTGGTTTCTCACATTTTTTAACCATTGGTGATAGTGCCGATGTGAGTATGCCCGACACCATTGATTATCTTTCTACGCAGCGACAGGTAAAAGCGATTATGCTTCACCTTGAGCAGGTTACGGATGCCAAGTCCTTTGTGCGAGCGGTTCGAAATGCATCGCGTAGTAAATTGGTACTGGCCATTAAAAGTTCTCGTTTTCCTCAATCTCAATCGCCTGTTGAGCCTATTCCAAGCGGGCTGCGTCATCGCGATATGATCTATGAAGCAATTTTACTGCGCGCAGGTGTATTGCGAGTAGATAGTACAGAAGAATTATTTGAATCCGTTGAATCGCTTACACGAATGAAGCCCCTAAAAGGCGAGCGTTTGGCTATCGTTGCAAATGGTATTGGTGGTGCAATCTTGGCGGTTGATCGCCTAGTGCATGAAGGAGGGCAATTAGCTGAGTTATCGGATGAAACCGTTGATAAGCTATCAGCCGTCTTGCCAGGCTATTGGTCACAATCTAATCCTATTGATATTACCCCTGAAGCTGGCCCCAGTGTTTATCGCGATGTTTTAAAGATTGTTGAGGAAGATAAAGGTGTCGACGCTATTTTGGTGTTGTTTTCACCGACCAGTGTTGTGAATAGCCAGGATGTGGCCAATGTGGTTGTTCATCATAGTAAGTTTTATCAAAAGAACCTGTTAACCAGTTGGATGGGCGGTGCAACCGTTGAGCGAAGCCGCCATGTGTTTGATGATGCAGGCATACCGACCTACGACACTCCAGATAGAGCTGTTAAAGCATTTATGCACATGGTTCGCCATCAGCGTAATCACGAGCTACTCCGGGAAACACCGTCATCATTGATGGATAATATTTCGATTGATCGCTCGCTATGTCAAAGCATAGTGCAGTCTGCGCTGGATCAAGATAGAGGCTACCTTACGGCAGAAGAGATTTATAAAATCCTTAAGGCCTATGAGTTTAAGCAAGTTAAGACCGACTTTATACCTGAAGATTTCAGTGCTAATGCATTGAATATTAAATACCCTGCGGCACTTAAAATTATCCATGCTGATTACTGTCATCCGTTTGCTTATGGCGACAATCCTCGGGATCGCTGGCGTGGTGTTGTGTCGGGTATTAAAAACGGTGAAGAGTTGGATCTTGCGGCTAAAGAATTACGCTCTCAAATTCGCAAACGCTTCTCGCACAGTAAGGTTCATGGATTTTCTGTGCAGCCAATGCGAAGCGGCGAAATCTCTACGCAGTACAGTATGGGCATTACCCGAGACGCCACCTTTGGTCCGGTCATTTTATTTGGCGGCGGTGGTGCAACGGCAAACATAATGGCCGATAGGGCAGTTCAGTTCCCACCGCTTAATGATGTTCTGGCAAAACAGCTAATGTCTAAGACACACATCTATCGTGTATTAAAAGAGCGTAGTCGTCACTTTGAGCGGGACGTAGAGCAGCTATCTCAAATGCTTATTAGGCTATCTCAAATGGCTACGGACCTTCCAAACCTGAAAGGCTGCGAGCTGAACGTCATTCTGCACCCCGTAGAAGGGGCAAAAATCTTGGGTATGGCGGCCAATATTGGCCCTAAGCATCAGTTATGTATTCAGCCTTATCCGGCAGAATATGAAGAAGTGATAAAGGTAAAAGGGGGGCGAGAGGTTTTATTACGCCCTGTACGCGGCGAAGACGAGCCAGAGCTTAAAACCTTCCACGAAGAGCTAAGCATGGAATCAATACGCTATCGCTTTTTTACCGCACGCCGTAATTTTAGGCATCGTGATCTTGCTCTGTTTGCTCAAATCGATTACCAGCAAGAAATGGCGTTTGTGGCGCTGGATAAAGAAGGTGAGATATTGGGTGACGTGCGTACTTGGACAGACGCTGATCAGTTGCAAGCTGAGTTCTCTGTGTTGGTTTCAGACAAGGCTCAAGGTCTAGGACTGGGTTCTTTGCTCATGAACAAGATGATTGCCTATTGTAAAGGCAAGGGGACCATTGAAATGAAAGGGACCGTCTTATCTGATAATGGCCCCATGCTAAAGCTTGCCGATAAGCTTGGCTTTAAAATTAAAAGACGTCTAGATGGTAATGTGGTTGAAATTCGCTTACCTCTTAATGAAGTAAGCCAAGAGTGGCACAGATTGCGCCTTGAAGACCTTCACAAAAGCAAAAAATAAGATGGTTTAAGCGCCTTGATTTGCTAGCATAGGCCACCGCAAAATAGTGTCACTGTAATAAAAAGGGGTTCAACTTGATTCGAGTATTGGTTGTAGATGATCATGACTTGGTCCGTATGGGCATAGTTAGCCTTTTGAGTGGCGGTGACAAAATACAAGTGATTGCAGAGGCCAGTAGTGGTGAAGAGGCCATTGAGCTGGCAAAAGAGCATGAGCCTGATGTGGTGCTGATGGATATCCGCATGCCTGGTATGGGCGGCCTTGAAGCCACACGTAAAATGCTGCGCTTCAATGAAGATATTAAGGTTATAGCCGTAACCGCTTGCGCAGAAGACCCATTCGCCTCGCGTTTGTTACAAGCAGGTGCCGCTGGCTATATGACGAAAGGCGCTACTGCCGATGAAATGATCATGGCGGTGCTCAAGGTGAAGTCTGGTCAGCGCTACATTAGTCCAGAAATCGCCCAGCGCATGGCGCTTAAGCCGTTTGATACGCAAGAAGCAGCATGCCCATTTGATGCGCTATCTGATCGTGAAATGCAAATCTCCATTCAAATTGTGAACTGCGTTAAAGTGCAGGAAATCTCAGACCAGCTGTTTTTGAGCCCAAAAACCGTTAATACCTACCGTTATCGTATATTTGAAAAACTGAATATCAGTAGTGATGTTGAGCTAACTCGCTTAGCTATACGTCATGGCATTATTGATACCGAATCATTGGTTTAATCGTACAGTTTTGATTGAATCATGAGCTTTGATGCAAAACCTTTTCTAAAAAACCTAACATTAAAACCCGGTGTGTATCGTATGTACGATGTCGAGGGTGTTTTACTGTATGTGGGTAAGGCGAAGAATTTAAAAAACCGAGTTTCAAGTTACTTTAGTGCAAATGGTTTGACGACAAAAACCATGGCACTGGTTTCGCGAATTGCCAGTATCGAAATCACAGTGACAGGCAGTGAAACCGAAGCACTTCTGCTTGAACAAAACTTAATCAAGCAGAATAAACCCCCTTATAATATCTTATTAAAAGACGATAAATCCTACCCTTACATTTATCGCTCTTCCCATGAATTTCCTTTATTAGCTTATGCACGTGGCAAAAAATTTAAAACAGGTCATTATTTTGGGCCTTTTCCTAGTTCATCCGCTGTTCGAGAAAGTCTAAATTTATTGCAGCGTGTTTTTCGATTAAGGAATTGTGAAGATAGTTACTTTAATAATCGATCAAGACCTTGTTTGCAGCATCAAATAGGTCGGTGCAGTGCGCCGTGCGTAGACATGATTTCAAAAGAAGAGTATGCGGCAGATTTATTACATGCAGAAATGTTTTTACAGGGTAAAAGTTTAGATTTAATTAATGATTTAAATTTAACAATGGAGAGCTTGTCTGCTGAGTTGAAGTTTGAGCAAGCTGCTCGTGTGCGCGATCAAATCCAGTACTTACGCAAAGTTCAAGAAAGTCAGTCTATTGATGCTCAGCAGGGTAATGTGGATATCATTGCCATTTATCAATCTAAAGGCATTTGTGCTGTGCATGTGGCCAGTGTTAGGCACGGGCGAATGCTGGGTAGCCGCTCTTATTATCCGAAATTCCAAATGGATGAATCGCCAGAACAAGCGTTGGCTGCTTTTGTGTCACAATTCTACTTAGTGCTAAGCCGTGAAATACCCGATGAGATTATTACTTCACATGATCCGGATGGCAGAACGGTTATTCAATCTGCACTGAAAGAGCAAAAAGGAAAGCAGGTTAAGCTCTCCCATTCTGTTCGCTCTGAGCGTTTACGCTGGCTGCAATTGGCCATAACCAATGCTGAAGAGGCGGTGCGCTTAAAACAGCAAGACCGCTTGCATATAATGGCTCAGTACCAAGATCTAAAGACTGTTTTGCAGCTTGATGAAATCCCTGTGCGCATGGAGTGTTTTGATATCAGTCATAGTCATGGTGAGGCCACTGTGGCGTCCTGTGTTGTATTTAATCAAGATGGCCCATTAAAAAGTGACTATCGGAAATTTAATATTGAGGGTGAAGTGGCAGGAGATGATTATGGCGCTATGCATCAAGCCTTGTCTCGACGCTTTAAAAAACTGACTGCGGATAAAAAGCCAGATTTACTGCTCATTGATGGCGGTAAGGGGCAGCTCAATATCGCCAATGAAGTACTGGCAGAATTAGAAATTAAAGATATCCCTGTTCTTGGTGTCTCAAAAGGGGTGACTCGTAAAGCAGGTATGGAGATTTTGTTATTCCGTGGGCGCAGTTTTAATTTGGATAATTCCTCACCTGCATTGCACTTGATTCAGCAGATACGGGACGAATCCCATCGGTTTGCCATAACAGGGCACCGAGCCCGGCGGGCAAAAGCCAGAGGGCGCTCAATTTTAGAAGGAATTGCTGGAATTGGTCCAAAAAGACGCAAAGAGCTGATAAGATTCTTTGGCGATGCCGGACAGGTAAAGGCTGCAAATGTAGAAGAAATCGCAAAAGTACCTGGCATTAGCCGCCAGCTAGCACAAGAAATATACGATGCCCTTCATGCGTAGTGGCAAAAATTAAGTAGTATCTGGAAAGCAATATGCCGTTAAACCTCCCAAATATATTAACTGCCATTCGTGTGGTGTTGATTCCTCTTATGGTTATTATGTTTTACTTGCCTGTGCATTGGGCAAGCTTTGCAGCTGCTGTGGTATTCTGGGTGGCCTGTATTACAGATTACTGGGATGGCTATCTTGCACGCAAAATGAATCTTATGACGCCATTTGGCGCGTTTTTAGACCCGGTGGCGGACAAATTAATAGTCGTAGTGTCATTGATGATTATTGTTGAGCGCGATCAAACACTATGGGTGACGATTCCTGCTCTTATTATTGTTGGTCGTGAGATTATTATCTCGGCTTTAAGAGAGTGGATGGCTTCAGTTGGCAAAAGCGATACTGTAGCGGTGAGTTTGATCGGGAAAGCAAAAACTCTTTTACAAATGTTTGCCATTACAGGGATGCTAGGTATCGAACCTGGCTCTAGTGATGCGTTTATTGCATCCGATGGGTGGTATGCAGCGGCAATATTCTCATTGGTGGCGGCAGCCGTATTAACACTGTGGTCAATGGTGACATATTTGGTTGCCGCTTGGCCGTCACTGAAGGCGCCTAATTAATTGTTTTAACGGCTTTTTTCTTGTTGTTTGGTTGATACGTAAACGGCTCTGATTGTTTTGTGGTCAAAACTGTAAAAATCGCCTAAGTAATTCAGAAATAAGGAAAAAAACATTGACACTTTTAGCTTAGTCATTAGAATGTGCCTCCGTTGTCAGGGATAACCCGGCAGCAAATTGCGGGAATAGCTCAGTTGGTAGAGCACGACCTTGCCAAGGTCGGGGTCGCGAGTTCGAGTCTCGTTTCCCGCTCCAAATCATCCTAGTAATAGGATGTTGCCATCCCAAAAGGTTGGTTGAATTTTGCTTTGAAGAGTTGCTGTACAAAGTATTCAAATCAAAATTGTTGGCGCGATGGTAGAGAGGCTATGCAGCGGACTGCAACTCCGTGTACGCCGGTTCGAATCCGGCTCGCGCCTCCACAATTAGATACAGTAAAACGTGTCTTGCCCGGGTGGTGAAATCGGTAGACACAAGGGATTTAAAATCCCTCGCTCATAGAGCGTGCCAGTTCGAGTCTGGCTCCGGGCACCAATT
>JAGDZK010000001.1:0-100668 GCA_049115935.1 Bermanella sp. | reverse complement strand
ACCTCAGGGCTCCCACAACCAAGTTCTAAAAAACCGATTTATCTTTGATGAATCGGTTTTTTTCGTTTTAAACCTCAAGAGCACAGAAACAAGAGCCACAAAGCGTCGGTTCACTTTCTAAAACCTCACCCACCCCCCCCCCGTAACCAAATGCTAAAGAGTCGACCCAAGGAATTAAGTCGGTTTTTTCGTTTTAAGGCACAAGAGTTACAAAGTGCCGACTCACCTTCTAAAAATCATCGACCGTTAGTCCAAGCAACACATCAAACGCTTACCACTGCAACCCCTCCCTTGCGCTCTCAATTCAGCAAACAGCGCAAACTCCCACACGAAATCAAAAAGAAAACCCTAACTTTTTATTCTTATCTCTCGCACATTAAGTACATCAGGTTAATTATTAAATTCTTTTTTATTAATAAAAATCGTAACCATTATCAGTACTATCAAAAAGCGCTAACTCCCACCATTTGCAGCACCTACAGGCGAATGAATATCATTTATTTACAGGAATTAAATGGAGTAATTAGTCTAGAGCGTCAAATAAAAACTTAATTTCACGCACAAATCGCGCCAATAAAATGACACTTACAATTTCTTACAAAAATATCAAAAAGTTGTGAAAATATTTTTTGTCCTACAGGTTTTTAGTGCGACGGACCAATTGTTCCAATATCAATAGTTTAACTCATGCTTTAGAGTTATTTGGACAATAAAAACCCTAATAACGGTCATTATGCGCCAGTGAATCACCCTTCACTAAACACTTGTTTTTTCTTTTGAAAATAAGGACTTAGTTGGTCCGGATTTTCCATAAGGTGATACAGGTCACATTATTGACTTGTATGATTAGTCCAAATAACATCCAGTTACATAACTGATACCTGAAATTACTAACGGTAATAATTTGAAGTTAGCAGTACAAATGTACTTCTATATGAAAGGCCTAAAATCTGCTCGTTTTATCTTGTGGGCGGCCATTTTAGTAGGAAGTAGTATGCATACAACCAACTCATTTGCTGGCACAACCGTCGCTCTTCGCGAAAGTTATGCTGGCAACTTGTCGTATGCATTAACCGGTGGCTCATTTCGAACCGCGCAAAACAATGTAAATGCTTGTAGCACCTCAAGCACCTCATCAAACCCATTAAGCTCCATCCCCATTTCTGCCACGATAAAAAAGGCCTATCTATATTGGGCCGCCTCAGGTGATGGCACCAACACAGATAACCAGGTCACTCTAAACGGCAATACCGTCACGGCCGATCGCATGTACACCGAAGACACAGGTTCATGGGACTTTTTTAACGGAGTTGCCGATATTACCAACCTAGTCAAAACCTATCGTAATACCACCTATACGGTTTCAGGTTTATCTATTTACAGCACACCAAGTCACTGCTCGACTCAGGTATTATTAGGAGGCTGGGCCATTTTAGTGATTTATGAAGCAGACACTCTGCCATTTCATATTTTGAATCTTTATGAGGGCTTTGAGTACTTTCGATATCGCTCATTCACACTAACCCCCAATAACTTTAAGTTACCGGCAAATCCTTCGGGCAAGCATGCCCACATCACATGGGAAGGTGACGACACATTAGGCACAGATGGCGAGTACCTTTCATTTCAAGGCACTCAGCTAGTGGATTCTGGCAATCCAACCGGCAATCAATTTAACTCGTATTCAAATGTTGAAGGTGGCCTGACAACCTATGGTGTGGATATTGATGAATACGATGTTTCAAGTTTATTAAGCGAAGGCTTAGAACAAGTCACTACCACTTATAGCGCCGGCCAAGATGGGGTATTACTAACAGCCGAAGTTATCAGTGTATCCAATATCCCTGTGGCCGATTTAGCGGTAACCACATCTAACTCTACCGGCTGGATGCAAGGCTCAACCGTCACCAAAAAATTCACAGTTTCAAATAATGGCCCCAATGACGTTCCTGCTCAGAGCGTTCGGTTTACAACCACTCTACCCTCACAGCTTTCCTTTAATGGTACTCAAGGTGACAGTGATTGGATCTGCTCACAAATGGGCCAACAACTTACTTGTACTTACCAACCTAAATTACGCAGTGGTTGGAGCGACTATTTAGACCTTAAATTGGATGTTGCCACAGGTACAGCAGGTCAAACTGTCAACTGGTCTGTGGCAGTTGATCACAATACAGCCCCTTATGATATCTTTGACAACCATGCAGAAAACGACAGCTATACACTGAATGTGCCCATTGGCGCTGTGCCTGTTGTGGATTTATCCGCCTCAAGTAAAACCCCTAACAATTTAAATGGAGATTTATTGTTAGCAGGCGATACCCTGCAATACGTCATCACCATTGATGATGCCAGTGACCTAGCCACCAGTGGTATTCGACTTTACGACGATCTACCTGCGAATATTTCGGGTTACACCATTACGTCACTTCCCAACAATGCCGTTAGCAATTCAACTACCTCGGGCGGAGCAAATGGCACGGGGTACTTAGATATACAAAATATCAACCTTGCTGCTGGGGCAGTAGAACAAGTGGTTCTTGAAGTGTACGTAAACTCAAATGCACCTGAAGGTGCGTCACTGCAAAATACGGCCACTCTTTCTTATAACAGCAATAATTGGATCGTGGATACGGGTGATATAACAGTCGTAGAACCTGACTTAAGTGATTCCAGCAAAGCAGCCAGTGATGACAACGGCGGCTTACTATTGCCGGGTGAAACTGTTACTTACACCATCACCATTGATGAAAACAATAATCTCGAACTGCCTGGCATTCAGGTACTCGATCACCTGCCGGCAAACATAGCTAGCTTCACCGTTAACCAAATGCCATCTGGCGCACAAAACTTTAGCCAAACCAATGCTGGCAATAACGGCACAGGGTTAATTGATATTCGAAATATTAATTTAGCCGCAGGGGCTACTGCGACCATAGAAATCAAAGCGGTGATTGCAGATGATGCCGCCGACCAAGTAAGTGTACAAAATACAGCCAACTTGTTTTTAAACTCGCGCTCATGGGATGTGGTATCAAACCCATTATTTGTGACACTTTCAAACTCCACACCTGCTAGTGGCAATAAACCGTTATATCTGGTCAATAATAATTTAACCCGTAACTTGCCCGCAACAGACACATCACGTAGTTTTTTCCATGGGGAAACACTCACATGGTCGATCACTCCAGTTTTACAAAAAGAGCTCATTATTAGCAGTGGCAACTCACGCCTCAACCTAGCCGTTGAAGGACACAGAACTGGTAACGTGCAAACTCAATTTACTGCCCAACTGTTTTATAATGACAATAATGGCTCAGGTAATGTAACCATTGATACTGCAACCATTGGTTATGGTAATTACCGTATCAATACACTTTATAACCTAAACACTGACTTTAATTTAGCCAATGACGTGACTGTGCCCGCTGGCAGCACAGTTTATCTTTCAATATTAAACACTTCGAGTAACGGCAATAATAATCAATACAGTGAAATTGATATCCATACCCTTAACGGAAGCTTTTATTCTGCGGTTAATTTAAACACCAGCACCGTAATTAATGTAGATAGCATTCAAATATGGGATCAAACCTATGGAGACCCGACTGGTTCAGGTGAAGGCACTTTATTAGCCAATACACAGGCTGATACCACTATTTATATTCGTGCAAATATTTCAGACCCGTTTGGTGCTTTTGATATTAGCAAGGCAACCATCGAGGTTCAGAAAAAAGACGGCACTTACTATGATTTCTCAAGCTTACCTAACGCTAATGAAATGACACAAGTGGACACCACTACGGATGACACCAATACAAGCATTAAAGTATACGAGATACCCGTTACCTTATTAGAAGAAGATGAATCCACTGGCTGGTGGCAAATTGCCATTACAGGTTATGAAGGTCTTGAAGTGGCGCCTGATCAAATCACACATGAACGCACCACTAGTTTTTACATCAAACCTTTCTTACCTAACATTGCGTTAAATAAAAGCATTGAAGTCACCTACGACCCGATAAATGGTTTGCTCAGTGATGGCAATAAACCCAAGGCTATTCCAGGGGCTGAACTTCGATATACCATTCAGGCAATCAATACTGGTCGTGGCTCAAGTGACAATAACTCCATTACTCTTCAAGACGAAATTGCAACCAACGCCGAGCTTTATATTAGTGACATAACCTGTTTAAATCGCGGCCCAGGAACAGGTAGCGGCCCAATTTGTTTTGAAGATGGCGCCACCCCAAATGAAAGTGAACTGGCGTATAATTTTTCAGGTTTGAATGCAGCAAATGATAGCCTCTATTTTTCACAAGATGGTGTCGATTTTAGTTACGAGCCAGTAGATAGTGGCGATGGTTATGACCCGACCATACGATACATACGTATACAGCCCTCAGGCATTTATAAAAAAGCCAAAAAAGATGGCAGTGAAACACCAGAATTTAAATTTAGCTACCAAATACGGTTGCAATAAAAAGTACAAAAAACAAACAAATTAAAAATGATAAAAGACTTTAAGAAAGGAGAGCACAATGAATAAGCTCAAGAAAATTGGGGGTGTTATAGGCGGTTTATTACTGGCTATTACTCAATCACACGCTGCTGGTACTGGTGCTGGTTTACCTATTTCTAACCAAGCTACCGTTTCATATAATGCTGGCTCCGGCACAGTGACGGCTAATTCAGGCACAGTCACCTTTACTGTACAAGAGTTAGTCAAAGGCACAGTAGCGAAACTAGATGCTGGTAATATCAGTGTTAGTTCACCACAAACCAATGCCGCCATGAAATTTAAAATCAAAAATGACGGTAACGGCGATGAGGGTTTTAAAATTGTTGTTACCCAAGATTCTGGTGATGACTTCGATGTAACCTTAAGTAGTTTTTATATTGACGATGGTGACGGTATTTTAGATACCGCAGTCGATACTCTATATGACAACGCTAACCCGCCTGCTATGGCACCTGATGCTGAGCTAACTATTTGGGTAACGTCTAACATTCCTAGCTCATTAGCCGATGCAGCACTATCTAATTTGAACGTATCTGCCGTATCGGCAACATTTGCTGCTGACGGGCAAAACAATCCTAATGCTGGCGCAGTTGTTGTGGGCAGTGGTGACTCCGGTACCGACGCCGTTAACGCTGTGGCCATTGCAGCGGTTACCTCAACTTTCGTGGTAAGCGACATTGATGTGAGTATCGTAAAAGCCATTGCTGCCACACGTGACAACTTGGGTGCTGGCGGCAACAAAGCAGTACCAGGCGCTGAAGTTGACTACACATTAACCGTAACCGTAACTGGCACAGGTACAGCCAACAACATCGTTGTTACCGACCCATTACCGGCACAGTTACAACTTAAAAACGGTATCGCTGGCACCATTACCGTTGGCGGCGTCGCTGAAACCGCTAGTGCAGCGGATTCAGACGGTACTTCCTATGATGCAAACACTAATACCATCAGCGTTGATTTGGGTAATGTGAATGCCGGTGCTGCCGCCATTGCCATTGAATTCACAACCGTTATCCAATAGGAATAAAAAAATGAAAAAGATTTTAATTTCATTGTGTTTACTTCCTTCGTTTGCATTTGCTCAAGTGGAACTAACCACTGAAATGTTTGAAGTGGTTGAAACTCAGCAAAGTAATGGCACCAGCAAGGTTGAATGGGTAAACCCTGATAACATTATTCCTGGTGATAAAGTGGGCTACCGTATTTCTTTTAAAAATACAGGTAAGCAACCTGCTGCGGATATCGTATTAAATAATCCAGTACCACAAAACACTATCTACGTAGAAGACAGTGCCCGTGGTGCTAATAGCACCATCGTATTTTCTGTGGATGGCGGCAAACAATTCGCCACCCCGGAGCAACTATTTGTTGAGGTGAACGGTAAAAACGTACCGGCCACTGCAAAAGATTACACCCACGTGCGCTGGACGTTAAACCAACCTTTGCCAGCTGGCAAAGACGGTAGCGTGCAATACGTGGTGCAAGTGAAATAACAAAACTTAGGGGTTGGTTTCGCCGCTGTATCGCTTAACCAATAAAACACACGAATTAAAAAGCAAAACTATTTTTGATAACAAAAGTAAAAAGGATTTCAAAGGAGAAACCTATGAAACTTAATAAAACCCTTACTGCACTGGCTGTCAGTGCAAGCTTTGGCCTTAGTGGTCAAGCGTTTGCTGGTGGTACTGTTGCTGGTACTGACATTACCAACACAGTGACTCTTGGCTATACAGTGAGTAGTACAGCGCAGACACCTGTTGAGTCAGCATCTGGCTTTAAAGTAGATCAAAAAGTAGATATGACGTTCACTTCTGATACTGCAACTGCTGACAGTGTTCCGGGTGAAGTGGTAACACTTGCTTATACTTTAACCAATACAGGTAACAAAGCAACTGCGTATGTTTTAGCATTAACCAATAACGGCAATGCTGATCACTCACCTCAAGCTGTAACGTTTTATCCAACAGCAACAGATGCTGCCAACAACACCAATGCTTTGGCAAATAACAAAGTTTCTGCGTTAGCGGTTGATGCCTCTACCACTGTATACGCAAAAACAACCATTACTAATAATGCAAACATTGGTAACGGCGATACGATTGAAATGCTAGCAACAGCAACTGCGCTAGACCCATCAGACACAGATGGTTCAAACTTGTTAGCTCAAGATATTGCAGATGACAAAAATGCAAACCTGACCACTGAATACGTTATTTTTGCTGAAGCGGCTTCTGTAAATAACTTAAAATACACTGGTGCCATCACAGCTCAAACTGATCGTAATATTGTTACGGCAGAGTTTACTGACCCTAACGACGCAAACGCTGTTCCTAAGTTAGCCATCAAAATCATCAATGACGTTGTTTGTGACAACGGCTTAACCGATGCAAACACCAATGATTATTCTCAAGGTGGTGCACAAGTTGGTACATGTCCTGACGTTGCAGCTGCGAACCAAACAGCTTACCGTCCTAAAGCTATTCCAACTTCAATGGCTAAGTTCACCTACTCAGCTGAAAACACAGGTGCTGTAACTGCAAATGCTGTTGTCTTTAGTGAACAACTACCATCTGAGTACGCTATCGATTCACTAGCTAATGCTACTTTAGCAATTGATGCTGCAACTCAAACATTAACTACTGTTACTGATGCTCCTGATGCCGTTAACGAAGTTCGTTATGACGATACTACGGGTACCATTACCATCTATGTTGGTGATGTTGACGCTGCTGAAGTTATCACAATCACCTTCACAGCCATCGTGGAATAAGACTTAGTGATTTTAAGTCTTAACAAAAACGCACAGCCACGCTGTGCAGCCCTCACCCAAAGCGCACCTCGCGCTTTGGGCCGAGGCAAAGCCAAAAGCACTGCATCTTTGATTAAAAAGAGCGGTGTTTTTGCCATTGCTTTGGTAAGTGGTTTATTTACAAATACGCAAGTAAACGCTGCAACCCCTGACAATACTCTTGTGAAAAACACGGCGTATGTAAGTTACCAGTTCCGTGGCAACGATTATCAAAAACAAGACAGTGAAAGTTTTATTACTGCCCGCAGTGATTCAGGCGCCGGTACGCCGTCTGTTATTACATTGATGCATAACAGTATTGATTTCTCAGCACAATACGCAGCGGCCAAAGCAAAAGAAGATGCAGCAAACCCGCCCTCTTCCAATTTCACCAGAAGCATCAGCCAAAATTTATTAACGACAGGTACTACCACTGGCACAAGTAGTAATGCGGTAACCACCCGCGCCAGTTCTAACGGTAAATCTTTAAGCGGGAACTTTGTGGTTAATCAAGGTCAATGTGCCAGCGATGCAAGCGGTAAAACCTTAACGACTCAGCCTGTGCCTAAAAATTATCAAGGGCAAACATTGTCACTACCAAGCACGCTGGCATTAAATAGTGATGATTACTTTAAAGTGGGTGATACCATTTTTGTTCACCTTGAAGATTTAGACCAAAACCAAAACCCAACCCAAATTGAAAAAATCATCGTCACAATTTTAAGTGAAAACGGTGAAGATCAAGAAACCATTCAACTAACAGAAACAGAAGTCAGTTCTGGTTTATTCACTGGCTATATTCAAACCGTTAACAAGGCAAACAATCCACCGGTTGCCCATAACTGTCAATTATCTGTGACCAGTAACTCCAGTATTCAAGCCAGTTATCAAGATCAATTCGACAGCTTAGATTTGGTAAAAGCAGGTGCCCTATTCGACCCAAGCAGTTACGTGGTAAACGCTGATACCGGTGAAGTGATTAATGGTATTGAAGTCACGCTATACGATAAAGACGGTGTCACCCTTGCTCAGATTCTAAGTGACGAAGGCGGTGTATTCCCAAGTACGGTTACCACTGGCGGCACGGTGAGTGTTGTAGGCGCTGACAGCAATACATATACCTATACCTTCCCTGACGGTGGTTTTGCATTCCCTGTGTTAAATGGTGGTGAATACGTGGTTAAAGTGGGTGAAAGTGCCTACCACGATTACCCAATCCCGCAAGAAAAATCGTTAAACGATATTCCACAAGGCCCTTTTAACTTTGATGAAGATGGCAGCCGTGGCCTTGTCTTTAACTCGGGTATTACATTCCGCATGGATGTACCACTTGATCCAAAAGATAACAGCGTATTACTCACTAAAACCGCCAATAAATCTCAAGCCGGTGTGGGTGAATTAGTCAGTTACAACATTAAATTGCAAAACACAGATATCCCAGGCACTAACGTGGCAATTAAAGATACCCTACCTCAAGGTTTCCGTTATGCCGCAGGCAGTGCCAGTATTGATGGAGTTAAAGTTGCTGACCCTGTTATCAGTAGTGATGGTCAAAACCTCACCTTCACACTAGCCAATATCGCGGTCAATGAAACCCTTAACCTGCGTTATGTAGCCCGTATCGGTGTGAGCACGCCAGTTGGTAAAGCGACCAATACCGTATGGTTAGAAGATCAAGAAGATGCACCACCTTTAGGGCAACTCGGTGAAGGCGTACTAACCAGTAATACGGCCTTTGCAGACGTTGAAATACGCGAAGACTTATTCAGTAGCAACGCAAGATTATTTGGTCGAGTGTATGTGGGCGACTGTCAAGGCAACGCTGAGCAAGAAGGCATTTCTGGTGTTCGAATCTACTTAGAAAACGGCACTTATGTGGTAACCGATGAAGATGGCCTATGGCACATTGAAGGTCAAAAACCAGGTTCACACGTTGTACAGTTAGATACCGAAACCCTACCAAAATATTTAGACTTAATGGCCTGTGAAGACTACGGCCAACATGCCGGTCGTGAATACAGCCAGTTTGTGGACTTAGCACCCGGCACCATGTGGCGCACCGATTTTGTCGTCAAACTCAAGCCACCAAGCAAAGGTGAAGTGACACAACGTCTAAGCAGCCGCTTAGCTCCAATCACTCAAACTGAGCGTGAAACCTTAGCCGCAAATAGTCCAGTTGAGCAAAAAGTGATGTATCGCTTATTGTTAAATGGTAGCGAAGTAATTCTTAAAGATTTACGCAGTTTAGTCATGTTACCTGAAGGTGTTATATACAAACCAAACTCGGCACTTTTTGATGGTAACCCTATCGGTGAGCCTAAAAAATACGATGACCAAACCCTGCTGTTTTCTTTAAATGACCCAGGTAAAGATTGGCAGCACACACTAGAATTTGAAGCCTATATTGGTAAAGACGCTAAGCCTGGTGAATTAACCACTCGCTCAGTGGCCATGTTTAATTCACCTAGCCAAAACAATCAGCGCACCCCTATTGCACTTACATCTGCTTTGCTTGCCCTTGTGCCTGCAAACAAAGAAGTGCACAAGCCAGAAGAAGCGCCTAAATTTGGATCATTCAGTGAAGAGCTAAGCCAAGCTGACAAACAATCAATGGCCATGGTTATTAGCAAATTAAAAGGCTTAAAAGACTTGCAAATAGAAGTGGCTGGCCACACCGATAACGTGCCCATTGCTCGTCGCAGTCGTCATATTTTTAAAGATAACTATGAGTTGTCATTGGCCCGTGCACGCAGTGCTGCTAATTATTTAATGAGTGAATTACAGCTAACCCCTGATCAAGTGAGCGTGGCAGGCTTTGGTGCAAACAAACCCGTCTCTAAAAATTCTAATGAGAGCCTACGTTCACAAAACCGCCGTGTTGAAGTCAATATTTTATCGGCAAACAATGGCATGCGTATCGCTAAAGCTGATAGTGGCAATCAAATGGTCGCCACTACAGGGGTAGCTCCTGGTGGTTTTGATTTCCCAATAGAAGCCACCGCATCTGGCCCTATTCGTAACACCGTCACCATGCCAGAATTTGATAAAGCGTATCTTGCACAAACAGACAACACGTTTGAATGGTTATGGCCAAGTGAAGGTTTCTTACCCAATATTCCATCAACCAAAGTGGCCATTAAACATCCAATGAATCAGCGTGTGCGTTTAACGCTAAACGGGTCACCTGTAAGCGAATTAAACTTTGCTAAGCGTGAAAAATACGCAGCCAATCAATCCGCTATTAGTCAGTGGAGCGGTGTGGATATCAAAGAAGGCAATAACACTTTCGTTGCTTCTTTAGTAGATGAAAATGACAACATTATAAACCGTCAAGAATTCCAACTGCACTATGCCGGTACGCCTACACGGGTTGAGCTAGTTAAAGACGAAACCAAAGCCGTGGCAGATGGTGTAATTGCGCCGGTTATCGCCGTGCAATTATTTGATAAAGATGGCTACCCAGTGCGTAATGGCTTACAAGGTGAGTTCACCATTGACAGCCCTTACACGGCGTTAAACCCAAATAAAGATAAAGCGCAAATCAACCGTAAT
The DNA here is from genome assembly GCA_049115935.1 of Bermanella sp. Taxonomy (GTDB): domain Bacteria; phylum Pseudomonadota; class Gammaproteobacteria; order Pseudomonadales; family Oceanobacteraceae; genus Bermanella. The sequence goes on along the minus strand of JAGDZK010000001.1, from coordinate 89,803 downwards.
GAATTCAAGCCAAACTATGAAATCAGTAATGATGGTATTGCTTACATTACCCTTGAGCCAACCACTCAAGCCGGTGAAGCGGTTATCCGTTTCCCACTTGCTAATGGCCAAGAAGATGAAGTGCGTGTTTGGTTAAAACCGCAAGCCCGAGACTGGATGTTAATTGCATTAGGTGAAGGTACCATTGGTTATCAAACCATTAGTGGCCATATTAAAAATGCTGAATCCCATGACCAAGAAGACGGCTTTTATACTGACGGTCGTTTAGCATTATTTGCCAAAGGCCAGATTGCAGGTGATTGGCTATTAACCGCGGCTTATGACAGCAGCAAAGAAACCACCACCCCATTTGAAAAACTATTAGATCCAAATAAGTACTACACCTTGTATGGTGACAACAGTACACAAAAACTGGATGCCTCAATGGAAGGTAAACTGTATTTACGTATTGAAAAAGAACGTTTTTATACCGTATTTGGTGACTACAGTACCGACCTAAACAAAACCGAATTAAGTACCTATCTACGTAAATTCCACGGTATTCAATCTGTATTCCAAGGAGACATTGTTAGCTTCAATGCGTTTGTGACCGAGTCTGCGCAGCGCTTTGCTCGCGATGAAATCCGTGGCGATGGTACCTCTGGTCTGTATCAACTTTCTAACAAAGACATAATCAGCAATAGTGAAACCATCAGCATACAAGTACGTGACCGCTTTAGAAGTGAAGTGATCTTAAGCGAAGTAGAGCTAGCCAAAGACAGTGACTACAGCATTGACTACATAGACGGCTCTATTTTCTTTAAGTCACCGGTACAAAGTACCGATGAAAGTTTAAACCCTCGCTACATTGTTGCTCGCTATGAAACCCAAGATGATAGCGCCAATGATTTAACCTATGGTGGTCGTGCAGCGGTTCACGTATTGGATAAATCCCTTGAGATTGGTACCACTTTAATCAGCGAAGAACTTGGTGACGACAGTAAAACCTTAAATGCCATCGATATACGCATGCAACTCAGTGATCAGCTAGAAATTAAAGCTGAAACCGCCATTACCGAACAAGTCAACAACGCCACGAAAACCAGTGCCAGCGCAAACTATGTCAGCATTGACTATCGTGGAGAACAACTGCAAACCAAAGCCTACATCCGCACAGAAGAAGCCGGCTTTGGTTTAGACCAGCTAAATAATAGTGAAGCCAGTACTGAAAAATTAGGGGTTGAAGGTACTTATTACTTAACCTCACAACAGTATATTGATGCCTTGGTCAGTGACCAAAATCAATTAGGCAGTGAACAACGTTTATCATTGGCTGAAATGAAATTTAATAATGAATACGAGTACGGCCGTTATCATTTAGGTGGCCGTGTTAGTGAAATCACAAACGCCACTGGTGATAACCAATCGATTCAACAATTGCTCGCAGGCCATTCCTATACGTTAATGAATGGTCGTTGGTTATTAAGTGCCGACTTAGAATTAAACCTAAAACAAAACGACGATATTTATGACTTATTACGTTTAAGTAGTGATTTCCGCATCAATGATCAAGTCACTTTATTTGCTATTCATGAAACCGGTTTTGAAAGTGACGCACCCATGCGCAGTGTGGCGGGTTTACGTGCCACCCCATGGCAAGGTATGCAAGTTAGCAACAGTGTTGAGCAGCAACAAAGCAAAGATGGTAACCGTTTGTTTGCTGTTCATGGTGTGAATCAAGAAGTGAATTTAAATGACAACTGGCAAATCAGTTTTGGTTATGACCAAAGCCAAAATTTAGAAAGCAATGTGATTGAACAAACAGACGACACCGTATTGAACTTCGCACAAACCAGTGATGATTTTTATGCCATTAACACAGGCTGGGGATACCGCAGCCCAACATGGCAGTGGACAAACCGCATTGAGTATCGTGAAAGTGATGCCAATGAAAAATGGAACGCCATGAGCGGTATCTATCGCCCTATTGGTTTAGGTTTTGCCTTTGGCTTAAACGGCCAGTTCCGTTTGGATGATGCTGAAAACGAGCGTACAGAATTCAAACAGGTTGAATTTGATATTGGCTTGCGCCCATTAGCATTTGGTTTGGCTTGGTTAAACCAAACTAAATACATTGAAGAAAGTGTCGAAACCAATGGCTCATTAACTACTGCCGATTTAGTCAGTCATCGTTTAGTGAACAACACGCATGTGAATATGCGCTGGAGCAAAACACAGCTAAGCGCTCAGTATGGCTTGAAGTATGTGGACGAAACCATCGATAGTATCGACTATTCAGGTGTGATTGATTTAATTGGTTTCCAAGTTCGTCGCCACTTCATGCCAAAATGGGATTGGGGTTTACAAGGTCAACGTCTGTTTGATTACGAACTTGATGATAGCCGCCACAGCGCGGGGGTTAGTATTGGTTACACGCCTAAACTTAATACTTGGGTAAGTGTGGGTTACAACTTTGCAGGCTTTACTGATAGCGACTTTGACGACGCAGGTTATAGCGCGCAAGGCATCTACTTAAAGCTTCGCATCAAAGCAGACCAAGACAACATGAGAGCACTTAAAGCCTACTTTAATTAAGACTCTGTTACCCCCCTTTCACAACTGAAGACTGGCTATTAAGCTGGCCAGTCTTCCATCGTGTTTATATTTGAAAACGATCCTTGTGCTTTACTGAAGTCCACTTGTACAGGTTTTAGACTTTTCAACCACTCACTGGTGCGTCTACGTCCTGATAATAAAAACATCATTAAACTTTCTTTGTGTTTTTTATGAATCAGGGCATGTAAATGTTGCTGACGCTCGCCATCATATACGACACAGGCAAACGCCAATTGATCGCTGGCATGTTGCGCCATTTCCTGAAGATAGTTTGTTGGAATCTCAGGCGTATCACAGGGACTAAACAATACCCAATCATGTTTGGCTTCTTCCATGGCGCTTAACATGCCTAACAATGGCCCTGCATGGGACTCAATATCTCCATAGCTATGGTCAGCAAATGTTTTTAAACCAAGTGCCTGATATTCGTTTTCATTTTGATTGCAGTTTAAAAGTAGCTCTTTGGCCCCAGCAAAGCCTTTGGCCACATTCAGGGCCATTGCCTCACCTTGATAAGGCATCAGTCCTTTATCTTGACCCATGCGCCGGCTCAAGCCGCCACATAATATAATGCCGCTAATGTTAAGCATTGGTTTTCTCAACCTTGTTATTTAACGTTATCGCTATTCTCACATAGCTTTGCCCTGTAAGGTATCCTGCCTGAAAGACTAGGTGTTAATCCAGTCTTGACAGTTATGAGCAAAAAAAGTCTAATGCATTAAATCCAGCGAACAAGTGTTTACTCAAATTATGTTAAAACGTCATCTCAGAGAGCCCTTCGCAGGACTTAGCCACTTACTAGGTGCCTTAATGGCACTCGTAGCCATTCCTTACATGCTGACTAATTTGCCTGAAATCAAAACAGGTACCTATTTTGCGGGCTATTTAGTGTTTGGCTTAAGCATGTTTGTGATGTTCGCATCCAGTGCGGTTTATCACTTAATGGAAGTGAGTGAAGAAGCCATTCGCGCCCTCAAGCGTGTTGATCACATGGCCATTTACATCATGATTGCTGGCTCTTATACCCCATTCTGTCTAATTGGGCTTGAAGGCTCTCAAGCTTGGTGGATGTTTGGAATCGTATGGGGCATTGCGTTTGTTGGGATTTTAAAGAAAATATTTTGGTTACACGCACCTCGATGGTTTAGCACAATGCTGTATTTAGCCATGGGCTGGATTAGCTTATTTGTTTATGAACCGTTAAATGAATCTCTGTCAGCTGGGGCCATTAACTGGCTATTAGCGGGCGGTATCTGCTACAGCGTTGGCGCGGTTGTTTATGCGACTAAGTGGCCCAATTTACATCACAGGTTTGATTTTCACGACCTATGGCACATCTTTGTATTGGCAGGTGCTGCGTGTCACTTTGTCAGTATTGGCGTGTATTTATAAACGCTTTATACAAAAAACGGCCCAGCATGAGATCATGCCGGGCCGTTTTACGTTTTAATTATGCGTCTTTTTCTGAAATCTCAGTTAATGCCTGAACAAAGCTTTCAACGGGCTGGCCGCCGCTAATCAAGTATTGATCATTAATAATAAACGCCGGCACCGAGTTAATACCTAAAGACTTATACTTTTCTTCCTCGGCTTTTACCTTTGCCCGCAACCCTTCATCCGCCAGCGCCTTTTCAGCATCGTGTTTTGACAATCCAACGGATACCGCCGCATCGACTAACACCGATTGATCACTGAGGTTTAACCCTTCAGCAAAATAGGCTTTAAATAGCGCAAGTTTAAGCTCGGTTTGTTTATTTTGTGTTTCGGCAAAATCCAATAACACATGGCAGTCTAAGGTATTAAAAATACGGGAGCGTTGGTCAAAATTAAATTCAACACCCGCTTTTTTGCCTGCATCAATCAAATGCTGTTTGTTTTGCTTTAATTGGGTGGTATCTAAACCGTATTTTTCAGCTAGATGCTCATCAATGGCTTGCCCTTCTTTAGGCATATAAGGGTTTAACTGAAACGGATGCCATTTGATATCAGCATTCATTTTTTGAGACAGGTTTTCTAAGGCAGAAGATAAATTGGCATAACCCACGGCACACCATGGGCAAACCACATCACTGACAATATCGATTTTTAAGGTTTTCATTCTGGATTCCAGTTGGGTTCAATGGCTACATTGAACGCCAATCTGATCCGTTGCACCAGTGGTTGCTAAGCAACACTGAATCTCAGCAAGATTATTCTAAATCGAGTCGGTACACTTCATTTAATTGAGCAGGCTCATTAATGGTGACGTTTAAGTTATTCACCTTGCCATCACTCAAACCATATACCCAACCATGCACTGCTAGTTTTTGCCCGTTCGCCCAAGCGTCTTGCACAATTGAGGTGTGGCACAAGTTAGAAACTTGGCGAATCACATTCAATTCACATAACAAATCGACTTTTTCTTCTTCAGATTGCAGGCCTTTGAACATGTTGCGCTTTTGATGATACAGGTCTCGAATCTCTAACAACCAGTTATCAATCAAGCCCAGCTTTTGGTTATTCATGGCGGCTCTAACGCCACCACAGCCATAATGTCCCACCACAATCACATGGCGAACTTTTAGTACTTCTACGGCGTATTGCAGTACCGATAATAGGTTCATGTCAGTATGCACCACCATGTTCGCCACATTACGGTGCACAAAAAGCTCACCTGGCATCAATCCTACGATCTCATTTGCAGGAACACGGGAGTCACTGCAACCAATCCATAAATAGTCAGGGGCCTGTTGTTTTGCAAGAGTTGGAAAGAACTCTGGATCATTTCGACTGATCTCTTCAGACCAGTTTCGATTATTCTCGATTAAATCTTGTAAGGATTTAGTTTCTTTTTCCACAAGTGCCTCCGCTTAACAAACAGTACAAATATTTCACACGGGTTTTTTACATCATTTGTTTTATAGGTGTCAGTAACTTTTTGCAGTGAATAGAATTAATTCACTTTTTTTGACTGCATATCGGACAATTTTCATTTTTAGCCACTGAAAATGCTCTCATGGATAAATCAAGCCCATCAAAACTCACTAATTTCCCTATAGAAGGTGTGCCTATTTTGGTGATGATTTTGACGGTTTCTAGTGCTTGCATGACGCCCATTAGACCCACCACTGGAGACAAAATACCAGAAGTGCTGCACGTATCTTGTTGAGCCGATAAGTCAGGATACACACATTGATAACATGGTGAGCTGTCTTCAAGCGGATCAACCACCATCAGCTGCCCTTCAAAGCGAATGGCCGCCGCACTAACTAAGGGCGTTTTTGTCAAAACAGAGATTTTATTGTGCATCATTCGTGACTGACTATTATCCGTACAATCAACCACCACATCGACACTGTTTATCAAAGCTTGTAATGCGCTTTCATCTAACAAGTGATCAATGGCTTCAATCACAATAGAGCTATTAAGTGACTGCAATTGCTGTTGCGCTGAATAGGCCTTATTAACGCCTAACGTATTTTCGCTATGAACCACTTGGCGATGAAGGTTAGACAGTTCAACCGTGTCTGGATCCAACAGAGTTAGACGTCCAATACCTGAGCCGGCTAAGTATTGAGAAGCACTTGCTCCCAAACCACCTAAGCCTAAGATCAATACGTGGCTGTTTAACAATGCCTGCTGACCGTCGTAATCCAGTTGAGGCAACAATATATGGCGACTGTAACGCTCTAGTTGCTGATCATTCATAATGCGATGATTCCTGCCCACTTACACAAAAACTTAAAAGCCCCACTTTAACATTTTTCACCTTGGCCGATAGTTAATACATGAAATCTATTTGCCTTCTCTATCTTATTTTTTTAGTACTCACTGGCTGCGGTGGCTCAGGTGGTGGTGGCACAACTGCAACAACCACATTAAACGTGCCGACATTACCAGTCCCCCCTGTTTCTCAACTGGTTCTGCCCGCTGATTATGTTGGCTTTTTTATAGGGATAAACCCTCTTGGTACAAATAAACAATTAGCTACCAGTCAACAATTTACCCAGCAGCTCTACACATTAGATGCTGAAAATACCATTACCCCGGTTTCTTTCTTAGACACACAGGCACTGCCTATGGATTTAACAGGCAACCTTAGCTTTACCTCTGAAGAACACATCATCCCGTTAGACATTATGGTGATGAACCCTGACTACGTGATGCTCACCCTCTTTCATCGCAACTTTGATACCGATACCGATAATGACTACTTCAATCTATTAGTAGATTTAAGAACAGGCACAGTGGTGAGCGCCCCTGTTGGCATCAACGCTCAAGGCAATAGCGGTCGCAGCTCGCTTACCCAGCTTGGTCGAGATTACTTCCCCCCCGATAGCCGTTGGAATGACACCGAGGACTTATATGTCATCAGTGTGGACTATGAAGCATTAGACATGATGGAAGAAGTGGATCACCAAGAAATCATCGACCATCACTCTGGCGTGCCCTGCCCCACCAATGAAACCGAAGAAGACGCAACCGACGAAACCGACGAAACAACCGATGAAGCGACAGATGAAACAACGGACGAAGCCACTGAGGAAACAACACAAGACACCACAGACACAACCGATGACGCTGCTGAAGAAATCGTAACTTGCACAGGCCCAATTGGTGGAACCGTCACCCCATCTACACCCGTCACGGATACAACTGAAGATACCACCGCTACGGACACAACCGCCGCATTTATGGCAACAACAGATCTAGCCACATACGCCCATGCAACCAGCGACACCCAAGCACCCACGCCCACCAACATTTATAAAATGCGCTTAGGAGCCGCTAACCAGTACAGCCTAGAACGAGTGAGTTTAGAGGATGACCGCCCAGGTTTAGGCCAGTTTGTGGTAAGCAAATCAGGCATCATGATCTATCGCAACCTAGATGGCGGTGACAATAGCTATCGTGTGCTGCTTGAAAATTGTGAAGACGTCACTGGTCGATTAAGTACCGTGCTACTTGCACCCTATTCCAGTCTTATTGTGGCCGATGATGACGTAGGCAACAGCAGTATTTTTGAAGTGACTGAACGGGGAATCAATAAACTTATTTTTAGCTGCAATGGCAATGTGGTTCGCCAATCGTTTAGCGGCTATACCGCCCGCGTTGCCAGCCTACGCTTACCCTATAACAGTGAAAGCGTTAGCTCTTATGACTATATATACCCTTATTTCATTAATTCCAGTTGCCAAACCGGCCGTATTTTCCCAAGAGCCGAACCCGAAATAAACATTCTTAACCCCATGCCATCCATACCCGGCTTGCCCAGTAGCGACACCCGAGGCCTTCGTAAAAGCCAAATGTTCAATAACAGCTTATATTGTATTGGCTATGACGCTGGGTTAAATCTTGCAGTCGCTCAGCTGGATACCACCAGCAGCACAAATAGCTTTGAGTTTTTAACCCTTGATTTTGGACTTTGGCTGCCGGATTTCGATACCTTGCATGTGCTTTCAGATAACGCCGTTATTTTCACTGGCACCTCGCGGGTAAGCACAGAAGTGAAAACCATCATGCTCAACGCTGACGGTGAGGAGTTTGACTTAACCGATACGCTAGTAGGACTTAAGGTCTCTCAGCAAATTGAGATCACCCCTCCAACTGGTACCACCTATAGTTCAAACTTGGTGGAAGAATAACCAGTTATAAGCCTAACCTTAGGATGAAAATCTTTCTAAGAATGAAATATCAAACCCGAAGTGGCTATCCGCCTTGCAGCTGTACCTTATAAGAAAGCAAAGTGATAACATGTCGGTAATTTTTTTTATTGCAGTAATATCATGCTTAATTCCGATAGCTTAGCTCAGCTCAAAGCGCTGAAATCCGATATTCAGACCCAGCAGCAAATCAAGCTCAAACGCGGCACCGTTCGTGGTAGTCAGGGCCGATTTGGGTTCGTGGTAACAGATGAAGGCGAATCTTTTTTCTTAGCCCCTGATGAAATGGCAAAAGTGTTTCCTGGGGATGTCATTCAATTCAGCGAAACCACTGACGACAAAGACAAAGTTCAAGCCGTACCTGAAACGCTCATCAGCACTGAATTCAAAGTGTGTACGGGCCGTTTTCAAAAACGCGGCAAGGCTCAGTTTGTAGAACCTGATACCCATGGCAGCACTCACTGGCTCTACATTCCACCCGATGCCTGCGAAGGTCTAGAAGACAATGACTGGGTAAAATGTGAAGTGACTCGCCACCCCTTCAACAACGGTAAACCGCAAGGCAAAGTCATTTCAAAAATTGGCCAGCTAAGCGATGCCGGTTTCGAGCGCCAATACGCCATCGAAAAATTCAAGTTAAGCCACGAATGGCCAGAGACCACGTTCTCAGAGCTGGCTTTATTAGCTGAAGAAAACATCGACGCTATGGCCGCTGGCCGTGAAGACTTAACTCACATTCCATACGTGACCATCGACAGCGAGCACACTCGTGACATGGATGATGCGTTATTTGCACAAGCCACTGACACAGGCTGGTTGCTAAGTGTGGCCATTGCCGACCCAAGTAGCTGGTTTGGTATGAACACTAACCTAGACCAAGAAGCGGCCCGTCGTTGCAACTCCCTTTATTTTCCTGGCCGCAGTTTACCTATGCTGCCACAAGAGCTATCAAATGGTTTGTGCTCATTACTCGAAAATAAAAATCGCCTCGCGTTAGTGTGTGATATTCAGCTAGACAAACAAGGTGCGGTCACTGGTTTTGAATTTAAAGAGGCCCTTGTTCGCTCACAAGGCAAATTAAGTTACAACCAGGTCACGCAATTTATTGATGGTGATCAAACCGTGGTTGACCCATCGTTAATTGAACACATCACACAATTACATTTAGCCACCACTGCGTTAAACCAATACCGAGCGCAACATAATTTAATTATGGAAGATCGTCCTGACTACTACTTAACCGTGGGCGATAACGGCAAACTGCAAACCATCTATAAAGCAGATCGCAATAGCGCACAAAAACTGGTTGAAGAGGCCATGTTAATTGCAAACCAGTGCTGTGCTCGTCACCTGCAAACATTAGATACCGGGATTTTTGTGCAACATGCGGGTTTCCGCACTGAGCGTATTGGTGATATTAAAACCATCATTGAAGAGCAAGGCATCGAATTTGACGGCGACTTCACCACAGCCGAAGGTTACAAAGCGTTTATCAAAGCAGTGGAAGCCAAACAAACTGAACTGCCAATTAAAACGATCCTAAGTCGCTTTTTAACCCGCAGTGAATTTAGTCAAGAAGCCGGCCCACATACCGGTATGGGCTTTGAAAGCTACACCACTTTTACATCGCCAATTCGTAAATACAATGACCTAGTGGTTCATCGTCTTATCAAGAGTCAATTGAGCCAACAAAAAGGGCCAGACGTAAACGTCGAGATGATCGAGCGTTTACAGCAAGGTTTAATCTCTGGTCGCCAAGCAGTTAACCTAGCTGAGAACTGGCTTAAACTGCAGTTTTTAGAAAACCTGCCACAAAAAGAATTTGCCGGTAAAATTGTGCAAACCAATATTGGTGGCTGCACCGTACAACTGGTTGACTTTGGTATTGAAGGTTTTGTGGATCTTCGTAAGAGCAAAAAGCGTTTAAACTTTGATAAAGTTTACTTACGTCATAGTAACGACACCACCAGTTACCAGCTTGATCAAGAAGTGACTGTCAGTATTAAAAATCTTGATATTCAAGCGCGAAAGTTGGATTTATCGTTCGTATAAACAACATAAACCCACACATAAAAAAACCAGCTTAGGCTGGTTTTTTTATGTGTGCATTATTATTTAAAGAACTTATAAAGCGCGCATACTCACTTGCAATCGACACGTTTTACGTCGGCTATCTAACGCTTTGTGTAATGATAATGCCTCGAAAAATTCCGCTTTTGATCGACCATTTCTGCACATACTGACTATGGCATTATCGTATAAAGGGTGGCGTAACACATAGCTGTGATCAAAATCTGCTTTCACTTTCTTTAAGGGTTTCAATTGTTGAGCCCCGATTGTATTCATACTTAATACAGCGTCCTGTGTTAAGACCCTATTATAAAGTGTAAACACATCCTCAAATCTCACGTCACGCTCAGGCTCACCGGTTGCGTGTTGAAACACATCATCTAACACCCAGTCAAATTTCGTTTCTAAATTCGCTAACGCCGCATAAGCATCACCATGAATCACAGTGACGTCTTTTGGGAGCTTGAAAAAACGCTTAGCAATTTTTATGTGCAGCGCCTCACGTTCAACACAGGTGATTTTGCAATCAGGGAAAAAGTAACGCATCAAATGCACCACGGTGCCGCCACCTAAACCTAATACCAAAATATGACGCGGCGGGCGCTTTAAAAAGAACCCAGGTAATACTAACAAGTCCCAAATAGCCCCCGAAATAGGATGCAAAGGATTATATTGGCTGTGCAACACGCCATTGCTGTATAAGCGTACACTAGAACCTGCACTGCGTACTTCGTAGTGATCCGGCCCCTGTTGCTTGGTAAATATCACCGCCATTTGATGTCCTTATGAACGCTTAGTCTTTGCTAAGCGTTGCTGATTGTGCCATTTTTTCAGCAACCTTGGCTGCGGCTACAAAGCCAAAGCTCGCGGTGACCATGGTGGCGGCTCCAAATCCTCCAGAGCAATCCATTTTCACGGGACCATCGGTAAAACTTTTTTGCAAACACACAGAACCATCGGACTGGGGATAGCGCAGCTGCTCAGTTGAATAAACCACATGAATGGAATAGTTACGCTTTGTATTGCGGGAATAGCCATATTCGCGGCGTAAAATCGTTCTTACTTTTTTTGCTAATGGATCGTTATGGGTTTTATTTAAATCCCCAATAGTAATTTTTGTCGGATCCGTTTGCCCACCAGCGGCCCCAGTCATCACCAATGGGACTTTATTGCGGCGACACCATACTGCCAATGCCGCTTTTACTTTAGGTGAATCAATGGCATCCACTACGTAATCCATACCGCTAAGATATTCGTTCATATTGGAAGTAGTTAAAAAGTCCATGACGGGTTTAACCACTAAATCAGGATTAATATCCGTTAACCGCGCTGCGGTCGCATCCACTTTTAATTGGCCAACGGTGGATTTAAGGGTGTGTAATTGACGATTGGTATTACTGATGCAGATATCATCCATATCAATTAAATGAATCTCACCAAAACCGGTGCGGGCAAGCGCTTCGGCAGCCCAAGAGCCCACACCACCCACACCAATAACGGCAATTTTACTGCGTTGAAACACTTCAAGAGCCGCAAGCCCATACAAACGAGCAATGCCGGCAAAACGATCTTGATAACTCACATCTCTAACCCGTACTGTGCAAGGCAGGCATTATATCAGCCAATCTTAAAAGCCATAGACTTTGCACCACTTTATTAAGCCTTAAACCCTTTAAATAAGCATTTTTAATAACAAAAAGTTACTAATAGTTAACACTAAGCAAACAATTCAAATTCCTAATATGTGGATAATGGCCACAACGGGTAAATCCAGTACATTTGAACCAGTTTGTTATTGCGAATCCTCGTTCATTCTCTAATATGTGAACTTCGGCCCTGAGCAAAACAACAATAACCCACAACTTAAGTCGTAATCGTGGCAGGTATGAACGAAAATCAATACATGAATATTTATTCGAATACAGAATGTCATTTATCTGTATTGGGTGATCAGCCTTATCCCGCATTTGAATTGCGAAATGTTGTTCGTTTTTTAGATAACAATGAGCATGAATTCAGCGAAAAGCTATTAGCTCACGTGGGTTTAAACAGACAAGACTTAGAGCAGACATCCATCCCTGCTTATAAAGTATTAGCCTCCATGAAGTTTTGTGCCCAACAATTTGGTCCTATTTTGGGCGCACGTATCGGCCAAATTTACGAAATAAAAGATTTAGGTGTATTTGGATACGCAATCGCTTCAACCCAACGCCTGGAGCAAGCCATTGAAATGGAAAGTAAATACTATCCATTACTGGGTAACATTCTTAAACGAAGCAATACCATTAAAGATCATTTAATGTTTGAAACCATGATCAATGTGCAAAACATTGATCAAGATGCATTTTCATTTTTTGTGGCGCTTGGTAATTCAGCGCGGATGCAAATTGCACGAAATATTTTTGGCGATGACTTAACCTATCACAGCGTATCGTTTACGTTTGAAGATGAAGCCAACCGCGCGGAATATGAAGCAATCTATGGCTGCCCAGTTGAATTTAACGCAAGCCAAAATAGCTGGACCATTGAACGCATTCAGTTTTCTCGTGAAAGAAAACAGCATCACTACACTGACATTAATGAATACCTGCCTTATTGCAATGAACTGATTGCGAGTCTGAAGCAAGACAGCTCATTAGTTAATGAGATCCAGCAAATCTTAATTAGTTGCGCGGGGGATTACCCTGACATTGAAATGCTGGCAAGTGCTTTTAATGTGAGCTCCCGTACTTTACGTCGACAATTAGCCAATATTGGTACGTCTTACCAAAAGATTTTAAATAAGGTTCGCTGCCAGTTATCCATCGAATACTTAACACGCACTGAAATTTCGATTGAAGCCATCTCAAGCGTCATTGGTTTTAATGATGTAACCAATTTCCGCCATGCATTTAAAAAATGGGTAGGACAAACCCCTAGTTATTACCGTAAAACCTATCAGAAAAAATCTTTATCTACTGCCGTGTGACATTTGGCCAAACGGCCAAATATCACCTGCCTTAATTAGTTAAGTCTTATTACTCTTTATTAACGACAAAATCGTAAAAATAGAGGGTAATAATGAAAATAACAAACCAACTAAAATTAGCGGCAGCGGTCGCCGCAGGCATGACCTTAATCGGTTGTGGTAGCAGTAGCAGTGATGACGGCATAGCAAAAGTTTTTGACTGTACCGATGCTTCAACAGCCGGTGCTCGTATCATCTGTATTGGTGAAGCGAATGACCTATCTGATGCTACCGTACAATCTGAACTACTAAATGCACTTTTAGACTCAGAAACTGGCGATACTTTTGTTTTTCCTCAAGGTCGCTACAACCTGACTAAAACTATTTCTTTCCAAGGTAAGAACGGCGACTCAATTGATGTCGATAACCTAACCTTCCGTGGCGCAGGCAAAGATAAAACCATCTTTGATGTGTCTGGCTCTTCTGCCGATGGTTTCAAAATCGAAGATACCGATAACCTAGTGTTTGAAGACTTTGGTGTGTATGAATCAAACAACAACGCGATTAAAGTAATTGGCGCTAATGGCGTCATCATGCGTCGTATAGCCACCGTCTGGGAAACCGATTACCAAGCTACAAATGGTGCTTACGGTCTATACCCTGTTGAATCTAGTAATATCCTGATTGAAGATTCTTTTGTAAAAGGATCGGCAGATGCTGGTGTTTATGTAGGCCAGAGTTCAAACATTGTTGTACGTAACAATATTGCAGAAAAAAATGTTGCTGGTATTGAAATTGAAAACTCAACCAATGCAGACGTATACGGTAATACCGCACGTGGCAACACAGGCGGTATCTTAGTATTCGATCTACCAATTGGTAACGGTAAATATGGCTCTGATGTGCGTGTATTTGACAACATTGTTGAAGCTAACAACGCACCAAACTTTGCAGCAGGTTGTACCGACGCACAAGTTGCAGCGGATACATGTTTTGAAGGTGGTGTGCACATAGTCCCACCAGGTACAGGTGTCATTGTGTTATCAACTTCGAATGTTGAGATTTATGAAAACACCATCACAGATCATAAAACCATTGGTGTCGCGATCACCTCATACATGATGCCAGATGATCGTGTAGCGGAAGAGCCTAACCAAAATGTAGGTACCGAAGTATTAAAGTACAGCGACATTTCAAAATTTGCTGACAAATACCTAGACGGCTGGAGCCCATTCGTAAACGGCATCAATATTCATGACAACACAATCACCGTTGCTGAAGGTATTAATGCACCTGAAGGTAAATTGATTAATGAGCTATTGCTAGGCGTGGGTTCACTACAGTCCACACTGGGTATTATTTCTGGTGATGAGCGTACTCAATTACCTTCAATTTTCTATGATGGTGTGGGTGAACTACTAACCGTAACCCCATATGGTGATACAGCAAATAGCATCATGGCCACCATTGCTGGTGGTATCGACCAAGTTGCACAAGCACTTGATGCAAACGGCCTTGAAACAGCCGATGAACGCATTGATAACACTGAAATCATTCCATTTACTGGCATGCTTTATGGCTCAGATGATTCAAGTGTGTGTGAGTCATCTAACGTTGATGAAAATAATGCAGCGGTAAACGCCGCAGCTATTTATGCAACTAACCCTGCTAATGCTTCATTCTCTGACAGTGGCACACCGTACTCAAAAGTAGAAATGGCTCTTGGTGCACTACAACAAGAGACGCCTGATACAGCAACGGCAATGGCCCTTGCAAATTCAATTTTAAATGACGACAGCATGACCTGTTCAACTACCGCTTATAAAGGTGTTGCAAGCACAGCAACAATCAATGGCGTAGCTTATGGTTGTGGTTCTGATGATAACGGTGATTCTTGCTCATTGTAATCTGAAGCCAAAGGAGGGCTTGCCCTCCTTTGGTCTGATCATTTAATTAATTGAAACTCGCCCAAAATTAAGGCTGTAGTATGAAACAAATAAAAACTTTATTAGCTTCAGTGGCCCTTATGGGCTTAGTTGGTTGCGGCTCTGAATCAACCGATACACAAGCGCTAACCATACCTAAATATTCGTCCCCTACAGATGCGATTTGTGATGCTAGCTCACAATCTGTAGATTGGGGCAAACTACTTTCAGCAGATGCTGACAAAT
The DNA here is from genome assembly GCA_049115935.1 of Bermanella sp. GTDB lineage: Bacteria > Pseudomonadota > Gammaproteobacteria > Pseudomonadales > Oceanobacteraceae > Bermanella. The sequence goes on along the minus strand of JAGDZK010000001.1, from coordinate 74,378 downwards.
TATCAGAATATAAATTATTCCAAAGTCAGTGCAATCCTACTGACAATGCAAACAATCGTGGATTAGCATACAGCTTATCCATACCTTTATTTACTGACTATGCATCCAAGTATCGCTTTGTTTTTATCCCAGAGGGTGAAAAAGCCGATTATGTCGAAAATGAAGTATTTGATTTTCCAATCGGCTCTGCATTAGTCAAAACGTTTTCAATGCCATCAACAACCGATAAAGACAGTCGTGGCTATGCCATAGAAAACATCATAGAAACCCGTATATTAATTAAAAAATCTGAAGGCTGGGTCAACCGAGTTTATCTTTGGGATGACAATAAACTCGATGCCACTCGAGTAAGACAAGGTGCAACTGTCGCCACTATTCTAGGTCACAATGATGAGATATTGTCATTTGATTATGGCGTACCTGCACAAGGAGAATGTGCTGATTGCCATAAAATTAAACTAAGTGAAAGCGAGAGTATTTTCTCGCCAATTGGCCCAAAAGCGCGCTATTTAAATAGTACGTTCAGCTACGCATCAGGTGATGAAAACCAAATTGAAAAATGGATAAGCGAAGGCTTTTTAGATGGCTCCACTGTGCCCGCTGCCAGTGACCGTGAACAGGCCAAAGTATTTGATTACTACAAAGATGTAGAGAGCATTCCACCGAGTGAAGTTGAAACGTACGCAAAAGAATGGCTCGACATTAACTGTGCACATTGCCACCGAGCAGATAAAGGCACCGCATCTAACACCGCATTTAAAGCGGCATCTACCGAGGACTTCCAAGGTATTTGTGAAGTAGCCGTTTCAGGTGCCAACGCCAGCAACTCCATGGTCGTCGTGCCAGGCTTACCTGACAGCTCTTTGTTATATCACAGACTGACAACAACGGTTCCAGGTGAAATGATGCCACCACTTGGTAGAAGTACCACAGACACACAAGGCGCAGCATTGATTGACCGCTGGATTAGCAGCCTTACTGGTAGCTGTAATTAACGTATAGGGGCGCAAGCCCCTTTTTTAACTGATTATGAAAAAATATATTATCATCCTGTTGTTACCGATATTCACCGCTTGCATCGAGTCACAACAATCAGATATTGACGACATAACAAAACTGATTGAAACCCTAAAAGACAACCCCAGCGCCTGTAATAAGCAAACTAATGAGGTCAATGTTGAAGCATTAGCAACACAGAAGTGTAATTGGCTTTCAAACTATCATTTGTTTATCACCCAAGAAAATAATAACTTCATACCTAACTCACCTACTTTAAAGTATGAGATCAACTCAGCGCTTTTCACTGACTTTTCACAAAAACAACGATTTGTATATGTGCCTAATTCAACCCAAGCACAGTTCCATACAACTAATAATTTTGAATTCCCAGTCAATTCCGTTTTAATAAAGGTGTTTTCATTACCTCAAAGTAAACAGATACAGCCCATCGAAATACGATTACTCATTAAAAGAAATAATGGATGGATTTTTTTACCTTATATTTGGTCAGAAAAACATCAAGACGCTTTTTATTATCCCGATGGCTATGAGCTCAATACTTCTGTATATGAAAACCAGAAAAAACATGAATTCACATATTCTATTCCTGGCAGCTTAACCTGTGGAGAATGTCATCAGAATAAGGATAACAATGGAAATATCACGTTTTTACCCATTGGACCAAAAGCCCGTCACTTGAATAAAATCATTGAATATAACGGAGAGTTCACGAATCAACTTACCCTGTGGCACAAGCTGGGCAAATTAAATAATATGCCAAACGATTTATCCGTTATTGATACCACCCCAAACTGGCAAGATGAAAGTGTTAATCTACAGGATCGAGCGAAAGCCTATTTAGATATTAATTGCGCCCATTGCCATAATGAAAATGGCTCAGCGGCTCTGTCAGGATTACGCCTTGAGTACTGGCGTAAGAGTATCACCCATGCTCACGGTGTATGTAATTCAAGCCATGGCTGGCGTGGAGGCGGCTTTGATATATGGCCTGGTCGTGGCGAAATATCCAGTATTCCTATTCGTATGCGACACACAGATGCTAAAGATAGAATGCCTCCTATTGGTCGCTCACTGGTTGACGAGCAAGCAGCTCAACTCATAAGTGACTGGATTGATAGCATGCCTTTAGAAAACTGCGCGCAATAAGCAGAAAACTTAAATCATTGTTAATTGATAAATGTGATCTCTGGCCTTTTTTGTGTTTTTGGCCCATCATTTAGCCAAACAAAGATTTATGGATAGCCATGTTAGACCTGAACCAGATGTCCGTTTTTATTAAGGTGGTGCAAGAAGGCAGCTTTACCGCTGCAGCACGTAATCTTAGTATGCCAAAGTCTCGAGTGAGTCGTATGATCACCGACCTTGAAGACAAACTAAGTGTGAGACTACTAGAACGCACTACACGAGAAGTTCGCCCTACCGATATCGGCTTACAGTATTACGAGCAGTACAAACCTTTATTTGAAGAAATCGTCGATATCCACGAGCGTATTTCCGACAAACAAAAAGAGCCCAGTGGCCACTTACGCATTACCGCACCGGTGGGTTTTGCTATTGATATCATGGGTCGTTGGATGGCGGGATTCAAAAAAGAATACCCTATGATTGATATCGAATTAGTCTTTAATGATGGAGATGTTCACTTAATAAGAGACGGCTTTGACGTGGGCTTTGCCATTGGCAAACAAGAGGATTCCAGCTTGATTGCCCGTAAAATTGACGACACTGACCCTGTCATTTGTGCAAGCCCTGAATACATCAAACAATATGGGCCATTTAATCACCCAAACCAGTTAAACGACGTGCCATGGGTTGAGTTTGGCTCTCGTAACGGCTATAGCCACAATGGCACGTTTATTAATAAACAAACAAACGAACGTATAGTCGTACAGAAACACGGCTCTGTTATTGTGAACCACCATGAAATACACAAGCAGCATTTAATCGCAGGACAAGGGGTGGGTATTACGTCAACCTTTATGACTTATAAAGAAGTTATTGATGGAAAACTAGAACCGATTTTAAGTGATTGGCAAGTTGAACAAGAACCATTATTTTTGGTTTTTCCTAGTGGCAAGCATCAACCTAAAAAAGTACGCAGCTTTATCGATTTCTTTATCCAGGCATCACAAGATTTAGAAACACTAATGAGTGAATGTGAGAGTTGTAATAACTCAGAGCAACTTCATCATATTAAAAAATACATGGATAATCATAGCGTATAAAAAAAGCCGCATAGCGGCTTTTTTTACATATCATGAATGGTTAAGGCGGCTCTTGATGTGCGAATTTTTTCTTGCTGCTCCATATCTAACAAGTTTTGAAAAACAGATTTCACTGCAGACGATGACGCGTTCTCAACCATACCTTCATAAAGCTCAATAAAATAATCATCTAACTTTAATGCCATAACAATGACTTCATCGGTACTCATATGATTGCTGATTTCAATTCCTTCAAGTACTTCGGCTATGCTTTGATCAGGGGCATATTGAAACCAGCTATCCAGCACTTTTTGTGACTTATCTTGTTCAAACTGACAGAGGCTTTGTTCTAGGTGAGATTCATGTCGTTGCAAGTAATCTAATAGCATCTTAACCCGCTCTTGAGTTTGATCCTGACTGATCTCTTGATACAACTTACTAATTTGCTGATGTAGTTTGCGGCTGTAATCAACCACATCTTTGACAGTTTTATAGTGCATACGCCATAACCCCTTTCATAATACATAAAGTATAGACAGGTTTTGAGGGTTAACTGCACAAATATTAACCGGCCTTATAAGCCATGGTGATAAATATGAATCTGTTTATGTTCGTCAAAGCCACCGATATTGGGCACAGTTTCACTATCTAAGCTCGCCACCGGCCCATATTGACTGAGCTTAGTCTGAGCCCGGCTTTCAGCCCAAATAACAGACGTTTCTTGTGTGAACAAAATGCTCGCAAGGCCATGGTTTCTTGGGTCATATAAAACATCGCCCACCAGAATCAAATCAATGGATTCAATTTCATCTAATGACGTGGCTGTTAGGACACTTTGGTTATTAAGTAACGCATTTTCCTCACACGCCCATAAAGCAGCTTGGTCAATGTCTACCACCCAAGCTTGCTTGGCTCCCGCTTTCAATGCCGCTAACGCTACTACCCCACTGCCTGCACCAAAATCAGCGATAACTTTATTCTTTACAAGGTGGGGATTATCCAGCACATAGCTTGCAAGGGCTCGACCACTTGACCAAACAAAGGCCCAATATGGCATATTGCTCCAGATGGCTTCAATTTGTGCCGGACTAAAGTCTTGCTCCATTGGAGGCTGTAATAACCATAAGTTTAAATTTACATCTGCAATCAATTGCGGTGAAAGGTCACTATTAAAAAGGGTTTTTATTTGTTGCTGAAGAACATCAATATTTTTCATTGGTAATATTTTTTTTGATAGGCTAATACTTTTTCAACATAGCGACGCGCTTCATGACTAGGCTGATGCTTACGCAAACGCCACAAAACCTCATCGACACTTAAATTATTAATACGATGAATGGCCTGTTTACGGTTATGGTGAAAGGTTTTAAACACATTACCTGCGCCACTATTGTAAGCACTTATAATACAATATAACTGACTTGTTGGATTTTCAATTTTGGACAAGTAGTTATCTCTTAATATCTTTAAATAAGCACTGCCAACGGTAATATTATTTTGTGCATTAAATAAATAATCACGACTAGGCTGGCCTGATTTGTTTAATATTTTTTGAAACACATCGGCACCAGCAGTGGACGGGATAATTTGCATTAAACCATAGGCATTTGCATGACTCACCGCAAACGGGTTAAAACCACTTTCCGTTTCGATAATGGCCAATATTAATGATTCAGGTAAGTTAAAACGATTACTGGCCTGCGATACCCAACCTTTAACATTGTTAGCGGCCACTTGAGTATGGTTACTTGCCATTTCAATATTTACCGCGTAGCGAATCCCTTTTGAGGTTTGAGATACGGTCAATGCATTCTCAATAAGGTATTGCGCAAATTTTTGCGCACGCCATTCATAGGCGATACTTTGTCCTTGCTGATCAAGTACCTGCCCCAATAAAAACGGCTTGCCAGTGGCTGAAATTTTACGGGCTGAAAATAGATCCACTTGCGCAGGGTCGTCAGGGGTTAACAATGTAGTGACGATAGCATTGGCTAACTGTTTTTTAGGCTCGCTTGTGGCTAATGTTTCCACTGTCAAAATGCCTTGATCAAAATCAACCGTTGCACGGCTCAAGTAATCATCAAGATATTTTACGTATGCTTTTTGCGAAGCAAAGCTGGCTTGCTCACCCCAATGCTGATTAACTTGATCATTGAAGAACGCATATTCTAATAATAAAGCCTGTACATCTTCAGGAAGAAGCGCAAAATTTTCAGGTAGCACACTACCGTTAGCACAAACCTTGATGGCAAGACTTAAACAAATTATACATAGCAAATGCGTCTTGGCTTTTTTAAATGAAAAGCTCATAACTAGCCCCTGACTTTTCAAACCTTTATACCATAAAAAAACCCTAGGGGCTGCCTAGGGTTTTTAGTAGTCAAAGACGTTTAGCTAAATTAGCGAGCTTCACGACGCAAAGCAGAAGAACTGAAATCTCGTCGACCAAAATCTACATTCATATCGATTGGAGAACGTTCGTTATCTAGACCTTCAGCAAAGTAACGGCCTTCTTCTAGATCGTATGTCACCTCTAAGGTTGAATACACCATAGGCACTTCATAATAGTTAATGGTATGTGCTTCAGTAACTTGAACAAGCTTACCATCTTCATTGTATTCTTCTGCCAACACAATCTGCCAAGTATCTTCATCAAAGTAATAACGACGCTTAATATAAATATGATTCATGCCAGTACGTAAAGTCGCTTCAACCACCCAAACGCGGTGTGGTTCATAGCGAACTAGGCTTGGGTTAATAAAATCTTTTTTGGCAATATCAGATATACGTAAATGTCCGCCATGTAGCTTATACGCGTTATACGGGATGTATTTCTCTTGCTTACCTAGTAACTCCCAGTTATATAAGTTCGGCGCACCGTTGAACATGTCAACTTGGTCGATAGTACGAATACCATTACTGTCGATATCGGCCGTGTCATAAGACAAATCTGGCGTACGACGCACGCGACGCTGACCAGGCATGTAGATCCATGATTTACGAGGGGAACGCACTTGGTCTAACGTTTCGTGCACCAATGTCATTTGTCCTGACATTTTTGCTGGCGCTAATGTTTTACGCTTAAGGTAGAAAATTTTGTTATCAATTTCAGGCAAGGTGATGCCTGGCTCTGAATACGCGAAATAATACTCATATTCTCGGGTGGTAATGCCCTGATCGCCTGATTCAGTGGTATTCAATGTAGAGGACGTATACTGCCAACCAAGCCCACGATAACGAAGGGTATGGTTCCAAAGCACTTCGGCACCGTTCTGAGGGATCGGAAATGGGCTTGCCATAATAGTATCGGTTACGCCGGTACCATAAGGCTGTAATTCAGCTGTCATTGCATTTTTCTTAACCGCGTCATAAACAAATTGAGGGTATGCAGCACTACGGTGACTCGGGTAAACATTAATTGTGTATTCAGGGTGACGCTTCAAAAGCTCAATTTGGCCCTGTGTTAACTGGTCTTTATATTTCTGCCAATTACCAACATTGATAGTATGTAAAACTCGATCTTTGGCGTAAGGATCTGAGTGGAACTGGCCTTTTTCATACCCTGCAATAGGCTGAGTAATACCACCTTTCCAAGCGGGGATACTGCCTGATGCATTACCTGCTTTTTCAGCACCCATTGGCGTTAGATCTGCTCCTAAGCGAGCAGCTTGCTGTGGCGTAATTTTTGCCCAAACCGACGAGGCGGTTAAAACACTTAGTAGTAAAACGGATAAGCTAATAGCGCGGTTCACATTCGCTCCTTTTTATATTTATGCCAGTCAGACCATACTGGTTTGAAGAGGCCTTATGCTTTTAACAATGGCGGACTTTACCATAAATAACACTTAAGAATTAGACTTTTAGCGCAACTTAAAGGCATAAGTCGGCAAAATATTAGCTGCACGATAGTACCAACAAGGTAAGCAAACACTCACTTTCTTCAGAGTGTCATTTTAATCAAGCCTACTAGATAAAGTACCTCGTGCTACTTATTGGCACTGACCTCGCCAGAGATTAGTTTAATAATAGCAAAAGATAATTCCGCCGCTGTAGCGTGGTCTTAATTGATCATATATGGCTATTTGCGGCGACGTTCTCAAGCGGGCAAAAGGGGGGGCCCCATAAAATCAGGGCAGGACGTGGCCTGATACGCATTTAATAACGCCACTTTTCAACACGAACGCACAAAAGGCACAAATGGCGGCGATTAACTGCCGCCTCCCATGCATAATTCACTACTTCAATACTAAGTCACCTTGGGCAGTATGATCAGTGCATAGATACTAAACCCTTGAGTAACGTTAGGTGATTATGAGCACTCGATGAAAATTATGGGTGCTATTTTCAAACACTTGCTCAACAGTTTGATTTTTTAACCTAGCGATGTGTTGCGCAATCGTTGGAATATTTAATGGGGTATTCACTTGCCCTTGGGCAAACGAAGGCGCCATATCTGGGCTATCGGTTTCTAAGGTATACCCATCGTCTGGTAGTTGCGCCACCATTTTATGCATGGCTTTGGCTCGATCATAGGTTAATGCACCACCTAGCCCTAAAACAAAGCCTAAGTCTAAATATCGTTTAGCTTGTTGTAAGCTGCCCGAAAAGGCATGGATGAAGCCACCACCTGTAAATCGGGCTTGTTTGACCCTGCTCGCTAACTGATCATGAGCTTTGCGACAATGTATAACCAAAGGCAATTTATGCTGCTGTGCTAATTGTAACTGCTGATCAAAAAAGTATATTTGTTGCTCATATGAGGACTCAGGTAACATAAAATCTAAACCAAACTCTCCCAGTGCATCCGGTTTGTGCTCAACAAGAGCGTGACTTAACTTATCTAAATCCGATTCTTGATGCTCAGCAATAAAATAAGGGTGTAATCCTAGAGCAAATTTAACGAGACTGGGGTATTCATTTTTAAGTTCCACCACTCGATTAAAGTACTTCACCTGAGTAGCAGGGATCAATACGGCTTCACAGTCACTACCAAGCAAACTTTGGAATAATGAAACTTGGTCAAAGTCAGCAAAGTCCAAGTGGCAATGGCTATCGATCCAACCCATTTTTTCAGTTACCTCATCAACCAAAATAATTTCCAGCACGTATATAAATTAAGATACTTGAAGTTTAACCCGTTGGAACTATGTTCTATACATAGGCCAAGCAAAAAAGCTAAAGTTAGCTTAAGGATTGGTCGATAGTATTAATAGCATCTACAAGATCCTGAAAGGATATTGTTATTGATATTGAGGGATTAGGCAGGGTTCTTGCTTCATATTATTGAAGTCAATAATTAGCCGATCCTAGGGCGCCCGAGGAGGTAAGCCATGGATATCAGCAAACAAGAATTACGTGATCAAATCATACACCCCACTCTTGAATATCTGGGTAAAGCAGGCACCGCCGTTGAAAATCTATTGGTGGCCATTGTGACCCAAAAACAACTGAGCCATGATTCAAAACAATACAACCATAAAGGGCTTGGCCCATACGGCATTGATACCTCAACTCACCAAATTGTCTGGGACAAATATTTGGCATTTCATCCTGATCTGGCCAGCCGAATTCGAGGCCTCGCTTCTCAAAGAGCCTTTTTAGAAGACCCTCACAGTGAACTCGTAACCAACCTATGTTATGCAACCGCAATTGCATGGGTGCTTTATATTTTACACCCTCAAGAACTTGCCCACTGTGTGGCGTAACCTGCTCGTGTTTGATTCGGTGCACCTATTTTAAATATTTCACCGAATCATCAAATATAGTACCTACACAATACTTACCTTTTACTAAGCGACTAACTATAATCGCTATTTTTTTGCGAGAATATTTTGTCTAGCCACTCCAGTTTTCAATTTAAGCAATTTACCGTTGCTCAAGATCAATGCGCAATGAAAGTCAGCTTAGATGCTTGTTTGTTTGGTGCGCTATGCAATGTGAATGACGCGCAACGAATTCTAGACATCGGCACAGGTACAGGGCTGCTTTCTTTAATGGTGGCCCAGCGCTGCCAAGCAAAAATTGATGCTGTCGAACTGGATAACAACGCAGCCAAGCAAGCACTGGCAAACGTGGCTCTAAGTCCTTTTCATGATCGAATTGAAATTCACAACAAAAGCATTCAGCAGTTTGTAGTGGAAAACAGCCAACGAACATATGACACAATCATTTGTAACCCACCATTTTTTAGCCAACATTTATTAAGCAATGACACGCAACGCAATTTAGCTCGACACAATCACAGCTTAAGTTTTAAAGAATTATGCGAAAGCATACATGCATTAATGCACAAACAAGGTGAAGCGTGGCTATTGTTACCACAACATGAACACACCCACTTTCATACAAGTGCCAATGGATATGGCCTACATTTAAGCAAACGTTTCAATGTTTTTTCTCGTGAACATAAATCCAGCAAACTTGGCATTTGGGTATACAAAAAAAAACAACAGGTTATGATTGAGAAAAGCCTTACTATTTATCAGCCTAATAGCCAACAGTACAGTGACGAGTTTTCTCGCTTAATGGCTGACTATTATTTAAAACTGTGAACTGGTAGACTTCTAAGACATTTTTGAGGACATACTATGCGCATCGTCTTAAGCAGTCTTTTAATTTTACTACTGACCATAAGTTTTTTAATTGGTTTTTTTCTGCCTGTTTCCTATAAGGTTACGCTCAGCGACCAAAGTGAATACACGTTTAATGAAAAGCTCCCTGACTTTTCCACCTACACAGATGTAAAACAGAAAAAAGAAGACTTTTTTGCTTTTTTACTACCCAGGATAAAGCATGCAAATGACAATATTTTGCAAGAGCGCCGTCAAATATTTTCACTTAAATCAAGCCTGCCAAACTTAAGTAGTGATCAAACACGAGTCCTATTAAGGCTCAAAGAAAAATACGAAGTCGACCTTACTAATCATAATGATATTATCGAGGAACTTATCAAACGAGTGGATATTATTCCTGCATCATTGGCATTGGCTCAAGCTGCTAACGAGTCTGCATGGGGTACGTCTCGTTTTGCAGAAGAAGGTAATAACTTATTTGGTCAATGGTGTTATGTTGAAGGCTGCGGCATCATTCCTAACCAGCGTACTGACAGCAAGCGCCATGAAGTAGCAAAATTTGATAGCATTCTAGATTCAATTGAAAGCTACATGCGTAATTTAAACTCCCAGTTTTCCTATGAGAAATTGCGCACCTTGCGTGCACAAGCACGCGCAGATGAAGACATCATTACTGGGATAAACCTTGCAAATGGCCTTTGGAGCTACAGCATTAGAAGAGAAGCGTATGTGGATGAAATTCAATTAATGATTAAACAAAACCAATTACAGCAATACAACCGCGACACCACATCCCTTCGCTAATCATCAATAAAATGCCAGGCAATAAAGCGACTGATTTTATTGCCTTGTGACATTTCTATTACATCAAATTTAGCCGATACCTTTTTCAAGACTTGTATAATTGGGGCTAATGTTTCTTTCTTAGAAACCAAGCAGGTAAAGCACTCTACTTGTGTTGAAAACATTTTTGATTCGTTAATCATATTTTTAATGAATCGTTTTTCACCACCCTCACACCACAACTCATTACTTTTCCCAGAAAAATTTAACTGATTACTTTGAGAGATGGTTTTTACATTTGAAGCACGCTTTTGCTTATTACGATTTAGGTTTTTATTCTTGCGTACACTACCTTCAAGAGCCGCTTGCTGAGACTCATGAAAAGGCGGGTTACAGATCGTCACATGAAAAAAATCATCTTTTTGAATAATACCCTTAAAAATATGTTTACTTGAATTTTGCTTTCTCAAGCTGATAGGAATATTTAATGCGGCATTTTTATTAATATTTTCTTGCGCACTGATTAATGCACCGTCATCAACATCACTGGCCACCATATTCCAGCTAAAAACACGATTAGCAAGTAAGGGGTATATTAAATTAGCACCGGTACCAATATCCAAAGCGAATAGAGTTTTAGGTTTTTTTTGGTCAACTGAAAAATAATGATGTTGCGTAAGGTAATCCTGTAAATGGTATAAGTAATCCACTCTTCCTGGAATTGGCGGACACAAATAGCCGTCTGGTATGTCCCAATCGTGTAAACCGTACTCAAGCTTCAACAAGGCTTTATTTAAGAACTTAACCGCTTTTGTATCGGAAAAATTAATGGTTAAACGATCATGCTTATTATGAATTATAAAAGGTGCTAGCTCAGGCAATGCCTGAGCTAGGGCTTGCATATCATAACCATTTTTATGGGGGTTATTACGATGCATTAAATGAATGACACCCCTGTGCCAGCAAGACCGCAATAACCATTTGGGTTTTTATGTAAGTATTGCTGATGCTCATCTTCGGCAAAATAAAACTCACGGGCTTTGTTAATCTCAGTAGTGATGGCTGAAAAACCGGCCTTAGTTAAATTAGCTTGATACATTTGCTTGCTTTTTTCAGCAAACATTTTCTGCATGTCATCTTCCCAGAAAATAGCAGAACGATACTGAGTACCCTTATCATTGCCCTGCGCCATACCTTGAGTGGGATCGTGACTTAACCAAAAAGCTTCAAGTAACGTCCAGTAGTCCGTCACTTCTTGATTAAATACCACCATTACGGTTTCAGTATGACCGGTATACCCAGAACACACTTCTTCATAAGTTGGATTTTTTGTAAAACCGCCCATGTAACCAACCGCCGTGCAATACACACCCGGCAGCTGCCAAAATAAACGCTCAGCACCCCAAAAACAGCCCACAGCAAAAAATGCTTTTTTTGCATGGGTCGGCCAAGGCCCTTCTAAACTGCGACCACTTACCGCATGTTTATTTAAGATTGGCATTTTTTCGTTACGACCAGGTAGAGCCTGATCTTTTGTAATCATGTTTTGCATACCCATGAATATCACCTATTAAAATAATGAAAACTGTGAATCATCTTCTGGTAACGGTTTATCAACGTTAACCCTTGGGCTCGATTCTATTTGCCATAAGCGCTGTCTCAGACCGCTGGCCCGTTGAACTTTACGCATCAATGCTTGCTGAATAATCCCGCTCTTACCTATACAGGTTAGCTGCTTTTTAGCTCGAGTGATGCCGGTATAAATCAACTCTTTAGTCAGCACTTGAGTATTATGTTCAGGCAGCACAACGGCACAATGTTCAAATTCTGAACCCTGACTTTTATGCACTGTCATCGCAAAAACCGTTTCATGAGCAGGTAAGCGCGAGGGCTGAAGCCAACGAACTTGCTGATCTGTTCCAATGAAAACCACCTTTGCTCTAACTTTTCCGTCATTGCCTAATTGGGGCAGCACTAAACCAATATCGCCATTATACAGATTTAATCCATAATCGTTCTGCATAATCATCACAGGCCGCCCAAGGTACCACGTCTGATTGACTTCAATAATACCCTTACGCTTTAAGCGCGCCTCAATCACTTCATTTAAACCTGAGACCCCTAAGCGCCCATCACGTAAAGCACATAAGATTTGAAAGCGATTGAACAGCTCGTGTACCTCTCGAGCCTGTGCATCATTGAGCCCTTGGTTTTGCGATAAATGATGAATAGATTGAATATAATTACTGTAATGATCGGCCCCTGCTGAAATAAATAACTCGAAATTTTCTTCACTTAACTCACTCAAATTAAGATCACTAAAACCCTGCTGAGCAACTTTTTGCCAAGCATTAAAATCACCACTATTCGCTGCCACCGATAAATGACCAATACCACTTTGGGCATCAAAGCGATAACTTTTACGAAGGTGACAAATATGATCTCTAAGCGTCGAGCCTGTAGCTTCAATATGAGAAGTAAGATCCATGTTAGTTAAGGCACTTAATGCTTGAGCCATATGGCTTGAGTAACCATGCAGTGTTTCGCTATCGCAAATATCAGCCAGCACACTGCCCGCCTCAACCGACGCCAGTTGGTCTTTATCCCCTAACAAAATTAATTGAGCATGAGCTGGCAGCGCATCTAATAACTTGGCCATTAATGGTAAATCCACCATAGATGCTTCATCCACTATTAATACGTCAACATGCAATGGATTAAAACCATTGTATTTAAACGCCCCTTTACCATCTGATTTCAATAATCTGTGTACGGTACTGGCCTGCTCTGGGATAAACGCTTTAAGGGCAGTATTGACTGCTAACGCTTGCTTGGCTGAACTAATGGATTCAGTCAAACGCATAGCCGCTTTACCGGTTGGTGCCACTAATTTAATAATGGGGTGTGAATGCAGTTGCGTTTGATATAACTGAATCAACAACGCTAACAAACGAATCACCGTAGTGGTTTTACCCGTCCCTGGGCCACCACTGATAACCGAAAACCTTTGTTTAGCTGCTATACAAGCCGCTAATGCTTGCCAGTTAATGTCATTACAATCAGTGTTTAATCCAAATAATTGCTTGATAAAACCTTGCTCACTGCTTAGATCCCAGTTTTTCGGCAATAGCTTTTGATTAATGGCTTGTTCTAATTGTGTTTCATATAACCAATAACGCTGAAAATACAAACGCTCACCGTCTAGCACAAGTGGACGCTGTACATTTTCAAGGTTCTCACCTTCTTCACAAATACTCACCACATGACTTTTGGATAAAGCTTGTTTCATCCAGTTAAGTTCGGCTGATGTTAAGTATTCATGGGGCTGTGAAAAATCCAAGCACACATGACCACGACCAAGATGTGCACTTAAACTAAAGCCAATGATGGCTAACGCTGAATTATCAGGCTCAAGCTCTTGTAAGAACTGAGCGAACTGCTGATCCAATAAGCGAATATCATGGCCATCTAAACGAATTAAATATTGTGACAACGTAATCATAATAAACTCCCTTGCTCAGGCTGGGAGGATTGACTCAAAATATCGGCTAATGATTCACCTTTTATTAGACGGTCTAAACTTAAGATAAGTTGCTTATCTGGCTTATTATAAAACTGCCCTGTTTCACCATTGGTTTCATCAAGTCCGCGTAAAAACAAATAGTAACCACCACCAATGTGTCGATCATAATCGTAATCAGGTAAACGTAATGCAAGTAAGCGATGCAGTGCTAATGTATAAATAACCATTTGCACATCATACCTATGTTCAGCCATGGCTTGCTCCATAGCAGCTAAGCCATAGTCATTCAATTCGTTACCCAGGTGATTAGATTTATAATCTAAAATAAAAAATTGCCCTCCCCACTCAAACGTTAAGTCAATAAAACCTTTGAGCATGCCTTTTAATTGTAAAAAGTCTAAATCGTGAGCCTTAAAATTAAGACAAGGATAAGCATTTAATAATTGGTTAAAGTCACGGGCGTTTAAGGTTTCAACTGGGAAATAAAACTCCATTTCAACCTTTTTCATGCTAGGCGTTAACGCAGCCAAACTTAAAGGTTGATTGGTAAAAGACGGATCATGATGAGCTAACGGCGAATTTAAAATGACATGCAACCAAGGTTTTACTGCATCAGCATAAAACAAATCAATGCCAAAGCGTGCCAACAATGATTGTATTAACTCATCTAATTTTTCTGGTAAGGCGGTAAAATCGATCTCTTCAAGCAAGGTATGTAAAAAATTACCGGCATGAGCCCCACGGGGGAAACTAAACTGCCCACCCAATAATGCTTGCTGGTCTTGCGTGATAACCTCTGCTTTTGCATCATCATCTAAATCAAACCGAGGGCTAACCGGTGCATGTAAATTACGCACTAAACTTGAAAAGCTCGATAACTGCCAATCTCTTTTAACTCGACCATTAAATATGCGAGCACTCAACTCGCTGACATTATCTATCTGTTTAAATACCGTCTGCGTCGACAGTAAAGGGGCTATTTCAAAAGCATGTTTGTTGTTATTCACCAACTGCTGAAGCTTGGGTAAGCGTGAATCTTGCGCGCTTTCAAATAAGACATGTTGCAGTGCACTTAAGTGCACGTTGCTATCTAAGCGTTTATTGCCTGTGACTTCAGGAATCGACACATAACACTTACTGGCTGCACGGGTTAAACCCACATAAAGCAAACGCACTTCTTCAGCTAAACCTTCTTGGATGCGTTGCTCTTTAAAGTCATCGGCTAAATCGCATACTAACTGCTTGGCTTGCTCATCATAAAACAGTTCATCACTGGATTCTTTACCATCCCAATTAAATGGCAAAAACACTACGGGGTACTCTAAACCCTTGGATTTATGAATGGTGATAATTTGTACTAGGTTAGCGTCACTTTCTAAACGTAATTGTTTTTGTTCAGCCCCATCTTTTGACTGCATAATTTGCTGAACAAACCATGTCAACAACCCTTGCATACCCTGCACCTGAGTTGAGCTGTGTTGTAATAATTCGGCAAGGTGCATCATATTCGTTAAACGTCGCTCGCCATCCGCTAAGGTTAACCAAGTATTGGGTAATTGACGGCTATGCAGCCAATGCATCACCATGGCCATGACACCTTGTTTCTGCCAAATTTCATGGCATAAATAAAGTTGCTCTAACTGAACTTCCCACGCATGTTCATCTTGATTAAAGTGTTTAAAGTCATCAAGCGATAAGCCCCAAGTAGGGTGAGCAATGGCATTACGATATTGACGCTCACTTATACTATGCACACCTTGCAATAGGGCAAGTAAGGCTTCTGCTTCTTCGCTGTCAAAAACACTTTCTTGGCCAACATAAACACAGCTAATGCCCCGCAACCCCAAACTATTTTTGACCAATGCCGCCTGCTGGCGATTACGCACTAACACAGCCACATCACTGGCAAGCAAAGGATTTTCACCTACTTTTATAGTTTGCGCCTGACCACCACTTAACAAAATACTAATTTGTTCAGCACAGCTTTGCGCACACGCATGGTTCAAACTGCTTTTATTTTGAATACTGGCATCACTCGCCAACACCCAACTTAATGCAGGCTGTACCTCATTGTTTATCACTAATGAATCAGCCGCGTCATTGGCTTGCACTTTTAAGAATGGAATACTGTCATCATAGATAAACGGATGGGCATGCTGTGTAAAAATCTCATTAACTGCTGATACCATGTTTTGTGTCGAACGGTAATTGGTATCCAGTGTGTACTGGTAATCAACTTGTTGTTTGGCTTGGATATAAGTAAAAATATCCGCACCACGAAACTTATAAATGGCTTGCTTAGGGTCACCAATCATAAACAGAGCATGTTGTTGGCGAATGCTTTCTTGTGCATATATTGACTGGAATACTTGGTACTGCTCAGCATCGGTATCTTGAAACTCATCCACCATAGCCACAGGATATTGTTGGCGAATTTGTTGTAGCAAAGCGTCACGGTTATGACCATTCAACGCCCCGTTTACATGGCTCAATAAGTCATCGGTTGATAAAACTTGCTGCTGTTGTTTCAGTTCATCTAAGCGAGACCTAAACGCATATAAGTACTCTATGCGTAATTGACGGGCCTTCTGGGTTTTTGCACGTTCAAACCTATCAACACAATCAATTAGACTTTGGCATAATACACTTAAGAAATGGGAAGCGGGCTCACCACCTTTTTTGACACTCTTAGTTAAACCTTGTGGTGTAAAAGCAGTTAAAGCATCAATGATGTCTTTTGTTTTAATACTATGGGGGCGCTCAAGATAAGCTTGAATAGTAGCCACTCTTTTATTCACACCTTTACTATACGTGCCATGTAAAAGAGGATGATTTAATATTTGTGCAATAAAGCTTTCGCTATCAGCAAACCATGTTTGATTAAATGACTGCTGCATAGTTTGTAAATTTTGACTTGCCTCATCAAAATCTCCCGCTATACCCTTTTCACCCAAATGAAAGTGAGCATGTTTATATATCAGTGAACGTAAATCTTTTAATAACTGCTCTGGTGTTTTCCATTGGGATAAAACCAATTGCAGTATGTCACCACTTAATGGGTATACCTTGGCACGCCAAACATCTCTCACCGCCTGTTCTAGCAATTCCGTTTCATCAAGTAATAATTCAAATTCACCATTGATTCCACTTTCAACTGCATTTTGTCTTAGTAAACGTTGTGCAAAGCCATGAATGGTATAAATGGCTGCTAGATCCATTAATTGTTGGGCATCTTTTAATTTTTGTAATGCAGCAGGTACATCATCAATTTCAGATTTAATTTCATCAATTAAAGGATCATTGGCTTTTTGTTGTAACGTAAGATAAGCATTACGTAAGCGCGAGCGAATGCGGCTGCGCAACTCTTCTGTGGCTGCCCGGGTAAATGTCACCACCAGAATATTTTCTGGGCTTAATGCATCACATTTATGTCCCAATACTAAACGTAAATACAAACTGGTTATGGTGTAGGTTTTACCCGTGCCGGCACTGGCCTCAATCAGTGATACGCCATTAAGTGCTATACGGGTGACATCCAGCACTTGCATTGTATTTGAGGTATTTTTATTCATAATTTTTCTACCTCAAGTAATTCTTGCTCTAACCAAATGGCAAACACATCATGTGCATAATTAAGAGTATCCAAGGGAATATCATCTAAATCCCCAAAGCAGCGTCGTAAGTGTAAATCATCCCGTTCACCTGCCACCCCAAATGGGCCTGTTGTGCCTTCAAAAACAGTTTGCGCTTTATCTTGCTGCGATGTCCTAGCCCCTTTAGATAACGGCGCTTGAAGTTGCCAAGCTGTTTCAGGTAAAAATGCTAAAGGGGTTTTATTACCACTTATAAAAATTCGCATTAAATTCTTTAAATACTGCTTTGCTGTATCGGCTGCCATGGGTGACAAACTCACCACTGTATCTTGGCAAATAAGTCGACTGTGTTTTTGATAACCCATGGCCGATAAGCTAGCTTGCTCAATTAAAACTTGTATTAAATGCTTCGCTTTGAATTTACTTGGGACCAATTGCACATGATATTGATCAAATACTTTATATTGCCAACCTAATAACCGAGGAAAATCATCTTCAAATTGCGTATTAATTTCTAATGGCATACTTTGAACATGATTTTTATAAGGTGCGTACGCATTCAGCATGGCTTGTAATTGCAGTTCGAGTCCTTGCCAATGCTGCTCTCCAATCTCACCAAATGCTAACTCCCCTTCAACCGCACCCTTACTTGAACTTGAGCCGTATAAGTGATCTTGCAAAAGATGCTGTTTAATTTGAAATTGGGTTAAACCATCTAACATAAACGGTTCGTTATCCTCAATGTCTTCAACGTATTGATACAAGCTAATATCAAGATTCTGATTCAAATAATATCGAGCTGGGTTTTGAAAAAACTGTATTAACTGCTCAAGTAAAATATCATTATTTAAAGCATCACTTTGCGCTGGTACACTTAATTTTTCTTTAGATATTTGACTCATGCCCTTGGTATCGATAGCACCCAGCCAGTCTTGATTAAAACTAAAAAATGGAGACGATTGCTGATAATAAACAGGATTAAAGGGTTGTAACGGATGTTGCTGTATTAACTCTTTTGAGCTTTGCGATTGTGCTAAATAATCCATCAGCTCAGCCAGCACAACCGATGGTGTCATGGCTTCATCATTATTTTGGTTTTTACTTTTATAGCTTAACCAAAGTGACTGACGAGCAGATAAAATCGCCTCTAAAAATAAATAGCGATCCTCATTACGTCGACTACGATCACCCAATCGATGTTTAAAGCGCATTAAATCTAAACTATTGGGAATCACACTACGAGGATATTCGCTATCGTTTAACCCTAGAACAGCCACCACTTTAAAAGGAATGCTTCGCATGGGGAGCAAGGTACAAAAGTTAACCTTACCTACCATAAAATGTTGTGAGCCATTAGCTTGTTGCAAGCGTGCTTTGACGCCATCGGCAAAAACGGAGTGTTCTATTTCTTGTTCAAAATTAACCGCCTGAATCCCTGTCACCCAATTTTCAAGGGCCACATTAACATGTTCTAAAACCCCTAACTCTTCATCATTTGGTGCAAAAAATGTTTGCTGCCACTGGTGAATAAAAGGCGTCCATTGTTGTGGTTGCCTAGCTTGTTTGGCTTGTTGTGAAAATTCATGTAAATCATTCACAAATGCCATCAACGGCCCAAGTAACGCGGCATCTAAACCTTCGACATGTTGCACCGGTACAATTCCAAATACCGCATCGCTGCTTTGCATGGCATAACCCATGAGTAAACGTTTGAACCCATATAGCCAAGTATTTTGCTGCCAGTTAGGTAAACCTAATTGCTCACGACTTTGACCATCGAATCCCCAGCGCACACCCGCTTCAATTAACCATTGCTTCAAAGTGGGCAAATCGGATTCAGATAATTCATAGGCACGATAAATGGCAGGAATTTCTAACAAGGTAATAACATCGCTAAAACGCATGCGCGACTGAGGTAAACCCAGCAATAAAATAAAACCATTTAAAATCGGATGTTCAGCTTGCAATGGCCGATCCGAAATAGAATATGGAATGCGCATATTAAAATCTTGGCTATTAAATACCGCATCAATAAACGGCGCATAACTGGCCACATCTGGAATCATGACCACCACATCTTGTGGTGCCACATTGCTCTGCTCAAATACGCTTAATAAATGATCATGCAGGACTTCTATTTCCCGCATTGGGCTATGACAACCCACAATTTTAACACTGTCATCCAGTACCAATGGCTCACTTGGCTGCTGCAAACTTAAAATATGGTTTTGGATATGTTCTAGCAGATTATCAGCGCCGTTTTCTAAAAATAATGATTGTTCTTGCAGGTCTGGTACTTCAAGCAATAAACGTTGAAAGTCTTGCCCTAACTTACCAAGTGAGGCCAGCAGGTCGTTTCCTGCATCGGCCATGGGTAATTTCACATTGCGGGCTCTTAATCTTGCCTGCACCGTTTCACTCACCACATCTCCCCAATAAAATTGGCAAGGATTGGGGGTAAGCATGTGTACATCCATTTTTTGCGATAATAACTGCAAAGCATCTATTTGATGCTTGGGTAAGGTTGTAAAACCAAAAAAAATCACACGCTTGGGTAGGTCCTGTGTGCGACTATTGGCTAATACAGCCATAAAATCTGTCACCATGTTACCTCGGTGACGCTCAGGTAAGCCTTTGTGTTTCACTTTCTCAATCAGGTAGTGCCACAAGATGCCTTGCCAGCGCTGATCTGTGAGAGGCTCCCCTTCGATTTCAAATGCTTGGTCTTGCCAGCTTTCTATCCAATCAGGGCGATACACAAGATATTGGTCATATAAGTCGGCAATGGTACTGGCTAAGCGATATTGCTTAAGTGCGGCTTCTGCTGGGCTATCGCTATCGTTAGACCTTAAATAACTTTGCAGCAGTTGAAATTCATCCTGACTCATTAAGGATTTGTCTTGTAACGCTTCGACGACCAACCACGTTAAGCTATCTTTGTTAAACACACTTTCTTGAGCGAGATCGGGCATCAATTGACGCTGAACTTGCCAAAAAAATCGTGACGGCATGGGGAATTCTAAATTTGCAGCAATACCCAAACTGTTTGCCAGTTGCATTTTTAACCAATGGGCAAGGCCTGGGTTTTCAACCACGATGGTTTCATGTTCTAAAGGGGCTACATCTTGCTCTAATAACAAAGCCACCAGCTGTGCTAGCAAACGTTCTACTTTGTTAGATTGATACAAATACAGCATGAAAATGCGCCCGATTATTAAAAACAGCTATTTAAAAACAGATACTTACAAAACACCAGTAAAGCTCTGCAAAGTTCAAAAATCCCTTAACCCTAGTTTGACATTCTACCAAGCTGAACCAAACTAATTACTAGCGCGCAAAAAGGAGCCTAACGTGTCTGATTGGCCTGAAAACCTACCCGGTTTAAATCTTAAAAAAGCCCTATCCCAATTAGGTGGCAAGAAAAGCCTATATGTACGCTTACTGGGTATGTTTGAAGCTAGCCATGTGGAAGACGGCAACCGAATTATTGAAGCGGCCAAGCAAGAAGATTGGACCAGCGTGAATGAAATTAACCATGCATTAAAAGGGGTTACTGGTAATTTAGCCGCGGATGAAATGTTTGCGCTTTGTACCTCAATTGATCACAAGCTAAAAGATGGCAATCATGATATTTCAGACGAAATCGCCAGCATTCCACAAGCCATGGAAACCCTACTGGCCACCGTTAAACAAGCCAAAGACCTGCCAACCGATTAACTTATTTTTTGTGAAAAATCACCACATCATTGCCAACAAATGTATAACTTAACTGATGCATTTGCGCGAGCCATATAAAACACGCCTCACTAAAAAAGCACACATGAGTTAAGTCATTTTTATAATGCCATTTAGCAAAGGCCTCACGACCGGTGACTCGCTTGGTCATAACGGCTAAATAGCCATTTGCTTTGAGCATGGTCAACCATTGCTTAAACACATGCTTGGGCTGATGCAAATGTTCAATCACTTCTGTGGCGGTGATTGCGTCATAATAATTTGCTTTTAAAACTGATTGCTCAGGGTGATAAAAGTGGTCAAACACACTCACTTCCATGCCATCATCTTTCATCATGCTTGCCAACAAAGGTCCTGGGCCACAGCCAAAATCCAACACCTTTTGATTGACCGACAGACGCTCTTTAAGTGGCAACCACAGACGGCTTAAAAACTGCCTGTAGCCGTCGTCTTGCACATCATTTTCATGTTGATCATATTCCGCCTTTTCTTGAGCTTGAGTTAAATAAAACTCAGCAGGCACAAATACCAAATGACACTGCTGGCAACTCAAATATACCCGTTTGCTTCGCCTGTTGTTATCTTGATGAAACAAGCGGTGATCGCGGCTTTCGCATAAAGGACATGCAACGTGTGAATACATAAATTACGCCAAGGCCTTTTGGACAAACATGAGTCGATCTTGACCAAAAAACACATCGTTACCTACTTTAAAGGCAGGTACACCAAACAACCCTAACTCATGGGCATCGGTAACCGTTTGCTTGAGTCCGTCTTTAATATTGGCCTGTTGGCAACCTGCCAAAATATCATTCATATCAAAACCCAGGCGAATAAAGTGCTCTGCCACCGCTTGCTCGTTATTCACATCAAGGCCATCTTGCCAAATAGCATTAAATGTATGTTCAACAAAATACGGAATCTTATCCGCTTGTGTCTGCTGAATGTACAGACAAGCTCTAAGTAAAAAGATGGTATTAAACGGAAACTGTTTTGGCCAATTCATAGGCACTTGGTAATGGTCTGCCCATAAGTGGCAATCACGGTGAATCCATTTAGCTTTATTGGGTATAAATGCAGGTGATGGCATTTCTTGAGCTTGGTGCAAAGCCCCTAAAAACACAGGCTTATAATTCACATCCACATCATACGCAGCCAGTGCTTGTGGCAATTGTGTCATGGCAAGGTAGCTGTAAGGGCTGACAAAATCGAAGTAAAAATCCAAGGTTTTCGCCATATTCGTATTCCTTATTTTTATTGGTTTTTTGTATCTATCGTTTATGAAAGTCGCCTATGTAACCACAGCTAAGGTCTGCCCAGCAATGACGGTAACGACCAGCTTCTGGTTAGAAAATACGAATATGCTTTAGACGTAAACTCAGGCAGCCCAATCAATAACTAGTTATAAAGTGCCAACATATTAATATTGGTAAAAATACAGCGAACCATCAACTCATGCTTGTGTCTGATATTTTATGATAAAAAACAAGTGAATAGGGGTTCAATTGGTACATATGACCCAATAATTTTTTTATTCAGTGGACATAAGTGCCAGTAACACGTTGTTACATAAAAAAAGCAGACTTGGGCACTTTGACAACTGCCGGCTTTAGGCTAATCTGCACACCTAATTTTTTTTGGCCGACACGGACCAAAACGGGATAAAAATAATAAAAAGCCCATGAATACGATATTTTCATATACAACATTACTGCTGGCAGGCGTTTTTGCTGTGAATCATCACGCCACGGCACAGTTGCAACCAATGGATGATGCTCAAATGGAGCAAACCGTTGGCCAAGCGTATATCGAAATGGACACTCGTTTAGTTGACGACAACAAAATCAGCCGCATCACATTTGGCCAAAGCGTCAAAATTCAAGCCAATGCAGACAGCCTAACTCTAGGCGCTGGCTATGATAATGGCGTCAATGTGGGCACAGACTTCAATGCCAACAACATCTCCCTTGGTTACATTGATACCGCCACTAATACCATTGTGCCGTTTGAATTTGAAAACCCTTATTTTGAATGGGCTGTAGACAACACTTTAACCGCCAGTAAAAACAACATGATGGGTTTTCGCATCGGTTTTGAAGACGCTAAGGGTGTATTGCAAGGTGACTTTACAAATTTCAGCGGCAATATCGGTATGACCATCAACGGCAATGCTGCAAGTTTGTTCACTGGAACCGGTGGTACAACTACCACCAACCGTGCCACTCATATCGGTGAGAGTACTGGCTCATGTAATGAGGGTGTTGACTGTGTATCTCTTGCCAACATTCAAAGCCTTACAGTGGGTAACAGTGATGGCTCAGCTGGCACCTCGGATTTCTTCCTATCATTTCAAAAAGACCAATTAAATTGGGGTTCAGGCCAAACCGCCAGCAAAGGCTTCTTTATGAATGTGCCAACCAGTACCAATCTTAATGTTACCAACTCGGCGTCAAGCACTGGCCGCTTAGCCACAGAATTTATCGACCGTGGAGTTGGCCGCTGGAATGTGGCTCCTACCCCTTAATTAGCACCCCATTCATCTTGCCATGAAAACTCTGCGTTTCGCCTTTGCTCAAGCCTAGGTATAATGCCGCCTTTTATTTCAAACCACACCAACACTAGGATTATATCCATGGGTCAACGCACCGCTTTATATGATGCACATTTAGCCGCTGGCGCGAAAATTGTCGACTTTGGTGGCTGGGATATGCCGATCCACTACGGCTCTCAAATCCAAGAGCACAATGTTGTACGTGAAGATGCTGGCATGTTTGATGTAAGCCACATGACGGTTGTGGACATCACAGGCACAGACGCCACCGCTTACCTTCAATACTTATTAGCCAACGATGTGGCCAAACTTAAAGCAGAAGGTAAAGCCCTATACAGCGGCATGTTAAACGAGAAAGGTGGCGTCATTGACGATTTAATCGTTTACCGTGCAGATGCCCTTGGCGGTTACCGCGTGGTTGTAAACTGCGCCACCCGCGAAAAAGATTTAGCGTGGATGAACCAACAAATTGCCAAATTTGACGCGCAATTAACCGAGCACCCACAACTGGCCATGATTGCCGTACAAGGCCCTGAAGCCATTGAAAAAGCCAAGCAAGCTGCCAGCCCAGAACAAGCCGCTATCATTGAGCAACTCTCTATTTTCCAAGGTTTACCCTGCGCTGACTGGTTCATCGGTCGCACTGGCTACACAGGTGAAGATGGCCTAGAGATCATGATTCCACAAAGCGAAGCCGCTGCCTTTTGGGATGCCTTACTTAAAGTGGGCGTTAAGCCAGCTGGCTTAGGTGCCCGTGATACGCTTCGTCTTGAAGCCGGTATGAATCTTTACGGTAACGACATGGACGAGACCATCTCTCCTTGGCAGGCAGGTATGGGCTGGACTCTGGCCCTTAAAGACGACCGCGAATTCATCGGTAAAGCGGCGCTATTGGCTGAAAAAGAAGCGGGTATCGAATACAAGCTAGTGGGCCTAGTGCTTGAGACTCGCGGCGTCATGCGCAGTCATCAGAGCGTAATTTTTACCACCAGCGATAAAAAAGGTGAAGTGACTTCAGGTACTTTCAGTCCTACTTTACAGCTTTCAATTGCCATGGCCCGCGTACCAGTTGATGCCGGTACTGAATGTGCCGTCGATATGCGTGGTAAGGCTGTCCCTGTTCGTATGGTGAATATGCCTTTTGTGCGTAATGGCAAAAAAGTTTACGAATAATTGATTCAGCAAGGGGTTTGCTGGTTTAGATACCCGCTAACCCCTTTTAAAAAAATTTATTCGGGCTAAACTAGCCCCATAATTAACACCCATTTAAGGAACACACCATGGCTCAAATCCCAGCCGAACTAAAATACGTCGCGTCACACGAGTGGATCCGTGACGAAGGCAATGGCATTGTGACTGTTGGTATTACTGATTTCGCCCAAGAGCAACTAGGCGATGTGGTATTCGTAGAATTGCCAGAAGTCGGTAGCGAAGTAAACAAAGATGACTCTATTGCGGTCGTTGAGTCCGTTAAAGCCGCCAGCGATATTTACGCGCCGGTTTCTGGTGAGATCATCGAAATCAATGAAGAACTAGCTGACGAGCCAGAAAAAGCCAACAGCGAGCCATACGACGGCGCATGGTTCTTCAAGGTTAAACTTTCTGAAGAAAGTGAACTTGAAGACCTGCTAACGGCTGAGCAATATGCCGCCGAATGCGAATAAGCATTCCCTTTAAAAAAGCAGCTTAGGCTGCTTTTTTTTTCGCCCCTACCTTATACCTCCATTGTCTAATGCCTTAATAATATTGGTCTAATATTAAGTAAATGCGCCCAATTTGGCCGCTAACGGACTTTTTATAGGCATATTTTGGCAAACTCAACCCCAGTGATTCAGCGATCACGCATTAGGATTATTATTGCCCTATGCATCATCGCGCTGATTTCTACTGCCTCGATGATCACCATGAGCTTCCTGCTTAAAGGTCAAGAATACGATGCCGACCTTATTAACCAGGCTGGCCGCCAGCGTATGCTCTCCCAGCGTATTGCCCTAGGGGTTAATACCTTTATTAAACAGCTCAAAAGCGAGGGTAATATTCAAGAGAATACCCGCAGTTTGATTCGTGAATCCGCAAATCTCATGCTAAACAATCACCGCGGACTAATAGCCTTAGATTATTCTGAAGAGATTCAAGCGCTATATTTTAATGGAGACCCCTCACTTAATGAAAAAATCATCCATTACACGCAAAGTGCGCTGGATATTCTAAACGCAAAAAATGTTGATCAACTAAAAGATAAGCAATTAAGCCAATTTGATATAGAAAATGTCAGCTACCTTTTGTTTCGCTTAAACATCATTGTCAGTGCCTATGAAAATGAAGCTCAAGAGCATCTAACCAACAGCTTAACAACCGAACTGATAATTTGGTTATTGGGTATTTTAGTTTTAGTTTTAGAATATTTATATATCTTCAATCCCACACTTAAACTGATTCGTCGTACCATGTTCAATGAGGGTGTCAAACATCATCGAATGCAACTGGCAGCAGATAGTGCGAATTTAGGCATTTGGAAGTACAACCTATCAACCCAGACTCTGCATTGGGATAAAAAGATGTGGGAGATTTTTAACGAAAGTTTGCCACAAGAAGACACTAATCTGTTTGAATTATTTGAAAGTAAACTTCATCCTAATGACAAAAACAGAGTTCTAAATCTATTTAGTGACGCTATTCAAAATAAAAGAAACTTGGATTTCACTTTCAGGATTATAACTAGCAGTAACACTATAAAATACATTCATGTTCATTCAATCATTGAATACAATCATCTTCAAGAAGCCAGTCATATTGTTGGTACCAACCAAGATATTACCGATCAAAAGAATAAAGAATCCGCTCTGATAGAGGCCAAAGAAAAAGCTGAAATAGCCACTCGAATAAAAGGCGAGTTCCTGGCCAGCATGAGCCATGAAATACGCACACCGCTCAACGGTGTTATGGGCATGCTTGGACTGCTAAAAAACACACCATTAAATCATTTACAAAAACAAAGAATTACAATTGCCCTTTCAAGCGCACAGTCCTTGCTTGCCTTAATTAATGATATTTTGGATTTTTCTAAAATTGAAGCCAATAAACTGAATTTAGAAATCATAGATTTTGATTTAAACAATTTACTTGCAAAACTGGTGGACAACCTAGCTCAGCTTGCTGAAAATAAAAACTTAGAATTGATCTTAGACACTATAAATATAGAGACCACACGCGTCAAAGGTGACCCCAGTCGTATCCGTCAGTTACTCACCAATCTATTAGCAAACGCAATTAAATTTACAAACGAAGGCCACGTTGTGCTGACCGTTTCGCTAACACCCTATACAGAAAAAAACTGGCAGCTTAATTTCAGTGTGGAAGATACAGGCATCGGAATCCCAGAAGACAATCAAGGTAACTTATTTGATGCTTTTTCTCAGGTAGATGCATCGTATACACGAAAATACGGCGGCACAGGATTAGGCCTTGCTATTGTTAAACGCTTAGTCGTTGCAATGGGAGGTAATATTCAATTTAAAAGTAAACACAATCAAGGTAGTCGGTTTTACGGCAATATTTTAATTGAAAAGTCAGATAGTGGTGAAATTGTTGCACCGAACTTTGATGTTAGCCAGCTTGAGATTTTAATTGTGGACGACAACCCAGTAAACTTAAGCATTCTAGCGGATCAGCTCACCCACTGGGGCATTCAAGTCACTCAAGCCAATTCTGGTAAACAAGCCATAATGATGTGTGAGAAACGCCTATTAAAAGGGCTGGCTTTATTTGATATTACTATTTTAGATATGCAAATGCCCCACATGGACGGTATTGAACTTGGCCGCCAACTCAAACAAGACCCTCGATTTAATCCTATGCATTTAGTGATGATGACCTCAATGGTCATGGAGAATGAGAATCAGGTAATGGCCGACATCGGTTTTAGCGCTCACTTTTCTAAACCGGTTAACACATCCGATTTATTTTTAGCATTAAGCGTCATAGGTGATAATGGGCAGGCATTAAAACAAGCTTATCCACTTATCACCCATGATTATCTAAATAGCTTAAAGGTTACAGATAAAGCCCAACAGCTGACCATTCAAGATTATTTAGCCCAGTCAAAAAATATTGATATTTTATTGGTTGAAGACAACCCTATTAATCAATTAGTGGCCACAGATTTACTTGAAGAGCTCGGCTTCAAAGTTCATGTTGCTCAAGATGGTATTGATGCCCTAAGTCAGTTAAATGCTCGCAACCAATCACCCTACTGTTTAATTTTAATGGACTGCCAAATGCCTAGAATGGATGGCTTTGAAACCACCCAGCAAATTCGCTTAGGCAAAGCAGGCTCTATTCATATACACACCCCCATCATAGCGGTTACGGCTAACACCATGAAAAGTGATCAAGAGAAATGCTTAAATGCGGGCATGAACGATTTTATTCCAAAACCCATCGAGCATACCTTGCTTGAACAGGTGCTATTGTCTTGGTTATTGGCCAACCCTCAGCCCAACTAAATTTATTTTCTTTTTTGTTTTGTTTTGTTTTGTTTTTCAATTGCATGATCTACCTCAAGCTGCGGAATACTTGTTAACTTACAATACTGATTTTTAACAAATTACACTGACAGTATGACTGAACTGAAACGCTCCATTGGTTACACCATGCTCACCCTTTATGGTCTTGGCACTATTTTAGGGGCTGGCATCTATGTGTTAGTGGGTAAAGTGGCCATTACTGCCGGCATCTATGCGCCTATCTCGTTTTTAGTCGCCGCTCTTTTAGCTGGTTTAAGTGGTTACAGTTATTGTGCGCTCAGTGCACGCTACCCCAAAAGTGCAGGTGAAGCGGTTTATATTCAGGCCGCCTTTGGCATTAAACAGTTATCAAGCCTAGTGGGTTGGATGGTGATTTTAACCGGCATTGTCAGCGCGGCGACCATCACCAATGGCTTTGTGGGTTATTTACAAGTTTTTATCGACATACCTGATTTTTGGGCCATGACCATTTTACTTTTGGCCATGACCTTTTTAGCCATTTGGGGCGTCAGTGAATCGGTGATGGTCACCGCCATTACAACCGTAATGGGCATAGTGGGCCTTGTGATGATTTTAGTATTCAGTGCCCCTGCATTTTTAACACTGCCAGAACGCTTGCCAGAACTGACCCCGCCCATCAATGACAGCGGCATTTGGTTTGGTATTTTGCTAGGGGCGTTTTTGGCTTTTTATGCGTTTATTGGTTTTGAAGACATGGTCAACATGGCAGAAGAGGTAAAAGACCCCACCAAAACCCTGCCTAAAGCCATCATCAGTGCCATTGTCATTAGCAGCCTTTTTTATTACGCCATTGCTCTAGCGGCGGTTTTACAATTACCGGTTGCAACCTTGATCGCCAGTAAAGCGCCCATGGCTGACATCATGCAACAGCACAGTGAACAAGCTGCTTGGTTTATCAGCCTGATCTCCCTAGCAGCCGTGGTCAACGGTGCGTTAGTGCAAATCATTATGGGCTCGCGAGTGCTTTATGGCATGGGTAAACAAGGCATGGCTCCCGCTTGGCTTTCAACCATACACAGCACACGTAAAACCCCTTATATCGCCACGCTCTTATTAGGGTTTATTGTCTGGTTACTCGCCACTAACCTTAACTTAACCACCTTGGCCAAGGTCACTAGCTTCATTATTTTAGTCGTATTTTTACTGGTGAATGTGGCTCTTATTAAGTTATTACAAAACCCTGCCCCACAAGATGCGGCCCCAGTTAAAGTTTGGGTGCCATATTTAGGCGCAATCATGTGTTTTGGGTTCTTGGCCATCCAGCTTTACCAGCTACTTTCTGGTGCAAATATAGCCACTCATTAAAAAAGCGCTTAAAAAATTGCACGCCATTCACGCCAACATGAGCCAGTTTTGCAAACGCACGCAAACACCATGATTTGGCACCAATGCCACTGACAAGCCCTAGCCCCACTGATACAATCCGCGCAATTATTTTCAAGCTGATTTCTGCCTCGGCCCAGCCTTGGCAGCACACTGACCAAAAGGCACACTCATGGCGACACAGTCACACTCTAGTCTAAGCGAACTTGAAAACCGCAATGAATTTCTTGGCCGTCACTTAAGCCTAAACGTAGCGGACATCAATGCGATGTTAAGCGAAGTTGGTGCTGAGTCTTTAGACGACCTAACGGCGCAAATCGTACCTAAATCAATTCTGCGTGAGCCATTTTTACAAATGGACGACGCCATCCCAGAAGCCGAGGCACTGGCCAACCTAAAAGCACTTGCTGACCAAAACAAGGTTTACAAGAGCTTCATTGGCATGGGTTACCATGACACTCGCTTGCCAAACGTTATTACCCGTAACGTGTTAGAAAACCCAGGTTGGTACACAGCTTACACCCCATACCAGCCAGAAATTGCCCAAGGTCGTTTAGAAGCCTTATTAAACTACCAGCAAATGATCATCGACCTAACCGGCATGGAGCTAGCAAACGCATCACTATTAGATGAAGCCACCGCCGCTGCCGAAGCCATGGCTTTAATCAAACGCCAAGTGCGCAAAAATAAATCCAACGTATTTTTTGTGGACGAGCTATGTTTGCCACAAACCATTGACGTATTAAAAACCCGTGCCGACGGTTTTGGTTGGGAGCTGCACATTGGCCCAGTAGAAACAGCAGCCGAAGTTGAGTGTTTTGGTGCCCTACTGCAATACCCAGCCGTCGACGGCAACATCAATGACTTTGCTGAACTCATTGAACAACTTCACGCCAACAACGCCATGGTGGCCATGGCCACTGACCTGATGGCATTGGCTCTATTAAAATCACCAGGCGAACTGGGTGCCGACATTGCCCTTGGTAACAGCCAGCGCTTTGGTGTACCTATGGGTTTTGGTGGCCCACACGCTGCATTCTTTGCCACCAAAGACGAATTCAAACGTGCTATTCCTGGTCGTTTAATTGGTGTATCCATTGATGCCAGCGGTAACCGCGCATTGCGCATGGCACTACAAACCCGTGAGCAACATATCCGTCGTGAAAAAGCCACGTCGAACATTTGTACAGCTCAAGTGTTACTGTCGAACCTTGCCTCTTTCTATGCGGTCTATCATGGCCGTGAAGGCATCATCCGTATTGCTAACCGCATTCACCGCATGACAGAAATCATCGCTGCGGCCATTACCGATGCCGACATCGAAGGGCTAGTGATTGTGAACCAAAGCGCGTTCGACACCCTTACCCTTGAAGTACCAAACAAAGATGAAATTTTAGCCCGCGCTGACGCCGCTGAAATTAACCTGCGTACACAAAGCCAAGTAGACGTTGACGGTGTTTTAGGTTTCTCTATCGGTGAAACCACCACCCGCGCTGACCTTGAAGCCTTATACCAAGTCATCACAGGTCGCACTGACATCGACATCGCCATGTTAGATGAAGAAGTAGAAAGCTCGATTCCTGAGAACCTACAACGCACCAGCGAATTCTTAACGCACCCAGTATTCAACAGCTACCAAACCGAACACGAAATGCTGCGTTACATGAAGCGTCTTGAAACCAAAGACCTTGCCATGAACCACAGCATGATCACCCTTGGCAGCTGTACCATGAAACTAAACGCCACCGCTGAAATGATTCCAGTGACTTGGCCAACTATTGGTGGCATTCACCCATTTGCACCAAAATCACAAACCCCAGGTTACGAGCAACTGATCAAAAACCTAGATACGTGGTTACGTGACATCACAGGTTTTGATGCCATTTGTATGCAACCAAACTCAGGTGCACAAGGTGAATACGCCGGCCTAATGGCCATTAAGCATTACCACGAAAGCCGTGGTGAAGGTCACCGTAATGTGTGTTTGATTCCACAATCGGCTCACGGTACTAACCCAGCATCCGCGCAAATGGCCGGTATGCGTGTGGTGGTCACCAAGTGTGATGAGCAAGGCAACGTTGACTTTGCAGACCTTAAAGCCAAAGCAGAAGAACTGAGCGACAGCCTATCGTGCTTGATGATGACCTACCCATCAACTCACGGTATTTACGAAGACGGCGCCAAAGAAATTTGTAAACTGATTCACGACAACGGCGGCCAAGTGTACATGGACGGTGCCAACCTAAACGCACAAGTGGGCATCACCGCACCGGGTTACATTGGTGCTGACGTCAGCCACATGAACCTACACAAAACCTTCGCCATTCCACACGGTGGCGGCGGCCCAGGTATGGGCCCTATTGGTGTAGCCAAACACCTAGCCCCTTTCATCGCCAACCACGCCGTGCGTGAAATTGATGATGAGTCCATTGGCCAAAGTGCCGTCAGCGCAGCGCCATATGGCTCGGCTTCTATCTTGCCAATTTCTTACATGTACATTCACATGATGGGCGCTAAAGGTTTACGCCAAGCCACACAAATGGCCCTACTAAACGGTAACTACCTAGCGAAGAAATTGGGCGAGCATTACCCGATTCTTTACTCTGGTCAAAACGGCCGCGTGGCTCATGAATGTATCGTTGATCTTCGCCCAATTAAAGCCGATACCGGCATTACTGAAGTAGACATTGCTAAACGTTTAATGGATTACGGTTTCCATGCGCCAACCATGAGCTTCCCAGTAG
Organism: Bermanella sp.; assembly: GCA_049115935.1. Taxonomy (GTDB): domain Bacteria; phylum Pseudomonadota; class Gammaproteobacteria; order Pseudomonadales; family Oceanobacteraceae; genus Bermanella. Next base: position 41,783 of record JAGDZK010000001.1, on the reverse strand, counting down.
CGGGCACCTTCATGATTGAGCCAACTGAATCTGAAAGCAAAGCCGAACTGGATCGCTTCATCGAAGCCATGGTGTCTATCAAAGCTGAAATCAATGCTGTGAAATCTGGCGAGCTAGACGCAAACTCTAACCCACTAAAACATGCACCGCATACAGTAAAAGACATTGCAGGTGTTTGGGAGCGTCCTTACACCCGCGAACAAGCGGCCTTCCCAGTACCTGCGGTATATGCCAACAAGTTCTGGCCAACCGTTAACCGCATCGATGATGTGTACGGGGATCGTAATCTGATTTGCTCTTGCCCTGCTATTGAAGAGTATGAAGACTAGTTAGTCGGACGTATTCGTCATTCCCGAATGTAGTAACCGGGTGCGGAAAACCATAGAAACGGCCTGCGGGCCGTTTTTTAATAATTTAAAAACAAGTCAATAACTATGCATAAAATTCTCATACTCCTAATAACTATTTTATTGGTTAGCTGTAAAGGGGGTAGTACTGACAACCCAACACCCGTAATCGAAGAGCCTCAAGAAAAAGAACAGATTGAACCATCATTAAATAAATTCCCTGTTGATCCAAATTTTAGTATTTTTAAAAATCAACTTGAGGAGTTTGACGGAACTTTTCAGGCAACAACTTATAGTTCAGATTATTCGGACTCCTCATTTGCACTTAAATTCTCTTTAAAACAGCTATCATCAATTAATCAAATTACTTTTTCAGGAGGAAGTACGAAGAGAGATAACAATGACGAAAATGATATCAAAATCGCTTATACCGTCTATGAGGTAATTGGAAGTGGATTATTCCGTACTCTCACAGAAGTTAGCACCGGTATTAGTGATGCTGATTTTTCAAAAACTCTAACTACAGCTGGAACGTATAATATTTTATTGGATAGACCAATTGAACTTGATAGTGGTAACTATGCGCTTCTCATAAAGTCTCATCATACAAGTGATATTAAAATATCAATTGGGTTTAGACAAAACCAAGCCGGCTATCGCTTTTATAGTTATGATTCGAGCTTTGATGAGTGGCGTGAAAGTGGCATTGCTAAGCTGTTAATTAGATTAGCTGGCGTATGTATCGAGACTTGCATTTAAACATCATCAACTAGATGAAAGCTGGTGAGCTGATGGGTAACTTGAAATCCCCATTATAGAGACCCGCCGATTTAAACTGAAACTTAGCTAAAAGCATCCAAAAACATTATCAGGCCTAGCAATGACTTTAAGTCACTCAAAACCCACCATCCACTCCATCACAGATTTCTTCTACGCACTAGACGAACTCAAACTCGTCAACCGAAAAAGCTACGTCACTGGCGCTAAACGCGTGGAAAACAGTGCTGAACACTCATGGCATCTTGCAATGGCCTGCTGGGCAATGGCTGAGCATCTACCCTATGATTACAACCAAGAGAAGCTAATCAAACTGGCTTTAGTGCACGACCTTGGTGAAATTTATGCTGGTGATACGTTTTTGTATGCGAATGAACGCAATCAAGCGGATAAAGAAGAGCGCAAAGGCATTGAGTTATTGCAAAATCACATGGGAAACCCAATCTCTCAATTATTAACCCTGTGGGACGAACAAGAATACGGCGAAAGCGAAGAAACCAAACTACTTAAAGTCATGGACAGAGTGCTGCCGTTTTTATTGAACATTCAAAGTGAAGGCAAAGCTTGGGTAGAAAATGGCATTCACGTATCACAAGTGGAAAAGGCCCACGCCTTTATTGCAGACCTTAACCCAGATATTCACGCTTGGTTTAAAGAGAAAATAGCCTATGCCGTATCTAAAAGTTGGTTAAAGTCTTAATCTAATTAAAGATAGGCTTAGAGGGGGAGGAATACGTCAATCCGTTCAAATTAAAATTCCATACATACACTCGCGCTACAGCCCTTTAATAGTGTTCATATTTCACTCAACTAGCACATATACAAAGTATGACCCCAACTCTTCTTACTGCTATGAATAGACAAAATTTTGTAAAGAACCAACATGGACAACCCAGAAAGTAAATTTGACCAAATCAGCCAGCTACTAAGTCAGCATTTTAATGACTTAAAGCTGGCCTATGTTTTTGGGTCTCAGGCATCTGGACAGGCAACGCCTGATAGCGACTGGGATATTGCCATTTTTCCTGCCCAGTCCATTAGCAATGAAACCAGATGGGAAGTCGCTCAAGCAATTGCCAGTCAGCTTAATACAGATGTTGATCTTATCGATTTACGTGAAGCGTCAACCGTGTTGCAAATGCAAGTAATCAGCAATGGTGAACTTATTATTGGCCAGCAAAATGAAGCTGATATTTTTGAGACTAAGGTTTATAGCATGTATGCTAGCCTGCTAGAATCACACAAAGCAATCGTCAATGTATTTGTGGATACGCTAAAAAATGGATGATATTACCCTTAACAAACTGACTACTATTACACGCTGCTTACAGCGCATACGTGATGAATATTCAAATGAGGCTGATTTCAAAAGCAATTTCACCAAACAAGACTCTGTAATTTTGAACTTACAGCGTGCTTGTGAAGCATGTATTGATATTTGTAACCATCTTATTCGTCAAAACGGGTTGGGCATTCCCCAATCGTCTCGCAATAGTTTTGAATTAGTAGCACAAGCCGGTGTGATTAATAACGATTTAGCTGAACGGCTAAAGCGAATGGTTGGCCTTAAAAATATTGCTGTGCATGATTATCAAAAACTAAATTTAGATATTGTGATTTCTGTCATTACTAAACATCTTGTGGATTTTGAAGAATTCTCAAAAATCATCAGCCAAAACAGTTAACTCATCTAATGGATCCCCGATCAAAGCGCTGCGCGCGTCGGGGATGACGGATTACTCTTCAAACCGCTAAAAATCATTAGCCTAAATTGTTCACCTAACTAATGGATACCCGATCAAAGCGCTACGCGCATCGGGACGATAAAGCCGCTATTAAAAAACCTATCTAACCTTGCTTACTTATTTGATATTCCTTCGGCGTCATCCCTGCCAGTTTACGAAATTCGCGGTTCATATGGGCTTGGTCTGAAAAGCCCGCTTGTGTGGCTAAATCCACCAAGCTCATGGTTGGGCATTCTCTAATGAAATGAATGGCTTGTCTGATGCGCATGAGTCGTTGGTAATATTTTGGGGTAAAGCCAATTTGCGTTTTAAATTGGCGCTCTATTTGACGCAAACTCAGTGGTATATGTTTTTCTATGCTTTGCAGTTCGACTTTATGATCTATGTGACTAATAAAATTTGATAAGGCATTGTTTGATATGCCCTGTTTTATATTGCACTGTAACCATTCACATAAACTAGTCAGTCGATCAGCCTGAGGCAAGTTAAGTAATAATTTTAATAGCCCTTTTTCTGCCTGCGTATTTTTTGACTCTTGAGCGCCAGTTAAATCATCATGAAAGATTGTAAAATGATCTTTTGATTTTGCAGGATGAAATCGAAACCCAACCATTTCAACACCCGCCGACAGGGTGATAAATTGCGCCTCTTTTTTTACCGGTATCCAATGCAGCCCTTGTTGATAGGTTTGACCGTGATAAGTGATCTCACCTTTTAAAATAATAAATGCGCCGCTTGCCCCATCACTGAATAATGGTTTTGTCAGTGATGATGCATGAGCGGCTATCGACGCAGACCAAACAGCCTGAACTTGATAGCTCAACGGGCCATCCAGTTGAATTAATCTAAAGTCAAACGTCGTATTCATAAAAAACTAAATAGCCTTATAAGATCCCAACTCAGGTTTAAACACCTTACAGATGCGATTCCAACTATTAATGGCATTGACCGCTATGGTTAAAATAACAATGCCCTGTTCACCAAACCCTGCCACGGCGCGGGTATAAAAATCATCATCAACCGATTTACCCTTGGTTAAATGCTCGGCCCATTCTAAGGCCAGTTGCTCTTGAGTAGAATAAAATGGCATGTCTCGCCATGCATTAAGCCCATATAGACGCTCAGGTGATTCACCCAGTTCGTTGGCTTTATCGTGATGCATATCCAAACAAAAGGCACATTGATTAATTTGTGATACACGCAGCTTAACCAGCTCTAATAAGTTAAGGGTTAACACCTCATGTGCAGAGCACTGTTGATTTAAGTAATTTTCTTGTTCTATTAAAAGATTAATGGCTTCTGGTGCTTGCTGGTAGTAGTTAAGTCGATTATTCATAAATCCCTCTGTTTGTGTGATGAACAAAAAGAAAAATAAACAAATTCAAAGCAACATTATTGAATATTTTCGACATTCTAACGATATTCATGAGAAGTATAATGAACGTAATGTGATTACAGCCCAATATACATAATACATAACGGTCACAGGCTCTCTTTACGAGGGCCGCGTCCGATAAACCATACAGCCCAGTGTATGAGAATGCCCCGCGCCCGATAAACCATATAACCCTATGTACGAGGGTGCCCCGCGCCCGATCAACCATATAATCCAAGGTACGAGGGTGCCCCGCGCCCGATCAACCATATAATCCAAGGTACGAGGGTGCCCCGCGCCCGATAAACCATACTCAGTCGATCAGATTATCAACAACACTTAATCAGATTTAATCTTTAAATTTTGAACGCTTTTTTATGTGTTTACTTGGCTTAATCTCTTTACCCTTAAGGTAATAAAAAATAGCTATGATCACTAAAAATATAACCGCAATGATCAGCCAGCTATCTTCATCTGTATTGCTTCCAGATGAGCCAGAACCAATCGTTCCATACCTCATAGGTAGTGAGACTGATACCTGCATATAGGTATCAGTCATAAATTGGAACATGGCTTGTAAAAAACAGGTTAATACTTCATACATTCGTTTTATTATCAATTCATCAAAGACTAAATAATCAAGCATTATTAGAGCGATTATCTTTGTTTAAGCCAACAAATACCCACACAAAAAACAGCATAAATGCAAAGTCATTTAACCCGTAAACACTATAAAACAAACCAGCAAACAGATCTTTTTCATAAACAGAGCCTAAACTATTGGCCGACAACCAGTTTACCCACACAACCCCATAGATTAACTTTTCTAAGGCAAATGCAGCTGCCAACCACTTTATATTTGTATTAAGGTTAGCCGCTGCAAGATATGCAACGCCCCACATGATAATCATGAGTAGGCCAAAATTAGACATCACTACAGGGTCGACATCGTTTATAACCTCATTGGTAAAACCACGTGAAAAAAGTAATACACTGAAGTTCATCAGCGCCGCTAAAATAAAACCGTTTTTTATTATTGTTTGATTCATAGGGTTCTTCTTTGTTTATTGATGCATAACAATCAGCAGTGCCATGCTGAATAATTATGGGTTGTATCTAATACTACATCATTTAGTGGTTTTTAAGGTAAGGTATGATGTTTAAAAGTTCTTGCCTAGGTAAAAATAAAACGCATCGGTATCTTCATGATTACGACCATAACCCAATGCCACTGGACCAAGGGAGGTATCCGCCCCTAAATAAAGTGACCCTGATACAACAAAGTCATCATGATTAATATCTTGATCTTGCTGCCAAACATTACCCGATTCAAGGCTTAAGCCTAAATACAAAGGCAGGCTTTCAAGTAAGAATAAACTTCGGCCTAAATCAAATTGATAAATAGCCGCAGTAAACGCTTTTTTAGTGCCCACTAATGCATCTTTTTGATAGCCAGATAAATTTAAAAAACCTCCTAGATAAGAGATATAAATACTTTCATTTTCGTCTTCTGTAAATGCTTCTGAATACGCCGCTTTGGCCACAAAAGCATGGTTACCAAAATTTACGGCACTTTTCCAATTTAAATCAACCACTAATGACTTAATGGTATTTGACCCTGTTGGTTTTGCAATGACGGAGTGATCATCCACCTCTTCATTACGCAAGTATGTATTAAAGGTGAAATACGTGCCTTGTGTAGGGAAGTTAATACTGTCTAATGTATCAAAAGCAAACTTGAAGTAGCCACCATAAGTTAGATAATTAATGGTGCCATCAAGTAAGATGGGGTCACTAAACTTACCAAGATCACTGGTTAGGCCAAGCTCCAGAATCCCCTCTTGAATATAGTTATAACCAATGCCTTGTGAGATGGAATGAAATTGATGATCAATAGGTATCAGCGGAGTATTAGACACATACAGATTTAATTTAAATGACTTATAAATATACCGACTACTACTATAAAAATGTCTTTTAGTATCAATTGGCCAATAAAATTCAGTATCAAAAGATCGTTGAGTACCCATCTCTAATTCAGAACGTAATTCACCACCATTAGCAGTCAGATTACCCATGGTATAAGCAATATCAAAATTTAAATCTGAATTGCTATCTAGATCGTCTTCCCATCCGATACCAAATTGTAAAAAATTAGGCCCCCATGACTTTTCTTCTGCAATGACTTGGAGTGTTTTATCCTCATCCTTTATGATCGTAAGCGCTTCTACCCGTTGAAATTCATTAATAGAAAAAAGTCGATCAATTGCTTGAGTTATTTGCATCGCGTCGTTTTTTTTGCCTAACTCTACGTTTAAATGATCCAGTATTAACGCATCAGAAATCAATGATTTTTTATATAAGGCTATATTAGCAATAGGCTTATCAATACGTGAAATTAATCCCTGACGTGCTGTTTGTATTTGAGTTATATAGTTATCGTAGTCAACATCATTTAAACTTAGTTCGATTAATGATCCGATGTGTTGTGTGGCGGCTTGTTCGCCTCTGCTTATTCCCACCTCGATGGTGCTCCAGTCTGTGGTCGATAAACCATTAATATCCGGTTTAATGAGTATATCTTGGTCTGATAATAGAGATCTTTGCGCAACCGTATTACTGTTAGTTAAAAATGACGATAGTTGAGAGATAATTGCAAATGTACCTTCTAAGGCTTCTTTGGGCTGTAAATCACTACCAATATCAACTGCAATAATAATGTCTGCACCCATATCACGCACCACATCTACTGGCAAATTTTTGGTAATACCGCCGTCCACGAGCACTAACCCGTCAATTTCTTCTGGTGCCAGTGCGCCAGGTATACTAGAGGAGGCACGCATGGCAGCAAATATGCTGCCTTTATCAATCACAACCGATTGATAGCTTACAAGGTCAGTTGCAATAGCACGATAAGGTATAGCCAAATTATCAAAGCTAGCAAAGTTAGGGTGCTCCCCAATGGCCTCTCGCAATAATCTTGTGGCACCTTGGCCATACAATAAGCCGCTTGGTATTTTGATTTGATAATCTTTAACACCCATTTCTAATGGGATATTAAATTGATCTTTTTGTTGTTTAATTCGCCAAGGTAAATACTGCCTTGGAATTTGATCGGAATACCCATCAGCCCATGGAGTAGACAGCATAATGGCTTCTATTTCATCAGCCCGTAAACCTGTTGCATACATGCCACCAATGACCGATCCAATACTGGTGCCTGCAATATAATCAATGGGAATATTATGTTGCTCCAGTACTTTTAATACCCCGATATGAGCACTGCCCTTTGCCCCACCGCCACCTAACGCTAGACCAATTTTAGGTCGTGCAATGGCGGTTTCACTTATTAAGAAGAAACTAAAAATAATAATGAGAAATCGAGTCATGCTGATCTCGAATAAACGCTCAAGCTCACTGAGCAGTAATTACATTGTAGAATTGAAGCGTAGAAACCATACCACTGAAGCTGTGAAAATTAAAACAAATCACAAAGGGATATTCTGACCAGACAATCAATCAAACCATAGAATCTTTATTGCATTTAACCCAGCATTAACAACACATTATTGATCCTGAATATGGTAAGCGCACGTACACAATATAAAGACTTATATTGAGAAACTAAAAAGGCCGCATTAGCGGCCTTTTACATCAAGCTTTGCTACGAGCTAGCAAATGAGTTAATCCAATACTGTCATATCATCCACATAGCGAATACCGGGCTGCCCCATATAGCTATCACGCTTACCAGAGATCACTATTTGGCTACCTACAATGGCAGGATTAAGCTGTGGGCTAAATTGTGACCTAAACGTTGATTCAAGCTTCACATTAATTTGCTGATTTGCGTCATTAATATCTTGTAACAACAAACCATACTGCCCATTAACTGCCTCCACCACGAACCCCGTTAATACCAAAGAAGTACCGCTTGAGGCATCCAGTGCATGACTGACCGAAGTATATTCAGCGCCGTTATTTGAACCATCATCTGGCTGACTATCTAAACCTAAATCAATAATCTCGCTAACATTTCGCACCCCAGGCTGCGACAGATAATCATTACGAGTTCCTGTCACCCGTACAGTGTGCTGCAAGATATTAGGGTTTAATTGTGGATTAAATTGTGAGCGCTGATCACTTTCTAATTTGACATTAATTGAGGTGTTTTCATCCGTGCTATCCGTCAGCAGTAATGCGTAAATACCATTTACTTCACTTGTTACAACGCCCTGTACCGTCACGTCACTGCCATTAGGTAATGCCAAAGCTTGAGTCACACTCAGTGATGCTGGAACCACTTCAATAGCTGTAACGTTGCGAACACCCGGTTGAGATAGGTAATTGTTTTTAATACCTGTTACTAAAAGCGTTTCACCAATGATGGCTGGGTTTAGCTGCGGATTGAATTCGTTACGGAACTGGCTTTCTAATTTAACGTAAATAAATTGATCCGGTGCTTGTAAGTCATTAAGTTGCAAACCATAAATACCATTGATCTCAACGGTCACCTCACCGATTAGTTGAATGGCGGTACCGTTGCTAACCGATAGCGCTTCACTAACACTTAATGTAGTGGTTGGTGTCGTTGGATCTGTTGGTGAACCGCCATTAACAGGTAACGGTGCACCATATGATCCATTTGCAAACGTTGAGGTATCCCATGGGCTGTATCCGTTACTAGGTGTGCTCCAAGGGTTACCATTATCTGGGTCATCCATTTCAACTGGGGCTTTTGCGTTAGGCGTTAGCTCGCCGGCGCTGTGACCATTGGTATTATCAAATTGCGTATAATTTTCTGGCGTCGCTAACCAATTAATAATATTCACACTTAACGTAGCGGCATCACCGGGATCGGTCCAACCTGGATAAGTTTTTTTGGTATTACCAGAATCTTGTCTGCGATATTTTGGCGTGGCGTCTTCAATGGGAGATGAGTCACCAATAAACGCGGCCTTACCTAAACCGGCTTTTGCAATGGCAACATAGGGGCCTTCATCGCGACCGCCATAATATATACCACTATCGATAGCGTGCCCCCAAGGGGTTGCATTATCTTGCGCCGATAAATACACCAAACCTTTTGCTTTGCTAGGATCGGTAATAGCCAAAGTGGCACCGGCAGCCATTAAGATTGGCTGCACATTAGTTGTAATGCCTTCGCTATGTATCTCTGCGGTCACGTCGCTGACCCCTGCTAGGTAATCAAGCGCATTAAAACGAAAACGAATCCCGAAGTTTTGCGCTAACCAACCTTCGCTATTGCCCGGGTTACGTAAATCACCATATTCACCGCCATAATTATACTTAGCTAACGTTGAGCGGTTATAACCATTAAAAACCTCTGTGGCATCCCACGTATTAAGATTACGATCGGCATTATAGTGATCGCCAATAAAATAAATGCCTTTACCGGCTGCCACAAATTGCTCAAGAGCTTGGTACTCACTGATTTTAAATGGACGATTGGTTTCAGCTAATACTAAGACATCAGCATGTTGAATAGCGTTGTATGTGATGATTGCTTCATTAATTTGACTATTGCTTGGGTTGTTTAAATCATCAGCATATAAGATTAAACCATCGTTATTAAGATCAACCCCTCGATATTCTTCTACACGATAGCCTTCTAATACCAAGGCGTCTGCAAAGTCTGAGAAACCACCATCAATAACCCAGTCAGCGTTACCTTCAGTGCCACCGTGTGATACATCAAATAATACCGTCTTACCGTTACTATTTTGTGCACTTGGCGTTTTAACAGGTGCGGTTGCATTCCACTCGTAATCAGCCGCGTGAACAAAACTTCCAAGGCTAAGTAGCCCCAAGCTCATGGCGGTTAATATAGTATGTTTAACATTCATAAAAAATTCCTTTTAAAAAGTTAATAATTACTACAATGGGAAATTAATGATGCGGGATAAACCGCTCCCGCATCATTAATCAAGGTGAATTTAGTTAGGTATTTAACGTTCAAGGTTTAGGGTATAAACCCCAAAACCATCATCATCTTTATGTGAGAAAGTGATCGCTGGATTTTGTGAAGCAAAGTCTTTTGCCGCATCGCCATTAGAGCTTTTAAATGTCACTTGCGTACTCGTCATTGACGTAAACGCCCAATTGCTATCGGCAGATGGATCGAATCCAGTGTCTGGATTTTGCTGAGTACGATGTATTAGATAGTCTGCAACGGTTTGGCGGTTTTCGTTTGGTGCATCTATTACAATTTTTTCACTGCTAATACCTGGGAAGTTACCACCACCAGAGGCGCGATAATTATTTGAAACCACTAAAAATTCTTGCTCAAGATCTATCAGCTTCCCTTCAAATCGAATATTTTTAATACGGCTGGTATTTGCATCTAATAAATTACCTGATGTGTCATAGCGTGGTGCTTGACTAACATCAATTTCATACTCAATACCATCAATTACATCAAAGTTATAACTTGGGAAAGCTGAATTAATTAGCTCAACGTTATCACTACCCTGCGCGATCGTGTTGAACTGCCCTGCTGACATTTCTAACCATTGTTTGATTTCTTCACCACTTAGCTTGAGTACTTTCAAGGTATTAGGATAAATATATAAATCGGCCACATTACCATATGACACATCACCCGCACTTAAATCCGTAAAGTCGCTAGATCCTCCTCGCCCTGCACGAAATGGCGCACCAACAGAAAGTATCGGATAATTTTCTAACTCAGTACCTTTTACAATGCTTTCTACATACCAAGTTTGTGCATCGGTAACCACTTGAATAGAAGGGTCGTCTTGTACTAATGCAAAAAAACTATTAATTGGCTGTGAGATTTTTGCAAACGGTGCACTCACCCATTCATTCACTAATTCATGGTCGTGCATGACCGCTTCTTCAATACCAGTATGGGACTCAATTAAAGATGTCACACTGCGATCTGAGTTTAATTGCGCAATAGGTTTGAGTGTTGATTGGCTATCTACCACAGACCAAACATCGTCTGCACTTATTTCTAAGGTTAAATCAATGTAACCCAAGTATTTACCCCAGTATCCCGGCATCACAGCTGGCACACCATTAATGGTGCCCTTTACATTATCGACTCCTGCTAAACCATCATAGCTACTATCACCAGGGAAATTGCGATGAGCATGGCCAAACATAATGGCATCAATTCCATCAACTTTAGAAAGGTAATAGCTAGCATTTTCATCACCACCTGAGCGCTCGCTTGTCACTAAACCGGAGTGTGGAATTGCAATAATAATGTCTGCACCCTCTGCTTTCATTTTAGGTACATATTGTTTGGCCATATCAACCATGTCTTTTGCTTTTACTCGGGCTTCTAGATTTGCTTGATCCCATTGCATAACCTGCGGGGGCACAAAACCAATATAACCAATAGAGAGTTCGTGAGCATTGCCTTCTTTATCTAACACATTTTTTTTCTTGATTAAGTAAGGCGAAAAATAAGGAATATCGTTGCTATCATCCGTATCGTGGTCATCAAAAAACACATTGGCCGAAATGTATGGAAAATTAGCATCGTTAATGGCTTGCTTTAAAAACGGCAAACCAAAATTAAATTCATGATTACCAATATTAGCTGCATCGTAATCCAATAAGTTCATTGCTTTATAAATGGGATGCACTTCATGCTCTTCAAGGCCTTTTATTTTAGCGACATAATCACCTAAAGGACTGCCTTGTAATAAATCACCATTGTCAACCAAGACACTGTTTTTCACTTCGCCACGGGCGGCTTTAATTAAACTGGCTGTTTTTACCAATCCAACAGAGTCATCCACTTTTCCATTGTAATAATTAAAATTCATGATATTGGCATGTAAATCACTGGTTTCCATCACGCGTAAAATAACCCGATTATTTTCTACCACGGGCTCAACCGTTTTAGGTTGTGTATCGTTATTTGATTTATTATCACTACCACAAGCGCTTAATCCTAAGGCCAGCGACGCACATAGCGCGATTTTATGAAATGAGGGGGTAGATGGTTTCATTGAATTTCCTGTCCGTTTGGTCATCTAAGCAGGATGCTAGGCGCCAACTGTGACAGGAAGGTTAAGAATTTATTGCTAGCAGTATAAACTCCAATGACATTATTTTTACCGATTCACGACACTTTGAATTATGTTCAAGCAAAAATATGTTTAATCACAATACTTATCACTCATAAGCCCGTAAAGTACATCCACCATACATAACGACCTTCTCTACTGACCAGAGAATGGATTAAGAGAAGTGATAATGAACATAGATAAAGCCACAAAGCTTATTGCGAAACGGGTTAAAAAAGGGTTGCAAGGTTACCCTAGCGTAACCATACAGTACTTTGGTGATTCGAATGAATGTGCCAGTGAAGTCGTCATTGGTTTTACCGAAGAAGAAGGTGTCGCCATTCAAGCCCAATCCTTCTCAAGTAAAAGTGATGCTCGATACGATGAAACCATCCAAACCACTTTACTAAAAATCATTGAACGCTCCGATGCAAAAACCGTAATAGAAGTTGCCGGTATCACCGTTAAATAATCTTAGTCTCAATTAAAAGCTCGCTAATTGATTTCTACCTTAGACTAATGAGTCATACACCTATTAAAACTCTTTATTTAGCGTACTATGGCCCATTGTCGATCATAGTATGTATTCATGACCATCCCCATTAATGATATCACCCCAAAAGAGGTTGCTTGCTCAATATGCAAAGCCGCTTGTTGCCGCTTAGAAGTCATGATTATTACCGATACCGGAGTGCCTGAGCAGCATATTGCCTATGATAAGTGGGGCGGCGAAACCATGCTGCGCTTAGACGATGGCTGGTGCTCAGCGTTAGATAGACAAACATTCATGTGTACGATTTACGAAAACCGACCTTGGATTTGTCGTGAGTTTGAGATGGGATCGTATGAGTGCCGTGATCAATTTGAGGCGAAATAAAACCGATTACATTAGTGATGTGTGATCCGTATGATGATTAAAGCTGCTTCTATAGTCCACAGGCCTCTCCCCCACTGTCCTTTTAAATACTTTGCGAAATGCATTAGTATCTTGATACCCCACTTGCAAGGCAATACAGTCGATATTTAGCTCACTGGTTCTTAGCAGCTCTTTCGCTTTATCCACTCTTTTTTTATGTAAAAATGCCAACGGTGTTGAATTGGTTTTTTGTTTGTACCTGCGCATTAATGTACGCGGTGTCACACACATGGCAGATGATAGACTTTCAAGTGAATAACGTTGATCTAAATGCTCTGTTAACCAAGACTCTACTTTTTCAATAAACGGTGATTTTGTAGTGGCATAAAACGATTGATCTATAAATTTTGTTTGATTCTGGCCAACCCCTGGGGTCAATGTGATATTCTGGGTTTTACTGGCAATGCTTTGGTCTAGATGTTTTTTTATAAAATAAAACGCCAACTCATGAATTGACGAAAACGCCCCTGTGGTCATGATATTTTTATCTTCAACCAATACCTTACTGGTATCAACCTTCACCTTAGGATAAAAACGCTTTAAGCGTGATTCAAATAACCATGAGGTAGTGGCGTTTTTATCATTTAGCAATCCTGCTTCACCTAATAAAAATGCACCCACACAATTACCGGCAATCAATATGTTTTGTTTATGTAAACGCTTTAATAGTTTTATCTCTTTTTGAAAATCCTGAATAAAACGTTGTAAACCTTGCTGCTGGGTAAACATAAAACCCGGTATCACGATTGCGTCAAATTTGACCTGATTGACCGCTTTAGTATGCACACTTATATCACCGGCAAGGCTCACGGTTGCGCCATCAACACTCACCAGTTCAACGTCGATGCCTGGCTTGTTTTCATGCCTTGCTATTTCATTCGCAAACGCAATTAAGTCACGAAATGAAAACAGGCTTGAGGACAAGCAATTTTCATATGCCAGCAAGGCAATAGTGTAGTTGGATTTCTTCATGGTCTGAATTGTCAGTATTAACATATTATATGTCAATAGTGACAATCATCAGCTGCCATCAATACGCATATGATGTAGGCTTATTCAATCCATAAGGTATAAAACAATGACCCCTACACAAATGTTGGTTTTAGCATGTGCCAGTCAAGCGTTACTGACCCTCACCGTATGTATGGTGATGCTGATTCATCGAGTCATGCTAATGAAAAAGATTCGTCTTCATCCTCAGGCCGTGGCTTTATCCGCTGATCGTCTTAAACATTATAAAGACACGCGACTGTCCGATAATTACAACCACTTATTTGAGCTGCCTGTGCTCTTTTATGTATTGTGCCTAGTGGCCATCATTTGCCAGCATGTCCCTCACTGGTTAGTGGTGATGGCTTGGGGATTTGTGCTTTCTCGCATCATTCACAGTGTGATTCAATGCACTTACAATCGAGTAATACATCGTTTTAGAGTTTTCACCCTTGGTTTATTGTTATTAATCACTATGTGGTTGGGGTTTGTTATTTCATATGTCATTCAATAATCGGTTTGAAATTTTTAGTAAATGAAATGACTTTATTTTTATTGCCATAAATTAACCTTCTTTACCCCTAAATTGGCGCGTAAAACCTTAGTCATTTTTTTGTAACCCTTATACTCCATGGTAGTCATGCCTATATCAGGCATGACCATTACTTAATAAGGATAATAAAAATGAATGTTACAGCCCGACTCTTATTTTTAAGTATAAGTTGTTTAACAGCCATACATGCCAACGCCTCAGACTTTGCAAAACTCGATGAAGCGCTGCCCACAAATGGCATCATCAATAATTTAGAACCGGTTTTTGATTTTGATGGCGACGGCTGCCTACCCAGCGCTGGTATTTCACGTTCAGGTGAGAAAAATGTTGGGCTTAAAACCTCAGGCAAAATAACCGGTGACTGTCGTTCAGGGAATTTTTTATTAACTTCTAATACATTACATCGTTATGTGTGTAAAACATCTGGTGGTGATCAATACTGTGCACATTTTTATGCCCTGTATTTTGAAAAAGATCAGCTATTTAATTATTTTGGTGGTGGTCACCGCCATGATTGGGAACACGCTGCGGTTTGGACCAAAAACGGCGTCGTCACTCATGGCAGTTACAGCGCCCACGGGGATTTATTTACCAAGCCGGCTAATGAACTGCCTTTTGAAAATGGTCATCTAAAAATTGTTTACCACAAAGACGGCGTGACCACTCATGCGTTTCGTTTTGCTAAAAGTAATGAATATGCTGAAAACCCTTACGGCTCATTTTTAACCCCGACCATTACCAGTTGGTATCAACTGACTGGCGATGGTTTAAGTAATCAGCAAATGCGCAATAAGCTTAATAGTTACGACTATGGCTCTGCCACTATTCCAATGAAAGACAGTAACTTTTTAAATAATGTAAACAATAACCTGCCATCTGGTTACCCTACATTTAGCAGTACCGATATGGCTAACTCACAGTAAGCCCTGCCCCATCACACTGTTCATTGGAACAGTGTGATTCAACCCCTAATATGAACTCCCCAATGCTTTGTGAGTCTTCTACACTCTATGCATTCATCAGATAAAGGGGTTTCACATGAGTCATGATCGTTATACGCCACCTAAAGTTTGGAAATGGGAAAACGAAAGCGGCGGCCAATTTGCCAACATTAATCGCCCTATTGCTGGTGCGACCCATGACAAACCTTTACCCAAGGGCAAACATGATTTACAGCTATTCTCATTAGCCACCCCTAACGGTGTAAAAGTCACCATTATGTTAGAAGAGCTATTAGAAAAAGGCATCACTGCCGCTGATTACGACGCCTATCTAATTAATATTATGGAAGGAGATCAATTTGGTAGCGGTTTTGTTGAGGTCAACCCCAATTCAAAAATCCCAGCTTTATTGGATTACAGCACCACCCCTGCTACACGTGTATTTGAGTCTGGATCGATTCTGTTATATTTAGCCGAAAAATTTAATGCCTTTTTGCCAACTGAACCTGCCAAACGCACCGAGACTCTTTCATGGTTATTTTGGCAAATGGGCAGTGCGCCTATTTTAGGTGGCGGCTTTGGGCATTTTTACGCCTACGCCCCTGAAAAATTCCAATACCCCATTGATCGCTACACTATGGAGATCAAGCGTCAACTGGATGTGCTCGACCGCCAACTGGCCAATCATCAATTTATAGCCGGTGACGAATACACCATCGCCGACATGGCCATTTGGCCTTGGTATGGGGCATTGGTGATGAATAAAGTTTATGACGCAGCGCAGTTCATAGAGGCGCATACTTACAAACATGTACTGCGTTGGGCCCATGAACTGGAGCAACGCCCAGCCATTCAACGCGGTCACATGGTGAACCGAACATGGGGTGAACTGAATGAGCAGTTACATGAGCGCCATGATGCCAGTGACTTTGAGCTAAAAACCCAAGATAAGCTTCAAAAGTAATATCGTTAGAGCCTAGTGTTCACTAGGCTCTTTTCTTTTAGGCTTATTATTTAACCTTATTCACGCCCCATTAAACGCTATAAGCTTGGTTGCGCATACACTCTTCACCTTTTCTTGGCATATTCAAATAGTGGTTAATTTGCTAGTATCAGCAGCGCTTTAAACGGCCAAATATAACCAAAAGAACCCAAATAAAAGGTCCGCCCCGTGTCATTACAATTCTTAGATATTCTTGCCCTTGTGGGCTATTTACTGATTATTACCGGTATCGGTTTTTACTTTTCACGTAAAAATACCAATACAGAAGAATACTTTGTGGGTGGGCGCAGCTTTAGTGGCTGGGTCATTGGTTTATCTTTAGTGGGTACATCCATTAGTTCAATTACGTTTTTGGCCTACCCGGGTGATGCTTTTAAAACCAGCTGGTTACGTTTTGTGCCTAACCTCATGCTGCCACTGGGTATATTGATCGCGGCCTATTTGTTTTTACCCTTTTTTCGCCGTGGTAACGTCACCTCTGCCTATGAATACCTAGAAGACCGTTTTGGCCCAAGCGTGCGAGTGTACGGAGCCATAGCATTTATCATTGCGCAAATTGTGCGCGTAAGCATGATTTTATTTTTGCTGTCATTAGTGATTCAAGAATTAACCGGCTTAAGCGCCACGAGCTGTATTTTAATTGGCGGTATAATCGTTGCTATTTACACCATAGTTGGTGGTATTGATGCGGTTATCTGGACCGATGTCTTGCAAACTATTGTATTGCTTGTGGGTGGCCTTTTGTGTTTATGGGTCATTGTTGATGCACTACCTGGTGGCCTTGGGCAAATATTCGAAGTGGCCAACCAATTTGATAAGTTAAGTTTCAGTGTATTAGAAGATGGCACATTAAAAGCGGTTGGTTGGGAAATCCGTTTTGATGAAAAAACCATTACCATGATGTTGTTCATTGGTTTGATTGCGTGGTTGACCGAATATTCCTCCAATCAAAATACAGTACAACGCTACTGCGCGTCTAAGTCCACGGCCGAAGCACGTAAGGCCATGCTGGTTGCCGTGTGTAGCTCATTACCAATTTGGGCGTTTTACATGTTTTTAGGCACGGCGTTATTTGTATTTTTCCAAGAGTTCCCAGCGGTGGCCGCCAGTGAAATGTTAAATGGTGAGCGCGCCCCTGAACAAATATTGCCTTATTTTATTACCAATCATTTACCAGCAGGGGTGGCAGGTATTGTGATTGCCTCTGCACTGGCAGCGGCCATGTCATCACTTGATAGCTCAATTAATGCCATTTCAACTGTATCGGTTGTGGATATTTATCGTCGTCACCTTAAACCCAATGAAGATGATAAACATTATTTAAAAGCCGCTTGGGTAATTGCATCAATCAGTGCCGCGTTAATGATCAGTGGTGCAATTTATTTAGCCAATGCCGAAACCAAAACACTGCAAGACACGGCCACCATTTTAACCAGTATTTTAGGTGGCGGTTTATTAGGCCTATATTTAATTGGCTTCTTTACTAAAAAAGGGGATGCACGTGCTGCTTGGGCTGGCCTTATCAGCACCATGGTCTTTACGGTATGGACTATCTTAAGTAAAAATCAGTTATTACCGGATGCCATCAGCGTGCCGTTTGATCTTTACTACACCGGTTTTGTGGGCAACGTGATTATGTTTGTGGTGACTTATGTGGTTGCAAGCAAACTATTAAAAACAGAAAAAGACTTAAGCGGTTTAACGGTTTGGGATTTACCTAAAACCAAATAAACGCTTTTTAAGCCCATAAAAAAACGGAGCATGGGCTCCGTTTTTTTATGGGTATCAACTTTAATTTTTAACGTTGAATATAAGCACAATGATTTGGCTTAGGCCCAACCTGAGGATGCTCTCTACAGGTTTTAGGACGTTTATCATAAATAGTGCAACGCCTAGATTCTCGCCCAAGATATAAACAATCATTATTTGATAAGCGTGTAAGGGTAAACACACTGGTTTTAAAATTAAAGTGCTCAACCACACCTTGCTTCATTAATTGTTTAGCTAGATTTTTAGGTTGTTCGTTTTCAGCTTCAAAGTCACTGATTAATTCCATACGAATTAAATCACTCAGTTTTACTTCTACCGGCAATGTACAGCAAGTAGCATTACAGTCATCACATAAACCATTACGGTACTTAACCCATGTTGATAAGTTATCAACATTCACCGCTTTAATTTTTTTCACCTTAGCCAAAGCTGACTCCGTACAACGTAAATATCAAACAAAGACAATATATTCAGCTTCGTCGTCAAAAACTTGCTCAGGTAAAATATCTTCTAACGGGTACTTGCCCGTATCGTCGCACCATTCAAAGTACGCATCTTGATCAAGCACTAAATCGCCATTTTCTTCTTCGATTAGGGCTTTGGATTTTTTTAATGCTTTTTGAATGACTTTCTTTTGGTTATTGCTAACGCTGATTTCTTGAATGCTCATAAACTCACTTTGTATTGTTAATGCTAACTACTTATCTTCAGCTTTTTTAACTCGGATGGTATTACCCGCGATTTCCATACCATTGAGGTTTTTGGTGGCGGCTTTCGCTTCACCTGGGTTAGGCATTTCAACAAAACCAAAACCTTTAGACTGACCCGTTTGAGCGTCCATAACAACCGTGCAAGATTGAACGGCACCAAATGGTTCAAACAGGGATTTAACTTCATCTTGAGTCGTTGTGCGGGCAAGATTGCGAATCAATAGTTTCATAAATAGGCCTAATATATTGATGCCTGATACAGGCTATAAAGGGCCAATAATAGCAGAAAATTAGCTTAAGCCCTAGGTCGCGTTTAAGAGCCCGAAGGGGGCAATGCCGCTAGAATAGTCGATAACATATTGCTTTCATCTATTGGCTTGGGAATATGTCCATCCATTCCAGCCTCTTTGCAATTGGCTATGTCTTCGTTCATGGCATTGGCTGTCATGGCTAAAACAGGTAAAATTTCAAATTCAGGCATAAGACGTATGGCTCGTGTAGCTTCTAAACCATCCATAACGGGCATTTGTATGTCCATTAGTACAACATCAAAGTGAGCGCCTGTTTGTAATGCATCCAGGGCTTGCTGTCCGTCAAATGCCTGAGTGACATTGGCACCATGATTTTCAAGTAGCTCGGTTGCGATCATGCGATTAATTTCAATATCTTCAACCAGCAATACATTTACTGCAGCTAAACTATTTTCTTTATTTCCCTCTCGTTCCGTTTCTTCTAGTTCATGCTCATGTGATGTAATAGTTGAATGATTAAAGATGATAGTTTGGTTACTTGCCTTTAATGGGATAGTGATAACAAATTCGCAACCACTACCAATTTTGCTATTCATTTCAATGCTGCCGTTCATTAATTCAACCAGCTGTTTAGTGATTGCTAAACCCAGACCGGTTCCACCATATTTTCGAGTTGTTGTATTATCAGCTTGCTGAAATGACTGAAAAAGACGGGCTTGCTGTTCTTTCGATATACCAATACCTGAATCTTTAATCTTAATGGTGATCTGTTGTGTATGATCAGCCAACACCTTCGAAGCAAGCGACAAGGATACGCAGCCTTCATCAGTAAACTTAATGGCATTGCTGCATATATTTAATAAAACTTGTTCAACCCTTAAGGCATCCCCTAAGAAATATCTATTTAACTCACCATCAATATGCAAGTTAAATTCAATATTCTTTTGTAAAGCCTGCATATTAAATACGGCATATATCTTTTTAATAATGGCAGAAAGATCAAACTCTAAATTCTCTAATTCCAACTTACCCGATTCAATTTTTGCGTAATCTAAAGATTGATTTATTAATGACATTAACGTGTGCGTAGCCAGTTTAGCTTGATATAGATATTCCGCTTGTTTATCGGTTAACGTTGTTTTTAAACAAAGATTCACTAAACCAATAATTGCATTTAAGGGTGTTCTTAATTCATGATTCATATTGGCTAGAAACATCGATTTAGCTTTACTTGCGGACTCCGCTTTTTCAATGGCTTTTGTTAATTGTTTGGTTCTCATTTTTACAACTTCATTAGTATGCTCAATAGCGCCTGACATCATCAAAATAAATGCCTGTAGCAAGGCCGAGATTAGAAATCCAAAAATCAAAATAACCCAACTGATCCAATCACTTTTATTGCCTTCATACCCTGAACTAGGTGAGAATTTTACTCTATAATTCGACCCTTGAAACTCAATATCATATGTTTTTGATTTAATATACGGATGCAAATCGACCTTGCGTTCGATCAATTTTTTAGGTTTAAATTCATCTGTTATATCTGTTATAGATACCCCTATATTATTTTTCTCAGCATCATTTAATACACCACCCAATATTCCACTAGCCCGATAAACACCACTGACATACCCTCTTAGAACTTCATCTTTTGGATATTTTTGCCAAACCGGCAAGTAAATAATAAATGATTTTTCGTCCGCTTCTTCTTGAACCAAAGTAATCGGCGGTGTTACTCGACCTTTACCGGTAACTGCTATTTTCTTTAGAAGGTCTAACCTTCCAGGCAATTCAGACAAATCTAAACCTAATGCTCTTTTATTATTGTTATAAGGGTAGATATACAATACTGGATAATATACTTGTTTTGTTTTAACGCTCACCATACCCGTGCTGGTTGGGACCTTGAACTCAAAATCTTCATAACCTTGATCTCTTAGTGACTTGACGATTAATTCTCGCTCACTATCAAGGGTAACCTGTGTCCACCCCACCCCGTGCAATGCACTCTCATCACCTAATAACGCTTCAGAGTAAGCTTCAAATTCTTTATATGATATGTAATTACTGCCCTGAAAAAACGCTTGATAGGATTTCACTTTACTACTCGATATATTTAATCGCTCTTCAATATTTTGTGTATACCTTTTAGCTTTAACATCAAATTTTCTCTCTATATTTTTATTAGTATTATCAATAGACCAAAAAAACAACACACAAACACAAGTGAAAATAACTGCGGTAGGGATGACAACTTGCAATCTTCTAGAGAACTTAAAATGGCTATTCTTTTCGAACATGACAATAAGCATAGGGGTGAATAAAAATATCCCAATTGAATCCCCTAACCACCACGTAAACCAAGAAAAAACAATGGCATCTTGAGAGATGACATTATTTGTAGCTAGCGCTGTGGTACCTACACTTGCTGATACCAAACAACTAAAAGGAACAACAACTAAAGAAAAAAGAATAATATTACGAGCCACGTCCGTAATTATTTTCTTCCCTAAAAAAAACCGGAACAACACATATCCAGCGACTAATTGCAAAGCAGCACCAAATGCAATAAACAAAGGCACCACGATATTTAACCCGGTTAACGAGCCATGAACATCCAGGACCAATTGAAGATTAAGGGCAAATGAAGCGGCAAATGTCCCTGCAATGACATACTTAGACGAGAGTAAAATAACCAATGCTAAGGCCACCCCAGAAGCAGGCCAAACCGCTGACGCAAACCCAGGAGGAATAGCTAGCTCTAAGCCGATCAAGCCGCCTACATAATAAGCTAAGGCTGAGACAACAAAGATTATTAAACGATTATGTTTAAGGATTTCACGAGTCATAGCTTGAGTGTAGACGGTTTTATGCAAGGAACTAGCTAGCGCTACGACTCAATAAATGCGGGAGAATGCCTCTACATCTTTTTTTACTAGGGCGTTTGCGCCAATAATAGCACCATCACCAATGGACACACCCGGTAGGATTTTAGCCCCTGCCCCAATCCACACATCATGGCCGATGGTCACAGGCTGAGCAATGCATAAACCTTCACGGCGCTTAATTGCATCACGGGGATGATCAACGGTATAAATATGCACACCAGGGCCCAGCAATACATTATTGCCAATGGTAATCGGGGCGCTGTCTAGTAGCACACACTGAAAGTTAGCAAAGAAATTGTCACCCACGCTGATCTGTAAGCCATAGTCACATTGAAAACCCGGCTCAATTACTAATTGCAGGGGCTTATGGTTTAACAGGCGCGTGATGTGCTTGAGATTGCCTTTACTGGGGTGGGCATTGTATTTGGCACAGGCTAAACGGGCCTGTTCACGTTGATTTCTAAGCTCAAGATCCAGCGGATTAAACCACTGACCTTGCAGCATTTTTTCACGTTCTGAGAGCATTATGCGCTTTTCAAATCCATGGTTGTTTCATTTTGTGGTGAAGTAAACAACACATAAAGCACAGGCACCACAAATAAACTTAACAATGTGGATACCAATAACCCGCCAATAATGGCCCAACCCATAGGCGACCACATGCTAGAGCCACTTAATGTTAAAGGCAGTAAACCAGCGATCGTGGTAACGGTGGTTAATAAAATCGGCGTCATACGCACCTTGGCACTTTGTACGATAGCATCCAATATGGCTTCACCTTCTGCTAGTTTTTGGTTTGCGTAGTCCACAATAATAATGGCGTTATTAACCACAATACCCACTAACGATGTAAGGCCCACAAAGGCGGTAAACGAAAACGTATAACCACTAATAAACAGAGCAAAGAAAGCGCCTGTTGCCGCAAAAGGAATGGCACTAAAAATAATGAGCGGTTGTTTGAATGACTTAAACTGCATCACTAATACCGCAAAGATACCCAGCATGGCAATAATCAATGCTTTTGCCATGCCACCAAATGATTCTTGTCGATTCTCTTGCTCGCCACCGACAGACAATGAAATGCCTTTGGATAATTCCAAGTCATTTAATTGATCCGTTAACGCTTGTGTTACTTCTGCCACGTTATAACCAGCGCGTACATCCGATGTTACTCGAGCCATACGCTGAATATTATGGTGCTGAAAACGGGGAATACTGGTAGCTAACTGCACACTTGCAAGTTGTTTAAGTGGCACCATGTGGCCACTTGGGGTTTGTAATTGCAAAGTATCGAACGCACTTAACTCGGGTTCAACTGAATCCGATGATTTAAGTGTGATTGTAAATTCATCCCCTAAATCATCTTTATATATTCCCATGGGCAACCCCACTAACGCCGCTCGAATCGCTTGATCGATGCTATTCACCGACAACCCCATCATGGCGGCTTTATCACGATTAATTTCTAATTTGATATCAATCTTATGTTTGCCAATGGGGTTTTCTACATTGACGGTGCCTTCATGCTGGGTAAATACCCCTTCAACTAAGTTGGCCCCTTGTTTAATCGAAGACCAATCATCGCCAATCACTCGAATGGATATTGGCGCTTCTGCAGGGGGGCCTTGATTAAATTCTTTTATGAATACCCGCACACCAGAAAGTGACGCTAATTCACTGCGAAGCGTCTCAACAAATGGCTCAACAATCGGTAACTCACTGGCTTTGAGTTTGACAAATAACTGTGCAAAATTAGGGGTCTGACGGTTAGGGCTCACATTGTAATAAATACGAGGATTACCACGGCCAATATTCACCACAACATCCTCTACCAATTCTTTTTTAAGTAAAATGGCTTCAACTATTTTGGCTTGAGTTTGGGTTTGCGTAAAACTCGCCCCTTCTGCTAGTTCTAGATTAACCAATATCATAGGTTTTTCTGCTTTGGGAAATAAACTCACACCAATAAACGGAAACAAAGCAGTAGCAAAAATAAAAACCGCCACAGCAATGGCAATGATTTTTTTAGGACGACTTAATGCCCACTGTAATGCTTGAGCATAAGTAGTATTACTAAATGCATCTAATCGTAATTGCATTTTAGTTGGGCCGGATTCTTTACAGCGTAAACGCGCACTTAATAATGGCGTTAATACTAGAGCTATTAATAGTGACGCTAACAAGGTTAATACAACTGTGACAGGCATTGATCGAATAAACATACCCGAGCCATTTTGCATCAATAACATGGGTACAAATGATAAAACCGTGGTTAAGGTTCCACTAATAATGGCCAGCGCCACTTGTGAACTGCCCTGCTTGGCTGCTTGCTCAGGTGTTGCACCTTCACGTTGCAAACGCATGACGTTTTCAACCACCACAATAGCATTATCCACCAGCAAACCTAACGCAATAACCAGCCCCACAATGGACATCTGCTGCAAGGCAAACCCTGTTAAATCTAACCAACCAATGGCAATAAAAATCGACACCGGAATCGCCATCACCACAACAAAACTAGGGCCTCGACCCAACACTAATACACAAGCCACCGCTACCAGTAACAAGCCTTGCAAAAGATTGGCAAAAAAACCATCCACACGGTGCTCTACACTGATGCTTTGATCATTAATAATGTGCAGCTCAATGTCGTCCGTTAAATCC
Source organism: Bermanella sp. (assembly GCA_049115935.1). Taxonomy (GTDB): domain Bacteria; phylum Pseudomonadota; class Gammaproteobacteria; order Pseudomonadales; family Oceanobacteraceae; genus Bermanella. The sequence goes on along the minus strand of JAGDZK010000001.1, from coordinate 16,790 downwards.
TGTTTATAAGTTTCAAGTGTTTGTTTCACTTGATCACTTACATTAAAAATATTGCTACCGCCACGTTGTATCACACTCAAAAAGACACTTGCTTGGCCATGGTAAAAACCACGATAGCTAGGTAAGCCTTCTCGTATCACAACCGATGCGATATTTCTTAAATAAATTGGCTGGTCATCGATAGCGGTAATCACAGTGTTTTCAATTTCATTTAAGCTTTTGAAATCACCACTGGTGAGCACACTAAAACGTCGCTCACCTGCATGCACATGGCCACCAGGAATATTTAACGATGTGCTATTTACCGCTTGATAAACCGTTTGCAAACTAATGCCTAAGGCATGTAGCTTGGCAGGTTTTAATAGAATTTGAACTTCCATATCCGGTAACGCTTCCACATCAATGCGCTTAACACCCGAGATTCGCTCTAATTTATTTTCAAGGGCATCACTGACACGACGTAACCTCACAAAATCATGATTTTGTGAGGTAAGCGCAATTTGTAAAATCCCCACTTCACTGGGTGATATTTTTTTAATATCTAACTTCACAATACCGCTTGGTAATGTGGTGCGAATATTATTGACTGCCGTTAATACATCGTCGTACTTTTCATCAGGATCTGAGCCGTATAGAAATTCTACTTCGAAGCGTGCAAGACCATCTTCGATATTGGTTTTTATCTTTTTAATATCCTCCAGTTCATTCACCGCAGACTCTATTGGATCCACCACTAGGGATTCCATATCCACAGGATTTGTCCCTGGGTTCACGACAATAATGGATACAGATGGAAAATCTAATTGCGGGTCTTCTGCTCGAGGCATAGTCAAATAAGAAACAATACCCAGTAATACTAAAATGCTAACAAGCAGGTAACTCATTTGATGATTATCGATGGCTAATACAGGCAGCTTCATATTGGGCTCCTATATTTTTACAATGGCAATGTCTTTGCCGTTGTTAATAAATGGGCCGCCTTCTATGACAATTTTCTCACCCTGTGCTAATCCACTTTTTACATACGCAAAATGTGCATCGACATAAGCGAGTTTAATGGTTTTTAGTTGGGCACTGCCTTGTTCATTAATTACATAAAGGGTGGCGTCATGGCCATGGGCCTGAATCAATGCACTCATGGGAATCTTGGCCACATGGGTTTGCACGCTGGGCGTGATTTTAGTGTGCGCTATTAACCCTGAATATAAACGCTGTTTAGTTTTTAATGTTAAATCGACCTCAAAGGTTTGTGTTCTAGGGTGCGCTCGACCTGCAATTTCACGAATACTGGCAGTAAATAACTCACCAGGGTAAGCATCCAATTGGATATCGGCATGATCGCCAATATTCAGTTTAACCACATCCACATCGGCCACGGCCATGTGGACACTCCAACCTTGTTGATCATCCGCAAAGACATAAATAGGCTGGCCACTTGCCACCAATTCATTGCTTTCAATATGGCGACTTAAGATTCGGCCATCAGCAGGTGCGTGTATCTGGGCGTATTTTTGATTAAAACGTGCAATGCGTAAATCAGACTGAGCCACCTCAACAGTGGTTTTTACTTGGCGGATACGCTCATCTGAGGTGAGTTTATTGCCCTCTAGGGCGGTTAATCGCTCTAGCTGACGTTTTGCATCCGTTAAAACCGCTTGCGCTTTAGCCACTTGAGCATTCATTTCTTCAGGTTCTAATTCAGCCAATAGCTGGCCCTTTTTCACTAACTGCCCCTGTTGAACCGTTACTCGCTTCACAATACCTGGGACTTTAAAACTTAACGTTTGCTCTGAAACGGGTCTCACCACCCCACTGGCAACGATGGTTTTAGCATGATTTGCAAACTCAATGGGTGCTACCTTGATAGCTACGGGCTCGCCAGATACGTCCACCCCTAGACAAAAAACGACCGCCCCTAAAACAGCTTGTATGTATTTCATAACATCACCTTTAAGTACAAATGGGCAAAATGTCCTATTTAGCCCTATGTTTACAGTGAACATATACTAGGTCCGGATGTTTACAGTGTCAACAATAAGGTGAATAATGCACCCATGACTGAACAAAAATCACAATATCATCACGGGGACTTGGCCAGCGCATTTATGGACGCTGCCATTGCTCGTATTGCACAAGAAGGGGTTGATAAACTGAGCTTGCGGGCGGTAGCTCGTGATTTAGGGGTCAGCCAAACCGCCCCCTATCGCCACTTTACTGATAAAAATCACCTATTAAGCTTGCTTGCTCAACAAGGCTTTGAGCGACTTGCCCACACCAGTTTTGAGGCATCTAGCCAGTACCAAAATGATACGTTTATGGCTTTGATGGCTCTAGGGTTAGCTTATGTGGAGTTTGCACAAAAACACCCTCAGCATTATCGCCTCATGTTTGGAGGCACTATAAAACGAGATTGTGGCGAAACTCAGGTCATGAAAACCAGTATGTCTGCGTTTGATGTAATTTTGCAGCAAGCCACTACTGGGGTTGAGCGAGGGGATTTAATTCAGCAAGAGCCCAGACTGCTTGCGCGCAGCTGCTGGGCAAAAGTGCATGGTATTGCCATGTTATTAATTGACGGGTTTTATGCAGAACTTAATGCCGAACAACTCAATCAATTATTAATAGACATGCTTTGGATTAATCTGCGCGGCATCAGCTCGCAGTTATTGCCTGTGACACCGCCGGCGTTGAATTAAACTCAATATTATTTCTTTAAACACAAGGTTAAACCATCTGCGATAGGCAGCTGGCTTAATTCGATACGAGCATCTTGTTGTAATTTTGTATTCAGTGCCCTGATTGATTTTGTATCAACATCAGTGCTGTGCCTATCAACCACACGCCCACCCCATAAAGTATTATCAATTAAAATGAGGCCTCCTGGGCGAGTTAATTTCAAGCACGCCTCATAATACGCATCATAATTTTCTTTGTCGGCATCGATAAAGGCCAAATCAAAGGTACGTTGTTGGCCGCTTTTTATTAAAGAAGTGAGTGTATCTAAAGCCGGTGCCAGCGTTAGTTCACAAATATCCTCAACCCCTGCTTTTTTCCAATACTGCTGTGCGATGTTGGTCCAGTTTTCATCTTGATCACAACACACCATGCGCGCTGGTCGAATCATGTTCTGCGCCATGCAGATTGAGCTATAACCCGTAAATGTGCCTACTTCAATAATGTTTCGAGCACCAATTAGCTTGACCAATAGCCCCATGAACTGGCCTTGTTCCGGTGCAATTTGCATTCTGGCCATGGGGTCTTGTGCCGTGACAGCCGCCAGCTCTTTTAATACATCCGACTCTCGTCCAGAGGTTTTTAACAGGTATTCATACAAACTATCATTGACGTTTAACGTACGCTTTGTCATGGCCACTCCTTGATTCGCTGATAAATAATAATGAAACTTTACACCCGCTTAACACTTCTTTTGAGTCGGCTGGGTTACTCTGCTTATGTTGTTGAGCAATTAATTAAGTTACCTCTTATTTAATAGCAAGACACCATAGTCCCTTCGCCCCACAGGTTTTTGCCTGCTGGGGCTTTTTTACACAAGCCTGTTATTAGCCATACATATTTACAAACGGATTGGTCTTTTTTTCATGCCCTATGGTGCTCATTGGGCCATGACCTGGGATAAATCGGGTTTCATCAGGTAAGGTGAACAACTGATCTTTTATGGCATTTAATAAGGTTTGATGATCCCCTTTGGGAAAGTCAGTACGACCAATCCCACCATTGAATAACACATCGCCCACCACCACTAATTGTGCTGCATCGCTATAAAACACCACGTGCCCTGGGGTGTGGCCAGGGCAATGTTTAACCGATAAAGTTTCATTTCCTACTGTGACGCTATCACCTTGAACCAGCCATGTATCTGGGCTAAAACTTTTCACTTGAGGAAAACCAAACATGGCGCTTTGCTGAGGCAGCATGTCAATCCAGAACTGCTCTTCTTTGTGTGGGCCTATAATAGGAATGGTGTGCGCATCCGCCACATCAGCCGTGGCACCGGCATGATCGATATGGCAGTGGGTTAACCAGATAGCGGTTAATTTAACGCCAAGGGATTTAACCGCCGCTTCGATTTTATGTTGATCACCACCAGGGTCGACAACCACGGCTTCCATGGTTTCATCACACCATAAAATAGAGCAATTTTGCTCAAAGGGCGTTACCGGAACGATTTGAAATTGTAGGGCCATTCGTGCAGTCCAATACGAAATAAATGACCCTAGTTTAACAGCTACACTTCAGGCTTCACACCTCTAGTGCAGCTCTGGTTGAGTATGATGTTTATGATATTGCTCAATTTGTAATAAGCCTTTTTTAACCAATACATCGAGCTCTGGGTGTTTTAGATGCTGGCTCTTCCATAGAAGAAATAAAAGTTTTTTAAGTTGTTTCATCTGCCATTTAATTTCACCGTACATAACCTCTAAGCGCTCAATGGCAATAAAGTCTTCTGAGTTGTGAGAAACAAAACTATTAAGCATCCATTCATTATGTTCTTTTTGCAAAATACCAGAACCCACTAAACATTGATGAATGCGTTGCGCCATATTGGTCAACATGGCACTGCGTTTTGACTCCTCAAGATGAGGACGCACACTGGTCACCAAGCCATATAACACGCTGTAATCATGATGGATCCACTCGTTTTCAAGTTTCAATCGACTCATGAGCTCCGGCATTTTGTCATCGCTATAGGTGCGCTTAGTTGGCCATTGAATATCATTAATCAATGTCACCGTTGCATGGAACACTTTACGACAATACATATCCGGATTTAATTGCAAAATAGGCAACAACGAATCAATACCTAAATTTTTGCCCGCCAGCTCTCGACGATACAGTGCAATACAGGTATCTGCCATGCCGACAATTTGCCCCATCACTGAAAGCTCTAATCCTTTTTTAGAAAACGGATAACCTGAACCATCCACACGTTCGTGATGTTCTAATACCGCCTTTGCAATCACATTGGGCATATGCTCAATTGATTTTAGAATATCATGGCCAATTAACGTATGACGCTGCATGGCTTGCCATTGCTCAGGAGAATATTCGCCTTTGGTGGTCACCAAGCTTTCATCTAAATGCAAAATCCCAATGTCATGTACTAAGCCTGCTAAAAAGGCCGCACTACATTCTTCTTCAGGTGCACCTAATTGCTTGGCGATCGCCAAACTTATATAAGCACTGTAAATCGCCTGCTTAAATAAACGGGGCATAGCACTTTTGAGAATCGTTATTTTTTGCACCACCAATGGAAACTCGTGATAAAAACGACACGCACTTTTAAGTGGTTGCTGTAAGCTCCAACGCTCATGAAATAAATTGATGTCAGGGTAGTTTTTAAAGACTTGTTCATAACCAAGAAACAAAGCGGAACCATCAAAGCGGCGATTCAACTTAATGCACTGCTCTAAAGGCACTTTTAGATTGTGATTAGAAATTTTCTCAGAAAGCTGTTCATCCAGCTGACGACCCTTGGTGATGATGACAGCACCATGCTCGTTGCAGATGTCTTCGCTGATTGTCACAACATGCTCTTTAGCAAAGTCGTTTAAGTGTTTTAAATAGCTTTTATGAATATCTACAGGACGTAACATAATTAAGTCCCTCGCTGTGAACCTGTTATCAGATTAACCGTGAAAGAGTGCAATATGTAGTGAGATTTGTAGCTATTAGGTGTGAGAAAAGTTACGAAGTGTAAGCGAATAAGCATTCACTTACACAAAAATAGAACAGCATAATTTACTGTTCTATCTCAAGGTTTACCACAGTATTAAGCGGTTATAGCGGCGATATTTTTTTCAGCATGGTCATACGCTTTTTGCTTTGCATCTTCACCCATGTTTAAGCCTTCAGCGTAGATAAACTGCACGTTACTCAGGCCAATAAACGCAAAGAAGGTTTTCACAAATGCGGTTTGACTATCACTTGGCTGACCTTCATGGATACCACCACGAGCTGCTACCACATATACGGGTTTATCATTTAATAAACCTATAGGGCCAGTTTCGGTATATTTGAAGGTTACACCAGCACGGGCGATTTGATCCATGTATGCTTTTAATTGACTTGGCACGCTAAAGTTATACATAGGTAAACCCAGCACTACAGCATCAGCTTTGGCTAATTCATCAATAAGCCCTTGGCTAAAGTCTAATATCGCTTGTTGTTCTGGGGTACGCGCCGCTTCTTCGCTGGCAAATGCGCCAATGATAGTGGCATCTAAATGAGGAATTGGTTGTGAGATCAAGTCTCTCACCACTAACTCAGAATCAGCGTGCTGCGCTAGATACTTAGCAGCAAATTGCTGTGCTAGAACAGTAGAGTGAGAATGTTCGCCGAAGATGCCGGTATTAATTTGTAATAATGTGCTCATGACTTGCTCCAAGTTAAAGATAACTCTCTAAAAGTTGAAACAAGCATAAAACAAATTAGTTGATAATATAGTGCAATTATTTGCACTTATTTATCGGTAAATCAGATAGGTTTGCTGACTTCAGGCTTAATTTTACTGTACCCCAACAGATAGTGAGCAAAGACTTGGCTAGTGAAGTACACGATAAACCCAGCCGTGACAACATCACTTAAGAAATGCCCTCCTTGCACAATACGCCCTAAGCTCACCAATGAGCCAATGACTAAGCCAGCCACTAAATAGCGACGCTGACGGAACACCCAAGCAAATGCCATAAAAAAGAACCCCATGGCCCCATGGCCACTGGCAAAGCTTTGGTTTTTACCGGCCTGATCTGAAATTACAAAAGCAGGTTTAAATTCCAACTGACCACCAAACTGCTGAACGTCTCTTGGACGTGGGCGATCCCAATTATCTTTTAAGATAGGGTGCACAATAATCCCAGGGCCAATCAATAATACTAATAAGAGAAAACCTGTGTATTTACGACTTGGCAGTAACGATTTTTTAAGCCATGGCAACATCACAAGTAACAACAATGCGGGCACTAAGAAATGCGGCATATATCGAAACACCACATAAACAAATTGCACTAACGGGTTTTCATTGAGAGCAAACCCAACATCTGGTTGCCAAAATAAATGAGTCACCCATAAATCAACTTGTGGCACGGCATAAAAAAATAACGAGACAAGAATAAATAGCGGGATTTCCCAGTGATTTTTCAAAAAAGACATACAAGTATCACTATCAATAAAAAAAGCGATTGTGTCATAGAACACAAGCATCATAAAGCCACAAGCGGCTAACTAGTCAGGTAACTGGCTTTGCAGTGATATTAAAAAGAAATAGCCATCATCAAGGTCGCCATCAACTCCCGCTATGGTGCCTTCTCCATTCATGTTAAGGCCTACTTCGAACTTTAATTGCAGTGGATGCTTAATGGGTTTGAACAAAGCGAAACCCACATTCCAGTCCATCATGCCAAGTGAGGCTTCTGTCCCGTCGGTTTGTAAGTAGCGCCAATTACCACCACTTGGCTGCATAAATGCACGAATACTATTGCCATTTGGTAATGAGAGCTGAGAATAAACATCAGGGAAGACCCAATGATGGTACATCTTGCTATTGGGCTGTGCTTCTAAGCCCAATACTGGATAACGTGTTGTCACACCAAAGCGAGTGTCTTGACGTAAACCAACCACCCATTTCACCTTTCGGTTTACTTGATATTTACCAAGCCAAGCGTATTCATTTACATAACGACTTTGATCAATAAGGGATTCATCTGAATAATAAGAAGGCGCAAAACGCCAAAAGTGCTGCCAGCGACCAGAAGAAATCGCTTCATATTCAAATGGAACAGAGAAACGATATAAACGCCTTTTACCCGATTGCGCACCAGACAATAAAAAACGATTTTCCGAAAACTCAAAAGCCGACAACCAATCACCTGCATAGGTACCTAGTACCAACAACGGCATACTAAGTTTGGTCTCTAAGCGTTGTACCTTTAGGCCATCCACGCCACTGAATGCCCTTGCGGTATCTTGCTGATGGCTAATATTGACTTGAAGCAATCTATTTTGCTCAAAGCCATAGGCCATTGACCCAAGCCCAGTCACAACGGCCACTAACGATATGTTTAAAACGTTCCATTTCATGATTTTAGTGTAGACAAAACCATGAGGAAAGAAGCTTGGTAAGCTTAAATCAGCATTGTTTGGCTAAGGTTTCTATGGCTGACCAATCGCCCGTTTGTAGCAGGTTGCGAGGGCACAACCAAGAACCGCCCACCGCCATTACATTATTAAGGGCGAGGTAGTTTTTAAAATTATGTTCTGCAATACCACCGGTTGGGCAAAACCGAACCTTATCAAACGGCCCTGCAAATGCTTTTAACATATTCACACCTCCGGCTTGTTCGGCTGGGTAAAACTTGAAATCCTGTAAACCAAATTTAATGCCCGCAATAATGTCCGACGGCGTCATTACACCCGGCATAAAAGGCAGTGCAAGATCTTGAGACTTCAACACCAGCTTTTCACTGATACCAGGGCTTAACGCAAACTGAGCCCCTGCATCATAGGCCTGCTGTATATGCTCTGCTTTGGTTACCGTGCCCACACCAATAATGGCATCTGGCACGTCTTTGGCTATCTTTTCTATTGCTGCCAGTGCCACAGGTGTACGCATGGTCACCTCTAATAAACGAACGCCTCCTGCAACGAGCGCTTGAGCCAAAGGAACCGCTTGAGATAACTCATCGATTACGATCACAGGAATAACCGGTTTACTTTGTGTTAACCATTGTTCAAACGACATGTTTTATTCCTCCCAGTCAATACTAATGGCACCCACATCCGCAGCGGTCACATGCTTGCGGAACACACTAAATAACTCGCGGCCCACTCCTTTTTGAAGAGGCGGTGAAAACTCGCTATCGCGTTCATCTAAATTAACATCAAGCACATTTAACTCACCGGTTACTGCATCAATGTGAATAACATCGCCATCTGCTATGCGGCTAATCATGCCTTTAGCCGCCGCCTCTGGCACACAATGAATGGCACTTAATACCTTACCCGACGCACCGGATAAACGACCGTCCGTTAACAATGCAACCTTAAAACCGTGATCTTGCAAGCTACCAAGCACCGGCATTAATTTATGCAGTTCAGGCATGCCGTTGGCTTTTGGGCCCTGCCCTTTTAACACCACCACCACATCATGGTTAAGCTCACCATTAGTAAATGCGGTGATCACATCCAGTTGATCATAAAATACTTTTGCCTGTGCTTTAATCACGCGATGCTCATGTTGAACGGCAGATACTTTTACGATTGCTTGACCTAAGTTACCTTTTAATAAGGTTAAGCCGCCCTTGTCATCAAAGGGCTCACTATAAGTTGCCAGTATTTCATCACGCATTTTTTCTTTAAGGGTTTTAGCGTAATGATTTTGCCAATGACGCATGCTATGCAAAATATCCTGTGAGAATGTTTTTTGCGTAATCGTTAACACGTCTCCGTGCATTAAACCTGCATTTAATAGCTCATTAAAAACAAACGCCGTGCCACCCACTAAGTGAAACGCATTAATGTCAGCTTTGCCGTTTGGGTACACTTTGCAAATCATCGGAACCACTTGTGAAAGATCGTGCATGTCTTGCCACGTCAGAATGTAGCCTGCGGCTTTTGCGATGGCGATCCAATGAATGGTTAAATTACTCGAACCACCCGTTGCCAGTAATGCAACAATGGCATTGACTAATGACTTAGCATTCACCATATGTCCAAGTTGAATGGCCTTATTTTGTTTAAGCATACTTAACTGGGTGTTACTGGCAATTTGCTCACAGGCTTGTTGATTAAATTCTTCTCGCACATTAGATGTAGGCTGTTCAAAAGCACTGCCTGGTAACATTAACCCCATGGCTTCTAACAACATTTGATTGGAATTAGCCGTACCATAAAACGTACAGGTCCCAGGACTATGGTAAGCAGCCACTTCACTTTCTAGTAGCTCTTTATCACCAACTTTACCTTCTACATGTTGTTGGCGAACCTGTGCTTTTTCAGAATTACTAATGCCTGTTGCCATTGGGCCTGCTGGAATAAATATGGCAGGTAAGTGCCCAAACCTAAGGGCTCCCATTAATAACCCAGGTACAATTTTGTCGCAAATACCCAGCAACACCATGCTATCGAAACTTTGATGAGAAAGAGCAACCGCAGTGGATAACGCAATGGTGTCACGACTGAATAATGATAACTCCATTCCTGCATAGCCTTGGGTGACGCCATCACACATGGCAGGAACACCACCGGCCACTTGAGCAGATAAGCCATGGCTGTATAAATGCTGTTTAATCATCTCAGGATAACGGTAATAGGGCTGATGGGCGCTGAGCATATCGTTATAAGCGGTAACAATACCCACATTTAACCCAGAGACGGTATCTTTCATAATGAGCTTTTCATCATGAGTTTGTGAAGCCATAACATGGGCTAGATTAGTACAACCTAGTTGGCCACGAGTTGGTTTCTCTTGAGCCATACTGGCCATTAAATTTAAATATTGATGACGTGTTTCCTGACTTCGTTTTTCAATATTATTTGTCACTTGCTCGACAATTTTATGGATCATGTTTCACTCCAATAGATTGTGACAGGGCAAAGGGTTTGATGCAGTAAACTGTAAATTGGCAAGACCGGTGATGCACTAACATCTAATTGCTGCTGAATAATTTCTTTTTTATCGCCCCCTGTTATGAATAAAAAAATCCGTTTCGCTGTAAGCAAATACGGTAAAGTTAAACTCATTCTTGCGGGTTTATCTAACGGCAGTGCAGGTAAGCATAAATCAGAGCCTTTTAAATCTAATAAGGCTTGAGTGTTATCCATTGCAGGAAAAATAGAAGCAAAGTGGCCGTCATCACCCATACCTAATACAATAAAATCTAACGTGGGATAGTTCTCTTTTAATAATGCATTTATATGCGGCTGACCCAGTAACGGTGTTTCTTCCTCCGTTTTTAGCCCTAAAAATTGCGCCATTTTTGCTTTATATTGAAACAATGTCTGTTTCAGCATTTTTTCATTACTCGCATCATTTGCAACATCTACCCAACGCTCATCCGTTAATGTAACCGCTATATTTTCCCAATCTAGTGGTGCATAACTCAGCTTTTTATACAGGCCTTTTGGTGTATTCCCACCCGCTAACGCTAAGCTAACGGTGTGCTTTTTCGACAATGTAGTTGAGATCTCACCCGTTAACTCAACAAGTAGCGCCTCTTCACATAATGCGGAAGTTGAGAATTCATTGATCAGCATCATTAATTATTCTCCTGCCATAAGCGTCCGTCTTTTGCTAATAACAAGGTTGATGCCGCTGGCCCCCAACTTCCAGAGCCATACGGCTCAGGGCGCTGATCAGCTTGCTGCCAGAATTGAAGAATGGGGTCAGCCCACTGCCATGCACTCATTAATTCATCTTCACGTAAAAACAAAGTGGCATTGCCGTTTATTGCATCTGCTAATAAACGTTCATAGGCATCTGGTACACGTTTTTTTTGACCTGCATTATTCAAGCTTAATGTCATTGGTCGTACTTGCATGTGGTTACCAATGCGCTTTTCACACATCTGTAAGCGCACACCCTCATCTGGCTGCAAACGAAATACCAGTTTATTTGCCATGGTTTTTTTGTTTTGCATCTCAAATAAACTATGAGGCACTTCTTTAAATTGAACCACTATTTCACAAGATCTTTCAGCCAAACGTTTACCTGTGCGTAAATAAAACGGTACCCCAGCCCAGCGCCAATTATCGATTTCTGCTTTTACCGCCACAAATGTATCTGTGTATGAATCATGACTGACACCAGGCTCATCACGATAACGGGGCACCATCTCATTACCATCTTTAGTTTGAATTAAACCAGCTTCGTATTGACCCCGCACAACTTTATCGAGTAAGTCATCGCCAACAATGGGCTTTAAAGCTTTTATCACTTTTACTTTTTCATCACGCACGCTTTCAGGGGCCATACTCGAAGGTGGCTCCATGGCTGTCATACAAAGTAATTGAAGCAAATGGTTTTGCAACATGTCGCGCAGAGCACCTGTGCCTTCATAAAAGCCGGCGCGCTGCTCAACACCGACTGTTTCTGAAATGGTGATTTGTACGTGGTCAATGTAACGTTGATTCCATTGGTGCTCAAAAATAGAATTGGCAAAGCGTAATGCCAATAAGTTTTGTACTGTCTCTTTACCCAAGTAATGATCAATTCGATAAATTTGTGATTCACCAAAAAACTCAGCTACACGCCTATTAATGGCCTGACCACTTTGATAATCACTGCCGATGGGTTTTTCTAAAACAATAATGCTGTGCTCATTAATAATATTCTGAGCGAATAACTGTTCGGATATTTCAGGATACAAACGAGAATGTACGGCACAATAAAATACACAGCGCTGATTAGCACCTTGTAATTTTTTAGCCAGCTTGGCGTAGCCAGACGTTTTATCTAAATCCATCCCTATATGGCGAATCCGACGAATAAAACTTTGCCATACTTTAGAGTCAATTTCTGTACCGTACTGGTGCGCCGCCTGCTTGATATGCTCTAAATAGGACTCAAGGTTAGTGGTACTGCGGGTAACAGCCCAAATGCGCCCTTCTTCGTGTAAGCGCCCATCAAGGTGAAGATAATATAAAGCCGGTATCAGTTTACGCAGGGCTAAATCCCCTGAGGCCCCAAACAAAACCAAATCAAATGGCTCTGTTACGTCTGGCATTCGCATGGATTATCTCCTTTTACTGATCATAATTGGCCACACAACTCTATTATGGCCTTAATGTATTTCACTATAGGTTATTTAGCGGTATCAGTAACACATACCTGCACTATCTGTGCCCATTAAAAAACCGAATATCACTCAGCTAAAACCTCTATGGCTAACATTGGCAGTTACCGCCCAAATAGAATCAAGCTGTTTACCCTTTGGGTAAAACTATAAGGTTAGTGTGACATTTGATGTAAACAGGATGCAACCCGAGCACTTAGAATCGATTTTTTAAAGCTTTCAATTCAAAAGCGCTAGAGCAACAGGCATAAAAAAAGCCGCTATGCGGCTTTTAAGGTAATTATAGTAGCAAGTTTAAGAGACTTTTTTATTAAATAATGACTGATTAAACGGCAGAGCAATATTCAATAAAAATACAAATACAGCCGCACTCTCAAATAACTCACTGGAGCGTGATACATCTTTAATAACGACTTCTGCAACGATCGCCACTGTAAACCAAGCAACAACCTGATGATAGTGCGCAATTGGAACCCCCATATAATCGCAAAAGCGTTTAAAACCATTAAAACGACGGTAAGCAAACGTAAACACTAATAAATACGTTAATAGAGATAAACCTAATAGTGCACTAAAGATAATTTTATTAACTTTCTTACCTTCAACCACAAGGTTATGAAGATTGGTTTCTTGCTGTGCATTATTTTGTTTAAACCACTCAGAGCTTTCAACATTAAAAAGACGTTGGCCCCATGAAATTTCTTCACCTGCACCAAAAAAGCAAACTAGTGCTAGAAAAGCCCACACCGCAATAAAAGCCGCATTCTTATCTTTACGCAGGGTAAATACACGGTAAATACACACCGTAAAAGATAACAACAGACCGATGACGGTTAACCATTCAATTGGACCATCTTCTTTTGCCAATACACCTGTAAAGAATTCAGGGTCCGTCATCGCAAAATAGCTGCCAATCACCAGCATTAGCAATATTAATGGATAAACAGTTTTTTCAATTTTATGTAGTTGATTAAACATTTACTGCACCTTTCATTTTAAAACGATGAACGACCTTAATTAAGCCATGAGAAAGCAAGCTTACAGCACATATAACAAGGGCTATTGGATCCAGCAAATAGACCCAAAGATTCTGGCTTTCATAAACTTGAAGACCATTTGCTAAAACCGCCAATGAAATGACCACAGCAATTTGGGATAGCCCTTTCATCCAAGCAAATAAAGCAATCACACAAAGGCTTAACAAAAAATACACGTATAAAGGGTTACTAGCATAACCCAGTGTAAAAGGGTCAAACTGTGTTAAACCTAAACTCATGGGAAATAAAATGCAGCTAACAATAACCACTGCCCACTTAAGCGAAATATCAATACCTTTTGATTCAGGGCGAACAACACGCCAAAGATACATAGAGCAGATTAAAACAGTTGATAAACTCAAATCAGATATATAACCACGAACAAATTCAATTAATAACCAGTGATCTAATGGTAAAACAAGTAAAATAGCCACGATTGCATATGCTAAAGGCCAATATCGCCCCCAACGCTTAACTTGAAACACACTAAAAAATAACGCCATAAAAAATATTGAGCATGCAAAGACTGAAAATAATGTTGTCATAGCAATGACTCCAGCCAAGCCTGATTGACATGTACATGTTTAAACATTTTTCGATTCCATGTATAAAATATATGAAAGTCATCTCCTGATTTTGTTACCCATGGGTAAGCATAGCGACCTTCATCCGTGTTAAGTTGTTCAGGGTTTTCGAAATACAATTTAGTTTGCCATGTTTGACCCTGATCATCTGAAACCGCTAAGGCTAAATTATTCCGAGTGATTTCTGTTTCACGGGTTTTATCATTAAAAACCATCCAGCTTCGCTGATTTTCGTCAACAAAAGCAAATACCGCAGAGTTGGGGTTATCAACTCCTGTAGATTGGTACTCACTCCATGACACACCGGCGTCCAACGTTACCGCGCGCTGTACCTTTTCAGTATCATGACTCATATCCCGCATCATACTAACGGCGGTTTTATCATCATATATCACCATGCTTGGTTGAATCGTATGATCGCCACTGGTGATTCTGTAACTATCAATGACGTTAGCGTTTAAATCCACACGAACAAGATGTGAGAATGCGCCTACAAGCTCGTGATAAGCCGTGATGCCAATCGAGCCATCAGCATAGGTGATCACATCATTCTTAATGAGTGTACTGATATTCAAGAAAGGCGTTAACACTAACCGCTTAGACGGATGCCAAGTCTGACCGTCGTCGTGAGACAAACTCATATTAAGCTGACTGGTGGCCCAACCTGCCATAGATACTGAAACATAAAATAATACTGTCACCCCACTTGGGTGGCGATATAAAACAGGATTACCCACTTTTTTAATATAGCGATTCAAATCATCGGATGCTTGATAGCGAGTAAGAATGCTTTGCGGCTCGGACCAAGTTTTAGCCTGCACATCAAATACAGAACTATATATTTCTACATCTGTATGGCCTTCCCTTGTACCGCCATACCAAGCGGCCAATAAGTCGCCATTATCTAAGGTAACAGCAGTCATGCTATGCATACTATCAGCGGACTGAGCGCCAACATCAAAGCGCTCAAATACCGGATTTTGATTTATTAATGTAACCTTGCCTTTGGGCACATAAAAGTCACTTTCATTGAAGCTTGGCAGCCCATAAGACAGCACCAAGCCAATAAGTAATATCGTCGGCACAGAGAATTTAATTAGATATTTTGTCACGGTCACCTCTTTAATAAGCGAATCATTATCTAAGGGTTGGCTATCAGCTGCAAGAACATAGTCTTAAAAAAGACTGACCATAGACAGATTTAGCAACACACCAAAATACTGGGCCCACGAAGTTTAACAGCAAGACCATAATCACTTTATTTCTCAAGCTGCAAAAGATGCTAGTATCGCTGAATTAATAATAAATGAGATAGACCATGACAGCTGTTCAATTGAGTTTCGACAAAAAACCTGGCATTGCGAGCGCCATGTTAAAAGCCTTATTTCTACCACGAAAAGGCTTCAATCAAGAGCAAGGCTTACCTGACATACGCGGCAGCTGGCTTAATGCGCAGGCAGAACCTGCCGCACTAAAAGATTACCACAAGGTATTAGGCCTAACACAAACAGACTACCTACCTATTTTGTATCCTCATGTTTTGGCTGGTGGCCTTCACATGAACATGCTCACAAATAAGTTATTTCCATTTGGGTTACTAGGGGCTGTTCACCTTAAAAATCGCATTACTCAATACAGTAAAATTGAAAATACTCAAGTTATGGATATTCACAGTGAAATGGGAGCGTTTCGTTTATTACCCAAAGGGCTGGAGTTTGATTTCAGTACTCATGTCATTGTTGAAGGTAAAAAAGTATGGGAAGAAGTGAGCACCTACTTTATGGCGGGTAAATTTGGCGGTAAAGAAAACCCAAGTACTCAAACAAGTTTTGAGTTAATCAGTTTAGATAACGCAGAAGAAATAACTCAATGGTTAGTGCCTAAAAATAGAGGAAAAAAGTACGCTAAAATTTCGGGGGATTACAACCCTATTCACATGTCAGCCACTTTAGCCAAGCTATTTGGTTTGAAGCGAGATATAGCACATGGCTTTGGCATTGTGGCGGAAGGCATTCAAGCTTCGGGTACATTAGAAAGTATCGACAATGCCGATCAGGCAATTCAATTGGATGTGGTATTCAAAGGCCCTGTTTTTTTAGAAAGCCAAGCCATACTGAAACAAAACAAGCAACAAGACCACACTCGTTTTGATATCTATTGCTCCAACAACCCTAAACCGAGCATTTGCTGCTCAGTCAGTTCCGTTTAACTGCAAATTAACTATTTGCGCCTGTAGGTGATTTTTTTCACCCGCGGGTTCGTAGGATTTGTATTGCGCTTTTCGTTCAGGGTAAATTTCAGGCATAAAAAAAGCCCTGTTGCGTTAGCAACAGGGCTTTTATATTTAAAGCTTGACGATG